>DUOO01000056.1 GCA_012838795.1 Clostridiaceae bacterium | reverse complement strand
TTCTTTTTTGCTCGGCATCCACGACATTTGCCAGTTTGCCGAGGAATCTGTCTTCGGCATTAACCCGAATGAAATTCATATCAAATTGCTTGCGGAACATTTGCTCAACCTGATCGCCTTCATTTTTGCGCATCAAACCGTGATCGACAAAAATACAATAGAGCTGTTTGCCGATCGCTTGATTAACCAGGACTGCAGCAACCGAGGAATCGACACCGCCGGATAATCCCATGATTACCTTGCTGTCGCCGACTTCTGCCTTGATCTCGGCAACTTTGTTTTGGATAAAATCATCGATCAGCCAGTCGCCTTTCAGTTTTGCCTGATTGAATAAAAAATCCTGCAAGAGCTGTTTTTCGGAATCTGTTTGTTTAAATGCAGGAACTTCAGAACTGACATAAATTTTCTTCGCCTGATCAGCCGTGATCAGATTGTCATCCAGACAAATTGCTAGGACCGGCAATTCCAAGGTGAGAATATCAGAGACGGCTTTTGTGAGTTTTTGTTGAACTTGCGGATTCGGTTTTTCATATGATGAACCAATCAGAATCACTGCCTGATAGTTTTCCGCTTGCAATTTATCAAGCGCAAGCGTGTACGGTTTGACTTCGGAATAGACGTTCAGATCTCTGACCCGTCTGGCAATAATTTGTGCATAAGGTGAACCACAATCCAAGATTAATATTTTTTGAAAATTTACGCCCGGCATATTTTTTCACTCTTTCTGTTTAATATGATTTAAATTCTATTAGATTCTAGATATTATCAAAGCTCAATTCTTTATATGAATATTTAATATTATTTAATTATCTGGTTACTCTCAGTAAAGTAATTCTATTTTTTATTTAGTTTAATCAGCTTAGTTGTTTTTTCCAAAACTACATATTCTGATCATCGAATGAATCGAGGATTTCCTCCAGCTTCGGTATGACTTTGGCAAGGCTTCCTGCGATGAACGGATTTTCCAGATTGGCAACTTCCAGTAATTCCAGGAAAGGTTTGCTGCCGCCGGTTTGGCATAATCTTAAATAATCTGCCCAGGCATTTTCCGGATCGGCCAAACTCTTGAGCAAAAATTGGAAAGCACAAACTTGAGCCAAAGTGTAGTCGATGTAATACATCGGTGCACCGAAAATGTGGAGCTGACGCATCCATTTGCCGCCGTTTTCCAAGAATTCATCGCCGTCAAAATCCAGATGCGGTTGATATTTCTGCTCGATTTCACGCCACATTGCATTGCGTTCCGCAGGTGTTGCCTCAGGATTGGCATAAACCCAGTGTTGATATTCATCGACCGCTACACCATATGGAATAAATTCAATCGAACCGCTTAAATGGGAAAACTTGAATTTATCGGTTTGCTCTTTGAAAAATAAATCCATCCACGGCCAAGTCAAAAACTCCATACTCATCGAGTGAATTTCCGCAGCTTCTAAAGTCGGGAAAACCATGTCCAGCGGAAAGATCTCACGACTTTGGAAACATTGGAAAGCATGACCAGCTTCATGAGTCATTACTTCAATATCGCCCTGGGTGCCGTTAAAATTAGCAAAAATAAACGGTGCTTTATAATCAAAAATCATGGTGCAATAGCCGCCGGCTTCTTTGCCCGGTTTGGCTAATAAATCCATCAATTCATAATCCAGCATGAAATTGAAAAACTCGTCCGTTTCAGGTGAAAGCTCCTGATACATGGTTTTTGCCTGATCGACAATAAAATCGGAATCGCCCTGGGGTAACGGATTTCCGGTATTGAAATTCAAAGATTCATCATAATGTTTCAATTCAGGCAAACCCAATCTGGCTTGTTGACGTTGTTTTAACTTACTGACCAGCGGCACGATTTCCGTATAAACCTGATCACGATATTTGGCGACATCAGCTGCATTATAGTCGGTTCTGGACAAGCGGTAATAAGCCAATTCGATGAAATTTTCATAACCTAAAGTCTTGGCAATTTTTGTTCTGACTTTGACCAAATCATCATAGATACGATCAAGTTGCTCCTGATTGTCGGCATAAAATCCGTAATAAGCAGCGGTCGCGGCTTTGCGTCTCGCCCGATCCTGATCCTGACGGAAAGGAGTCAACTGTGCCAACGTATAGGTTTGTCCTTCAAATTCTACTTCGGCCGAGGCAACTAATTTGGAATATTCCGTTGAGAGTTTATTTTCCTCAATTAAATCCGGCATAATCTCCGGTTTGAAAGTTTTTAATTGGACATCGATTAAATTGAAATACTGTTTGCCGAGTTTTTCCTCAAGTTCAGCTCGAAATGGAGATTTGACCACAGCTTGATCAAATTGATTGACCTTCTCTTCAAAGAGCGGTGTATTCTCATTAAAAAATTCTATCTCCTGATCATAAAATTCGTCTCTGGTATCAATTGTATGACGAATATGTGCCAGGGTTCCCATCGTTGTAAAATGGCTTTTGATCGATTCCAAACGTTGGATACAAATTAATTGTTGATTCACATTCTGTGAGTTTTCAAATAACTCTAAAATCGAATTGAATTCTGTTTTTAATTCGGCCATATCGGGTCTTTGATATGGCAGTTCACTAAATTTTTGCATTATATTTCCTGTTTCTAATTTTAATTATTATATTTATTCTAATTATATTCAATTTCCTGCTGAATTTCGGAAATATCATAGTTTATTATAAGTTGATTGACCGTCTGTCTCAACTGTATTTTGCACTTGTCTTTACATCTTCATGTGTTTTGCCATGTTTCAGCTTCAACAAAGCTCTCGGATTATTTATCTATCTGACAGATTCCCCTATTTGTCTTTTATTTGTAAACCCCGCCGTTCAATTGCCAAATTCAGAAGATAATCAGCCATTTGCGGATTTTTCGGCAAAAAACTGCCATGAGCATAAGTACCGATTAAATTTTTATAGATCGCTCCTTCTGTTCCGTCATCTCCGTTATTACCATAACCTTTGATCACTCTGCCGAAAGGTTTAAGCTGTGATCCGCAGCCGGAACCGGGAGATGAACAAGCAGTAGATTTTAAACCGGGTGAAAATTGAAATTCTGAATCATTTGCTGAACCGGATTCCGAACAATAATAAGTCCTGCCTCCATGATTTTCAACACCGATCAGGATTTTATTTTGCAAATCGAGAGTTGTTTCAAATTCCAAACTGCCGACCAAACGCTCGGGGTGAGCAATCGTTTCAAGATTTAGAATCCCCAGGCCTTCTATTTCAAAACCTGTTGAATCAAGATAACGCTTGCCCATCAATTGATAACCGCCGCAAATACAAAGCATCGGCACACCTGCTTCAATCGCTTTGATCAGATTTGCTTTTTTGTTTTTAACCAAATCCGGACTGACCTTGCGCTGATCTCCATCTTTGCCGCCGCCCATGAACAGTAAATCAAAAGCAAGCGGATCGAAAGCATCACCTGCGGAAATATTAGTTACCTCAAAATCTATGCCCATTTGTTCGGCTTTTTCTTGTAAGATAAAAACGTTGCCGTCGTCTTCATAAAAATTCAGCAGATCAGGATAAAAATGTGCCAGACGTAATTTCATATTTCATTACTTACCTTTAGATTTGATAATCATATGATTCTCAGTATTCGATGCCCGGCCTTGCCATCAATTTTTCCGTATTGTAGGGATGTTTTACCGCACGTATTTCAGAATAATAATCGGCAAGATCAATCAAAGCCGGTGAAGGATCGCGTCCGGTCAGGACGACTTCCAGATTTTCCGGTTTTGCCTTGAGAAAATCCAGCAAAACTTGTTCCGACAGCATTCCGGAACTAATCGCACCCAAAGCTTCATCCAGAATCAGCAAATCGATCTCACCCTCATCCACTGCAGATATTCCTTGCATCAGATATGACTCGCACCAAGCTTTGGTTTCTGCTTTTTCTTGTTCATTCATAACAAAAGTAAATTTCTTCGTCGGCATTCCGCTCAGTACTTTTACATTTGGCAAATTCCGTAAAATCTTAAGTTCCGCAGAATCTCCGAATTTCAGAAATTGAATGAACATCACTCTCAGACCATATCCGGCAGCTCTGACAGCTAAACCAACTGCCGCAGTGGTTTTGCCTTTGCCGTCTCCCGCGTATAAATGTATTTTGCCGGTTGTCAGATTGGGTTGTTTGTTTTCCATATTTACTCTCTCACTTTTTTGAATTATTGTTTTTTCGATTTTTATACAAATAATAGTTTTTCTTAAATAATAATAACATAATAATTCTTACATTTTTGAAGTAAGATCTGCGAATTACAATTTGCATTTTGCTGCAACTCGGCTAAACTTATCTTGACTTAGAATGATTAATAATTTGTAATGTTGGCAAATCATAAACTAATTATCTTGACTTAGTATGATTAGTAATCAGTAATGACGGTAAATCATAAATTACTAATCTTAACTTGGAATGATACAAAGTTCGGAGTGCGGCAAAGTGAACTACGTGTTAATCGGTATGCCGGGCAGCGGCAAAACTACAATCGGGAAACTGTTAGCGAAAAAACTGAACTATGATTTTATCGATAGTGATCATTATCTGGAATCACTGTTTGCTGAAACTATTCCCGAGATGTTTGCCAAAAGTGAAGCTTATTTCAGGAAGCATGAAACTTTAGCCATTAAGGCTTTGTCTGAGCTTGACCGGACTGTAATTTCCACAGGCGGCGGTGTCGTTTTGTTTGAAGAAAATATCCGGTTTTTGAAAAAAAACGGTTTAGTTATTTTTCTTGACCGTTCACCTGATGCCATCATTCAGGATATTGAAAACAGTACCCGACCGTTACTGGCCGATGATAAATCCCGCTTATTTACCTTATATGAGCAAAGAATTGAGCTTTACCGCAAGTATGCCGATTTGATTATTGCCAATAATCAGCCGGTCGAAAAGATTTGTCAATTAATGATCGATCAAATATCAAATTGAAAAGTGACAACATATCAGCTTTTGCCAAGATCTTTCAGCATAAGCTGAATCGTTGTCACCTTTAGCAACGTTTACACTTTTTTTAATATAGTTTTATAGTTTACGCCATCAGCGCAGTTCGTCTGCGAACTTACGAACAGTTTGCAAATCTTGCGAACTCACGAATATACGAACTTACGAACAGCCGGTGGTGGTGCCGCAGTCAAGGCAGACATCGCAGGTGCCGTTGCGGACCATGCGGGCGCTTGAGCAATTGGGGCAGGTCGTGCCGTCATAGATTCGTTCGCCGAATTGGGCGGCTTCGATTGCATCCTCGTGGACATATTCTTCGAATCCCACTTGGGTGATCATCGGAGATGAATCTACTGTCGGATTGGTTTGCATTCCCTGACCGAAACTGTAACCGCCGATGTTTTGCAAGTTCTCAATTTGTTCTTGATCCGGTTTAACCTGAATTCTGGTGTAATCGCCAATTTCCAAATCAATAATCTTGCTGATCAAATCTGAGATGGAAGTA
Source organism: Clostridiaceae bacterium (assembly GCA_012838795.1). Classification (GTDB taxonomy): domain Bacteria; phylum Bacillota; class Clostridia; order Saccharofermentanales; family DTU023; genus UBA5436. The sequence continues at coordinate 164,779 of DUOO01000056.1, read as the reverse complement.
CAATATTTAATGTTCGGATGGCGCGATACGAAACCGTATGGTTCATATTTTTGGCCGCGCAACATTTTGGCAATATCATGGGGCGGGATTTTGTATTGCAACATAACGGAAATTGTCTTGGACAATGAGTTGAGTAAACCCATAATAGTTGTGCCTTCACGGTCGGTTGTAATATAAATCTCGGAAATTTCACCCAATTCGTTGCGGTTAACCGTGGTATAGATTTTTACATCTTCGATCTTTGCCGGATGGGTTCTGCCGGATCTGATTCCGACCAATTTTTCTCTTTGTGATGCCAAGGAATGCGGCATTTGCATACCGGCTTCGAATTCATCTCTGGCTGAACCGGCAGCAAGACCGTCTATTTCGGCCTGGAGAATTGCGATCTCGGATTGCAATTCTTCGGTTTCATTTTTCATTTCACCGGCACGGGCCAGTAATTGGGCATAGGATAAATCTGCCAAAGGCATTTCGGCAACTTGTTCGGCATCTAAATGAATATTTAACGGCTGGGCAAATTTGGAACCGTCACGATACAGAGTAATACCTTTGATTCCCAGCTTCCAGGATTCCAAAGCGACTTCTTTGAAAGCCTTGACCGTAGCTGAACGAGGTAAGTTTACCGTCTTGGAAATAGCGCCGGAAATCATCGGAGTCAGGGCTGCCACCATTTTGACGTGACCCATGTAATGGATATAACGTTCGCCGCTGCCGCACTGATTTGCCGTATCAAATACGGGATAATGCTCCGGTTTGAGATGAGGAGCACCTTCGATTTTTCCATCGACGATCCGGCCGTTTTCTTTGCGTAAAATATATTCGACAATATCTTTAATTTCTTCTTCTGAATAGTCCAAACTGCGTAAGCCTGCCTCCAGCATCGGGTTAACTAATTCCATAAATCCGCCGCCGACCAATTTTTTATAAGTTACATGAGAGAAGAACGGCTCAATACTGGTAGCCGCACAATCCATGGCAAAAGAAATTGTACCGGTAGGTGCAATAACCGAAACTTGAGCATTGCGATATCCGTAGAGTTCTCCGAATTGTTCGGCGTCGTGCCAGTCGGATATCAAAACTTCCGATAATTCAGTCAAACCGAGTTTTCGCAAAAGTTCATGATCGACAATTATCAATTGGTAATTCAGACCTTCCGGACGATCAGATCTGGCACCGGCAGCTCTGGAATGGTTACGGATAACCCGCATCATGTATTTTCTGTTGATTTTATATTTGGCGAAAGGCTCTGAAGCTTTCGCTAATAAAGCCGAAGTGCGATAACTGCGACCGGTCAAAACTCCGACCAAAGCACCTGCCAAAGCTCTTGCTTCCTTTGAGTCATAGGGCAATCCCATACTCATCAATAATGATGCCAGGTTGGCAACGCCGAGACCGGTGGAACGGAACAAATAGGTTTTGCGGGCAATTTCTTCTGTCGGGAATTGTCCGCCGATGATTGATGCTTCGAGAACCAATTGACATAATTCAATAACGTGGTGATAGGCTTCAAGATCAAAAACTTTTGTTTCGGCATTATAAAAAGGCAATAGATTTATTGAAGCTAAGTTGCAACTGGTATCGTCAAGAAAAGCATATTCACCGCAAGGATTTGTTGAATTGATACGATTGTATTTCGCACCGTATTTTCCGTCTTCACCGGCCGGGCAGGTATGCCAGGCATTGAAAGTATCGTCGAATTGCGGAGCAGGATCGGCACAGCGCCATGCTGATTGATTAAATGTATCCCAAAGTTCTTTGACTGATACTTCTTTATTAAGCGAAGGATCGACGCGACCTTTCAAAGTAATTTTTGCATCAGGATTTTCAGGCAGGTCATCAACTTTTTTCATGAAATCATCACTGAAACGCACTGAGTTATTACTGTTTTGACCGGAAACCGTTTGATAGGCTTCACCGTCCATATCTCCGTCATAACCCATTTTGGTCAGAGCAATGACCTTGTCTTCTTCTTTGGCTTTCCAAGTCATGAATTTTTCAATTTCAGGATGATCGATATCGAGACATACCATTTTGGCAGCTCTTCTGGTCGTACCGCCGGATTTGATTGCTCCGGCATTACGATCCAAACCGCGCAGAAAACTCATCAGGCCGGAAGATTGTCCGCCGCCGGATAACGCTTCGCCTTCAGCCCGGATATCGGAGAAATTGCTGCCGGTACCTGAACCGCCTTTGAACAATTTTGTTTCCGTAACGTAATGCTCGGAAATTGAATGTTTGCCCAAAAGTTTATCTTCGATTGAAAGGATAAAGCAGGCTGAAGCTTGAGTCCTGGTATATGTATCTTCACTCATGATCACTTTTTCCTGAACCGGATCATAGTAAAAAAGTTCACTCGGTCCGCCTTTGATACCGTAAGCTTGTGCCAAACCGGTATTAAACCACTGAGGTGAATTCGGCGCGAACATTTGACTCAGCAAAGCATAGACCAGTTCATCATATAAGATTTCTGCTTGTTCCTGATCAATAAATTGTTCATCAAGCAGTTTTGTTACCCAAAAAACAACCATGCGATGGGCAACTTGTTTCATGCTTGTTTCATGACCTTCCGGGGTATCAAGCCCGGCTTTGCGGAAATATTTCGAAGCAATTATGTCGCAGGATTGTTGTGAATAATGTGACGGAAATTCCAAATCTTTCATATCGGTCAGAACGTCACCGGTTTTATAGTCTGTCAGCAAAACATTTCTTTTTTCCCATTCAAAAAGGTCATAAACCGTTTTTTCGGATTGGCCTTCCAGCTCTTTCGTAAATTTACGTTTAATTAAATCAGATAATTCGATGTCTAATGCAGAGTTGTCGGAATCGGTCAGAACAGTGTTATTTCGTATTTTATGCATTGACTCAGGCTCCTTTTTTTATATCAATTACACAACATTTAGTAGTAAAATCCACAAACCTATACTACATATTGTGTGTAGGCGTGATATATTATTGCAAATATTATTGACTAATACAAGTATTGTTTTTACCTGAATTTAACCTTCGTTTTTTTACATAAAATGCCGATTAGCTTTTATTTACAAGTGATTCCGCACTTTTCGCCAATTTTTTGATTGTAAAGAAAATTAAAATGTAATGATAAGAATAGACATTTGTAATATTCTTGAAATATTAAAATATACTTTTAATAATTGAGATTCGCTTGTAAATATGAACTTTGTAATTTGGGTTTTGTTAGAATTGTCATAGAAAAAATTACTATAACTCTTTTCTGTGTAAATTTGTCCAAAAAGATTTTTCAAAATTTTCGATTTTTACCTCTCAAAAAAATTATTGATATAATGTGAATATTAAATTTAACAATTTAATAAAAAATTTTGAACTAACAAATTATACAATTACATTGAGTATGCTTAATTAATAAATCATATACTCAAAAAAGAAAGGTTATAAAATGACAAACGAAATACTTGGTGTACAATTAGAAATCATTGCACAACATTCTGAAGGATATTTTGGTGATCCGTCCGGATTTGAAGAACTTTTGTATAGTACAAAAACTGCTAACTCTTATTTATTGGTAGGTAAAGGCGGTTATTCTTCAAAATACAGTGCTACCGCAGTTTATGAATTAACCCGCAGACAAGCTCAAGATTATTTAATCGGAGTTAAAGGCGAAGAAGAAGCTTATCGAATTCTGCCGAAGACCGCTCCCCAAAAAGCAAAACCGGCTGCTAAGCCTGCAGCTAAAAAAACAACCAAAGCAGCTGCCAAACCTGCAGCAAAAAAAGCTCCTGCTAAAAAAACTACAACAAAAAATGAAACAGATGCTAAGAAATAGTCTCTATTAAAACGAAGCTCATACAAATTTTGAAGAAAAACCTTTCTGCCCGGAAGGTTTTTCTTTATTTTTCTTAGAATAAAACTTAAATCAATATAATCCCTCTCTTTTAATGAAAATCCGAAAAATGAATTCCATTAACATATGTTATAATAGAAAGGATTTCTTATTGGAGGCGTGATAAATGAATTTTAAACAATTTTGTTCCGATATTTTAATTCTCAGTGACCCGGAAAAAGCAAAACAAATGAGTTCATATATGAGAAATCAATTTGAATTTTTGGGAGTTCCGGCTGATCGTCGTCGCGAAGCGAGCAAAAAACAATTTGAAACCGCCAAAGACGAAAATGAGATTGACTGGGAATTTGTCGAAGCATGTTGGGACCAGAAATTTCGCGAATTTCAATATGCTGCAATTGATTATCTGACTCTGATGCAACATTTTTTACAAGAGGAAGATTTGGAAAAAATTGAAGCTCTGATTCTGGATAAACCTTGGTGGGATACTGTAGACAATCTCAACAGACCTGTCGGTACACTTGTCATGACGTATCCGCAACTGGAAGATAAAATGCGGGAATGGAGTTTGTCGGAAGAAATATGGTTACGTCGTTCCGCCATTATTTTCCAACTCGGATTCAAAAAATTTACGAACGCGGAATTATTATATGAAATTATTCAAAACAATTTCGATTCTAAAGAATTCTTTATCAATAAGGCAATCGGCTGGGCTTTACGTGAGTTTTCCAAAACCGATCCGGATAGTGTCGCCGGTTTCTTGCGCGAATATAAACATCGCCTCGCCACTGTCAGCTATCGGGAAGCCACCAAGATTTTGAATAAGACAAATTGATTTTTAATCTTTTCAGTTGACAGATCGAGAAGCTACCAAGATTTTGAATAAGACGAATTGATGTTTAATCTTTTTAGTTGACAGATCGGGAAGCTACCAAGATTTTGAATAAGAAAATTGATGTTTAATTCATCGGGAATAAAAGGAGTCTGTTTTGCAAAAACTAGTCAGTTGGAATGTTAACGGTTTACGGGCTGTCGAACGTAAAGGTTTTATTGAAATATTAAAAGAGATAAACCCGGATATAATGTGCCTTCAGGAAATAAAAGCCGAGCAGGAGCAGTTATCGAAAAAACTCCAAAACATCGAAGATTATCATGCATATTTCAATCCCAGCCGAGCCAGAAAAGGTTACAGCGGAACTGCAATTTATACAAAAGAAGAACCTTTGTCGATTTGTGACGGTTTAGGTAATGAAAAATTTGATCAGGAAGGTCGAATTCAATTTGCCGAATATGAAACTTTTTATTTGTATAATATCTACTATCCGAACGGTCAATCCGGTCCGGAGCGTTTGCAATACAAATTGGAATTCTATGACTACTTCCTGGAGCATGCAAAACAGATGATGGCAGAAAACAAATCAATTGTTGTTTGCGGCGATGTGAATACGGCACACCATGAGATCGACCTGGCCAGACCGCAGGAAAATCTTAACAATTCCGGTTTCTTACCGGAAGAAAGAGCCTGGCTGGACAAGTTTGTCGAAAGCGGTCTGATTGATACTTTCAGAATCTTTAATCAGGAACCCGACAATTATACATACTGGGATTACAAAACCAAAGCGAGAGATCGTAATGTCGGATGGAGAATCGATTATTTTTATATTTCGCAAAATCTGAGACCTCGTATGGTCGACGCCGCAATCCTCAACCAATACTACGGCTCAGATCATTGCCCAATCAGCTTAATCTTAATAGATTAAGTGAAATCACTCCTCACGTTTACTGAGAAAAATTTTAATCGATCTGCTCAGAATTCTGAGGTCTGCAACTGCAAATGGAAGTTTTACATTTGAAATTTTTCAAAAATCCCCATAAATTCATCACCGGTAATCGTTTCATTTTCCAAGAGATAATTTGAAAGTTCGGTCATTGCTTCTTGATTATTACTGATTAATTCTCTTGCTTTTTCATGACATTGTTTGATGATGGAAACAACAATATCTTCTACTTCTTTCATGGTTTGTTGTGAAACGGCCATACTGCCCTCATCACCCATATAGCGCGAACCGCTTTCCTGTAATTTCACCATGCCGAAACGTTCGGTCATACCGTATTGTGTCACCATGCTTTTTGCTAAAGATGTGGCTCGCTCGATATCATTGGAGGCACCGTTCGTCATCGTATTAAAGAAAACTTCTTCCGCTGCTCGACCGCCACACAACGTTGTGATATGTGTCTCAAAATCTTCTTTGGAATAAAGGTTTTTCTCGGATTCCGGAACCTGCATCGTGTAACCTAAAGCTCCTGAAGTACGCGGAATAATCGTGATTTTTTGAACCGGCGGACTATTGGTCTGTAAAGCTGCAACCAGAGCATGACCGATTTCATGATAAGCAACAATTTCTTTTTCTTCAGGAGAGAGAATATCCTGTTTCTTTTGCTCACCGGCAATCACGACTTCCACTGATTCCTGGATGTCAGAGAGTCTGACTTTGTCTTGCCCTTCACGAACCGCCCGCAAGGCAGCTTCGTTCATTATATTCGCCAATTGCGCGCCGGAAGCACCTGCCGTTGATCTGGCAATTAACTCATAATCAATATTATCTTCCGTAACATAATCCTTTGCATGTACTTTCAGTATATCTACACGATCCTGCAAACTGGGCAATTCAACTCTGATCTGCCGATCAAATCTGCCCGGTCTTAACAGAGCAGGATCTAATACTTCCGGTCTGTTAGTTGCTGCCAAGACAACAATACCGATATTGCCGTCAAAACCGTCCATTTCTGTTAACAGTTGATTTAAGGTTTGTTCTCTTTCGTCATTGCTGCCGATACCTGATGTGTCTCTGCTTTTTCCGATCGTATCTATTTCATCAATAAAAATAATACATGGTGCATTATTCTTAGCTTCATCAAAAAGGTCCCTGACTTTCGCGGCACCTCTGCCGACAAACATTTCGACAAATTCCGAACCTGCCATAGAATAAAAAGGTACATGTGATTCGCCGGCTACGGCTTTGGCAATCAAGGTTTTACCTGTTCCCGGAGGCCCGACTAACAATGCACCTTTCGGACATTTAGCCCCGACTTTGGAGTATTTTTCCGGATTCTTTAAATAATCCACAATTTCTTTTAAGGAATCAACAGCTTCTTCTTGACCTGCGACATCGGCAAAGGTGATTTTTTCGCTTGTCGGTTCGTATTTTTTGATTTCTTGTTTACCGAAAAGTCCGCCCTGCATACCTTTGACCCTCTTCACCATAGTGTTACGCAGTAAGATGATTATTAAAATCGGCAAACCCCAATTCAATAGGAACGACAGGAACATATTGGGTTTTTCCGGTATAGTTGCCGCATAATCAACATCGTTTTTTTCTAACAAATTAATAATATCCGGATCATCCATTTTTCCTGTTTTGTAAATTGTTTTACGGGCATTGTCATCGATGCCGACAAATAATATTTGATCTTGGTCGAAACTTACTTCAGTTACTTGCTGATCTTCAACCATTGCTCTGAATTGAGAATAATTTGCAGGAACAATACGGCTCTCGGCAATTTTAGGAACTATAATCCAATTAAATATAAAAATCAAAGCAAAACCTATCAGATAAAAAAGCAAAACATTGCGATTTATATTTGGTTTGCGATTCCCATCATTGCTTTCATACGGATTATTATTTCCTTCATCACGATTATGACTGTTGTAATGCGAACTATCATTCATCGCATACGGGTTATTATCTATTTCTTGCGATACTTTTTGTTCATCCATCCGGCTTCTCCTCTTTAATTCTTCGATCATTGTTATTCATGTTCATTTTTTCATTTTCATTTTTTGTTAAAAAATTTTAACAATGTAATATGATCTGAATAAAAATTAAATTTGAACTTTTGCGAAATAATGGTAAATCATGAATCTGTGAGGCGGAATCCACATAACTTTAGTTTCTGACACTGCGGACCCGGTTCCCGGGAGATCGGTGTCAAAAAACCTGGCTGTGTGGGGCGTAATCCGCAGAAACGGAATTTTTGACACCGCAAGCACGGTTCCCGGGAGATCGGTGTCAAAAAACCTGGCTGTGTGGGGCGTAATCCGCAGAAACGGAATTTTTGACACCGCAAGCACGGGTTCCGGGAGATCCGGTGTCAAAAAACCTGGCTGTGTGGGGCGCAATCCGCAGAAACGAAATTTTTGACACCGCAAGCACGGGTTCCGGGAGATCCGGTGTCAAAAAACCTGGCTGTGTGGGGCGCAATCCGCAGAAACGGAATTTTTGACACGATGTCCACGATGTCAATTTCAAATTTCCGTTTCTGCTCGGAATTCGGAGCTGTTTTTAGGCCAGAATAAAACCCCTCCATCCGTGTCAGGATTTTGGGGTTCACTACAAGATTGTTTTCCTCTTATTATAGTTTTCTAGCCTATAGGGAATAATTTAGATTATTGTCCTTGGCATTGTGTGGCAATGTACAATAAACCCCTAACCTATTTGCTATTTGCTATTTGCTATTTATCATTCACTATTTGCTATTTGCCATTTAGTGTATCTTCGATTGCCTGACGGATTGTGGCAAGACTTTCCGGATCAGGATCAAACATATATAGTCGATAACCCGGCATGCCGTGTGACGGCAGATCCATTCTGCCGGTTCCTTTCAAATCCATTTTTTCAATTTTCCAAGATTCTCCGCCTAAAGATATATTTACCAAATTCATAATATCGGTTGTCGGCATATTGGTTTCCGCAAACTTGTTAAATTGAGTCATTAAGTTTGCAGCATTAAGAAGATTCTCTTTGCGTGTAACTTTTTTAATCATACCTTCAATAACTCGCATCTGGTTACGGCCACGGTCCTTATCACCTTCAGGCAAGTTGTAACGTTCTCGTGAGAATGCCAAGGCCTGTTCTCCGTTCAGATAAATTGTACCTTGTTCAAAATAATGTTTGCCGTCTTTGGTTTGGAAGGCATATGGATTTTCGACTTCAACACCTCCCAGAACATCAACCAGGGAAATCAAGGACGTAAAGTTTACTCGCGAATAGTAGTTGATATCGGTTTGCAGGAAATTAGAAAGTGTATTAATTGAATTATCTATACCGTAAATGCCGGCGTGCGTTAATTTATCCATACCGCCGTCTGTACCGTAAATTTCTACATATGTATCACGCGGTATAGTGGTCATAAGAATTTTTTTCATCTTCGGATTTACTGTAACAATGATATTAACATCGGAACGTGAAACTGAGGAAAGTTCGCCGTAAGTATCAATGCCGCTGATATACATATTGAAACTTTCCGTACTGGTATTCACCCGATTTGGTTTTAACACGAGTTTTCCCTTGACTTCAGTACTGCCTAATAGTCTTGTTTCGTTTTCAAAATCAGGATAAACATTGGCTATCGAATCGTAGTCTGCAGTATTGAAAAGAATCGCATCCACTTCACCGTTATAAAGTGCATTTACATTTCCTACAAAGCCATTTGCTTTTTCAATGTTAAAGGTTATATTATTCTGTTTGGAAATTTGGTCTTGTGCCTTGTTAACATTCTCTTCTTTTTCGTCAAAAGAAACGCCTAGAACTTTTCCGTTTAAATCCGGAAATCCATGTAAGGGTGAATCTTGCATGACTCTAATGTCATAAGTAACTATTTCATGCGTGATTCCCATAGATTCTAAAACTCCCACTGTGGTAAATAAAAAGTAGCAGATTATGCCGACTAAAATTACAGAAATTGTACCGATTAAATTTCCTCCGATACGAGCTCCTCGGGAAAATCGACCTCGGTTAACTAAGAACAATACTATAATATTTAATAACAGAATTATCAGAGTTATTGTCAGACGGTATTTGATCGGCAGGACATTGAAAATAAAAAATACTGCAATGCTCGCTAATGAAATCAAGAGTAAAAGTATTGAAAGAATGCGACCATAGATTGACACTTTGAAAACTTCTTCCTGATTGTTATCTTGTCCGTTATAAAAATCAGCTTCATAGGAACTGTCTCTACGCTTCGAATACGATTCTTTTGAACCAAATCTTTGTTTTCTTCTGTTTGAATTATTCACTTCGACACCTTTCATTTCATATTCAGAGCTTTGTGCTTTTCTTGCAGGTCCGGATTTTGATTTTTGTCTTCTGCCTGCTCGAGATTTTTGTCTTGCAACAGACTGTTTCGATCCGGCTGGAGCCCGGCTGCGATCCTTAGGTGAAACTAAAGGTATATTAAGTCTTTCTTGATCGCGACGGAAGCGCTCTTCACGTTCAGCTTCCTTTTTAGCTCGATTTGCATGTTCCTGAGCTCTGCGCGCAGCTGCCATAGCTTTATGAGCCGGATTAATTGGTTGCTGAGGTGGTTGAACCGATTGAGGCGGTTGAACCGATTGAGCCGATTGAGGTTGCTGATGCGGTTGAAATGCCTGCGGTGGTTGCATATTATTTGCTTGGTTTGAGTAATCGGCATCTCTGAACGGTTCTGAAACTCTGCTTTGCGAAGGTTGTGAAGGTGGTACTGCATCTCTGTGAACTTTTGCTGAAACTTCTCTTTGCGGAGGTGTCTCTGCTTCTCTGAAAACCGGTACTTGAACTTCTCTGATCAGCGGTGCTTCGGCCTCGCAATAAGAAGAACTTCCGTCATCACCGGCAGAAGGTGATTTCGTATCTCTGTAAGTAATATCATTGTTCATGTTTTGAAGATTATACTCCGAATTTTGAATATTAATATCAAATAAAGAATCATCTTCTCTGTTTGAAAAATCATTATTTCTATACATTTACTTAAATTTCCTCTTGTTGTTAACTTGTTAATATTTTATCTGCTTTTATATTTATCTTTCATTGAGCCATTGAGCAAAGTATTTGTTTCGTACAAATACTAGCGACAAATACTTGCGAAAAACTAAATAAACTATCAATACTTTTTCTTTTTAACATTGGTCTTATTCATTCATTTCAACATTTATTATTATAAATATTATCAATCCAATGCATCTCTAAGCTTAAGAAATTAAGATAGCCTAAATCAGGACAAAAGGCAATTATCTTCCCGGATAATTCTTGCAATTCTTACAATACATATCAGCTGAGTAGCCATATTGAACAAGACAATCGGCATATTCACCCAAACATGGCATTTCAGGAATCAAGATTTGTTCAGGAGTCAGATGTGCATCAGGCCGCAACATGCTTTCGGTCACAATTTGAGTAACCGGATCAACTTTATCCGGTTCTTTTTTGCATGTATCCGGATCCTGCTTTGATCTCATGCCATATGTCAACATCCGCAAACCGTTCAAAATAACCATGATTGTGCTTCCTTCATGAGCCACAACACCTAAAGGAAGATTAATCAATTGCAACACATTAACCAAAATCAAGAAAAACATTACTGCTAAAGAGAAGAAAATGTTTTGTTTAATGATTCTGATTGTTTTCTTGGACATGCCGATTAAAAAGGGTACCCGACATAGGTTGTTTTTAACCAAAATAATATCCGCCGTTTCCATTGCAACATCGGTTCCGCTGCCCATTGCAATCCCGACATCGGCAATAGCCAGAGCCGGAGCATCGTTCACACCGTCACCTACCATCAAAACTTTTTTGCCTTGAGCCTGCAATTCTTTGATTATTTCCAATTTGTCCACCGGCAAAAGATTTGCCCGAACCTGATCAAGTTCAAGAATTTCTGCAATGTAATTTGCATTTTTGGCTTCATCTCCGGTTAACATAATCGTTTCTATGCCCAATTCTTTGAGACTGTTGACTGCATTTTTACTCTCCAGTTTAACCGGATCGGTAATTGCAAAAAATGCCATTAATTGATCATTACAAGTAACGAATACTACTGTGGAACCTCTTGATTCCCAAAGATCAATTTGCTCTCTTTCCTGATCGGTAGGTGCTAAATCCGGATCTTCAGTTACAATTAAACTGCGATTGCCGATTCGCCAGACTTGTCCCTTATGTTCAACACGGAAACCTTTGCCTGTAATATTTTCAATTTTATCCAAAGGTAATAATTCCGTACTGCTCAGACTTATCATAAAAGCTGACGCAATCGGGTGAGTTGAAGTTGACTCAGCCGATTTAACTATGCGATTAACTAAATCCGCTTGTTTCGGATCATGATAATAATAATCCGTAACTCGCGGCATTCCCAAAGTTAATGTTCCAGTTTTGTCAAAAACCACCGTATCTACCGTTGCTGTTTGATCCAGCACATCTCCGCCGCGCAGAATCATGCCCTGTTTGGCACCCCGGCTGATTGCGGAAAGTTTGGCAGGTGAAGCACTGGCAACCAAAGCACAAGGTGAAGCAACCGTCAGCATAACCATGCCGCGATAGAATGCTTGCTGCCATTCCCAGTTAAAGATCAACGGAGTCAACACTATAAATAACGGAACAAAAATCAAAACTGAAACAACAAAGATTCCTTCGATTTTGCTGATGGTGGATTCAGTTGCGGACAAGGTGTTTTGAGCTTCATCTACCATGCGCACGATCTTGGCCATCATGGTATCTTCATCTTTTACCGAAACGGTCATGTCAAAACTTTCACTCTCATTCAAAGTTCCGCCGATAATCGGATCGCCGTATTTTTTATGAACCGGCATAGATTCACCGGTTATTGAAGCTTCGTTTAAGTAAGCTTCTTCAGTCAATAATTCACCGTCAATCGGCACTAACTCACCCTTGGGCACCTGAATTCTATCACCGATTTCCAAGTTTTTTGTTTCGACAACAGTTATTGATCCATCTGCCTGATATAAACGCGCCGTGTCCGGAACAATTTTCATCAATTCTGAAATCGCATCACGACTTTTGTTCTGGGTATACTGTTCCAGAGAGTGTGAAAGAGAAAAGATGAAAATTAAGATTGCACCTTCGGAGAAGTGACCGATAACACTTGCACCGATCGCTGCCAATATCATTAATACGTTCGCATCCAACTTGCGATTGTTTTTGAATTCCAAAATTCCGTCTTTTGCCGATTCAAAGCCGCCAATCAAAATCGCAGCAGCAAAAACAATATCTGCAGTAAGACCATAATCCAGACCATTCAAGATATAACCGAGAATAATCAAAATTCCGGAGACAATCGTCAACACTAAATCAATATTATGCTTGCTCCATTCAAGTATTTTATTCATCTATATTTTTAAACCTCACATTGTCTATAGAATAAAATTGCAGATACTCTGATAGCAATTGCATTTTCCATTTGACTTAATTTCTTACAATTCTCCCAGATTTTCTTAACACTGAAACATTATATCAAATAAAAAACTTTTAGGGTCAGCGGCAGCTAACTCTAAAAGTAAGGCAAAGCTAACTATATCAGGCTTTTCAAGAATTTTGAGACAACAGTTTATTCTTTATTTCTGAAGTAAAACAGACCGGATCAAAGGTGACAACGCTTCAACTTATGCTGAATAATCATGGCAAAAGCTGTTGTCGTCACCGGGTAATCTTAAAAAGTGTGCAGTAACTTGCTCAGAAAAGCAGGAGATAAGATGAATAGGCAGGAGATAAGATGAACAGGATAAAGAAAATAAAAACCGGACGGCGTATTGCCGACCGGCTTAACATATTCTAAATTAGTTACTGCTCTTCTTTTTAGTACGAAATTGAGGGCCGAGTACTTGAATGACAATGGCAATCAACAAAATTATGCCCTTAATTGTATTATTAATAAGAGAATCAACTTTGAGCGCTGTGATAATCTTATCAATGACGGTATAGGACAGTGCACCGAAAATGACACCTACGAGTTGTCCTTTGCCGCCGGACATTGCGACGCCGCCTAAGACAACAGCCGCAATAGCAAACATCTCATTAGTTACACCTGTGGTTGCCGGATCTACATTACCTTGCAGACACAGCCACATCGCTGCAGCAACTCCGCATAGAAAACCTGCCAAGGTAAATACGGAAACCCTATTCCACTCAACATTGACACCGCCCATGTGCGCAGCCTTGGCATTGGAACCGATAGCATACAGGCGCTTGCCGTATTTCGTAGAAGTTGAAACATAAACAAGAACTGCAGCCGTGAGAATAAAGATCAGACCGACCGTAGGAATCTCAACACCGGGGATTTTACTGTTACCGAAGGCATACATGGCATCACGAGCGCACATACCCGATGTCACCTCGACTCTGACCATGGAGTACGTATTCGCCGAAGCACCCGTCAAATCCTTTGAAAGGGCACGGCTTGCGTACTGGCTGACGGAACGGTAGATGAGCTGGGTTGCAAGTGTAACAATAAATGCGGGCAATTTGACGCGGCCGACTAAAATACCGTTAAAAAAGCCAAGCAGAGTTCCGCCGACGAGACAGAACAACACTGTCAGAAAAAAGATTAGCCAAGCGGGAAGGCCGTTCGTATTTAAGACATTGAAGAAAACACAGCCGAATGAAGCGACACAGCCGAGGATTGCTCCGACAGACAGGTCAATTTCACCGGTGATGATGATAAGACCCATCCCTATCGAAATTATACCAACAACAGCGGAATGGCGCAGGATATTTGTAACACCTGTCCATTTCAGACTACCGCTGACGAGATAATACACAATAAACAGGGCAATAAAAATAAACACATAAGAATATTGTGAAACAGAAAATTTCTGACGTTTTTTGCTTAAATTATTTTGGGTCATACCGGTTTTGCCTCCTCAACCTCAATTGCGTTGGTCGCATACTGCATCACAGTATGCTCCGTAATTTCATCATGCGACAGAATCTTGACGATTTTTCCGGAATAAAATACCGCACAACGATCTGCTATTCGCTGCAGTTCCGGAATTTCCTGTGTATTGACCAGAATGGTCTTACCTTCCTCTGCAAGCTGCAAAATCAGCTTGTAAATCTCGGCCTTGGCACCTACATCAATGCCTTGTGTGGGATTGTCAAGCAACAGGATATCGGCATCCGTGTTGAGCCAACGTGCAAAAAATACTTTTTGCTGGTTGCCGCCGGAAAGAGATAGGATCAGGTTATGTGGTGTAAGGGCCTTTATATCAAGACGTTGTTTCTGGATTTCATATTTTTCGAGCTCATGGTCCATCCGAATTATCGGATTTTTCCTTGAAATCTCATGTTCGGATATGTACATATTTTCCAAAATAGACATATCCGGTATGACGGAATTTTCTCTGCGGTTGGCCGGCAGCAATGCGATGCGTTTACGCATTGCGTTGCGGATATTGATGTGGGAGAATTTTTTTCCGTCAACATAGACATCTCCTTCAAATATAGGGAGCTCACCGAAAACAGATCTCAGAAATTCACTTGTGCCGGAGCCTTGTAAGCCTGTAATGCCGACAATTTCGCCCTTCTTGATATTCAGGGAAACATTCTCAAAACCAGGTCCGGAAACATTCTGTACAGACAGGATATCGTTTCCCATCTTACGCGGCTTATAGATTTCAGCTGTGCTGAAAAGACTGCCTACCATGACGGAGGTAAGCTCTTGAGCGGAGACATCGGAAATTTTGCCTGTTTGGATAAATTCGCCGTTACGCAGCACAGTATAACTGTCAGATATACGGAAAATTTCAGGCATTTTGTGGGAAATAAAGACAAATGATTTGCCTTCACTCTTAAGTTTATTAATTAGGTCAAACAAATGGTCTATCTCCTCATTACTCAAAGCCGTTGTCGGCTCATCGAGAATCAGGAGCTTTGCCTCAAAGAAAATCGCCTTTGCAATTTCCAACAATTGCTTCTCGCTGGCACTCAAACAGTCCACCGTAACAGTCGAATCAATGACGACACCGAGATCTTGAAATACGTCCTCACAGTTTTGAATCATTTCGCGCTTCCTTAACCGGCCTGTCTTTGTGACCAATTCTTTATTGAAAAAAATGTTTTCAAAGACCTTCAAGTCATCGAACAGATTCAATTCCTGGTGGACAAAAGCCACGCCTGCCTCTTCACTTTCAGCTATTGTGCAGTTCGTGATATCATTGCCATCAAAGATCACCTGTCCGTCATCTGCACTGTGAACACCTGCCAGAATATTCATCAGTGTGGATTTTCCGGCACCGTTTTCACCGAGCAGAGCATGAACTTCACCCTGCTTGACAGCCAGATCGACACCTTTAAGAACCGGTACACCCACAAAAGATTTGTGAATATTATGCATTTCCAAAACGTTCATAGATTCACTCCATATTACGGTCGGATGTCCCGTAATTACGGGACATCCGAGTCCGTTTACAAACTGAGTCCGTTTACAAAGGACGAATGTTTATAGAAATTTTATTCAAATCCCTGATCCATGAAATCTGCAACATTGTCCGCGGTGACGCACTGTGCAGACTGAGTATTTTCTTGCGGAACAGGCT
This sequence comes from Clostridiaceae bacterium, assembly GCA_012838795.1. Taxonomy (GTDB): domain Bacteria; phylum Bacillota; class Clostridia; order Saccharofermentanales; family DTU023; genus UBA5436. The sequence continues at coordinate 148,595 of DUOO01000056.1, read as the reverse complement.
TGCCTTCGAAGTGGTCAACAAGAGCCTGGATCGTGTCCTGAATCATTGCGGGAGGATAGGTTACATCCATGATACCGCCGAATTCTTCGGCAACAGGGTATGCGGAGTAATCACCGGCAATGATTTCGTAGATGGCCTTCGGACCACCACAACCTGTAATATACGGTGCTTCGGCAAGGAATGATTCCTTGATAGATTCATCGATTGCGGAGCCGTTCAGAGCTTCAAATACAGCAATAGCCAATCCGGAGTCCCATGCAGCGATGTACTTGGTGTCGGCGTTGTCAGCCACGGACATATAGGTCTCGAAGAATGCCTGCGCATTAGCGGGATTCCAACCGGTTGCACCGGAATAGGTGACACTGTCGAGGCTGGACCACGGATTATCAATCTTCTTACCGTCGTATTCGACTTCACCTTTCAGGTATTTATTAAAACCGTCGGTACGGTCGGTATCGGCAGAGGAACCGTCACCTTCGATACAGACAACCTTGTCACCTTCAACCATGCCGTTAGCAACCAGGTAGGAAGCAGCGGCAGCACCGATTTCAACGTTATCATACTTGATGTTGGAAACAGCAGTATCGGCAACGGATGGAATGATACGGTCAGCTGCGGTGTATGGGATGTTTGCATCAGCCAGTTGCTGGATGGCATTCTCAACGTCGGGACTGGCAGGCAACATTGCAACGCCGATGGAACCGTCACCGGGATCGTTGGCGATAATGTCTTCTATCTGCTTAATTTGGTCATCAGCAGAAGCAAAAGTCTGGAAGCGAACATCATACTTTCCTTCGTTGTTCAACTCGTCAACTTTAGCCTCAGCAAAAACACCGATAGCACCGGTCCAGCCGTGGTCAGGGTTAGGAGCCAGAACATAGATGGTCTTCTTAACCTCATCGGGCGTTTCATCTGCAGGCTCTTCATCTGCAGGTTCTTCATCTGCGGGCTCTTCATCAGCCTTTTTGTCATCAGCCTTTTCGTCATCAGACTTCACGTCATCAGTCTTTACGTCATCAGCTTTTTCGTCATCAGACTCTTTATCTTTGGAGCCGCAAGCTGCCAAAGCAAAAGTCATGACTATGACCAGTAAAAGAGCGATCATTTTTTTAATACTCATAGTTTTTTTCCTCCTAAATTATATTTCTTAATTAATACTAATTAATGAGACATTAATTAGTATTAATAATAAACCGGAAAATCGAATAAAAACGAATTATATTACGTTTTTATTCAGTCTGTTTTGATTGCGCTGTCGAACGCGAAGTCGGAAGCGGTGAAGTTGTAACGCTTAATGTACGCGCAAGCTTCTGTTGCACCGTAGACACGGTCCATACCGGAGTCTTCCCATTCAATGGAAATCGGGCCTGCATATTTGCCTTCGTTCAGTGCACGGCAGATGCCGTCAAAATCGACATCACCATGGCCTAAAGAAACAAAGTTCCAACCGCGCCTCATGTCGCCGAATGTTACGTGAGAGCCTAAAACACCGTTACGGCCGTCATAGTTCAATTTGACATCTTTTGCATGGACATGATAAATACGATCCATAAAATCACGGCAGAACACAACAGGATCAACATTTTGCCAAAGCAGGTGGGACGGGTCGAAATTGATCCCGAGAGTCGGACGATAATCAAACGTTTCAAGCAGTTTCTTGGTAGTCCAATAGTCGAATGCAATCTCTGTCGGATGAACCTCAAGAGCCAGTTTCACACCGCACTTGTCGTACTCGTCGAAGATCGGGCTCCACAGTTCCTTGACCTTCTGATAACCGGCTTCCACCTGTTCTTCGGAGGTCTGCGGGAAAGAGTACCAGAATTTCCAAATCGGAGAGCCCATAAAGAACGTAACAACATCGATACCCATGTTTTTAGCGGCATATGCGGTTGCTATCATTTCATCAACAGCCCACTTTTGAATTTCTTCGGGTTTGCCTGCCAACTCTGACGGAGCAAAGCCGTCGAGACGGGAGTCATAAGTGTCGGGCACTGTATCACAGACACACTGGCCGGCCAGATGATTGCTCAAAGCCCAACAGCCCAGGTTATACTTCTTGAGTAAGGCTTTAATTTCGTCAATATATGCTAAATCTTCGGCAGCACGTTTCATATCGATATGTGCCGCGGAGATTTCCAAGCCCTCAAAGCCCATTTGCTGAGCAAGTTTGCAAACTTCTTCCAAAGGCAAGTCGCCCCATTGGATTGTGAATAGAGTAATCGGTCTTGACATAATATTTCCTCCTATAATTATTATTTTTAGTTTGTCATATTTTCAGAACAAAAATTTACATGTCGACCCACACATTGCCTTGCTCATTGGACTTAAGGCATGCGTGGACAAAACGAATTCCTTCTGCTCCGTCATGAACGGTCGGATAATCAATCATATCCGGAGTGAAAGTACCGTCTTTTTTAGCGTTGATGCATGTTATAAATGAACGGTAGAGGTTGCCCATGGCTTCAAGCCAGCCTTCAGTATGACCGGAAGGAAGTCTTCCGTAAGCAGCTGCTTTCGGTTCGATACCGGCGTTGCCGCGATGGCGCTCAACAATTGTACCGTCACGGGAAATCATAATGACCTTCTCGCATTCCTCCTGTTTCCATATGATGGAACCATTTTCGCCATAGATACGTACACTCAGACTGTTATCATGACCGATAGCGAACTGGCTTGCCCAGTAACAACCGGTTGCACCATCCTCAAATTCGACCAGCACAACGTCATTGTCGTCAAGAACACGACCGGGAACAACTACGTCCATCTTAGCCAGAAGACGTTTAATCTTGAGACCTGTGAGGGTTGAAACTGCGTTTTCCACATGAGTTCCGAGATCGCCGAGACAGTTGACGCCGCCGGACTGTTCGGGATCGCAACGCCATTCGCCCTGCTTACCGCCCCATTCACCTTCATAAGCCAGCCAACCTTGAGGATACTCCGCCATTACAGTTCGAATTTTGCCGAGCTTGCCTTCCTTAATGAACTGACGGATGTGCTTTGCAGTTACATGACCCATGTATGTATACGTAACGAGAAACAGAAGCTCCTTACTGTCGGCCAACTCACACAACTCATCAGCTTGTTCAACTGTCAGACACAAAGGTTTGTCACAAGCAACGTTAATGCCGGCTTCAAGAAATGCTTTACAGACCGGATAGTGAGAAACGTTCGGGGTGACGACAACAACAAAGTCAATGCCGTCAGCACGAGCAGCCTCCGCTTTTGCCATTTCTTCAAAGTTTGCATAACAGCGATCTTCCGCAATACCCAAGTCTGCACCGGTTTGGCGACACTTTTCCCAAGTACGGGAAAAAGACCCTGCAACCAACTGTGCCATACTGTCAATGTTAATGGAACGTCTATGGGCGTCACCGATAAAGGAACCGGGGCCGCCTCCCACCATACCGTAATTCAGTTTTTTCATGATAAAAAACCTCCTTCTTTAATTATTGTGTTAATGTTTATATAAAGATCTTCAGCCTACACATAAGTTGCGATAGAGTAATAGAAGTAAAGTAATTGCAATAGTGCACATTATACTATAATTCGCTGAAAATATCCATTTAGTATGTTACTTTCATAAGAGGGCTCTCTCCTTTTTATACTCATTTTTTATATCACACTGCGTATTTTGAGGAAAAGATATCTTGACCGGTTTCCGGCACGTACCGGTCAAGACCGGTGTGTACATTCCAAGGTCCTGCAGAAAATTTAAATTGAGACATAATATCCTCTTTCAAGAAAATTCATTTTACGTGTATCAATATAATATCTTTGTACAGGGTGGATTCACAATGACGGTTTACTTATTATTAGTCGATTAATTTACAGTTTGAACGTTGTATGTCGGAATTATATCCGAACATTTTGCAGAATTGCGGCATATCGGTTAGCTGAAATATTTTTTTCCGGATTGGCAAATGTGGATATTGCGCTGATATAACACTAATAGCATGTCTTTAAATAATCCAATATCCGTAAGGCCTCTTCATTTGAATATAATTTCTCCGATGAGTGCAGGCTGCTTTTATACTTATATTCATTCCTGAGATTTTTATGTTTGCTTCTGTATTCGTTCGGACGCATTCCCGTTCTTTGCAAAAATGCCTTGGTGAGATATCTTAAATCTGAAAAACCGGATTCAAGAAAAACGTCTGTTAATCGCTTGTTTTCTATGGTTAAAAGCTTGCAAGCTTGACTGAAGCGCACATCCGATACGTATTCCCGGAAGGTTTTATTTAAGTTTTTCTTTATAAAAGAGGACATATAATTTAATGACACACCTTCGGTTTCTGCAAAGTCTTGAAGATTAATTTTATGCATAAAATTTAAATCAACAAATTCAAAAAAACGGAGAATCCGGTCAACCTTTCGTCCAATAGCCTGTTGATCTGCAATCGACAAATAATGATGCGGAACATTTTCCAAAAGCATATAAAAAATGTCATTGATTCGGGCTGCACAGTATAGGTGACTGTTTTGGTGCGGATTCATATAAGCAATTGCCGATTCTATTAGTGTCCTGCGAAATGAAGCTATCCATTCACTATTTTCAGGCAAATTTATATTGGAAACATCAAAAAACACGTTCGACATAGCAGGTAAAGTATCGCTAAAAAAACGAGGAGAGATTTGAAGACACAAAATTGTTGCACCCACATCTCCATGCGTAAAAATCTCATGGGGATTGGTAGGATTTAATATAAATACATCCTCCGCATTTCCCTCATATCGCTTGCCGTTGATTACCAGAGTCGAATGCCCTTCCAAAATAAAACTAATCTCAAAGTCCCTATGCAGATGAGGTGTTCGATAATTCATCTCGACAATAAATATATTTGCATTGTTAATTTTTTCATATTTAACAATTTCAAATTCTGTTTTCATTTTTTGTCCCTGGTTTTTCAATATTCTTTCCGGTTGTTTCTCTATATACTTTACCATATTAATATATGGTTATCAGTTCTATCAAATAAGAAACAATCGTTATTTTTGTTGTCACCAGGAAAACTGAGAACTGATCGAAGTCACCTCCTTCAATTTTTTTTGCTCATTTCATTGGGAAAAACAAATAAACTAAAAGTGATTTCCGTTGTTTTTTCTTCATCGCCTCTGAAATAAGTGATCGTCACAGTATCATTCAATTCGTATTTCAATAAGTTTGTTTTCAAGCTATTCATCGAATCTACCGGATCACTGCCTAAAGCTGTGATAATATCTCCGGGCTTAATTCCGGCTTTTGCAGCAGGTGAATCGGAAAATACTTCTTGGACCATGACTCCGGTATCCGTCGGTAATTCTTCACCGTCTACCGGAAAAACGTATTGGACATTGATCCCGGAAATTCCCAAATATAAAGATTCAAAAGATCCTTCCGTAATTACCTTTTCAATGATCGGCTTTGCCGTATTAATCGGAATTGCAAATCCGATACCGTCAGCAGTTTGCGGACGTGCAGTATTGATACCGATGATTTTTCCTTCAGCATTAAATAACGCTCCGCCTGAATTACCTGAATTAATCGCGGCATCGGTTTGGATTAAACCATCCATAATATTGCCGTCATCCAATCTGATCGTTCGATCAAGACCGGATATATAGCCCGATGTCAGAGTAGACTGCAATGACAAACCGAGAGGGTTGCCTACGGCAATGGCTTTATCGCCGACACTGACATCATCGGAATCTCCCATCTCCACAGTCGGCAGATTATCCCGCTCAACTTTGATAATTGCCAAGTCTAAAGTCTGATCATTCCAGATCAACTCTGCTTCCGTTTCCTGATCATCCGAGAAAGAAACCGTTAAGCTTTCAAAACTGCCATTGTTTACAACATGCGAATTCGTCAGAATATAACCGGATGAATCAACAATAACACCGGAGCCTACTGCTTCCGCATATTCCGGTATTTCATAAAAATAAAATTGCTGGACCTGTCCTCTGAGTTTAGAAGTAATACCGACAATTGCCGGAATCGTTTTTGCGGCAACAACATTTTCTACTGTACTTGTTTCACCCAAGTCTATCTCGATTTGGAGATTCTCCTGAGTATATTCCGGCACCTCTTCCACAACACCGGACTCTGTAGGTTTAGGTTCTTCTTTACTGACCTTCTTGCTTGCTCTCAAGATATTCAATGCACCGTATGTTACACCTGTTCCCAGCAAAGCTCCGACTAAAATTAAAGCTATCACCCGCAGCCAAATTTTTTTTGGCTTCTTATTTCGCAATTCTTCCTGAACTATTCTTCTGATTCGATCCTCTTCTGCATATTGTAATTCGATTTGCGGATTAGGATCATAATTCTGATATTCAGGATTATAGTAATTATTCGGCTGAGCACTGTTATTTAAGTCAAATTGATGATGAACATTCTGGTTGTTGTCATATTTAAACTGATCGTTATAACTGTTACTGTTATTTTGATTATCATTTGATCCAAATTGATTATTCATTTATCCTCTGACCTCTGTATATTAATTATTTTTATCTGTTAAAAATAATATACATCAAGTTTGGCAAGAATATGACAAAACTTATCTTAATTTCATTAACAATTTGAAGTTGTTGTCAAAATTCAAGCCCTAATCATTGATCCTAAAGGCGACATGACAAATTTGACTTTATACTGCAGAAGGAAAACCCCGAATCAGCATATGAAGAAATCAAAATAAAACCCAAGAAAAAAGATATTTTAGTCAAAGTATTCGGCTTGTTATGGTTACTTTATGAAAATATAAACAATGAACTTAAACCTTTATTTGAAATAACAGAAAAATGACAAAGGACAATTGTTTTTGAATCAAATAACATGTAGACTAAAGCTATCGGTCAAAACATTAATCAAAGAATTAATATTTTAATTAATAATTTGAACTGAATCTGTTAATATATATATGTTAACAGATCAAAAATATCAGAACGTATGGAGGTAAAAAATGGATCAAAATAATAATTACAATCCACAACAACAATATCAACAACAGCAGTATCAACCGCAACAACAACAATATCAACCGCAACAGCAACAATATCAACCGCAACAGCAACAATATCAGCAGCAGTATCAGCCGCAATACCAACAACAATATCAACAAGCTCCTAAGCTGAAAGGTGCTACTATGCTCAAAGTAGTCGGTATCTTAATGATCATTGGTGCCGCTATCGGAATTATAGCTACAATCATCGGTATTACCGGTATCGCCGCTCTTGCATCTAATCCGTATTTTAGCTTTGGTGCCAGTTATTTGGGCATTTCTACAGGAGTATTATATGCTGCCTTTGCTCTCAGCGGTGTCGGCTCAATCGTCCAATTGATTGCCGGAATTTCCGGAATAAAACATAATAACAATAAAGCTAAAGCCGGTAAGCTGCTCATTTGGGGTATAGCAGTCGCAGCAATCAGCGTGCTCAGCTCAATCTTGACAGCGGTCGGCGGATATCCTTTCCCGGTTCTTTCTTTATTGTTAGGATTGGTAATCCCGATTCTCTACATTATCGGTGCAGTACAAAACAAAAACAGCTAATCTCACTGTTGTCGGCTAATTGAGTATTCTTAAAAAAAGCGTAGTCAATATCTCAATAATAATTAAGAGATTTGATTACGCTTTATTATTATGAGATGCTGATTTCTTTTTATTAATAATCGGCCGGAACCAAATACCCTGCGGAGATTTTTCAGCTCTCTCTTAAATTTTTAAGTTGACTAAACACAGAAGCATATTGGAGTTAACGGTATGATAACTATTAACAGAGAACTCTGTATCGGATGCGGTCTTTGCGTTAATGACTGTTTTGCAAACGATATTGAACTGTCTGACGGAACTGCACGGCCGAAGGGAAGATTCTGCATGGAATGTGGCCATTGTCTTGCCATTTGCCCTCAAAACGCCATAACACTTGAGGGCTTTCCTTCTTCAGACATCATAGATGTGGATGATGATGACCGGGCTGATCCCGACAAATTACTGCGCCTGATGAAGACACGGCGTACCGTCCGCTCGTTTACGGACGAAAAAGTATCTTCCCAAGATCTGCAAAAAATTCTTGATATGGGTGTGTATTCACCAAAGGGCGGAAACATTCAAAATGTTTCATATGTAGTGATTGAAGAAAATCTTTCTCATGTAAGAAAACTTGCAATTGAGTCGCTGTATCGGATCAGCGATCTAAGTGAAGAACAGAAAAAAATACCAAATATGATCCGCTATGCTGAAAAATGGAAGAAGATGTACGAAAATCTCAATATTCCCGGTGCCCCGGATCTTTTGTTTTTTGATGCACCTCTCGTCATTGTCGTTTTTTCACCGTCAAATATAAATGCCTGTATTGCAGCAGCACATATGGAAAGCATGGTATACGCTCTCGGCCTCGGTATGGTTTACAGCGGATTTACGACAAGAGCAGTTAATGCTTCCCTTGCTCTTAAAGAGTTTTTAGCAGTAGAGGAAAGCGCTGCAGCCCAAGCTTCACTCATAATAGGTCATCCTGCCGTACGCTATCAGAGAAGTGTTCCGAAAAAGAAGCCCAAAATCACATATCGCTAGAAAACAACGGATATTTATCCGGCGATTATTTCAACAACAGTATATCTGTTTGACAATTTAGAAACACTTTGACAATTTAGAAACACTTTATCTAACATCTTATTCACGCTTGAACTAATAAATAAAGGCGGTAGAAAGTCAGCTCCAAGCTGTCCGGTCTTGGGTCAAATCCGGACACCGGATCGGTGGTATCCACTCTGTGAATCATCAAGAGGTTATCTGTCGCTTCCGGTGTGTCCAACAATTCAGGGTCTCAATTTCTGTATAAACCGCTGTTTTTGCTGTTGATACTACCGACAGAATAATTGACATGAGTAAAAGTACTACTCGCACAAAAGAAGTCCGCTTATTTCGTGTTTTCTTGCTCACTGTTTTTTCCTCTTTTTCCTACTTCAGATTTCAGTTTCGAGTGTTTTTTGAGTGTTTTTGATTACTAATATATGTAAAAACTTTTATATATTTATATTATCGATATACCACAATGCATAACACAGGGAATAAACTTTAATTTCAAAGAAAATTTCACCAATTTTCAATTAAATATTTTGAGCTACATGCAAAAATCGGATTGTATTTACCCATAAAAAAGTCCAAAAACCCCTGACATCAGAAGCTTTTGGACAATTTTGGCGGAGAAAGTGGGATTTGAACCCACGCCAGAGTCGCCCCTGCTAACGGTTTAGCAAACCGTCCCCTTCACCACTTGGGTATTTCTCCGTGTAATGAATATCGAAGCAGAACATGTATTAACAATCATTATATACATTATTCGGCTTTTTATAAATATCAGCCATTCACAAATTATATTATGGCGGAGGGAGTGGGATTTGAACCCACGAAGGACTCACGCCCTTGCCGGTTTTCAAGACCGGTGCCTTCAGCCAGCTCGACCATCCCTCCAATAAACAGCTTTATAATATTATCTAATAAGCGAAGCGATGTCAATTTTTTGTTTGTCAGATAATTTTGGTTTTGTGTTTGATTTAGACCGGTTCGATTATTAATAATTTATTTGCTAATATCTGATTAACATCATTCTTTGTTTTTTCGCGGTTTGATTTTCAGGAAGCGATAAATAATATCGTCAATGATTTCTCTTGCTTCTTTTACTTTAAAAATACAGATTAACACAACATAGACTATAACTGCCGTAATTATTGTCAGAGCCGATATCAGAAAAACCTGGACGTTCGATTCGGAATCAATTTTACCGAGCAAAGTCCGATACATAAAAACGGCCGTTAATGCCATAATAATAGTTGCAATAAGGGATTTCACACTGCATATTAAGACATTTTTCAAGCCGAGTTGACCTGTTTTACGTTTTAATTGTCCCAGCAAAATAAAAGACGTGATGATTATCGTCATGCTGGTCATTAATGCCAGCAATTCAACTCGCGCAAATTTGATCACAATCAAATTAAGCAACATATTGAGAAAAAGTGTTATCCCGCTATTCAGCAAGACTGCTTTGTTTCTTTCCAGTGCATAAAAAGCCCGCACCGTCACCTCGCGGATTGATTTGCCAAGCAGACCGATCGCATACATCGCAAGTACCCGGGCGGTAATCTCTGTTGCTTGTGACGAAAATGCTCCTCTCTGATAAAGTATCTGCACAATCGGTTGACCGAGAATTATCAGACCGGCCGAAGCAGGAATTGTAATCAAAAGACTTAAATTAAGCGTACGTTGAAAAACAGCCTTAAAACCGGCTAAATCTTGTTCGGCTATTTTTCGGGTAATCCGGGGATAAGCAACTGTCATTAAACCGGATATAAAAATACTGATTACCAAAGTTTCAATTTTGTTGGCATATGTAAGTTGAGAAATATTCCCCGCAGATAAGAATGAAGCAAAAGCACGATCAAGCATGGTATTTAAGTCATAGACAGCTACTCCCGAAAATACCGGCAAGCTCAATTTAAGTACCCGATTGAGATATGAATCTTCAGCAAGATCACGGCTGATGATTTTTGTTTTCAAAGAAAGCCGATAACTGAAGCCTGTCAATTTAAGGTCTTTGATCAAAATCAGAAATTGCATCATCGAACCGATCACGGCTGCAGTCATTAAGCCCAAAATACCGAAATGACTTGAAAAAAAGAATAAATACAGAATACAAGTTAAGTTAAAAATTATCCGGGTTGATGAGCTGGCATAATATTTGCCCTCACTTTGTAAAAATCCGGAGAGGACACCGATCATGCTGCTGAAAATAATTCCGGGAATACCGATTCGCAATAGTTTGACCGCCAGATCAAATTGATCTACACCAAACCCGGTTGCAATAAACTTGATTAAAAGCGGAGCAAAGATTTCTGCCAAAACAGCCACAAACGATGATATCAGACCGATCATTGTTAATATTTTTCCCGTATAGATTATCTTTTGTCTTTTGCCATGTTTAGCTTCCAGATGTGAGAGCACCGGAATAACAGTTGTAATGACCGAATTTACAATTAAATTGAAGAGTAATATCGTTACCCCTGCCACCGCAAAATAGGTATCACTCAAAATTCCGGTGCCATAGCGATAAGCAATCAACACGTCTCGCAAGAAACCCGTTGTTTCACTAAAAAAAACAATCAAAGTCACAATAATGATCGCTTTGGTTGTTTTAGCATCCTGATTTTCCTTTGATTTTGCCTCTGAATTCAAACGGTACCTCAATATTACTCTGATTGGATTAAGTTCAATTATATGTTTTGCATTATTAACGGCATTTTAAAATGTTTTATAATTTTATATCGGCATTGGACCGGGTATAATTATGCCTTATTTTAACGTAAAAAGACCAGATCTGTAATAAATTGAATCGTTTTGATATAATAAGCCAATATTTATTTGGCAGAGGTAAGTTGTTTTGCGTTTAATGCAAAAAATAATAAAAAGAATATTCTTTCTCCGCACGGGTTTGTGGAATAAAAAAGAGCCTCGCGTTATCAACAAAGCAGATGCTAAAGAATCGGAACTGCATCTGATTCATATTTTGCGCGAACAAAACGCAAACCGGATTTTAGTTATTTGTGCAGAAGATTTCAAATCTCATATATATTTTACTAAACTGAAAGAAAGGATGAACGGCGCAGGACTAAAGCTTACGCTCTATGCGGCGCAGGTTGAAAATCCTTCGATAACATTGGTTGAACAATGTGTTCATCTGTTTTTCAGCAATAATTGTCAAGCGATTTTAGCAATTGGCGGCGGCTCGATTATTGATCTTGCCAAAGCAACAAAGGCCAGAATTATCAGGTCCGAAAAAAGTCTGCATAAGTTAAGAGGTTTGGGAAAAATCAGATCAAGTAACAAATCAGCACCTGTTCTGATTGCCGGTCCGACGACAATCACTGCTGCCGAGTCCTCTAAAGCAGCCTGGATTGTTGATCATACAAATCAAATTAAATATATTTTAAATGACAGAGCCCTTCAGCCGAATTATGTCATGCATTGTGCAGAATATCTCACTACCTTGTCAAATCAATTATTGGTCGAGACAAGTTTAGGAACTCTGGCTCAAGCTTTTGAGTCGCTGCTCAGTAAAAATAATTCCGATTATATAAATAAAAATGCCCTGGAAGCAATTTCCGAAATACTGAATTGTTTGGAGAATATGGCTAATAATCCTGCTTCCTTTATAGACAATAATCAGACAATCGCCGGCAAAAATCAGATGATTGAAACTTTGCTCAATTCAGCTTTTAAAACAGGAAATGCTTCCGGCAGATCCGGCGCAGGCTATATAACGGCAATTGCAAATGCTCTGACTGTCTTTTGCAACCTGCCTTATAGTATAGTTGCCGGTTTAACCTTGCCTTTAATCCTTGAGGTATATCTTAATAAGAAGCCGTCTTTATTCGCCCGTTTCGGCAATGATTTTAATGTTGAAAAAACTATCACGCAAATTAACGGACTAAGCAAAACCCGAAGCACCGTTACAGCTCATCAGCCGGCTAAACAGACAAAATTTTTACCGATACGGGAAATAAGTGAATACGTAAAAAAAGATATCGACAGTATTCACTCTCCCCCGCTCAAATTATCCGATGAAAAACTGAATGAAATTCTGCAAAAGATCAGTCAAAGAATTTTTGACTGAAATCGTTCATGCGATTGAGAAATTCATTGATATTATCTTCAGAAGTTGCATAAGAAACTCTGATGTAATTGTCTAAATTCAAACCGTCCGCAGATTGGCCGAAGCCGACACCCGGAACTGTTACAGCTTTAGTTTCGTCAAGAACTTTCAAGCAGAAATCCCGGGAACTCATACCGAATTCACTGATATTGGTAAAAGCATAAAAAGCACCGCCTGGATTAATGCAGGAAAGCCCTTTAATATCATTTAAGCCTTTGATTATCAGATTGCGACGTTTCTCATAAGATTCCGTCATTTTTTCAGAATCGGGAATACATTCTTCTAAAGCCGTAATGCAAGCTTCCTGAGCCGGAACAAAAATGCTGTTGGCAAAGTTTTGGTGCAACAGGGTCATTTTGGCGATTAATTGAGGAACCGCTGTCAGATAACCTACACGCCAACCGGTCATTGCAAACATTTTCGAAAAACTGTTAATAAAAATTACATTATCTTTGATTGCCGGATAATCGATCAAAGAAGCCGCTTTTTGACCGTCAAAGACGATTGTCCGATATACTTCGTCAACTAAAGCAAATAAATCATGTTTTTCGACAATAGCCGCTATTTGATCCATAGTGGCTTGGGGAATTACCGCTCCGGTCGGGTTTGACGGTGAATTGACCATAATCGCTTTTGTCTTGGGTGTGATTGCAGCTTCTATATCTGCCGGATCCGGCGCAAAACCGTTCTCTTCATATCCCGGAACACATACTGCAATTCCGCCGGCAATCGCAATCATGCCAAGATAATTCGGCCAGCAAGGTGTTAATACAACCACTTCATCGCCCGGATTGATTGTTGCAAGCAATGCTATTTGCAAAGCTTCGGTTGCTCCGATCGTCACCAGAATATTATCGTTCGGATCAACTGCAATTTTATCTCCGTCAACTTTTTTATGGTATGCGGAAATCGCTTCCCTTAAAGGCAGAATACCTCTGTTTTGTGAATAAAAAGTTTTGCCTTCAAGCATTGATTGATAAGCTCTATCTATAATGGGCTTAGGAGTAACGAAGTCAGGCTCACCCACCGTGAAATTCAAAATGTCAGTCATGCCTGCCGCGGCACTATGCATTTCTCGAATAATTGAACCTTTCAGGGACATCGCCAGATTTGATAATTCTCTCATTTTATTTTCCTCCTGCTCGTGTAATACATCTTCTGATCTTGTCTAAACATTAATAATTATACTGCTTAGCGTATAATTTTGAATTTAAATAATATCAGAACTACGTTAGAAATAAAACAATTAAAAATATTTGTATTTTATTCAAATGAAATCGCCGATTATTGTCTGTATTTTCCGGAAAAGATTGTAAATTAAGATGTACTTCATTATCAGACAGCTCTATAAGCTATAAGCTTTGCCTTGGCGGAAGAGCCAGATATAACGTTCTTTGACCGGCTTTTCAATGATTTTTTCAATCGCCATAGTATAATATTTAAGCTGAACCGAATATCTTTTTTCCAACTCTGCTTGAACCCGGTCTTCTCTTCCCGTAATATGATCTGATTTATAGTCCAAAAGAACTGCCTGATCATCTTCCATGAACCAAAGATCTATCATGCCTTGAATTAATATTTGGTCTTGATCATATTTCATTTTTGCCGGAGCAATTTGCTTAAACTGCTTCTGATCAAGTAATTGAATTTCCGTTGCCGGAATTGCTAAAGTAAACGGAATTTCCCGATATACCGGATGTCCTGTTTTTTCCACTTGATAGAGACGTTTTGCTATCTCCGAGCGAAAGAATTTTTCCAGCAAGGGATAGGCCGCAGCTGCTTGCGGCTTGTTTTTGGCAAATAGTTGTTGTTTATGAATCATCTGCTCAATTTGTTCACGAAAAATACTCTCCCATTGTGAATCAGGTTTTTCAAGAAAATTCTCCAACTTAATAAATTGCATCAAACCATGAATAAAAGTTCCGAATTCTCTGCCCGAAATACTTATCTCATCAATCAGTGATTCAATTTCCGGTTTGCGCAAAGAATAACTCATATCCGCCATGCCGGACGGCAGAATAATTTGTTCCGGATTATCCGGATTTCTGCTTTGCTCGGCTGCACTTATTTCTGAAACTGTCAATTTTGCCGGAATCGTATTGAGCGGATCATCCTTCGGCAAATCTGATAAAAGTTTTTGTAAACGTTCAATAGCTTTGTTTGTTTGAGCATCTTCACTGACTTCTGTCTCAGATTCGTTGAACGGAATCTCTGATTTATGAATTTGCCCGTCAGCTTCCGCCTGAACTGAATAATCAGCATATTCATGATTGATTTGTTTAAGTTCCGCCAATAATTCCGAAAGATAATTCGCTGAAAAGTCATACCTGCCAATCGTCAGCGGTTGATATTTTTTTTGATCCGAATCAGGTAATATTAATTTTTGATTTATTGTTTGTTCTTGATTATTAATTGACCGGTTCGAATTATCATCCTGCGGAAAATCACGAAACATGTCTATGAAATCATACGTTGCCAGTATGCTTGAGCCGGGAAAACCATCTGTAACAAGAGTATCTTGAGTATGTAAATATCCGACAATGATTTCTGCATAGCTTTTCAGATTTTGAAAATTCGACCTGGTAAAATTATGCTCAATTAAATCCAAAGCCTTTTCATAATAATCATTTTCAACCGGTTTCATTTGCGCACCGGAAAGAATGTATAGTTTTTCTTCCGCGCGAGTCATTGCTACATAGAGCAAGCGGTACTCTTCCGCTAATTCCATACTGATCAGCTGATCCTGATGCCAGGCATTTGCCGGTGATGAATATGCAGCCTGTTGTTCGAAATCCACAATATAACTTGATAAGCCGAATTCGGGATCAAAACTTAAAATGTCCGTACTTCTTCTTGCAGATAACGATTCGTTGGCACCCGCCAGAATAACCACCGGAAACTCCAGGCCTTTAGAAGCATGAATGGTCATCGTGGCGACACTATCCCCGGGTACAGGTGGAATATCAAAGTTTTCTAATTCTAACTTTTGATCCGTGATTTGCTTTATATAGACAATGAAATTCCTTAATCCGCCGCCTCGTTCTTGTTCAAATTGATTTGCCCATTGTTGAAAACGCTCAATATCGGAAAGTCTTTGCTCGGAAAAAGGCAGCCGCATCAGATAATCAGGATAATCTGCAATTCGGAAAATTTTATCCAGCAATTCTGCCAAAGATAACCATTTAGACTGGTTACGTAAAGCATTTATTGTCTGCATAAATTCACATAATTTATTATATAAAGCAACGGCATCGATATTTTCCTGCTTGCTTCGGGCAATAAAATCTGTTTGTGACAATTCACTTGCATTTTGGACAACTTCATAGAAATATTCAGCTTCCGGTTGGCTTAAACGTAAAGTAAGTAATTCATTTTCGTCAAAGGGAATCCCGAAAATTTGAGAGCGCATCACTGATGCCAGAGGGATATCTTGTTGAAAATTGTCCAATAAACTGAATAGCTGAGTTAAAAATCTTAATTCCGGAGTTTCCAGATATGTGGCTTGTTCACCTCCGCTGACCGGTATTCCGTAAGCAGCCAGAACTTGTTTATAGATACTGCTGATACGATGCTTACGACTAAGGATTGCAATATCGCTTAATTGTCGTCCGTTGAGCAATTCACGTTTAATAATTTTGACTGCTTGTAAAGCTTCTAATGCCAACTCCAAATCAGTTGCTGATTCAATCTTTATCCGGGTCAGTTCAGGAATTAAACTAAGATCAAAATCGTTTATTTCATGTGGAATCACCAGATGTTCAAGCGAAATCCGACGCTCTCCCAATTCAGTTTCACTCAAATCATCCCTGCCCGGAATCAACATCTGAGTTTGATCATATTCAATTTCGGCAATTTCACGCTGCATAAACCAGCTGAACAAATCATTGATTGCCGACAAAATCGTTTCGCTGCTGCGGAAATTTCGATTTAATAAAACCGTATATCCGTCAGAAATGCCGGATAAATCTGCCTCCGGATCATACAATAAGAAATTGCTCAATTTATTTCTGAATAAACCGGGATCGGCAAAACGAAATTTATAAATACTTTGTTTCAGATCACCTACCATGAATACCCGCGGACATTTAATTCTGGAAATTAACGTTTCCTGAATCGGATTGGTGTCTTGATACTCATCCAGATAAATCTCTTGATATCTCTCATGGATTACTTCGGCGATTTCCGACTGATCCAGTAACTTCAGAGCATAATGCTCATAATCGTTGAAATCAATTTGATTGTGTTGAATTTTAATTTGCTGAAAACGTCGTTCTATCAAAATCACGGTTTCAAAAAACCGTGCCAAATATCTGAGCATCGACTGTAAATCCTGCTCAATCTCATCTGTACTGCGAATAAAATAAGGTTTGACTTTTTCCAGCCGATTACGTTTAGCTACAGCTGAACCATGTCTGAAAGCAGGATGAATCATCGCCATTACCGGCAAAACTTTCGGTTCATAATTCGCGATAAAATCCATCTTGGCTATAGCTTGCGGTGTACAGGAATTATTTGCTCTGAGATTGATAATCTCGCCTAATTGCTTACCTTGCTCATGAATCTGATTCCATTTTTCCGTGCCGGAAAGTTTTGCAGAAAGAATTTGCTTTATTTCATTAATTACTTTCAACTCAAGATTCAAGCGTTCCGCAATTTGTAAATGCTCTTTGGTTTGAGTCTTTTTACTTAAAACAATCCGTAAATGTTCACTATTCAATGCATAATTCAACCCTTCAATTGCCGGTTCAATTAATGCTTCAATTTGTTCTAAAGCTTCCTGAACTACCGGATGTCTGCTGAAATCCTCAGATTGTAATTTAAAATCTTTCAATGCTTGTTGAATTACATCTTCAAAATATGCCATACTGCGCAATTGAGCTAAAGACCTTGCCAATTGATCACGTACCGGCTGATCACTTAATGAATCATTTATCATCAAGACTAACTGATCAAAGTCCTGCAGCCATTCGGCTTGCGTAATCGGATTTTCCAAGAAATTAAATAACTCGATTTTGCTTTGTGTGCCCGGGATTTGTTGGACAACGAAAGACGTGCTGACATCTTCTTGATTTTCGTTGTGAATCGAGTCGTTGTCAGCGGGATCGTTGAATTTCAACTGATTATTTGCATTATCTGAAATATTCAAATTAGATGTTTTTTGATATAATTCCGTCAAAACTTCATCAATTGCCTGATTAAGATAAATGTCACGATATGTTTGTGATATTGTGGTAAATCCGGGTTGTAAAATAAGCTGACCGTTTTGGTCCGTTAAGTATGCACCGTATTCTTTAATTAAATTGAGACAAAAGGCATGAATCGTGGAAATTTGCGCAAGCGGAAAACGCCGTTTAAGTTCTCTGAGATATTTAAGACTTTCCGGATCAGTTGCTTGTTGCAGTTCTGCTGAAATTTTTTCATCGATTTTCTGCCTCATTTGAGTAGCGGCTTTATCGGTGAAAGTGGCAACCAGAATATTCTCCGGCTCAATTTTTTTCGCCATTACCCGACGGAATATTCTTTCAATCAAAACTGCCGTTTTACCTGAACCGGCTGCAGCTGAAACTAATAACGGCCTTGGCTGATCATATTCTATCGCTTGTAATTGTTCTTTTGTCCAACTTACACTCATGTCTTTTTCTCTGATCTTGTCTTTACCATCTTTTTTCGGTGTCGCGTATTCTATCTGCTACTTTAATATCATCCTTATTTCCCTGTTATCGTTATCATTGCTCTTCTTCTGTTTCCGATATTTGCAAGTATTCAGCTCGTTTTTCGATCAATCTTTGATCATAACGGCACATTTCTTTATAAACACAATAATCACAGGGCAAATTATCTTTGATAACAGTTTTGGGAATCGGCGAAATCTGTCCTTGGCATATTTTTTTCACTGCCGATTTTGCATGTTGCAAAGCTTGTTCGCCTATTTCTTTCAACTCATCTGAATTTGATGTCTTAATTTCCTGAATCGGATTATTACTATTCAATCTTTCAATCAAATCTTGTCGGGGAGGAAAAAACAATTGTTTAGCATTGTATACATCCTTGGGTCTGTTGTTGAAATTCAAATAGGCTATTCGATCCGGTGTTTGTTCAGGATGATTTATCTGCCAAATCTTTTGATAAAGACCTAATTGAAGATCCAGTCCTGAACGAATCCGTTGCGGATCAATTTTTTTGCTGCCGGTTTTATAGTCATACAATCGATATTGTCCGGCATTATTCTGATCAATCCGATCTATTACACCTCGTAAATAAACTCGAGGGTCTGCAGCAGAAAGTTCAAGTTCCTGATAATCACTTGATTGTTTATAAGGCGGAAATGTCCATTCAAAAAATTGCGGAAAAAATCCGTCCGGAGCTATGATTGTGGCATTATACCAAAGTGCCGCCCGAACATGTCGTTTGATTCTCCGACCTTGAGCTGCGACAATTGCCCCGTCTTGATAAGACGTAATCCCTGTGGCTTTTAAACTTTTTCGATATAGTTCATCATAATAAGATTCCAGCTTAATTTGCTCAAGCCATTTTGCAAATTCTTCATTTTCGGTTATCGAATCCGTACCTTTACGTAATTTCTCCTCCAAATTACGTAAAGCAATTTCCATCATTGAGTGAATTAAAGTACCCCGATCACGCGGGTCTGCATCCCAGAGCGGTCTTTCCCGCAGAGACAAAGTATAATCTGCAAAGTATTGATAGGGACAAGCTTGGAATCTTTCCAAGCCGCTGGCAGAAAAGTAATTATTTCGGGCAAATACTTGTTTCAGCAATTCGCGATCCAAAGTCAGATATGGCTTGATTGTGTCCAAAGGATCCGTTATCAATTCTGTTTGTGATACTTGCATCGTATCTCGGTTTATTGCTTTTGCCAAAGCTTTTTGCCAAAAAGCTTCAACTGTCGGCAGTCTTAAATCTGATTTCTGTTCAGCAGAAAATTCCGTTTTTTGCAGTGTGTTTTGTAAATCAGATTCTTTGGCTCTTTGCCGAGCCGCCAAATAGCGCTTAGCTCTTGCTGCAGTCAGCCATCGCTGATCCGGTTCACTCGGATCACCCAGAATAATCGAATTCAAATTAATTTGTTTTGCCAATTTATTTGTCAATTCATTCTGTAAAAGAACAAAGATTGCAGGCCATTGTACTTCATCCAAATCCGGAACTGAAAGATAAATTCGATCTTGTGCCACAGTCAAATTTAATATAGAGGTAACTTGATTTGATAAAATTCCGTTTTTCTTATAGTCCGGTAACTTTTTATCACTATTTAATTCGATCCAATCTATTTCAATCTGATGCAAAAATCCTTCTTTTATATTTGTTTGCGGAAATTTGTCGCGAGTTGCCCCGGTTATAAATAACACTTTGCACTCATAATACATCATCTCGCGCGGACTGCCGACTCTGATCCGGTCAAGTCCGACCGGAATCGAAGTCGGAGTTTGTCCGGATAAAGTGCCGAGTATTATTTCCTTAAAAGCTTTTTGACTAATTTGGCTCTCACCTAAAAGTCTTACACTCTCTTCTAGTAATTGAACAATTAATTCCCAAGATCTGGCTAGAGACAATGATATATCTTCCTCGCCGGAGTCTCGCAATTGATCAACCATCCCTTGCAATTTATCCAGGAAAACATCCCGGGCAAGCCACGTTAAAAGACACTCCGATTTTTTCGCACCTCGTCTTATACTCCGCATTCCTTTCAAGACAGCAAAGACCGGATCAAGATATTCTTGCTTGAAAGACAATGCCCATTCTTTTTGATCAGTTTTAATCACATCATAATACTTGACTTTTTGAATTTTCGGAGCAGTATTCAAACCGTATTCCAGACAAATGTTTTCAAATTGATCAATTTCTTCTTCCGGCGGTTCTGCTAAACCCGATCTTAGAAACGCCAATAAATCATTTAGATTGAAATCATTAGTTGATAACTCGAAAAATCCTGACAAATACCGAAAAAGTGCAGTTTGGCGCAGAGGTATGCGTTCTGATAAAAAAGTTTCTAAACCGAATTCACGAAAGACAGATTTTTCAAGACTTAAGTCTTTAATGTCATCACAAATCACAATTCCGATATCTTTTTTGCGATAATTATTCTCCGTCAGAAGTCGTTTAATTTCACCGGCGATGAATGCCCATTCCTGTCTTTTATCTTCCGCAGCGATTAAAGTGAACTGATCATATTCGGTATTCAGGCTTTCTGCACCGGACGATAATGGATTATTCTCTCCGTCAAGTTGCAACATGCCTGTTAGAATAGATTCTTGTAAAGCTTTACGTATCGGTGTGTTTTTTTCTTCTAAGGTAAGTAATTGTGCTTCAGGCAATATCTTACGCAGCTGAAGAAAAGATTGATAGCCCGGCTCGAACAATTCTTGTCTGATTGAATCTGCAAAACTCAAGTCCGTACAAATCGTAATTTTTAATTCTTTGACTCGTTCAGCCAGTAATTTAATAACTCTCAATTCTTGTTGATTAAAAGTCCTGATATCCGCAAAACCGGTAATCCAGATTCTGGTATTCTTTAAAAAATCCAATTCCGATTTCCATTTAATATCCTGCAACAATGCTGCTAAACGGTCCAAGTTGTCATCCTGATCAATCAGTTCAAGCTCTTGCATCTTGGTCTGATAAAGATTCTGCAAAGCAGCAAAGTCGGTCAATTTATCTTTGGTTAAAGACGGAGGAGCCAATTCAGATAAATGAACCAACGTCGAATTGTCGAGATCAAAACGCTTGAAATCACTTAAGACTGTTTCCAATTCAGAAGAATAACCGGGTACTCCGGCAAAACGTTGGAAGCGTTTAAATTTTGCAGAATTGTCATGAATTAAGCGCTGAATAATTAAAGATTTGCCTAAACGGGAAATTGTTTCAGCAGCTAAACCGCCGACAATCGAAAAAATCCGATGCGCCAAACGGTTAAACGATAAAACCTCCGCCAACATTAAACCGTCAACATCATAATTTTCTAAATATCTTCTTTCCAGATCAGCTTTCAAAGCTTCCGGCACGATTAAAAAAGCTCTTTCATTAAGCCTGGAGATCATGCCCTTGGCATGACTTGCCAGATCAGAAAGACAATAATCCATTAACTGTATCGGATCTGTTGAAGCAATTAATTCAGCTCGGTTTTTCAACGTCATCTTCGTTTTCCAGTGTATTAAATATTATCTTGAGCAATCAAACTGATTTGAAATTACTTTTTACAATTCATCTATTCCAAATCTATCGGTTGTTCGGCATTGAGGATCGGTCCGTCGAATTCAACTGCACTTGATGCCCAAGTTGATACTTCGCTTAAAGCCGGATGGATCGTCATTGTATAGTTGACGGCATCGGGAGTTCTCGGATCAAGATATCTTGCAGTAAATTCTTTGCGTTCTCTTTCAGTTTCAGCAGAACCGATTTCCGGCTCGAGAATTTTGAATTTATGCTCTCCGGTGTTGATCAGGTTTACATAAGGTTGAACTAAAATCGCTGCTTCCGGTCCGACAATTTGAACTCCTAAAATTCGTCTGGTCTTTTGATCTGCAATAATTTTAACAAAATTTTCCGGTTTTCCGAAATCGTAACCCATGGCAAACGGTTTAATCGTATATCCGTATGCAAATTTACCCGTTGTTATCTGAAAACCTTGGTCTTCTGCCATTTTTGTATTCAAACCGACTGAGGCTACTTGCGGATGAGTATAAACCGCAGACGGAACGACGTCATAACGTGCTCTTCTTCTTGGTGTAACAGCTAAACCTGCATCATTTCGCTCTCTTTCGAACAAGTTAAAAGCCAATATTTCCGCTTCATAATTTGCTACATGACGTAATTGAAATTTGCCATTCGCATCACCGATTGCATAAACTCCTTCAACTGAAGTTTCCAGAAATTCATTAGTCTTAATCCAGCCGCGACTATCCAATTCAACACCGGTATTTTCAAGTTTTAAAATATCGCTGTTGCCGGTTAATCCCGTAGCAAGTAATAAATCTTCTGCTTCGATAATTTTTGTTTCTCCGGTTGCACGATGTTCGATCGTAAATTTCTTGACTCCGTCGTTTTCCTCAACTTGGATCATCTCAGAATTGAGATAGACTTCAATACCTGACTTTTCGTATTCCTTCAACACTGTTTCTGTAATGTCAGGATCAAAAACCGGCAACAAACGCGGATTATGCTGAACGATTGTAACCTGTGTCCCCATGTTTGCAAAGATATGGGCAAATTCTGCTGCAATCGGGCCGCCACCTAAAATCACCAGACTTCTATATGGTTGTTTCGGAAATTTGTCTCCAAAAAAAGTTTCCGAAGTTATATAATCAATTTTTTCCAATCCTTTGATATTATCGGGAATTCTGGTACGGGCACCGCTGGCAATTAAAATCGTATCTGCTGTCAATTCTTCCGAAAGTGTTCCGTCATTAAATTTAACCCGGACGACTTTTTCCCCCGTGAAAAATCCCGTTCCTTGGTAAACATCCACATTTTCTTCAACAGAATATGCTTCAAGAACTTGCGAACTCTGATGATTCAAATGATTCCACATTCTCGCGCCCATTGCGGTCCAATTAAGCTTGAATTCACCTTCAATCAAACCCTTGCTCTTGAGTCTGGCAAAATCCATTTTATAATCTACAGGATTGACCAATGTTTTGGTCGGAATGCAACCACGATTCAAACAAGTTCCGCCGAACTTGCCTTTTTCAATGACAGCTACTGTTTTTCCTGCATCAATTGCCGCATCAGTAGTAATATTTGCTGCCCCTGTACCTATTACCAGATAATCATATTTTTTCATGGTGTACCTCCCGTTTTATATATTTTAAAATTCATTATTCTCATAAGCTCTCTTACACATTATTGCATATTTAATATCATATTCAGCATCTGAGCGTATTCAATAATTATTTGGTATCTTATATTACATTTTTAGATTCCCGTATTGCTTTTCCTTATTGCTCGTCCTTGTTGTTCTTCCATATTGTTCTGTCTTATTGCTTTCTTTTTTGTTCTTCTTTTTTGCTCTTCTTTTTAAATGTTCTCATCTTGCTTTTTTGAAATCTTAAAAAATGGGTTAGTGCAAGAACCGATACCACAACCATGAAAACTGCTCACTTTTCATCGCTGTGCAAGCAAAAATCTACACAGCTCAAAATTCTGAGCAGAAACAGGGATTCCTGCCATGAAAACTGCTCACTTTTCGGAGACATGCAGAAATAAATTCGCTCAGCGTTGAATTCTGAGCAAAAACGGGCGTAATAATATGAAAATTGCTCAAAATTCGGAGGCCTGCAAACGAAAATTTGCACAGCGTCGAATTCTGAGCAGAAACAGGCTTAATACTTGCCTTTTGACTTGGTTGCTTTGATAATCCGGTCAACTGCAATCAACATTGCTGCTTGACGATAAGTGCAGTTTTTCTCAGCTTGCATTGCAAGTACCGCGTCAAAAGCCGATTTCATTTTTGCAATCAATCTTGTATTGACTTCTTCAAGGGTCCAGCTGAAATGTTGCATATTTTGTACCCATTCAAAATATGAGCAAATAACACCGCCCGCATTACATAGAATATCGGGCAGAACTTTAATGTCTCTTTTGATCAGTATAACCTCTCCTTCAGCTGAAACAGGAGCATTGGCGGCTTCAATCACAATTTTAGCTTTTATTTGATCTGCATTATCGGCACGGATTTGATTTTGCATGGCAGCAGGAATCAAAATATCACATTCCACTGATAAAAATTCATTCATCGGAATTTCTTCCGAGCCTTCTTGTGCTGTTAATAAGTCATAATTTTTTTGATCGCCATTCGTTAAATTGAGAACTGAAACATCAAAACCGTTTGCATTGTAGACAGCACCCGCCACATTGGACAAAGCAACAATTTTATATCCTTCTTTTGCCAGGAATTGAGCAGTGATCAAGCCCACATTGCCTGTACCCTGAACAACAACCCTTGTCTCTTCGGGTACAAATTTTTGATTTTGAGCAAAAACATGAGTTATTGTAGAAACACCAAGACCCGTTGCTTCATTTCTGCCCAATGATCCGCCTACTTCAATCGGCTTCCCGGTAACGATTCCCGGAACTTGAACTCCGGCTATTTTACTATATTCATCTCTGAACCAGCCCATGATTTTAGCATTGGTATTCACGTCAGGAGCAGGTATATCAATTTCTGCTCCGATGACCGGATAAATTTTTTCTGCATATTTTCGAGTCAAACGCTCTAATTCCGTTTCGGATAACTCACGCGGATCTACCGTGATACCGCCTTTGGCTCCGCCATAAGGAATGTCGGCAACAGAACATTTCAAGCTCATTAACAAAGCTAAATCACGAACTTCTTCAATTTTAACTTCCGGATGATAGCGTATACCGCCTTTATATGGTCCGCGTGCACTATTATCTTGAATCCTATAGCCTTGAAAAACGCGAACCTTACCATCATCCATAGTCACCGGTAAAGATACGGTAACTTCTCTTTCCGGACTTAATAATGTTATATAGTCGGCTTCTTCATAACCTAACTCTTCAGCAATCTCTTTTATGGATTGTAATGTTTCCTGATATTGAGATAATTTTGTTTCGCTCATACTAACCCCCATATAAATATTTAATGATAAAAATATGTGACGGATCATTACAAATAATAATCCGATCCATAACACTCATACGTTTTTATTATGCATATTAGTCTAATCTTTGAAACATAATTTAGTCAATATTTTTTTCACATAAACATAAATATTGCGAAGACTTATATTATTGTACCCATTCATGTATAATCAATAATATATGTACATGCAGATTAAACTGTATTCATTATATATAAGTATTAATTATTAAATTATGGACATTCAAGGAGGTTCCAGATGGTTCAAGAAAGTATTATTATTGATGTATTTGCACGTGAAATTCTAGATTCCCGTGGTAATCCTACAATTGAGGCAGAAGTTATTACTGATGAAGGCGCTTTTGGCAGAGCAGCCGTTCCTTCAGGTGCTTCTACAGGTGCTCATGAAGCCGTTGAATTACGCGACGGCGGTGACCGTTATTTGGGCAAGGGCGTAGAAAAAGCTGTTGAGAATGTCAATGAAACCATTGCCGACGCCATTATCGGTATGAATGTATTTGCTCAAGCAGAAATTGATAATGCTTTATTAGATTTAGATGGCACAGAAAACAAAGGCAATCTCGGTGCAAACGCAATGTTGGCAGTTTCTTTGGCAGTTGCTCAAGCGGCAGCCGACAGTTTAGGTATCGGATTATATCAATATTTAGGCGGTTTATACGGCACAACATTACCGGTTCCGATGTCCAATGTTATCAATGGCGGCAAACACGCTGACAACAGTATTAATTTGCAAGAATTCATGATTATGCCGGTCGGCGCTCCTTCATTCAAAGAAGGTATCCGCTGGACAACAGAAGTTTTCCATACTTTAAAAAACATCCTGAAAAAAGACGGTTATTCAACAGCAGTCGGTGATGAAGGCGGATTTGCTCCTAACTTCGAAAATGACGAACAACCTTTAGAATACTTAGTAAGAGCCATTGAAGCAGCCGGTTATAAACCAGGTGAAGATTTCTTTATCGCTTTGGATCCTGCCACAACTGAATTGTATGAAGAAGCTAAAAAAATCGGTAAAGACGGTTATTTATTCTGGAAATCAGGCGTATTCAAAACACGTGAAGAAATGGTTGATTTCTGGGTAGAAATGGTAGACAAATATCCGATTATCTCAATCGAAGACGGTTTAGCAGAAGATGATTGGGAAGGCTGGCAAATCTTAACCGAACGTTTAGGTGACAAAGTTCAATTAGTCGGTGATGACTTATTCGTAACCAATACCAAACGTTTGGCAAAAGGTATTGAATTAGGCGCTTCCAATTCAATCTTAATCAAAGTCAATCAAATCGGTACTTTAACCGAAACCTTGGATGCGATCAAATTAGCTCAGGACCATAACATGACAGCAGTTATCTCACATCGTTCCGGTGAAACCGAAGATGTAACAATCGCAGATATCGCAGTTGCAACCAATGCAGGCCAAATTAAGACCGGTGCTCCGTCCCGTTCCGATCGTGTTGCTAAATATAATCAGCTCTTAAGAATTGAAGAAGAATTAGGTGACGCTGCAAAATATGCCGGCAAAGACGCATTCACATTCTAATTGAAAAAGAAACCATAAAAAGATCCTTTATTATCGAAAACCGACCCTCTGCTGAGGGTTGGTTTTTTAATGGAATTCTATTTTAAGATCACTGAAAAAACAACTGTTAATCTATAATCTGTCAATTACTTTTCTTAAATCATAAACATTCCCGGTAAACTGATATCCTTGCATGCCGATACTTTCTGCTGCAATTATGTGTTGTTCAAGATCGTCAATAAAAAAACATTCAGCAGGTAGCAATGAGAATTTTGCGCATAGATGTTCAAAAATTTCAGGATTCGGCTTTACCATTTTGACATCAGCCGAAATCACTGTCCCGTCAAAATATTGAGATGCGGAAATCCTAGGCCAATATTCGTGTTGACGTGTGCTTGCATTGGAAAGTAAATATATTTTATAGCCTTCCGCTTTTAATTCTTTGATTAATTGGCTCATACCTTCTATTTCTATCAGAGGAATATCCCATTCGGTAACCAGAGCAATCATTTCATCATGCAGTCTTCTTGGAAGTTTCTTTTTCAAAATTTCAATTACTTCATCTTCATTTGCACTTCCGTTATCAAGACTTGCCCATTCTTGCGAATCAAAAATAATATCATTTAACAGTTTTGCATCTTGTTGACTGACGTTAAGTCTGTTTATAAATATTTCCGGTCTGAATAAAATCAGCACATTTCCCATGTCAAAAATTATGTTTTTTATCATATTATCTCCACAATATCAGAATACCGGTGTCTGTATATATCTGCTCTTTAATTGATATTATCAATAAGAGATCGTCTCTTAAATACTAGCATCTTAATAGCGTCATTCAGAAAGATTTTCAAGTTTTATTCAGAAGGATTTTTGTCTTTCATCCCAAAATTTTTTGAGTTTTCATACATGAAGATGGATTTCTATACATCAAATTTCATAATGAGTCCATAAGCTAATTATTTTTATGATTTTTTCTTCTTCCAAAATTTGATATACAAGCCTATGTTGGTGGTTGGTTCGTCTTGAATAAGCTCCTTGTAAGTCACCTTTTAATTTTTCATACGACGGAGGTTTTTGATAAGGATTGTTTTTAATAATAGAAATTAGATTTTTTGCTTTTGTATCAAGTTTTGCTCTCTTTAATTTAGGAATATCTTTGATCGATCTTTTGGTATAGATTATCTTATACATCTACCACTCGACCTCGTCTTCCGATACACAATCTGAAATGGAGGTCGTCAGACCGTCTTTTATGATTTCTTTCATTCCGGGTACAGATGTTAAATATAGTGTTTCTATCAGACCGTTATAATCATCTTCGCTCAAAACAATCGCATTGCCGTCTTTCGTACTGATTTGAAGAGGTTCATTATATTTAAGTGTTTCTTCCAGAAGCTTATAAATATTTTTGCGAAAATTAGTAATATTTGAATATTGCATAATAATCCCTCCTCCATAGCAGGGTTAAAAATAAAAATCCTTTGCGTACATTATAACGTACGTTAAAGGGCAATTCAACTATTTTTCAATCGGGAACAACGGTAATTCCTGGAGATAAATGATGTCGGTACGGCCGATTGCATCACCCTCGGCTAGAATTGAGGCTTTCACTGCGACATTGCCGCCTGCCTGTTCAATCAATTCCTCGAGCGATTTAAGAGATTCACCGGTAGAAATTACGTCATCAACAATGCCGACTCTCTTGCCTTGAATTAAATACAGATCTTCACGCGGCAAATATAGTTTTTGGTGTCCTATTGTAGTTATCGACTCAACATCAACCGATAACGGATCTTCCATATATGTTTTTTTGCTTTTGCGGGCAACGACATAACGAGGTATGTCTAAAATACGTGACAGCTCATGAACTAGCGGTATTCCTTTGGCTTCCGCAGTGATTAAAATGTCTACTTCCGGAATGCGTTCGGCTAACAATTTTGCGCAATGGCTTACAGCTTCAACATCTCCCAGAATAATTAGCGCAGCGATCGCCAAATCATCTGAGACTTTTACTATATTTAATTGTCTTTTCAGCCCATGGATATCAATCGTATAATATTTCGGTAATTCTTTCATCGTAAAACCTCATCGTAAAACTATTATTTGTTTTGTTCACTAAAGTATTATACCCGGTCTTTTTGCTCTCGCATATAAGATTTGTTTATATAAATTTATCATTATTAATTAATCAAGGGTTGTTTTCAGAAATATCTTCGTCTTCCATATTTTCAACATTATCCCAAATAACATTGCCGCGCGGGCTTTGTTCAGGATAATTCAGATATTCGTTAAGAGCATCTTTAAGATTTTCACCGGTGACATGTTCCAACAGATCCGCTTGTTCATGTGCTTCATCGGAAGACATGCCTAATATTTCGGTTAAAAAATATTCCCACAAGCGATGGCAAGAAATAATGTTGCGGGCCTTTGTCATGCCGGCCTCTGTAAGACTGATTCTATTTTGCTCGAAATTAATCAATTTATCATCACACAGTTTTTTAACCATCTCACTGACTGAAGCACGCGAAACTCCAAGCTTTTTTGCTATAGTCACACTATTCACAAAATCAGCCTTTTTTGTTAACCGATAGATTGCAATAATGTAATCTTCTCTACTTGAATTCATTCTATTTCACTCTCTTCGGGTTTTATTCACAGGTTAAGTTCTTGTTGTATGTAAATCTTTACAGAGTTTATATCATGCCGCTTGCTTGATATTTCATTGGTTTTATATATATTTATTATAACAAACAATTCAATATTAAAAACATTTAACAAAATAATTTATATGTATCGATCACTCAATCATTCATTATTTGAGTTGTTTTACAACAAAAACCCATTATGCGTTATAATCTATTTATATGACTGTAAGCGGGAGTATGCCATGAATAATACTATTATCAATTCTAAAAAATTAGGCTATTTTCGAGTAGCAGGCGCTACTCCGGAAATAAAGGTTGCCGATGTTGATTTTAATCTGACTGAACACCTCCAATTGATAAGATTGGCTGAACAGGAGCAAATTGATCTTTTGGTTTTTCCGGATTTTTCTCTAACCGGAGTCACCTGCCAAGATTTGTTCAAACAAGGCATTCTGCTTGAAAAAGCCAAATCTGCCTTGGGAAAAATTAAAGAGGTGTTGGCACAATCTAATCAATCTAATTTGAATATTCTTATGACGATTCCGGAAAAGCTGAACGGCAAATTAGTTAAAGTCTTATATTTTTTAAATCGGAATACGGCAATTAAGATTATGGTGCCTGCAGGTAAATCCTCTGCTTTAAGTAAATATTTTGCTTCCGGAGACGAATTAATTACTGAACCAACCGGTGAATATCTTATGATGAAATCTGAGAGTGTGTTTTTCTTAAAAAGCAAAATTTCCGGTATAAATTTCAGTTTGGGGATTTACCAAAGCATTGAAGATTTATATAAAAACCATTCAAATAAAGCTTTTATACCAAATATTAATGTTGTTATGTCGTCTTCTCCTGAGTTAATAGAAAATCAAACCGGTACCGAAAAATATCTCCGTGCTTTTGCTCAATTATCGCAATCCGGATTGGTTTATTTAAGTCCCGGCTATGGTGAATCCACAACGGATCATATTTATGCCGGACGAGGTTATATTTTTGAACAAGATTGTCTGCTTGCAGCAACGAAGCTTTATGAATCGGATTTAATGATCGGTGATCTTGACTTGCAAATCATAACAAATTCAAATTATTCAACAGACCGAAATGTAACTTACAGTAAAAATCATCCGATCAACTCCAATCACGTAAAATCCTCAGCCCGCTTCAATCACGATCCGATTATTTGTTTGGATTTGGATTATATTACTAAGCCAACCGGATTATCTCCGGCAGCAAATAAAAGTTTCAAACCAAACAAAAATACTATGCATTACGGATTAACTTCTGAGCCTGATAGGAATGCCGATCTCTACCGCAAATTTTCCGAGAATCCATTTTTGCCTGAAGACAGTAAACTGCATAAGGCGTATTTTGATTCGGTATTGAATATGGCTGCACAAGGCTTGCGTAAAAGACTTGAACATATTAACAATCCGCAGGTTATCCTGGGATTGTCCGGCGGACTGGACAGTACGCTTGCATTGTTAATTGCAGTCCGTACTCAAAAATTTCTCAAAAAAAGCAATCAGAACATTCTCTGTGTAAGTATGCCCGGATTCGGAACAACCGGCAGAACATATAACAACGCAAAAAATTTAGCAGATGCCTGTAATACAAGCTATCTGGAGATTTCGATCACCGCTGCAGCAGAACAACATTTCAAAGATATCAATCATGACCCGAATTTGCATGATGTTACTTATGAAAATGCTCAAGCTCGTGAGAGAACTCAAATTTTGATGGATTTAGCGAACCAAAGAGGCGGAATCGTACTGGGAACCGGAGATCTGTCAGAATCAGCTCTAGGTTTTGTCACCTATTCCGGTGACCACATGTCCATGTACCATATCAATGCCGGTATCCCAAAAACTTTAGTACGTCATTTAATAGAATATGAAGCGAAAAATTATATGGCAGAGAATTTTCGTTCGAAGCAAGAACAACAAAGCGAAAATCTTGCCAAAATTTTATTCGATATTTTGGCAACTCCGGTCAGCCCCGAGCTTTTGCCTCCGGAGCAAGGCAAGATCGCTCAACAAACCGAGCATCTTATCGGACCATATGAATTGCATGATTTATTCCTGTATTATTTTATTCGTTATCAATTTGCTCCACGCAAAATTCTTTTTATCGCCGGGCAAACTTTTGGCAACAAGTATGACCGGGCAACTATCATTAAATGGCTGAAGCTCTTTTATAAACGTTTCTTTGCGAATCAGTTCAAACGTTCTGCTTCACCGGACGGACCGATTATCAGCCAAATAGCATTATCTCCCCGACAGGGCTTTGTTATGCCCAGTGATGCAGTTGTCAAATTGTGGATTGAAGATTTAGAAAGACAGAATTAAAATGCCCGAATTGCCCGAAGTAGAAACAATACGCAGAACTCTTATCGAAAAAATTCAAAATCAAGTCATTGAAGAAATTATTTGTTATCATCCTGATGTTTTAGTTAATCCCGATGGTATCTCTTTAGATAATTGGTTAATCAAGGACATACGTCGACGTGGAAAATACCTGTTATTCGATTTGCAAAAAGACATAATATGTAACCCGAAGCCTGCCGCCCGAGATTATTGTGTCATGATGGTCCATCTGAGAATGACCGGAAAACTTTTACTGGAAGAAAAAATAGTTGAGCCGGCAAAACATACTCATGTGCGTTTTGTTTTGAGTAATGGCGGAAGTCTTGATTTCAATGATACAAGACGCTTCGGCAGAGTTACCTTATTTCCTCCGGGCCAAGAATTTAACGACTGCGGTTTTGCAACACTCGGACCTGAGCCTTTAGGAGACGATTTCACCATCGATTACTTGATCAATACTTGTAAAAGATATGGAAAAAGTTCGATTAAAGGTGTTTTATTGAATCAGAAAGCAATTGCCGGAATCGGCAATATTTATGCCGATGAGAGTTTATTTCGTGCAGGAATTTTTCCCGAACGTAAAGCCGGAGAATTATCTCATGCTAAAATTACATTATTGCATCAAAAAGTCCGCGAAGTACTTACTGAAGCAATCGGACATCGCGGAACTTCTTTTCGTGATTATGTTGACGGATTGGGCAATAAAGGTTTTTTCCAATTACATCTTGCCGTTTATCAAAAAGATGGTGATCCTTGTCTTGCTTGTGGTACTACAATCGAAAAAATCAAAGTTGCCGGCCGCAGTACCCATTTTTGCCCCCACTGCCAAAAATAATTTCTTATTAATCCCGGTACGGTGCAATTTCGATCCAGTATCCGTCAGGATCTTCAATGAAATATACGCCCATGCCTTCATTTTCAAAAACAACTACACCTTGTTCTCGGTGAAAAGCTAACGTATTATCATAGTCTGCAGTTCTAAAACAGAGATGAATTTCATTATCGTCTAAATCATATGGTTCTTTACGATCACGCAACCAAGTTATTTCCAACTCAAAAAAATCATTCGCATCGCAGTAATATACGATGATATAACTTCCGTCTTTTGCTTCTTTTCTCCGAACTTCTTTTAATCCGAGATTCTCTCGATAAAATTTATCTGCTTTTTCCAAATCCATTGTGTTAATGTTCATGTGTGCCATTCTTAAATCTAAATCCATAAATATACCTCCTAAACCTATAATATTATATAATCAGATTCGATTATATTAAAACATATGCTAAAATATAGCCGATTTAATAAATAAAACAGCTCCGGAAGCTGTATAAAATTCTGAAAATCAGAAAGTATATTGAATGGAAGATAACATTAATCAGAAAAAGAAAAAAAAGAAGAAAAAAAGCAACAAAAGTAAAAACACTTTCTTAAAATCGTTAAAATCAAGAGTTGATAATAGAGCGTATAAAATTAAAATTCCCGGAATGATCAGACTTGGATTTGTTCTTTTCTTGCTTATTGCAATTATTATAATAAACGTATTAATTGCCGTATACCTGAGTAAATCTGCTTTTTGGATTTATTTGGGACTTCAGGTTATCAGTTTGATTTTTGTACTTTTTGTAATTCATCAAGATCGCAACTCTTCATATGTTCTTGCTTGGGCAATTTTGATCCTGGCAGTTCCCGTTGCAGGATTAAGCATTTTTTTGTTATGGGGCAGGCGCTCCAGATTTAAAAAAGAAAAAATTAAATTTTCAGAAATAGAAAATCGAATCAATAAACATCTTGTAGTTAATCCTCAATTATTGAATAATTTGATACTCGATTATCCTGAAAGCAAGTTGTTTGCTACATTTTTATACAATTCGGGATTCCCTGTTTATCAAAATACCGTTTGTCAATACTTTTCCTTAGGCGAAGACAAATTTGTTCAAATGTTCGAAGATTTGCGCAAAGCAAAAGACTTTATCTTTATGGAATATTTTATCTTGGCGGATGGTGTAATCTGGCAGGAAGTTGAAAATATTCTGATTCAAAAAGCACATGAAGGGGTCGATGTCCGTTTGTTATTTGATGATTTCGGAAGTATTATCAAAGCACCGAATGATGTTATCAAGAAACTCCGCTCCAATGGAGTAAAAGTATATAATTTTAATCCGGTTGTACGTTATATTTCCAAACTCTATATTAATTATCGCAATCATCAAAAATGCTGTATTATTGACGGAAATCTCGCTTATACAGGTGGCACCAATTTAGCTGATGAATATGCTAATTTGTATCCTCGTTTCGGTCATTGGAAAGACTCGGCAATTCGTCTTGAAGGTGATGCTGTAAGAGGTTTGACTACGATGTTTCTCATAATGTGGGAATTTGAAAGCAATATTCAGGAAAATGATTATGGAAAATATATGCCGCGTGCAGAATATTACCAAAATGCCGAAGGTTATTTTATCCCTTATTGGGACAGTCCGTTAAATAATCTTAACAATCCGGCAGAAGATATTTATCGTTCAATGATCAATAATGCAAAAGACTATCTTTATATTTGTACACCTTATTTTATTGTTGACGATTCTATGATTTCCGATCTTTGTCGTGCGGCAAAATCAGGTGTTGATGTCAGGATAATTACACCGGGTATTCCGGACAAATGGTACGCTTACGTTGTTACACAATCAAATTATGCCAAGTTAATGGAGGGAGGAGTTAAAGTTTTTCAATATTCTCCCGGTTTCATCCATGGCAAAACTGTAATCGCCGATGATTTTCATGCAATTACCGGTTGTGTAAATTTTGATTTTCGCAGTTTTCATTTGCATTTTGAAAATTCAGTATATATTTGCGGTAATCCCGTTCTGAGAGATATTTATGTTGACTTGCTCGATATTTTTAAGGATTGCGAACTGATGGATTTGGAAACTTGGCAACAACGTCCTCTGAAACAAAAAGCAATCGAAGCTTTTATGCGTATATTCTCTACTCTTCTATAATTATTCCGGAAGGAGTTTTATTTTTTGGCAGATCAAGAAGTTAAGACAGACAAACCTATTTTCAAAACACCTTTTGGACTGATAGTTTATTTTTCCGAAGAAGAAATAACAGATTCAGATAAAAGAGATCGTTTTTTAAGTTTTTTAAACCTTCAAGAAATCCCTTTTTATCTGATCAAAAGTGGTGATTTTTCATTAAGAATTTCTCAAGTAACAGAGCGTTTAGAGAAAAGTAATAATCAAAATTTAATTCCTCTTCAAAAAACTTCTCGCAGTGAAAATCAAAAATCAGAAAATCTTTTGTTTTTTTCCGGGTTTTCACGAAATCAAGTCGAACATCTCTTAGAACATATTCGAGATGAAAATTTTCCGAGATTTCCTTTAAAAGCAGTTGCTACCGAAAATAATTATAATTTTACTTTTAATGAACTCATTCACGAACTTTTTCAAGACAGAATAGTGATTTCTCATGTCATTAATCTGAGAAAACGAATCAATGCTCTGATTAAACATTTAACTGATTATAATACTCTTACCTCGGAACAAAAAGATTTATTACAAAAAGAAATTGACCAGGCTGAGAATTTATTAAAAGATGTTGAAACAAATTTTGATTTGAAATTATTTAGAAATAAGATCGAAAAATTCAACTACATTTTGGCAAAATTAAAACATGAAAAAGGATGAAAAACTCAACTCGTTAACATAGACTATTTGCTATTGAAATTTATTTATAAAATAATTATATAATATTAAAAAAAACTATATTTATAATATTCATAAAGTTATTAACA
This sequence comes from Clostridiaceae bacterium, assembly GCA_012838795.1. Taxonomy (GTDB): domain Bacteria; phylum Bacillota; class Clostridia; order Saccharofermentanales; family DTU023; genus UBA5436. The sequence goes on along the minus strand of DUOO01000056.1, from coordinate 112,968 downwards.
TTATTTCATATACTTATTAACATTTATCGCATGATTTTTACTTGAATTATTCAATTATTATCCAAGTTATTAACACTATTAACATTTGATTATATAATCCATATTGTTGAAAAAAATGATATTTATTGCATTTCTTCTGTATTATTACAACTTTTACCTACAGTTTTTTTCTGTTAGTATAGTTTAACAATTAAGAAAAGAGGGGGGATATATGCAAGAACAAAGTGCTCATATTATTTGGCAAAATGTATGTCAAGATTATCTGGAAAAAGAAGTTCCTACTCTCACATATACAACTTGGTTAAAACCGATCACTCCCATGCTATATAATGATGATACTTTTGTTTTGTCTGTACCGAATGAAATATCACGCGATTTTGTAGTTCAATACAAAGAGATGATTCGTACCGCTCTGAAACTTGCTACACAAAAAACTTTTGATGTAAAAGTTGAAATTAATGCTAAAGATAATTTAAATAATCTTAAACAAAACATTTTAACTAAAGAGGATGAAGAGGCATCTTATATTTCAAATGATGTATTAAATCCTGCTTATACATTTGATTCGTTTGTTGTTGGTTCAGGAAATCGCTTTGCTCATGCTGCTTGTGTTGCGGTTGCGTCTTTACAAAACAGTAATAACTATAATCCCTTATTCCTTTACGGCGGTTCAGGTCTAGGCAAAACTCATTTAATGCATGCAATCGGAAACCATGTCCAAGATGTTTTTCCCGATAAGAATGTAATTTATGTTAATTCCGAAAATTTTATTAATGAATTTATTGAGGCTATTCGGCTAAAAGAATTCGAACCATTTCGCAATAAATATCGAATGACGGATTTATTGCTGATTGATGATGTTCAATTTTTAGAAAATAAAGAAAGAATGCAAGAGGAATTTTTCCATACATTTAATGCTTTATATGAAGCCGGAAAAAATATTGTAATGACTTGTGATAAACCGCCACAATCTTTAATTACTCTTGAAGAAAGATTGAAAACCCGTTTTTCCAGTGGCATTACAATTGATATCAATCCTCCTGATTATGAAACGAGAATTGCTATTTTACTTCAATTGGCTCAGGCACATCATGTTGATTGGCCGGATGAGGTATTTGATTACATTGCATCTCACATTTCTTCCAATATTCGTGAACTTGAAGGTGCTTTCAAAACAATTTATGCTTATTCGATGCTCGGCGGCGGTATCAATCTCGCTTCTACCAGAAATGCCTTAAAAGATCAGATTGATCCTCGTTCGGTTAAAAGTTTAAGTTCTGAATTAATTATGAATGTAACTGCCAATTATTTTAATGTAACCGTGGATGATTTAAAATCCAAAAAACGCAGTCAGGATATTGTTCAACCACGTCAAATTTCCATGTATCTTTGTCGTAGTTTACTTAATATGACATACAAAGATATCGGTATTGATTTCGGTAACAAAAATCATGCTACTGTTATGCATGCTTGCGATCGTGTAAAAGAAGAATTAGATAATAATACAGAATTGGAAAATTCAATTAAAGAGATTAATTTACGTCTTTCTCCTATTTAATCTTATTTTTTAAATTCACAAAATTATTATCAATTGTGAAAAACCGGGTGTTAAAAAACATCATTAAATTGTTAACAAAAATTTGAATGTTAATCATGTTAAAAACAAAAAAGTTATAGGCAAACTGTTAACAGAGTTTTTTACATCAAAATAGCTTTATATATCAGAGCTTATCGTTGATTATTAACATAATCAACAGTATATAATAAGAGGATGAATACTAATTAAGTAAATAGTATAATATTATTTATTAAAGAAACTACGATTTATAATTTGAAAATTTTATAAACATTAACAACTTTGTTAAACAATAACTAAACTTGTTGAAAAACAGTTTATCAGAAAGGAAGGTATATGAAACTTATCTGCTCAAAAAATTTATTAAATGATGCAATTTCAATGGCGCAAAAGGCTATTGCTACCCGTTCTACTTTGTCTATTCTTGATGGTTTGTTATTCGAAGCAGAAAGTGATACTTTAACGATTACCGGATATGATTTGGAAACCGGAATTGAATGTAAAATAGATACAGATGTAATAATTCCCGGAAAAGTAGTATTAAACGCAAAAATGATCGGCGATATAGTTCGTAAATTGCCGGAAGAAATTGTAAATATCGAAGTAGAAACGAATTATATAATTAAGATAACCAGTGGAAAAGCTCAATTTAAGATTAAAGGAATTGAAGCAACTGATTATCCGAAAATTCCGATTGTTGAAGAAGCTGAAAAAATGCAAGTTTCTCAAAGAGTCTTAAAAGAAATGATTGGTCAAACAATTTTTGCAGCCAGTTCAGATGAAAACAGACCTATTCTAAATGGAATTAAAGTTGTTGCTGATAATAACAGGCTTGAATTAATTGCCATAGACGGTTTTCGTTTAGCTATAAGGCGTGAAGAATTTAGAGAAGAATTACCCGCCATGTCTTTTATCGTGCCGGCAAAAGCAATGCAAGAAGTATCGGGAATTTTAGATCCGACTGATAATCCGGTTAAAATATATCCTTCACATAATCACATATTGTTTGACACAGGTTCAGTAAAACTTGTTTCCAGATTGTTACAAGGCGAATATATGGACTATAATAAAGTTGTTCCGAATGAAGTGATGAGTCAAATTAAATTAAGAACAAAAGACATGTTAAATGCAATTGATCGAGCATCATTAGTTATAAATGTTGAACAAAGACGATTCCCGGTAACTGTGGAAAATACGGATAAAGAAACACTGGTAATTTCATCTCAAACCGATTTAGGAGAGGTACACGAAGAAATTTCAATCGATTTAGAGGGTGAAAATATAGATGCGGACTATAACCCAAAATATTTTTTGGATGCTTTGCGTAATATTCCGGTAGAGAATATATACCTTGAATTTTCCGGGACATTCGGGCCTTGTTTAATTAAACCTGTGGAAGGAGAACAATTCTTATATCTGGTACTCCCCTTACGCAGGTAATAAATTTATATTTTTGAATTGCGTTCATATTATTATATTAAGTTGAGAAAATAGATATTTCTATAATAGATGAAAGTTAAACAAATAAAATTGAAAAACTTTCGTAACTATACGGAACAAACTATTGAAATTGCTTCAGGAACAAACGTATTTGTCGGAGAAAATGCCCAAGGTAAGACAAATATACTTGAGGCAATTTATTTGTGTACTTGTGCCCGTTCTCATCGTACCGGAAAAGATAATGATTTAATAAAAGACGGTGCTGATTATTATCAGGTTGAAATCCAATTTGAGTCGGATAATGCAGAACAAAACATTAAACAATCATTTCATGAGAGTAAGCCGTTTATTGAAGAAATTAAAATTGAATACAAAAAATTTCCGATGATTGAAAGAAATATTTATTATTGCGGTTTCAAGCAGGAAAGAATTAGTGATCTGATCGGTCTTTTTCATGCAGTTATTTTTGCTCCGGAAGACGTAATGTTAATTAAGGAAGGTCCTGCAGGGAGAAGACGTTTTCTGGATCTTTTAATCTCGCAAATTAAACCGTTATATTTTAGAAATTTGCAGCTTTATCAACAATATCTCAAACAAAGAAATAACTTATTAAAAACACTGAGAAATATGAAATTTGATAAAAAAAAGAATAGTGATGTTTATGATTCTGAAATCTATAAATTTAATTTATTACAATTGACAATTTGGACTGAACATTTAGCCAAAATATCAGCACAGATTATCAGTACAAGATATAAATATATTTTAGAAATAGAGAAATATGCAATTGAAGCTTTAGAGAAAATTTCTGACGGAAAAGAAAAATTTAAAATTAATTATAAAACAGTTTCCGGAATAGACCCGAAACTTGATTCAAATCAGATTTATGATAGTTTAATGCAACGTTTTGAACGCCAACTGGACGATGATATCGAACGAGGAAGTACAGGAAGCGGCTCACATCGAGACGATCTTGAATTAATTGTTGATGATAATTTGCTCAAAGAACGTGGTTCACAAGGGCAACAAAGGTCAGCTGTCTTGGCTTTAAAATTAGCTGAATTACAAATTATTGAAAAGGAAACTAATCAAAAACCGGTTCTTCTTTTAGATGATGTTATGTCTGAATTAGATGCTAAAAGAAGAACTCATTTGCTTTCTGCATTTGAAGACAATCAAGTTTTTATTACTTGTACCGACTTGGGACAAATTTATCCGGAATATAAAAAGAAATTGTCAGATAAACAAAATTCATCCGATATGGAAAATATTGAAAAAGAAAACGAACATAATCTCGAAAGCAACTTAAACCGCTCATATATCAACTTTTTCAAGGTCCGTGAAGGTACCGTTAAACGTCAATATTTGCTATAATATACCGGTAAAACATCGTATAAAAATTAAATAATGATACGAAATATATTTAATAATTATCTTATTGTATAATTTCATAATTATTGAGCGGAGGTTGAATTGTACATTCATATAGGAGGCGAATATACTCTTTCCGATAAATGGATTGTGGGAATTTTTGATATAGATCAAACTACGACTTACGGGACGGATACTAATAAATTTTTGAGAAAACAAGAGGAACTTGGCAAATTAGATATTGTATCACCGGATTTACCAAGATCGTTTGTAGTGACTCTTGATAGAGTATATCTCTCACCTGTTTCTGCAAAAACCATAGTTTCACGCTCAATACAAAAACAAACATAAGTTCTTTTTATATATAATAGTATTACTTTTGCAGATAATTAGTTAAATATATTTTTATACATGAAATTAATAAAAAAAACATAGAATAAAGAAAGGACCGAAAGGTTTAATAATTAATGATTAATCATAAAATTTTTTTCGCGAACGATGAATCTAATGGTCGGATTAATCCGGACAGAGCTTTTTCAGAAATGTTAAATCGTGCGGAGGCAGATGCTGAAAATGAGACAGATACTTTTGATGAACATTCTGACGAATTAGAAAATTTAGCAAATAATCCGAAAGCTCTTCTGGATGATTTTCAAGAAGATAAAAAAGAAGTTAAGAAAATTAATAACTTTGATACAAAAAACACATCAGATTATGATGATGATGATATCCAAGTGTTAGAGGGTTTAGAGGCCGTACGGAAACGTCCCGGCATGTATATCGGAGATACTACTCCTCGCGGTTTACACCATTTGATTTATGAAATCGTCGCGAATTCTGTAGATGAAGCATTAGCAGGACGTTGTGATGAAATATACATAACAGTTTATCCAGATGAATCAATTCAAGTTGAAGATAATGGAATCGGCATTCCTGTAGGTATTCAACCGCAAACCGGAATTCCTACCGTTGAGGTTGTTCACACCATCCTTCATGCAGGAGGAAAATTTGGCGGCGGAGCTTATAATGTATCCGGAGGATTACATGGTGTCGGAGCTGCAGTTGTCAATGCTCTTTCTTCTTGGATGGAAGTTGCCGTTCATCGTGAAGGAAATATTCATGAGATCCGTTTTGAAAAAGGTGAAACGGTTTCTGAATTAAAAGTTACCGGTACTACCGATAAACATGGCACAATCACACATTTTAAGCCTGATCCGGAGATATTCCCGATAGATAAAATTGATTTTGATTTGATGATTAATCGTTATCGAGAGATGGCTTTCCTCAACAATCAAGTCAGGTTTGTTCTGCGCGATGAGAGACAGACGCCGGTGAGAGAATTAGTTTTTCACTATGAGGGCGGTATTATTTCTTTCGTAGATTATTTAAATCAACATAAAACAACTTTAATAGATGATCCGATATATTTTTCAGTTGAGAAGAATGATATTTTCGTCGAAGTTGTAATCCAATATAATGATACATACGTAGAAAATGTATATTCATATTGTAATAATATAGCTACACTGGAAGGTGGCACTCACCTTACCGGTTTCCGCTCGGCATTGACTAAAACTATTAATGATTATGCAAGAAAGTTTAATTACTTGAAAGAATCTGATGATAATTTAACAGGTGAAGACACCAGAGAAGGCATCAGTGCAATTATTTCAATCAAGATGAGTGAACCGCAGTTTGAAGGGCAAACTAAGACAAAATTAGGTAATGCTGAAGTCAGGACAGTTGTTGAAAGTGCCGTAAATGAGCAATTGGCAACATATTTAGAAGAAAATCCGTCTGTAGCAAGGACGATAATTGATAAATGTATTTCAGCCTCAAGAGCCAGAGAAGCTGCACGCAAAGCCAGAGAATTAACCAGAAGAAAAACGGTGTTAGAATCGAACGCACTGCCCGGCAAACTCGCCGATTGTCAAGAAAAAGATCCGACATTTTGTGAATTGTTTATTGTTGAAGGAGATTCGGCCGGAGGTTCTGCAAAACAAGGACGTGAAAGAAAATATCAAGCAATATTGGCTCTCTGGGGGAAAATGTTAAACGTTGAAAAAGCGACAATTGACCGAGTTTATGATAATGAAAAACTCTTGCCGATTGTCTTAGCGATCGGAGCAGGAATCGGTGCTGACTTTGATATTTCAAAAATACGATATAACAAAATTATTATTATGGCAGATGCAGATGTTGACGGTTCACATATCAGAACTTTATTATTAACTTTCTTTTATCGTTTTATGAGGCCTTTGGTTGAGGGCGGACACGTATATCTTGCAAGTGCACCTCTATATCGGGTATTTCACGGACAAGAAGAGGAATATGCATATGATGAAGAATCAGTGGATAGAATAAAAAAAGAAAGAGGCTGGGAAAATCCGAGAATACAGCGCTTCAAAGGTTTAGGCGAAATGCAAGCAGAACAACTTTGGGAAACAACCATGAATCCTGAAACAAGACATTTAGTTCAAATAACAGTTAGTGAAGCAAGAGAAGCAGATAAAACATTTTCATTATTAATGGGAGATCAAGTAGAACCACGCAGAGAATTTATTAAGGAAAATGCCAGATATGCAAATTTAGATCAATAGGATTTCTGATAATTTCACGCCGAATTTTGATAACTAATACTTATATTTCTAAAAACCACTCGAATAAATGTAGCTTTCGAGTGGTTTTTGTTTCACGTGAAACAATTTTTCTGGATAGATTAAGAATCAGGTTTATATGTGAATTAGTTTCTTCTGCAGATGTGAGATGATATGAATAAACAATTATACGTTTTTATATTGACTATATGAATTTACCATTAATAATATTTTCCCTCTTTTTCCGGTATTTACAAATTAATTTAAAGATAATAAAACATAATTCTGTTAGAATTAAATAGATTAATTAGGAATATGTTTTTTAAATAAGAAAAAAACATTCTACCTAAATCAAAAATTTCTTTCTTAGGAGTATTTTTAATGATTGTTTCAATAGTAAATCAAAAAGGTGGTGTAGGCAAAACGACTACAGCCGTAAACCTGGCAGATAATCTGGCAAGGATTAGAAATAAGACACTTTTAATAGATCTTGATCCTCAAGGAAATGCAACTTCAAGTTATGGTTTTGATAAAAAGGCACAAGAAGCAACGATTTATGATACTATTATCAACCGGAAACCAATCGAAGAAATAGTATTAAAAGATGTTAGAAAAAACCTTGATTTAATACCTTCAAACATTGATTTAGCCGGTGCTGAAGTGGAGTTAGTTTCAATTGTTTCACGTGAAACAATTCTTAAGCAAGCGTTAGACTCAATAAAGCAAGAATATGAAATAATCATTATTGATTGTCCGCCCTCTTTAGGACTTTTAACAGTTAATGCTCTAACTGCATCAGATTCTGTAATAATACCAATTCAAGCTGAATATTATGCCTTGGAAGGTTTGAGTCAATTACTTGAGACAATTGGGATGATCCGTGAAAATTTAAATCCTGAATTATTTGTGCTGGGAGTTTTAGTCACGATGTTTGATACCAGAACTCAATTATCACATCAAGTTACAAATGAAATCAATAATTATTTTAGTGATTTAGTTTTTAATACCGTAATCCCGCGAAATGTCAGATTAAGTGAAGCCCCAAGTTTTGGGTTACCTATACAAGAACATGATAAATGGTCTAAGGGAGCCAGAAGCTATAAGGCATTAGCAAAAGAAGTGGCAAAAAGGATTATAAATAGACCACGTAACATTTTCGAATAAAAAGATAATAGTTAAGTTATCAAAAAGCAAGTTTAAAATATTTGCTTTACTTCATATTCATATTAGAACAAGACAGATATAGGAGAAAAAAATGTCAGCAAAAACCAAAAAACAAACAGGACTCGGTAAAGGATTGGGGGCTTTATTAGGACAAACTGAAAAACAATTTCAACAGGCTTCCCAAAGCACAGAAAAAATCATTGAATTAGATATAGAAGATATTAGTCCAAATAAAGATCAGCCAAGAAATAAATTTGATCAAGAAAAACTGGAAGAACTTGCTCAATCAATTAAACAACATGGGATTCTTCAACCGATAATTGTTACTTTTAAGGAAAGTCCGGACCATTATATGATCATTGCCGGAGAAAGACGTTGGAGAGCTGCGAGGATAGCAGGATTAAAAACCGTGCCGGCGATCATAAGAGATGTTGAAGAACATTTAATTCTTCAGCACTCAATTATTGAAAACATTCAAAGAGAAGATTTAAATCCTGTGGAAGAAACAAATGCTTTTCATGATTTGATTAGTCAATATAATATGACACAAGAAGAATTGGCAAATGTTTTAGGCAAAAGCAGATCTGCCGTAGCAAATACCCTTCGATTAAAAAATTTACCGGAAGAAGTACTGAAAGAGTTAGCTGCCGGGAAAATTTCTGCAGGACATGCCAGATGTTTATTATCTCTTTCCGAGATTGAAGATCAAATTAATACATGTGAACTGATAATTACAAATGATTTAAGTGTTAGAGAAACAGAAGCTTATGTCAAAAAAATAAATGAACCTGCGGTCAAGTCTAAACCAAAAAAGAAGAAAGATCTTGAATATCTGTTAAGTATCAAAAAAGTCGAAACAGATCTTTCTAAATTCCTTGGCACGAAAGTAAAACTAAAGGATAATTCAGGAAAAGGTCAAATCATCATTCCATATAGTAACAATGATGAACTAAGCAGGCTAATAGATATTTTATCTGAAAAACAGAAGAGATAAGAGAACATACGTTCGCTTATCTCTTTCATGTTTTGCTTTTATTTAATTAGAAATTTCTAAGCTCAATTAAAAATGACAGAGAAAATTCTAATAAAACTCTTTTATTTGATTACGATCAAAATCATGTGGCAATTTTTTAGAATTTGCATAACCTACAGCTACTGAGACACAGAAATATTCGTTTTCTTCCATATCTAAACGACTTTTGAGATTTTTTGGATTGGTTTCATCAAAAGCCGGTGCTACCATACCGATAATACAAGAAGAAAGGCCCAGATGCTCCGATGCCAGACAGAGACTTTGCGCAACAATGCCTGCGTTCAAATCGGAATAAACGGTTTTAGGAGAAGTCAAGATAAAAATAGTCGGAGCGTTATAAAAAATATTTTCCGCATTTCTATCTTGCATTCTCTTTTTTACATTCTCATCCATCAAACGAAAACATTCTTGAGAAATATCATCAATCAGATTTCGATCTTGAATTACATTGATCTTTAAATCTTGCAAATTTATAGCCGTGGGTGAGGCTAATGCTGCTTCAATTAAAATATCCAAGTCTTCTTTTTTAATTTGATCATTTTTGAAATCGCGACAGCTGCTTCTTTTTTTGATAGCGGATAATACATCCATAATTACACCTCCATAATTATTAAAATTTCAAATTTACCTTCTTAATTATAACATCTACGAAATATTCTCAATTAATGATTTGATATTATGATTATGTTTTTTATTGAACTTATGCTTTTTTATTGAACTTATCACAGAATGTATTGTCAGAGATATCAAACACAATAATATATTTTTCAAACATAGTTAACAGATAATAATGTATAATATTGTTTGTTTAATAAAATAATTATTTCAAGGCAGGAGAAAACACGATGGTTGAATCAACAATTTACATAAGAAACAAAACAGGTTTACACTTAAGACCGGCAACAGAGTTATCACAATTATGTGCCAAAATGGATTCGGATATCAAATTTATTTTTGGTGACAAAGATATAAATCCTAAAAGTGTATTAATGTTATTGGGCGCAGGAATCAAACAAGGATCAAAAATATTGATTCAAGTCGAAGGACCAAATGAGATTGAAGATTTAAAATTAATTGAAGAGGCTATCAACAGCGGCTTCGGCGAAGAAATGATTTCCTTAGACGAAATTATTGATGAATAAGGAAATAAAAATCCCCTGGTGTAAAAAGGGAGACATAGACGCCGGACTAGGTACATTTTTTGACAGTTTCGGCAAAATAATCATTGCTGTCCCGATCTTGGTCGGTGTCTTAAATATGTCAGAAAAATTGGTTTTCGGGAAAATTATCGCAGCAACCGGCATTACGGTGTTCATCTTCTCTTTGTTTAATACACTGCTGGCAAGAAGTTTGGGCAAAAAAACTCAAAACAAGGATATAACCGCTCTGGTTGGAGGAATTTCGGGAACAACACTTTTTGTTTGGTTAAATGCAATTATGCTACCCACTTATTTTGTCAGCCGGGATCCAATTTTTGCTTGGTCGGTAACGCTCGGAGTTTCGCTGATATATTCTGTCCTGCAACTGATTTTATCATTTGTTTTCAGTTTAATTTTTAAATTTATTCCCCGAGAAGCATTAATGGGTGCTACAGTTGGCGGAGCCTTGACTTGGATGATTCTTTCTCCGCTGGGAGAAGCATTTACAATTCCCTGGGTAATAATTCCTACATTATTTATTTTATTTACTTTTTATTTCGGAGAAATAAAACCGAGATTTGGTTCTCCTGCTCTGATAGCAATCGGAATAGGCACAATTATTGCTTGGGTAAGCGGTGTAATGCAAGTTGATCAGCTCAGGGAATCTTTTACGAACCTGAATTTATATCTCCCGAGTTTTCAATTTGGCCTTATTACTAATAAATCGTTACAAGTTGCAATTAATTATTTGCCGTTGATTTTGGCTTATTTGCTTTCGGAACTAACCGCAGATATGCAAGCTTTTGCACAGGCGGAAGAGAGCAAAGAGATATATCCGGCACGAACAGCTTTGATAGGTCTTGCTCTGAGCAATTTAATCGGTTCACTACTGGGAAATCCTTTTATGTTGAATTATTATTGGGGACACCCGGCTTGGAAAAAAGCTGAAGCCGGAGCCGGTTACCCGTTGTTGTCCGGTATGGTGCACCTGATTTTATGTTTAACCGGTTTAGTTGCTGTGGTCACTTCGCTGATACCGGTCAGTGCATCATTAGTTATGCTTGTTTATATAGGAATAATATCCGGTGCGGGAGCATTCGCATCCGGACGCAAGCGTTATTATGGTGCGATGATGTTTGGAGTTGCGATCCCGCTTTTTGAGTTGATTAATAATAAAGTCTTTTCAATTATTAATGTATTGGGTAATTTTACTGAAAACAATTCAAATTTAGTTAGTGGACAAACTGCCGATAGTTTAACGAGTATCGGTAGTTCAACTTCACTTATTGCGACAAAACTGGCTGAAGCAGGTTATGCGGAAGGTTTTATTACACTTGCTCAAGGTGCAATGACTATGGCAATTATATATGCGTCAATCCTATATCTGATTATCGATCGCAATTGGCTCAAAACATCTGCCTTCTTTTTAGTTGCAACAATCTTCTCCTTTTTCGGTTTAATTCATGCAAAAGAACTTACAATTAATGCTAATCCCGCACTCAGCTTAACTTATCTGGGCTTAACAATTACATTTTTAATAATTTCGCTGATCTCAAAATGGAATAAACAAAAAAAATCCAGTCTTAAAAAATAGCTTAATAATCATCTTCGATTTGAAAAGAGCCAAGAGAGTGTTTGAGAATTGCATCCGCTGCATCGGCAATTGCAATTTACGGGGCCGGAGCAAGTAGTTCCATACCCAATTACCATAAAGTAGCGGAGTTTTTAGAAACGAAGAGAATATAATCAAGTTATTAAGTGATCAGAATATTAATGTGCTTATGAAAGAAAAGAAATTACTGATGTTAGCAAACCCCAAAATCCGGATACGGATACAGGGGGCTTACTAATATCACGATGTCGCTCTAAATATTCACCAGTTCATAATTTCTTTCACCCAGGCCGATTGCTTCGGCATGACTTAGGCAGGTTTGCCAATCAGTAGTAGGAAATAGATCCGTAAAGTGATCCTTATACAAAATATCTCTTTCACCTAACAGACTGTTTTCAACGATGGGGGCTGCATTGACTAAGTCGGCACATGCCTGATCTAAAGATACGGGATCAAAAGAAGCAAGAATTCCGATGTCAGGAACAATTGGAACATCATTTTCAGAATGACAGTCGCAGTTAGGAGAAACATCCATGATTAAGCTAACATGAAAATGCGGACGATCTTTAACAACTGCATAAGCATACTCAGCGATTCTTTCATTTAATACTGTATTGCTATTATCGTTAATCGGATGGATTGCATCATAATTGCAAGTCCCGATACATCTTCCGCAACCTGCGCAAATGTCAGTATTAATATACGCCTTCTTATTAACGAAAGAAATTGCGCCAAACGCACAATTGCGATAACAGGAAGCGCAACTTACACATTTATCGGGATTGACTCGCGGTTTACCGGCATAGTGCATTTCCATTTTGCCTCCGCGTGATCCGCATCCCATACCGATGTTCTTGATAGTCCCTCCGAATCCGGTCATTTCATGGCCTTTGAAATGTGTTACTGACAGAAAAACATCCGCATCCATAATAGCTCTTCCGATTTTTGCTTCTTTGATGTGCTTGCCGTTAATCGGGACATTTACGTCATCAGTGCCTTTGAGGCCATCACCGATTAAAACATGACAACCGGTGGAAAAAGGACTGAATCCATTTTCGTAAGCGGAAATAATATGTTCTATTGCATTCTTACGTCGACCGGTATAAAGCGTATTACAATCTGTAAGAAAAGGAACCCCTCCAAGTTCTTTAATGTAGTCTGCAATAACTTTAATATAATTCGGACGCAGATAAGCTACATTGCCCGGTTCTCCAAAATGAAGTTTAATGGCAGTAAATTTTTTGTTAAAGTTAATAGTATCAATACCTGCAGTCTGTACCAGCCTTTTTAGCTTGGCTAAAATATTTTCTTCAGGGACTGTTCTAAAATCGGTAAAAAATACTTTTGTCATATATTGCTCCTTATTTCAACAAGAATTTGGATAATAGCATGAGAACGTATTAATTTTCAATATATGTAAATTATATCTTAAATTGTTACAAATATATATGTACAAGAATGAGTTTGTTTTTAATGTTTTCTTTACGAATAAAGCAAAATAAGTATTTATTTAGCAGCAACTCCTGTTGCAGACAAAGATTTATATTAAGAGATAGATTTATGTTAAGCTAAATCTGACAGATCTTAAAATAAAAACAGATAGACAAGGAGAAATCAGATGAACTTTGGATACCATGGGAAAATACTATATGTGGATTTAACGCACAAGAAGTTTAGTGAGCAAAAACCTACTGAAATTGAATATCGTCGATATGGATCGGGATCTGTAATGGCTGTAACAAAATTGCTTCAAGAAACTCCGGCAGATATTGATGCTTTTGATCCGGAAGCATATTTGATGTTTTTCAACGGTATTTTAGGCGGTCATCAAGCTCCCGGCTTAGCAAGATTTACGATCACCGGAAAATCGCCTGCAACAGGCGGTATCGGTGAGGCAAGATGTGAAGGTCCGTTTGCCATGGCATTAAAAAGATCAGGTTATGACGGTATAATTTTTCGTGGCAAATCCGAACAACCTGTGATGTTATTAATTGAAAATCAAATTCCGCAATTAATATCGGCAGAAGAACTTTGGGGACAAAAAGTCAGTGATACAGTGGAAAAAATTAAAGCGGATTATCCCGATTCATCAATTGCAACAATCGGACCTGCCGGTGAGAATAAAGTACGATTTGCGAATATAATTTGCGATCAAAACCATCAAGCTTCCAGAGCAGGAATGGGCGCGGTTATGGGATCAAAAAACCTAAAAGCTGTTGTCATTACGGGTGGACATGTTCCAGAGGTTTATGCTCCGAATCAGTTAGAAGAAATCTCGAGAAACTTTACAAAAAAGATGCAAGAAAATGTACTTTCGATGTGGCAATATGATCGTCCCGGTTTTGGTGCCTGGATCCATACACATGGTATTGATGCAGCCCTTTGTGTCAATAATTATCAGACCAATGAATGTGATTATACAGATCAATACACTCCGGAAAAATTTGCGGAATTTTATAAAGGGGAATCCCCATGTCCTTACTGTCCTAATAATTGTATTAAACGTTATGCAACTGCTTCGGATAATGAATTCATGGGCGGTCTGCATCAGGAGGCTCTGGGATCTTTGGGTCCGAATATCGGCAACAGTGATTTAGCGAAAATAATTAAAGCCAATGTTTTATGTAACGAATATGGCATGGACCCTAATTCACTCGGTTTCACAATTTCTTTTGCTCAAGAAGCAAAACAAAACGAAGCCTTAGATGAATCAATGTTGAGCGGAATCAATCTGAATTTCGGTCCGGATGTCGATATAGAAAAATTGACTGAAATGATAGCAAAACGACAAGATCTTGGAGATATTTTAGCCGAGGGTGCAGCCCGGGCGGCCGAAATAATCGGAAATGATTCCCGGGAATATGCTATGACGGTAAAAGGCAATGAACTTGTTTCAACAGAATGTCGCTCGCAGACAAATTTGGCTTTAGGTTATGCTACTGCCGCCGTCGGTCCGCGTTACGATATTTGTGAGCACGATTGGGATTATGATACCGAAGTAGGCTGGGAGCATACGATGAACTATAGCCGCACACTTGGAATTCTTGAAAGAATCCCAATGCATTATTCCGGTCCGGAAAAGGTTAATGATTATAAAGTGCTGAATAATCTGTGGTCTGCAGTTGATGCACTCGGAATGTGTATTTTTGCTTCAGCTCCGACCAGAGTATATAGTTTGGCAGAAATGGCGGATTTATTCCATCAAGTTACCGGATTTGAAACTTCTTCATATGAAATTATGCGCCTTGGTGAATTAAAGAATCATTTGTTCCGCCTTTATAATTACCGCGAGGGATTTTCCAAAGAAGATGATAAATTACCCGACAGATTCTTTGAACAAGAAATCAATGCCGGAGCCTTAGCCGGCAAAAAACTCGATCGGGAACAATTTGAATCCAACATCGAATTGTATTATGAAATGATGGGTTGGGATGAATCCGGTTGCCCGCGAAAAGTGACTATCTATGATTATGGAGTTGATTGGGCTGCTGGTATTTTAGATGGAATTAATTGAAGCATAGCAAAATGTATTAGCTTATTAATTAGAGCTATCTCAAAGGATTTTCCCGGTCAAGAAAACTGCTCTCTTTTCGCTGCGGTGTAAAGAAAATCCACATCAGATCTGTCAAAAATTGCGACTGTGGGGGTTGCCCGCAAACCGAGATTTGCAGAGCCGTCAATTTTGACACTTTAACGTTCGGGAGAAGGCCGGATCTGTCAAAAATTACGGCTGTGGGGATTACCCGCAATCCGGAATTTGCAGAGCCGTCAATTTTGACACTTTAACGCCCGGGAGAAGGCCGGATCTGTCAAAAATTACGACTGTGGGGGTTGCCCGCAAACCGAGATTTGCAGAGCCATCAATTTTGACACTTTAACGTTCGGGAGAAGGCCGGAGGTGCCAAAATTTACGGCTGTGGGGGTTCACGACAATCCGAGATTTGCAGAGCCGTCAATTTTGACACTTTAACGTTCGGGAGAAGGCCGGATCTGTCAAAAATTACGGCTGTGGGGATTACCCGCAAACCGAGATTTGCAGAGCCGTCAATTTTGACACTTTAACGCCCGGGAGTAAAACTTTCACAGCTCAGAATTCTGAGACAACCTCTAATTATTTCACGAATGAACAATTATTTTTGATTAATTTTTGCAATCTTTTTAATGATTTGATCAGCTTCTTCGTGAGGAATAACACCACAGAAAACAGTTGCTTCAAATTCCTGGTTGGTTCCTAAAGAAAGTAAATTACCTTTTGATTTTTCTGCTGTATATCCTTCAGATTCTGCAGTAGCGGGCAAGACAAATCCCATTGAATGACAATCTTCATGATAAGCAATCCAACGCACTCCGTGGTTTAATACTTTTGTATCAAAATACGTATAATATGCTGACTGATCAGGCAATACATAAAGGAAATGAGCATTGTCTTGTTGATCTGTCTTCATGTTTCTTAAGAAAAACACTATTTCAGGATCGTAGTAATCGCCCTCGGAAATAGGATTTGATGATGCCGGATCCTTTTTAATTCTATTGAACAAATCTAATAAATTTTGATCAGCAGTAGTTTGATCAATTTCTTGAATTGCCATGTGATCGGCATCCCAATCTAATGTCTGATATATTTTACCGTCCGGAACAAACTTATTATTAATATGGCATAAATACATTAAGTCCATATTTTTACGTGATAAGTTTTTAGTTTTCATGGACACTTCCAGCATTCCGGAATTTTCATATAGTTTAACCAGTGGTTGAGCGATATAATGCTGGTCAAAAGCGATATTGTGTTCATATTCGCCGGTAACAGCAATATAGTTGCCTTTTGAATTTGATCCCGTAATAATTTCAGCATTTTTGTAGTTTGCATAAGGGGTATCTCCGTGTGGAGAGTGATTATCGGTTTCTTTCGGTACACCCATTGCATTCATACCGCAGTGCATCAGATAACAACCGTAGGTTCCGCCGAATAATTCGCTTTTTACAGGTTCAGGAAATGGTGTTTCCATTTTTATTGAGTTTCCGTAAAAGAAAGCCTCCCAGATCATTTGCCCGTTATAAGGAAGTACTATGATATAGCCAATTTCGTTTTGTAATTTCACAGCTTCAATACCGCTGCTGTATTTAAATATCGATGCGGTAAAGCTATTTGTTTCCAGAATAGTTTGTTCTTTGGTTTCAAAGAAGTGTTTTTGTAATTTAACTTTCATATTTTCCTTTCTCCTTGCCATTCATAATTTCTTGTCTGTAGAAGTTTGTACCAGGTAGACATTATTGTCTATTTGTTAACAAATGTTCTGATTTTGAGATTTTTAAGAATTATTTAGTGAAAACATCTGTAGATTTTCTGAATTCTTAATTTGTATTTTCTCAGTTTGTTCAATATATTTCAGTATAATACTTTTTAAAAAAACTAGAAGACAAACGATTGCTCAAGCTGTTTTTATAGTTATTTTAGCTAAATAATTTGAATTAATTTCGCCATACAGCACAAATAACAGTTGAAAAAATTTCAAATTTGTCGGTTTTCTTGACAGAAAATTTTAATATAATTACTATCAATGTATAAGTTGCATAATGAATCAAGATAATAGAATATCCAATTTATGCATATTTATATGTTATGGTTAAATTACAAGATATTGCAGATAAATTTGATATATCAGTTTCGACTGTTTCCAGAATATTAAATGGAAAAGGAAGAGTTACACAAGAACTTAGAGAGAATGTTTTAGCTTATGCTAAAGAAGTTCGCTATATACCGAATCTAATTGCTAAAAGTTTGAAATTACAGGAATCAAGATCAATCGGTCTGGTAGTGCCTGATATTACAAACGTATATTATGGAATAATTTTTAATGCGATAGAAGAGGTTGCGAGAGAGAAAGGCTATTCAACAATTTTATTTAATTGTGAAAGTGAAGCGGCAAGAGCAACAGAATATGTGAATCAGTTACAAAATTCATATGTAGACGGAATGATTGTCGCTACTACCGGAAGCGAAATTTGGTCATCAGTTGAAACCGGAATATTCAATAGAGTAGTTTTTATAGACAATATTCCGGCAACAGATAATAGAAAAGTGGATTTTATCGGCGTAGATAATGAATCATCAGCTTATAAATTGACGAAGCTAATGTTGGATAAGGGTTATACCAAAATAATGACTGTGACAGGTCCGAGCCGAGAATCAACAGCAGAAGATAGACTTGCAGGTTTTATCCGGGCGATGAATGAATATAATATTCCTGTAGATGAAGATTCGATAGTAAGAACAAGTTTTATGTATGATGACGCATGGCAGAAAATAACGGAGCAATTTGATGAAGGAAATATTCCGGAAGCAATTTTAACACACAACAATGTAACAGCATATGCAGCATTACGAGCAGCATATAAGTTAGGCATAAATGTTCCACAAGATATGGGTATAGCATGTTTTGATCATATTGATATCTATGGCTTTATGGAACCGAAGTTTACCAATATGATTCAACCGGCACACGAAATGGGACGCTTAGCGGCAGAACGATTAATAACAAAACTAAATCAAGGAACAAAAACATATCAGCCTGAAACAATTATTCTTAAGTCAGAATTTATTGAAGGAGAAACACTCTAATATTTTTAGCACAATATTGTAATAGAACAGGGAACACGAAGAGTATTGTGTAATGCAAAAAAGCAAAACGATCAAATTTTAAGTTTTCAAAAGAGCAAACGATTGCTCAAAAAGTATAATGCAAAACAGAAAAAAGCAGATTAAACAAAAATAACTGAGATTGACACCTTTTGAGCAAACGATTGCTCAAAAGATAAAAATAGATTAATAGGAGGATTTTATGTCAAGAGTAATGATTCCAAAATCAGAGTATAGGGAAAGAGCACTTAAAGCAGGGAAGTTGATTAAAGAAAAAGGATTGGATGTATTGGTCGTAAACGGTACTGAATCAGATTATGCAAATCCAAGATATTTCAGTGCATTTTGGCCGGTATTTGAAAGATCCGGTGTAGCAATTAACCAAGATGGAGATACAGCTTTAATGGTTGGACCTGAATCTCCGATTTTTGCTGCAGATAAGGCTGTAATCAAAGATATTTTTATGATGCGGGAATATATTGAAAGTGCAAATCCTCAATATCCGCATCTGGCTGACAAAATGCAAACTTATGTAGATGTATTTAAACATCTTGGAGTGAATGAATCTAAAATCAAAATAGGACTTGCTTCACCGATTGATACAACGATGGTTATGTATGAAGGCCTGACCAAAGCTTATCCAAATGCAGAAATTGTTGATGCATCAGATATTATGGTTTCATTACGCCAAATCAAATCAGAAAATGAAATTGCGTGTTTAAGAGAAGGGGCAAGAATTTCTGATATAGCAATTAAAGAAGTTATTGAGGCGATTAAACCTGGAATGACAGAATTACAATTAGTTGGAATTGCACATAGCGTATTTTACCGTGAAGGTGCAGAAGCAGAAGGTCTGCCGATTTATTGCTTTAGCCAAAAGAGCACACAACATGCTATTTCACGATCAGGTTATGATAAAATTCAAAAAGGCGATCTGGTTCAACTGAATTTCTCGGCAAAGATTGACGGTTATAGTTCCGCAATCGGCTTACCCATTTCTATGGGCCCCTTGACCGGTGAAAAAAGAGAAATCGTTGAGTTCCTCTTAGAGGCACATAGATGGACTACAGATAAGATGTCGCAAGGTGCAGGATTACCGGCAAGTGAATTGGCAATCGAATACGAAAAATTCTTTAAAGACAACGGCAGAGAAGATGTATACGTATACGGTCCATGTCACAGTACAGGTATGATTGAAGTGGAAGCTCCTTGGATTGAGACTATTTCAACATTCAATTTAGAAGCAGGCATGACATATCAAATTGATACATTCGGCATCGGTTCGGATTTTGGTTGCAGATGGGAAAAACCGATAGTAATCAGAGAAAACACGATTGAACTCTTATCTCCTGAAGTTGGCACAATATATGAAATTGATTGTTAACTGCTAATTTTTCTAATGTGGATGGTTTTTTCATATTTTCCATCCACATTTATCCTGTTAATGACATTCTGTTATTGGAATTCCGGGAGGTTTGCAATTTGGATAAGAACTTAGTGGAAATGAAAAATATTAGCAAAGCATTTTTCGGTGTGCAAGCGCTGGATAATGTTTCTTTTGAATTAAGTTCCGGTGAAGTTCATGCTTTAGTCGGTGAAAATGGTGCGGGCAAATCAACTTTAATGAAGATTCTTACAGGAATATATCAAAAAGATTCCGGCGAAGTTTTTGTAGACGGTCATAAACAAAAGCTAAACAGTGTCAGAGAATCTATGCAGGCAGGGATTTCTATGATTCATCAAGAATTGAACTTAGTAAATCATTTAACAGTTGCCCAGAATATTTTTATCGGTAAAGAGTCCGAATATAGTTCTCCGTTTTATCTTAATGATAATAAAATCAATCAAAAAGCAAAAGAAATATGTTCAGAAATAGGCATTGATATTGATCCTAAAATTTTAGTCAGTGAATTGACTGTTGCTAAACAACAAATGGTCGAAATAGCCAAAGCTTTAAGCACTGATTCAAAGATAATTATTATGGATGAACCGACAGCATCTCTTACTAATGAAGAAATAAAGGACCTTTTTACGGTAATTAAAAGATTGCGTAAACAAAACAAAGGAATTATCTATATTTCTCATAAATTGGAGGAATTATTCCAAATCGCGGATCGAGTTTCTGTAATGCGCGATGGGGTAATGGTTGATTCATTTCCGATAGACCAAGCAAATGAAGATATGATAATTCAAAAGATGGTCGGTCGCGAAATAAAAATTAAACCGCCGATATTTGATGAAAGCCAGTTTGGTGATACTGCTTTAGCAGTTACTAATTTAACTTCAGGAAATTTAGTCAGAGATATCACTTTTTCTATCAGATATGGAGAAATCGTAGGTTTTGCCGGTTTAGTCGGTGCAGGCAGATCTGAAACTATGAAAGTAATTTTCGGAGCAGATCAAAAAGATTCCGGGGAAATTAAAGTCAATGGTCAAGTAGTTAAAATAAATAATCCTTATGATGCTGTAAATAACGGTGTTGCATATTTATCAGAAGATCGGAAAACAGAAGGAGTTATAACGACTTTGCCAATTTATGAAAATATCAGTCTGCCGAAATTGAAAGACTTTTTAGATTTAGGTTTTCTGTTGAATGAAAAAAAAGAAATAAAAAATGCTGAAAAAATGATTGAAATGTTAGATGTCAGAACACCGTCGCCTTCTCAATTATTACAATATTTATCCGGTGGAAACCAACAAAAAGTTGTTGTTGCCAAATGGTTGTCAAGCGGGGCAAAAATCTTAATTTTTGATGAACCGACAAGAGGAATTGATGTCGGAGCGAAAGATCAAATTTATGATTTGGTGCAAGAACTTGCGAAGGACGGCAATGCAATAATAGTGATTTCATCAGAAATGCAAGAAATAATGCGCTTATGCAATAGAGTCTTAGTTATGGCTGAAGGACGGATAACCGGAGAATTGGACAGCAAAGATATTTCTCAGGAAAAAATAATGTCATTAGCTGTCAACAGGGCTAATTAGAAAGTTGGTAAATCATAAGATGAAAGCTAATATTTTACAAAAAAGATCAGTCAGACAGAAAATAATTCTTTTGGGAGCATTGTTGATTATTTTCTTGTTTTTTACTTTGCAAAATGCATCTTTCGCCAGTTATGAAAATATTATGACGATAACATTAGCTACTTGTATTAACGGAATACTGTCGTTAGGAGTAACTTTTGTCATTTTAACAGGAGGCATCGATTTATCAATCGGTACAGTGATGACATTTTCCGGAATTATTTCCGGTATAATTTTCAACAAAACCAATTTACCGATTGGTGTTTGTATTATTATCGGATTATTATCGGGAGCATTTTGCGGTCTGATAAATGGTTTTGCAGTTACTAAAATGCACTTGCCTCCATTTATCGCAACAATGTGTATGATGATGATTACTAAAGGTTTGAATCTGATTATTCCGGGAATTAAACCTGTTTATTTCACTGAAGCAAAAAATTATCAAAAAATTGCCACCGGGGACTTTTTAGGCATACCGGGATTTTATAATGCCATATTTATTTACTTTTTATGTGCTTGTTTAGCAGCTTTTATATATCACAGAACGATTATCGGCAGATATGCGAAATCTATCGGCAGTAATGAAAATGCGACCAGATTATCCGGGGTTCGGACAGATCGCTGGAAAATAGCCGTATATATTATTTGCGGTTTATTTAGTGCAATTGCAGGTTTAGTAATGAGTTCCAGATTAAATTCGGCACAACCTCAATTAGGTGCCGGTTATGAAACAGAAGCCATTGCTGCGACTGTAATCGGAGGAACTTCAATGAGTGGCGGTTTGGCAAGTATATGGGGTTCGGTAATCGGAGCTTTTATAGTTTCAACCTTGACGAACGGTTTGCGTTCAATGGCTGTTGCTACTGAATGGCAAACAGTATTGATTGGCATAGTTTTGGCATTGGCTTTATTTATTGATCAGTTACAAAACAAAAAAGCACAGGGCTAGATTACATAATAGACTTAGAGATTCAGTTTATGGCTAAAGATATTAAATAATATCTGTAAATATTAAATGATAAATAGGAGGAAGAAAAATGAAAAGATTAATCATTTCGTTGTTGGTCGTTTTCGCAATGGTTTTCAGTATTGTCGGTTGCGGAAGCAAGAAAGATGAAGATACTCCCAAAGATGATGAGAGTAAAGAAGAAAAAGCAGAAGAAAAAGCAGAAGAAAGTGATTCTGATGAGGAGATTTATATTCCGGTTGTTGCGTTGGGATATGGTCATCAGTTCTGGCAGGCAGTTAGAGCAGGAAGTGAGGAAGCCGCAGAAAAATACGGTGTAACAATCACTTTTGAAGGACCTGAAGAAGAAACAATGGTTGATAAGCAGGTAGATATGGTAAAAACGGCATTAGCTAAAAAACCGGTTGCAATTTGTGTTGCCGCAATTGATATTGAAGCATTACGTCCGATTCTTGATGAAGCAAAAGCAGATGGGGTACATGTTGTAGGTTTCGATTCAGGTGTTGGTGATTTAGCAGATGCAACAGCTACTACTGATAGTTATGCTGCAGGTGTTTTAGCGGCAGAGAATGCGAATCGTCTTTTAGACGGAAAAGGGAAAATAGGGATTGTCGGACATTCACAGACTGTAGTTGATGCAGTTGCCAGAGTAGACGGTTTTGTCGAAACTGTTGAAAAAGACTACCCGGATCTTGAAATTGTTGATATTCAATACGGCGATGGAGATCACTTGAAATCAGCAGATGTAGCAAAAGGTATGATGCAAGCAAATTCCGATATAGAGTTAATCTATACATCTAATGAAGGAGCTTGCGTAGGAACTTACAACGGTTTGAAAGAAGCAGGTTTACTGGACAAAGTAAAATTGATCGGTTTTGATTCTTCTGCAGCAATGAAAGAAGCAATACGTAATGGGGAAATAGAGGGAGCTATTACTCAAGACCCGGTCAGCATGGGTTATTTAGCAGTTGAAATAGCGTACAAACTATACAAAGGTGAACCTGTAGAGGAAATGATTGACACCGGTTGTTATTACTATGATGCTTCCAATATGGATGATCCGGAAATAGCACCGTTACTTTATGATTAATTGTATAGTTATCAATTGTTTCAGGAAAAATCAGTGCTGAAAATTCCCGAAATCTTTTTCGGGAAAATTTAGAAATATTGCAGATGCTGTTTTAGAAAATGAAATAGCATTAAAAGAAAGGAATAGTATGAAAAAGAGAATATTGACACTATTGCTGGTTGCTGTAATGATCTTCGGTCTGGTAGCATGCGGTGGCGACAAGAAGGAAGACGCTGATAAAAAAGATGATAAATCAGCAGAAGAACCTGCAAAAGAAGAAAAAGAAGATGTAAAAGAAGAAAAAGAAGAAAAAGCAGAGGAAAAAGCTGAGGAACCTGCAGAAGATGAAGAAAAAGCGGAAGAACCTGCAGCTGAAACAAAAGATTATAAGATCGGTGTTTCATTGTTTGAATTAACAGCTTATACCTGGTTCCAAGGAGCGATTGAAGGTTGCCATAATTGGATGGATGATCATGGCGAGGCGAATGGTGTAAACTTCACATTTACATTTGAAGATTCAAGCTCAGATGTACAGACAATGTTAAATAACATTGAAAATCTTGTTGCATCAGGCTCCAACGGAATTATCTTGTTCCCGGCAGATGCATCTTCAGCAATTCCTTTAATGAAAGAATATACTTCACAAGGTATTCCTTTTGTTATCGGTGACTATATGCAAGATCCTGCATCAGAAGAAGATATCGTATGGTCAACATTTGTCGGTCATGATATGAAGGCTCTTGGTGTTAAAGCAGGTGAAGTTGCAGTAGATTACCTTGATACATTGGGCAAAGATGATCCTGTCTGCTTGTTCATTACATCACCGGCTTCGGGTCAAGTAACTCAAGATCGTTACAACGGCTTTGCAGAAACAATATTGGCAAAATATCCTAATGCAACGATTATTGAAGAAGGTGATACAGGCGCAGCGAACCGTGACTCAGCACAAACTTTGATGGAAAACATTTTACAAAGAGAAGATACAATCGATGTAGTATGCGGACACAACGATGCTTTGGTTGTCGGTGCTTACAATGCATCAGTAGCTAATGGCAGAGATGAAATCAAATTCATCGGTATTGCCGGTGACAAAGACGTTTTAACCTGGCTATCAGAAGGTAATGAACAATGGTTGGCAGAAGTTCTGCAAGATCCCGTTGTTTTAGGTTATCAGGCGACAGACGCTATGTACAGAGCATTGGTTCTTGGCGAAGAGTTACCTGAAGTCTACGAACTACCGCAACCGGAAGCCATTACACCGGAAAACATTGATGAGTCCGGCTGGCAAGATTGGGTTTGGATCGGATAGATCTGAATGAGAAACTAATTAACTTAAATTATATCTGACAAGTGCGATCTGAAAATCACACTTGTCAGATAAATAAAAGAAAGAATTTGTGCAAATAACAATTCGATGAGGAAAGATATATGAGTAATTCTAAACAAAAGTCGATAAATTCCGGACTACGTTTAAAAACATTTTTGAATGATTGGATGATAGTATTTCTATTTATAATTCTTTTTGCATTATCCTGTTTAAATCCTAATTTCAGAACTACCACAAATATAATGAATATCTTAAGACAGGCATCTTTTGTGGCTATTATTGCCATGGGTGAGTTCTTTGTTATTCTGGTCGGACATATGGATATGTCAATTACTTCTACGATAAATATAGTGTCGATATTTTTTGCCGGTTTTGTGGTAAACAACGGAATACCGATGGGACCGGCTTTTCTCATTGTATTGTTCATGTCAATTTTTATCGGAATAATCAATGGGCTGTTGGTAGTATATGGAAAAGTTCCCTCTTTTATCGCAACTCTGGTTGTGATGAACATACTGAAAGGCCTGAGTTATATATATTCCGGCGGGTTACCGATTTCCGGTTTGCCCAGCAGTTTTGGAGATTTGGCATTAGGAAAGTTAGGTGTGGTTCCGTATGCCTTAATACTGATGGTTGCAGTAGCAATCATCCTTTATATATTTTCGGAGCATACAGCGGTAGGCAGATCTTTTTATGCAGTGGGCGGAAATAGCGAAGCTTCAAAGCTATCAGGTATCAATATAAAATTTGTAATAATTTTGGCTTTTGTCATTTGTGCGATTTTATCTGCAATCGGTGCTTTGGGTTTAACATCAAGAACCTTATCCGGCAATGTAACTTTAGGTGATAATATTTTATTTGATGTAATGACAATTTGTGTACTGGGAGGAACATCTCTGTCAGGCGGTAAAGGTCGTGTGGTAGGAGTTGTTATCGGTACATTATTCTTGCAAGTAATATCTAATATTATGGTTATCCTGGGCGTAAACACCTATTTGCAATGGGTAGTCAAAGGCTTAATTTTAATAGTTGTTGTATTAATTGATTCTAGATCTAAAAAAGAATAAAAAATTTAAGGAGAAAAAATGAATATCTTTCCAGAAGTAAAAAGTATTAATTATAAATCTGGCAATCCTGCTAAGTTTAATAAATTAAAACTCAATCTATATGAACAAGATGAATTAACCCAATCAAAAGCAGATGAATTGGCGAAAATACGTTTTTGGGATTATCCGGAAATTATTTCATTAGAGGCAGATAATCCAGCGAATGTTTTGGCTGTAGATTGCGTTGCAGACTTATCCGATCAAGATGTAGAACCGGATTATTCAGAACTATACCGAAAACAAGGGTACCGTCTGAAGATTGAAGAAACGAAAATAACTTTAAGTTATCAAACTCAAGTCGGTTTCTTATACGGACTGACTACTCTGAAAAAAATGATTGCCGCATATCTTTCAGGAACAGGTGTTTTTGACGAATATATTGATCTTGAGATAGATCGGGCCGGTTATAAAAAATTGCAACAATTGAATGCGGATATAAATACTGCGGAATATGTTTTGCCGGCATGTGAAATTATTGATTATCCGTCTGTAGAAGTTCGAGCCGTAGCTCCGACTTTCAGCTGGTATTCCGGTTATGGTCGTTTGGGATTTGATATGCAACTGTGGGGCTATGATGAATGGGCAGAATACCTTTATCAATGTGTAGATCAAAAGATTAATCAGTTTAACATGGTTATGTATGGTTATTGGCCATTTGAATTTGATGAATATCCTGAAACAATTTATAAAGATATTCCGATCGAAATCTGGAATGCTGAAAATGAGCGTTTTATTAAGATGAAATATACGCATCCCAATATAGAAGACAATTTCCTGCCGAAGTTCATTGATTTAGCACATGAATTAGGTGTTAAAATTGTCGCATATGTTGGTTTGAATTCATATAATGGCGGATACAGTATCGTATATCCGGAAAAACGGATGGTTCCGCCTGCGGGTAGTGATTTCCTCAATGACTTTGATTCAATATGCTTATCCGATCCGAAGAATGCCGCTTATATTGTAAGAAGCATGGAAAAAATTACAGAACTGGGTTTTGACGGTTTCGCTTTGGAAGAAAGCGAAGAGGGATTCTGGTTCTGTGAATGTGATAAATGTAAAGAAAAATGGCATTCAGTTTCTTCTACTCCGGGAGAAGCGAAACATAAAGCGAATTTTTGGTTGCTTGATCAAATTTATGAAGCAGTACGAAAAATCAATCCTGAAGTTGTTGTCGGAATCAGAGCTTTCAGACAACCTCCGCTGGAAAAAGATCCCGCATTTTTACAGGAATGTGTTGACAGCGTAAGAGATGATGTAGTGCTGTTCTGGGCACCGGGCTTATATGTTCCCGAAACAGAATTTACAAAATGGATAGACGCTTTCGGCAAAGACAGAATTTGGGCAAGAGATACCGAATCAAATTCAATTACCTCTACGATGGGACGTCTGTATCGAATATTCGAATCAAATGTTTTACGTTATGAAGATGAAGCTAATGTTCAGGTAATTGAAAGAGATATTGAACAACATAAAGGTTCAATCAGAGAAAAAGTACATGGCATCAACGGATATATGTTTGAATGGTTTGGTTATTTCTTACATCAATGGGCCCATGGCAATTACGGTTGGGGTTCGACCATGCCGAACGACGACTTTTTCGAAAATGCCTGTAAAGCGGAGTTTGGTGAAAATCTGGGCAGAGAGATTCTTAATGTATTAAGAAGTATTTTGACAATTCATGAAAGTCAAATGAAACTTTACACCACCCCATTCCCGTTCCAATCAAATATTGTAAACAAATCGGATATTCCGACTATAGAACAGGCGATAGCTGATCATCCTGCAATTTTAGCGAAGATTCAGAAGATGATTCATGCTTTGAGTTCAAATCCTAAACTGAAACATTATGCTTTACATTTTAAGAAAATTGAAAACAGCTACCGCAGAAGTCGTATAATTTATGAAATGATGCTTGCTTCGATCGAATATGATAATGCACCGGAAGAAGATAAAGCAGCTTTATTGGATGAAATACTTTTCTTCAATGAGCGAGATTTCGATATTGTTAAAGAAATGTTCTTTGACATTAATCCGGTTTCTGCAACCGGTGTAAAAAGCTGCATGATCCCTTATCATGAAGTAAAGAGGCTGATTAACAATATTAAATACCCTGAGAACAAAGATGAAGCAATTATTTGTTCAGGTATAGAAGCTCTGGGATGGTTATGGCTGGACAACAGTAAATAACAAGAAGGTGAGAACATGACAAAAGAAACAAAATCAGGATCTCCTCTGATTGAGCTGAAAGACTGTACAAAACTTTTTCCTGCAACAGTTGCACTTGATCAAGTCAGTTTTACGGTCTACCCGGGAGAAGTACATGCATTAGTAGGTGAAAACGGCGCAGGTAAATCTACGTTGGTCAAATGTATTTCCGGCGAATATATTATGAATGAAGGTGAGCTTACTGTAGAGGGCGAAAAAATCAACTTAAAAGAATATAATGTACGTGAAGCCCAAAACAGGCATATCGGTATAGTCCACCAGGAATTTCAACTAATGCCGGAAATGACCGGCATAGAGAATATCTATGTAGGTCATTATTCTAAAAAAGGTCCTTTTGTTGATTGGAAAGCTCTAGAAGCAAGAGCAAAAAAATTATTCGAATTTTTAGGCAGCGATGTAAATTACAATGTTCCCGTAAAAAGTTTACGTACAGCGGACAAGCAAATTATTCAATTAGCAAGAGCCTTGGCTTTAGATGCTAAAACAATCATATTTGATGAACTTACCGCTGTTTTACCTGAAGCAGATATCAACAATATATATCGGATTATTGATCTCCTGCGGGAGAATGATATCGGTATCATTTACATTTCACATCGCTTGGATGAAATTTTTGATATTTGTGACAGATACACTGTTTTGATGGATGGTAAACATGTTGAAACAGGTGATGTTGAAAACTTAACCAAAGACAGATTAATCCAATTGATTTCCGGCAGAGAATTGACAAAAGTTTATCCGCCGGTTCCGGATTCGGTTACTGAAGAAGTTTTCTTGGAATTGAAAAATTTATCCGGAAAAGGTTTTAAAAACATCAATTTAACAGCCAACAGAGGTGAAGTTGTCGGCATAGCCGGTTTGGTCGGTGCGGGAAAAACTGAACTGCTTCAAGCATTGTTCGGCAATAATCCTGTGACATCCGGTGAAATTTACATCGATGGCAAAAAAACAAAAACGCCTACTCCTCAAGTAGCTATTAAAAAAGGTTTGGGGTTAATTCCTGATGAAAGAAGATTGTTAGGTTTGAATCGGGTTTTTGATGTGCAGAAAAATGCAACACTTGCCAGTTTGGATAAATTCAAAATTGCCAATGTATTTATGAATCAAAAACAAGAGACGGCAGAGACAGAAAAAGTGATGGATCAATTGAATCTTAAATACTATTCACTTAAACAAAATATTAATACTTTATCCGGAGGTAATCAGCAAAAAGTAGTAGTCGGGAAATGGATTATTGCAGACACGGAATTATATCTGATGGATGAACCGACAAGAGGAATTGACGTAGGAGCTAAGTCGGAAATATATTATTTGATTAATGACTTGGTATCGCGCGGTAAATGTGTAATTTTAGTTTCGCCTGAGTTGGAGGAATTATTAGGTCTTTGCCATAAAATTTATGTCATGTACGAAGGTGAAATCTGTTATGAAACAGAGCGTGCCGATTTCTCACAGGAAGAAATAATGACCTATTTGTTAGGAAGCGGCAAAATAGCCCATTAAATTTAGGGATAATTTTCAAAGAATAAAAGAAATATAGGAGTAAATTAAAAACAAAATGAGTAATGATAATATTTATGTATTGGTGGGTGTCGATACGGAAACCGACGTCGGAAGTAATACTCCTTACTATGAAGGTGTAAAATACGGAACGCCGAAATTACTGGATCTTTTTGCACGAAAAGGTATTAAAGCGACCTTTTATGTAACAGGTGATTGTGTCAAGAAAAATCCTGAAATGATTAAGAAAATTTATGATTCAGGAAATGAAGTAGGGGCACATTCATTGATGCATGAAACTGTAGGTGACCCGTTGTTTCCGTTGCCCGGAGATAACCCGCTATTGCCGCATGAGGTTGAACCGCGTATAAAATTAAATACAGAGCTTCTGGAAGAAGTAACCGGAGAACGTCCGGTATCTTTCCGCAGTCCGAGACTGATGGGCTCAACACATGTTATTAAGGCTTTGGAAAATTTGGGCTATACAAGCGATGCATCGTATCCTATGTATTTTTACAGAGAACAATTTGAACCATATTATCCTTCAAGAGAAGATTGGACCAAAAAAGGCGATTCGACAGTGTTGGAAATCCCTAACTTTGCTGACATGACAATGGAAAGCAATGATCCCGGCCTTGAACGCGATCGTGATCAGTGGCCATTATTCAGAACTGAAGGAGCAGAAGCCTTAGTAGAGAAAATCGACAGTTATTTGAACTTCTGTGAAGACAATAACTATCCGAAATTTCTGTGTTTCTATATTCATCCTTGGGAATTCCATCCGATGGAGTCAGAATATAGTTTTGGAGAAACAACAGTTATTCCTTATGAGTTCATTACGAAAAATTGCGGTGAACAAGCTTTGATTGAATGGGAAAAAGTAACGGATGAACTTTTGGCGCGAGGAGCAAAGTTTATGACAGCGCGTGAAATTGCTGAAATGTATAAGAATAAGAATCAAGACTAAATTACTTAAATCAGCCGGTTTAGATTAATCAAGCATAGATATTGTTAATTAATTTAGAGTTGAAACGTAACAACAAATAGATTGAGAGAAAATTATGGCAAAAGAAAAAAACGACAAAAAGAAAAATAAGCAATATGGTTTAACCAATTGGTTTTTCCCTGATGCGGAATTACCTCCGCCCGGTGAAGGCGAGATGAAGGGACATGAATCAATCATTGTTTTGAATCCTAATGACAAAGTAGCCACAATTACGCTCAAATGTTATTTTGTTTATCCGGAAAAACCGATAACGTTTGAAGCAACGGTTGAAGCTCAATCGGTAAGATGCTTAAGAACCAATGAACCTGAGGACATGGGTGGACACAACATACCGCTTGAAACTCAGTATGCAATTTCTTTACATTCAGATCAGCCGATTGTAGCTCAATACGGAAGATTAGATAACAGACAGACAAACCTTGCATTCTACACAACTCCGGGATATGCGGAATAGGGCTGTTGATAATCAATTTAAAAGATTCCTTCAGATGTATATTACTTCTTGAAGGAATCTTTTTTTATATTTAAAATAAATCATGGGAATAGTAGGCAAAAGTTGTTTTAATAAAATCCAATAAAAACAAGAAGCCAAAATAAGACAAGGAGACTAACAAATGCAGATAACAAACCAAAAATTATTCGAATACGGCGGAAGACAAATCAGCAAATATACTTTGTCAAATAATTCAGGCATGACGATGGAAGTCTTGGATTTAGGTTGTGTAATCTGGTCGCTTCACGTTCCGGATCGCAACGGCAAACTGACTGATGTTGTTTTAGGCTATCAGGATCCGAAAGAATATTTTACCAATCCGGAATATTTGGGTGCAGTAGTCGGTCGCTCTGCAAACCGGATTG
Source organism: Clostridiaceae bacterium (assembly GCA_012838795.1). GTDB lineage: Bacteria > Bacillota > Clostridia > Saccharofermentanales > DTU023 > UBA5436. Next base: position 81,313 of record DUOO01000056.1, on the reverse strand, counting down.
ATTCCGGCAAATTTATGTGGCAAGGCGAAGAGATTCAATTAGAGGTCGGAGCCGGCGGATATCATTTGCATGGCGCTTCAGACGGTTTTACGTATAAAGTTTGGGAATGTGTTGATGATCAGGAAAGGCTTTCTTTCAAACTGAACAGTCCGAATGGCGAGGGGGGTTATCCGGGAGAAGTGACTTGTTATGTGAGTTATGATTTGACCGATGAGAATGAATTAGTAATTAATTACAAAGTGACTACTCCGGATCTTAGTTTGGCTAACTTGACTAATCACACCTATTTTAATCTTAACGGAGACGGTTCACCGACAATTCTCAATCATTATCTTAAAATTAATTCAGAGAAGTTTACTGAAGTAAATTCAGAGATAATTCCGACCGGAAAATTCTTATCAGTTGAGGATACACCTTTAGATTTCAGAGAATACAAAACTATGGGTGAGGATATTGAAGCTGATTATGAACAATTGAAACTATGTGAAGGTTATGATCATAATTATGTTTTAAAAGAAAAATCACTTGTTGATGCAGTTGCTTATTCGCCTGAAACGGGAATCCAACTTGAAATGACAACAAATAGCCCCGGTGTTCAACTATATGCAGGCAATTCTCTTTCAGAAAATTTGATTGGCAAAACCGGTCAAAATTATAAACCCAGAAGCGGATTCTGCCTTGAAACTCAATTTTTCCCTGATGCTCCGAATCATCCGGAATTTTTACAACCAATTGTTACAAAAGATAAACCCCAGGAATTCACTACTAAATTCAAATTTTCGGTTAGAGATTAGTACGGTATAAAACTTCTTTGTGAACAAATTTAACAAACAAATATAGTTGGAAGAAACAGATAATTAATATTAATTCATAAACTAATTTTAAAATCAATTTAATTAATAAGTTGTATGATTTAGTGTCAGCATGATAAAAATCATAGACAAACAAATGAACTTCCAAATGTTTTTGTGTTTTTAAAAAATTATTAAAATAATTGTATTAATGTTTTTGGAGATGGGATAATTCACTTAATTATTTGACTGTTTCTTGTCTAAAAGCACAAAAAATCTTGATTTTTTCCTCAATTATTTACATAACTGTAATATTAAACTAAGATTAATTCATAAAATAATTTTAAAATTAGTCGTGAAAAGTTAATTTGTGAATTTATTTAACGATTTAGTCAGTCCGTTGAAGCCGGAGAACAGTTAGCAATGAATATTGTGAAGATATTTGTCTTTAGTCTAAGTTATTAAAAAGGTCTAAGTTATTAAAAAGATTGTTAAAAGGAGGAAATTATGGATAAGAAAAATATGAATAAACATATTGGTGATCTTAATCAACTTATTACATATCAAGAATCTAAACTTCTCGGAGGCTTTAGTGAAGGAGTAAAAGTTGTAAATGTTTCTAACGGATCCAATTTACAGGTTACGCTGGTTCCGGATCGTTGTCTGGATATATATCAAGTTCGCTATAAAGGAATCAATTTAAATTACTTGTACCCGGTAGGTATAACTGCTCCCGGTTATTATGAAGCAGATACGAATCAGTTTTTGCGCAAATTTTTTGTAGGTATGTTAACAACATGCGGTTTGCAGAATGTAGGTGTTCCCGGAACGGTCTTGGGTGAGGAAAAAGGTCTGCACGGAAGAATTGGCAATATTCCCGCTGAATATTATTTCTATGAAAGAGGCTGGACAGAAGATCTGCCGACGTTAACCGTAAAAGCCAGAATGCGTGAAGCGAAATTGTTTTTTGAGAATTTAGTACTTGAAAGAGAGTTTACATTCGTATATGGAAAAGATGAAATATTGATGAAAGATACGATCACAAATGAAAGTTATTCTCCCAGACAATTTGCCTATGGTCTTCATATTAATTTCGGATATCCGCTTTTGGAAAAAGGTACGGAAATAAATTTAGACAGTGAAAGCGTTAAAGGGGTCACAGATGAGGCTGAGAAATATATTGAAACATGGAATCAGGTAGAATCTCCGACAGATCAATATGAAGAACGATGCTATTATCATGATATTAAACCTGATGCAAACGGTGATGCGGTTTATGAAATTTATAATCCAAATCTCAATATAGGTATGAAAGTATCTTATCCTAAACAACAACTGCCGTTTTTTACTCAATGGAAAATGCTGGGAAGCGGAGAATACGTAATGGGACTTGAACCCTTTAACTGTGTCTCCGGAGGACCGAAATTAGGAGAACCTGAATGTAAAGCACCTGTTTTGGAACCGGGAGAAAGCATCGTTTATAACATCAAATTTGAAGGTTATTCTAAATAATTTTGCCAAGGTGATTTTTTGAAAAATACAATTATCAGTTCAAAACAAAATCAAGAATTATTTGAGATTCAAAATCAAAAAAAAGTATTAAAGCTTGTTTCTGAAAATGGTCATATTACAATAAAAGACCTGTCCAAGAAGCTGGATTTAAGTGTTACGACTATTATCACGATTATTGATTCTTTAATGAGTCATGGTTTGGTAAAAGAAAATGGTTTTGTGCCTACAAAACGTGGGCGCAAACCGGTAATTTACAGCATAAATGAAAATTATAAATATATTGTAGCTGTAGACTTGGGCCAAACTTCAATATATTTGGGCATTTCCAATTTGTTGGGCGATTTTATTTATATAACAAATGAGAATGTTGCTCCTGAAGAAGATTACGGTTCATTCTCGCATTACCTATCGCATAAAATAACGGAAATTCTGACTGACAATAATATTAATGTTAATGAACTGGCTGCAATTGTTGTAGGAAATATCGGTGTAGTAGATGATAATACAGGTCGCATATCATATGCTGCCGGAAATGCTGTCTGGGAAAGTCAACCGATTAAATTATTTTTGGAAGAAAAATTCCCATGTTCTGTAATCGTAAAAAACGACATTAATCTTTCAACTATAGGAGAGCATAAAAAAGGAGCGGCACAAGGAGAAAGCAATTTTGCCTTTTTCAGATTTGATATCGGTGTAAAAGCAGGAATTATCTTAAATAATAAACTTTATGAAGGAAGTAACGGAGCTGCCGGTGAGATTGGATTTTCGATAGTATCCTTTGATGCGAATGCCTCATTACCTGAAAATAGAATTGAAAGCCGGATAACACTGAACAATTTATATGGAGATGTCTGGAATAAAATTATTAACAACGGCGACAGTCCCTTATTGTATTATTGTGAGAGCACGGAGCAAAAGCTTAATGCAAAAATATTAGGTGAGTATTATTTGTTAGATAATATAGCGAATAAAGCATTGACGGAGTTTATTATTCGTCTCGGTAATTTGATTATTAATTTTACTGCTGTAATGAATCTTTCTTTAATTATTCTTGGCGGTGAAATTGTTGACTTGGGGAATGTTTTTTTAGAAGACTTGCAGAAATATATTAACAGAAATTGTTTTTTTACTCCCCGGATACGTTATTCTTCAATTGACAAATATAGCGGTTTGATAGGGGCGGCTTCTATAGGAATCGAAGAGTTTTTAAAATCAGTGAGCGGGTAAATGTTAAAAATATTGATCAATATTTTTAATGTACAGGTGAACAATAATGTATGAACAAGAATTAAAAAAATGTATTGAAGAAGAAAGCAAATATAAATTTAAGTCCTTTTCACAAAAAGACGCATGGGATTTAGGCTTGGAATTGGTTGCTGCTTGTTCTGAAATGGAAGGACCTTTAGCTGTAGAAATTGAAATAAACCGAATAGTAGTATTTCGCTATTTTCCGGAAGGTACCGGGCGTTTTCATGAAATGTGGTTGGAAAGAAAAAGAAATACTGTAAATACAGTTAATAAAAGCACATTGCGAGTTTTTTATGAATTGCAAAATGCATCAGAAGATATTGAAAATGACTGGCTTTTACCGAAAACGGATTATGCTGATTGCGGCGGGGCTTTCCCGATTCGCTTAATTGACGGATGTCTTATCGGCTCAATTGCTGTATCAGGTTTACCTCACTTACGTGATCATTATGCTTTAATTAGCGGCATTGAAAGATATTGGGAAAAATATAGGAGTTAATTTTGAATCTCCGGATCTAAAAAAGTTATTAAACACAGAATGATAATTAATGAATTGAAAGGAAAAATCATGAAAAAATCAATCAGTTACTGGTCTTTCGTAAACAAAAGCCCTCTTGAAGCAATGAAACTGTCAAAAGCAGCCGGTTTTGACGGAATAGAACTGACTCTTGATGAATCAGGAATTTCACCGGAAACGGATCCGGATGATTTAAAAAGAATTCGTGAGGAAGCTGAAAAATTAGAATTATCATTACCAAGCTTTGCAAGCAGCTTGTATTGGAAATATTCATTCACTTCTGACGATGCGGAAGAAAGAAAAAATGCCTGCGATACTGCAGTGACACAAATAAAAATGGCGAAAATTCTTGGCGCGGATACAATTTTACTGGTTCCCGGCAGTGTTTCGGTTGAATTTGTTCCTGAGCGTCCGGTGGTTGCTTATGACGTGTGTTGGGAAAGAGCATTGGAGTCTCTTAAGGAATTGAAGAATGTTGCGGAAGAATATGAGATTAATATAGGAATAGAAAACGTTTGGAATAAGTTTTTATTATCGCCTCTCGAGATGAAACAATTTATTGATGAAATAAACAGTCCTTATGTCGGGGTATATTTTGATGTCGGTAATGTAGTGTATTCCGGTTATCCCGAACATTGGATTCGCATCCTGGGAGAACGGATTAAAAAAGTTCATTTTAAAGATTTTCGTCGTGATCCGGGTGGCCTGAACAGCTTTGTAGATCTGCTTTCGGGAGATGTAAATTGGCCTGAAGTAATGAATGCATTAAAAGATATTAATTATGATGGTTGGGTAACCGGGGAAATGATACCTCCGTATAACCATGCACCTGATCAGATTATTTATAACACGGCTGCCTCAATGGATGCGATTATTAACGGGGATTTCTAGTATTTTTATTGTATTAAAAAATACTGAAAAATTTTGAATTAATGGAATTAAAAATAATTTTGTATAGGGAGAATTAATATGATAAAAGTTGGATTATTAGGTGCGGGTTATATGGGTGGCATGCATGCTGCATGCTATGAGGCTCTAAATGATCTAGGTGTAAAAGTTACCGCTGTAGCAGATGTATATGAGGATGCTGCCCAAGAATTGGCAGATAAGTATCAGGATATTGTTGTTTACGGTTCAAGTGAAGATTTAATAGAAAATGCCGATGTGAATGTAATAGACATATGCTTGCCGACACATTTGCATGCTAAATATGCAGTTGCTGCCATGAAAAAAGGATATGATGTTTTTTGCGAAAAACCGGTATGTTTAACTGAGTCGGATATGGAATTGATGCTCAAAACTAAAAATGAAACAGGCGCAAAACTGATGGTCGGTCAGGTTATTCGTTTGTGGACGGAATATGTTTGGCTTAAAGAAACAGTAGATCAAGGAACGTATGGCAAAGTTCTGTCCGGAGTTTTTCAAAGAGTATCTGCAAGACCTACCTGGGCAAAAGAAGGCTGGATTCATAAACCTGAGTTGTCGGGTGGCTCAGCTGTAGATATGCATATTCATGATACTGACTTTGTCAGATATATTTTGGGTGATCCGGATGAAGTTAAATCAATTGCCTATCGTAATGAAGACGGAATGATCGAGCAAATCTTCTCCATCTTCAGCTATGGAAATAATGTCGCTGTAGCTCTTGAAGGAGGCTGGGATTTCCCGCAAACATTCCCGTTTTCCGCAACCTATCGGGTTAAATTGGAAAAAGCAACGGTAACTTTGGATAATGCCGGAAAACTAACGGTTTATCCTAATGAAGGTGAACCGTTCGAGCCGAATTTAGAACCTGAATTTGAATCTAAAGAGGATCTCGGAGGTAATGTATCTTCACTCGGAGGATATTATAACGAGTTAAAATATTTTGTAGAAGGTTTACAGGGCAAGAATGATCTGTCTGTTGCTACACTGGAAGAAGCCATAGAATCCGTGCGTTTAGTGAAACGTGAATTGGAGAGTGCAGGCGGATTAGTTGTCAAATGATTCGGATTAAGATTTGAGGAACAGGATCATTAATAAATAGTGTAAAAGGTGAGAATATGAAAGTTTTAGCAATTGGATGTCATCCGGATGATTTGGAAATTTGTTGTTTCGGCACATTACGCAAATATGTAGAGAAGGGTGCAGATGTTTACGTATGCCATGTAGCTAACGGTGATCAGGGGCATGTAGAAATTCTGCCTGAACCTCTGGCCGAAATTCGTGAAAAAGAGGCGATTAATGCCGGTAATATCATAGGTGCAAAAGAAGTTTTCAGCATCGGTGTAAGTGATATGCAGGTAAATTCACACGATCAGGCTGTGCTTGATGAATTAGCAGATGTTATCAGATATTGTAAACCGGATGTAATAATTACGCATAATGATGAAGATTATATGCAGGATCATGTGGAAACAAGCAAGTTAGCTACTAACGCTACTTTTCTTTCAGGTCTCCCTCACAGATCTGTTAATTATCCGGCTTTTAACAGCTTCATTCCGACATTTTTCATGGATACTCTGGCGGGAGTAAATTTTAATCCGACACACTATGTAGATATCGGTGATCAAATTGAATTAAAATTGAAAGCATTATCAATGCATGAATCACAAATTAAATGGATGTTGGAACATGATGAAATAGATTTCTTGGATATGGTTCGTACATGTTCCAGGTATAGAGGATATCAGTGCGGAGTTGATTATGCAGAAGGATTCAGACCGTATAATGTTTATCAACGACATAGTGCCAAAAGATTACTACCATAATGTTTTGACATATTAATTTGGTGAAAAATTTTGTTTTAACAAAAATTTTAAATTCATACAAAGGTTTATCAATTATAGGAGGCAAAAGTGAGTAAAGAAATTAGCAAAACAAATTCTTTAAATAGAATCGGTGGTGCGCTGTCCAAATTCAGCAGAAATTATATGTCAGTAGTAGGTATAATAATTTTAACAATTATTTTTTCCATACTTTCATATTCAAGACATGGCGCCCAGTATTTTCTTACATGGTCAAACTGGAGAAACATTTTATTACAGAGTTCAACAGTCGCAATTGTTGCACTCGGTCAGGGCATAATGCTGATAACGGGAAATTTTGATCTTTCTCTGGGCAGGATGGTTGGTGTAACCAGCAGTGTCGGAGCTGTTTTGATGAAACAACATGGGGTATCGCCGCTCGTTGCAGTCATCATAATGTTTGCTTTAGGAATATTAATCGGCAGCTTTAACGGAGTAATGACTGCTTATGTAGGTATTCCTGCATTTATTGCAACTTTAGGCACGCAATATATTTCATATGGTGTTTCTAAACTGTTGACTCAAGCAACACCTATCCCGAATATGCCGGAAGAAATTGCCTGGTTAGGAAGAGGGTCTGTTTTCGGCGTCATACCGATATGCGTTGTGATCATGATCGCTTTATATATTATTGCCCAATTTGTTATGACAAAGACCAAAATAGGGCGAAATTTATTTGCTGTCGGCGGTTCACCGGAAGCAGCTTTTTTCTCGGGGATAAATGTAAAGAAAACTTATTTCGGAACGTTCGTTTTAGCCGGGATTTTAGCTACGCTTGGCGGACTCATCTTAATGTCCCGCTTGAATTCAGTTGCGGTTACCAATGGTCAAAATTATGAATTTGACGCAGTTATCGGTTCAATTATCGGAGGCATTTCACTGGCAGGCGGACGAGGAAAAATAATCGGCACAATGTTCGGTTGTATTTTCTTAATAACCTTATTTAACGGCTTTTCTCAAATGGGCATTGATCCTTTCGTTCAAGATGTTTTAAAAGGAATTGTTCTCGTCATAGCGATTACTTTGGATACAGTTCGCAGTAAAGGCGGAAGAAAATAATCGTTGCCGGTAAGGACAGTTTCAAGGGGGTAAAGGATAAATGGAAAAAGATTATATTCTAGAATTAAAAGGAATTTCTAAATCATTTCCCGGTGTTAAAGCATTAGATGATGTAAGCATGAGTGTTGAGAGAGGCACCATCCATGGCTTAGTTGGTGAAAATGGTGCAGGAAAATCTACTTTGATTAAAATTTTAGCCGGTATATATCAATCTGATGAGGGAAAATTTTTTGTAGAAGGTGAACAATGTATCTTTAACTCTCCATATGAAGCCAGACAAAAAGGTATTAGTGTAGTTCATCAAGAGATAAAATTATCAGAGACATTATCTGTTGCTGAAAACATGTTTTTAGGCAATCTGATGATGAAAGGCGGATTAGTTGACTGGAAAGGCATGCGTTCACGAGCTGAGGAAATAGTGGATGAGCTTGGTATTGATATAGATGTCAATGTTGATGTCTCAACACTGACTGTTGCGAAGAAACAAGTTGTTGAAATAATGCATGCAATCAATAATAATTCAAAAATTTTAATTATGGACGAACCTTCTGCCGTTTTAACCGATCGTGAACTGGAGGTTATGTTCAGATTGATTAAACAATTAAAAGAGAACGGTATTACGATTATTTACATTTCCCATCGACTGAATGAGGTTTTTGAATTAACTGATAATGTTACTGTATTAAGAGACGGTAAACATATAGGAACATTGCCGACGACTGAACTTGATCAGGATAAACTGATCAGCATGATGGTCGGCCGGGAAATGGGCCATGATTATCCGAAAGTAGAAATTGAAAAAGGTGAAACGATTTTAGAGGTAAAAAATCTAAATGTGAAAAATGTATTAAATGACATTAGCTTCTCCGTGCAAAGAGGTGAAATTTTCGGTATTTCAGGCCTGGTCGGCGCAGGTCGTACGGAACTGGCCAGAGCTATCTTAGGTATAGATTCTATTGATTCCGGGGAAATATATGTAAAAGGTAAAAAAGTAAAATACAATAATTTTTCCGATGCAATTAAAGATGGATTAGGTTTAATTCCTGAGGATAGAAAGCTTCAAGGTTTGATCCAGATCATGTCGGTTAAAAACAATATTACTTTAGTAAATCTTGACCGAATTACTAAAGGGAATGTTATTAGTAACAGTTTAGAAAGGAGTTTAGGTTCGGAATTTTCGGAAAAATTAGGAGTAATTACTCCGTCACTGGAAACAGAAGTACAGTATCTGTCAGGTGGAAACCAACAGAAGGTTGTAATTGCAAAATGGCTGTTTCGAGAAGCGGACATCCTGTTTTTAGATGAACCGACTCGAGGTATTGATGTCGGTGCAAAAGCTGAAATTTACCGTTTAATGACGGAAATGGTCAAAGAAGGAAATACGATTGTCTTTATATCTTCTGAAATGCCGGAATTATTAGGAATGTGCGATCGCATAATGGTAATGCATGAAGGAGATAAAAAAGGTATACTTTCCAGAGAAGAAGCGACACAAGAAAAAATAATGTCTTTATGTATATAAAACCTGAATATACACATTAATAAGTTTTGTATTGTAATATTTAGAAAATATTACTAAAAAATAAGACAAATAATAGGAGGAAAAAATGAAAAAAACACTAAGTTTGTTGTTGGTTTTAGTATTAGCTTTTTCGTTACTGACAGTTGGCTGTAGTAAAAAAGAAGAAAAAGCAGAAGAAACCGAAAAAGCAGAAGAAACCGAAAAAGCAGAAGAACCTGAAAAAGAGGAAGAACCTGAAAAAGAGGAAGAACCTGAAAAAGAGGAAGAACCTGAAAAAGAGGAAGAACCCGAGAAAGCAGAAGAACCTGAAAAAGAGGAAGAACCTGAAGCAAAAGAAAGACCGGAAAATGTACCTGCAAGTATTACCTTGCAAGATACTGATGCATTAGATGGTAAAAAATTAGGATGTTCCATTGTTTACAAAGGTGATGAGTGGTGTGCCGCTCTTGCAGAAGCTCTGGAAACAATAGGCAAATATTATGGTGCCGATATTGTTGTAGAGGACGGCGATTTAAACGATGAAACTCAAACAAAACAGATTGAGAACATGGTTGCCAGCGGCTGTGAAATGATTTTGATTGATCCGACTACTCCGGACGGCACACATGAAGCATTGATGAAAGCTGTTGAAGCAGATATACCGATTATCATTTATGACGGATACTGGAATGCAGGAGAAGAGAATGCAGTTACCACCGTTACTTGGGATCAACACGCAACAGGTGTTATTGTAGGTGAATATTTCATCAATTATCTCAAAGAAAAAGGTCAGGATAAAGCGACCATAGTTGAATTAACCAATGCAGTTTCAACACACTGCCAAGAACGTTTCGTCGGTCTGCACGAAGTATTTGACAAAGCCAAAGAAGAAGATGGCATTGAAGTTACAGTACTCGGAGATATGAAACATGATTCACAAGGAAATCGCGAATTAGCTTTCAATGCAGTTTCCGCTATCGTAGAGCCCTATGATTACATCATTTCTGACGTTGACAACGGCGCAATGGGTGCTGTACAAGCATTACAAAATGCAGGAAATACTGATGTTAAAGTATTCTCGATGGGTGCTTACGGTGAAGAGCCGTTCAGCTTGCTTTATAACGAAGATCCGAACTATACAGCTTGCTTGAACGTTGATGCTTGGATTTTAGCACAATTCATTTTTGATTCAGCAATAGATTACTTTGATGGCAAAGATGTTCCGAGCCTGACTGAAATTGAACTCTTTATGGTAGACAGCAGCAATGTAACTGATTTCTGGTCATTTGATTAAATCAGACTTGGTTTATAAAACAGGGAGAAAGCAAATTCTCCCTGTTTTTATGTTTATCGGATCTTTTTACTAATAATGAAGGAAAATAATAATAAATGAAAAAAGTACGCTGGGGAGTAATAGGTGCGGGCGGTATTGCCGATAGAAGAACTATACCGGGAATGAAAAAAGCAGAAAATGCGGAATTAATTTCCGTTATGGAAATTAATCAGGAATTTGCGGAACGATTAAAACTCAAATGGAATGCCAAAAGAGCCTATGATAATGAAATCGATTTATTAAATGATCCTGAAATTGATGCCGTTTATATAAGTTCGCCTGTTATTTCGCATGCACAACAGGCTATCGCTGCTGCAGATCGGGGAAAGCATATTTTAATTGAAAAACCGATTGCTTTAACAGCAAAAGAAGCAGAAAAAATAGTAAAGTATTGTGACCAAAAAGGCATAATGATTGCTGCCGGGTTTATGATGAGATTCGGTTCATATGTACAAGAGATGAAAAAGGCAATAGCAGCAGGAAAAATAGGTAAAGTAGTTTCAGGATATGGTCAATTTACCTGTTGGTATCCCGATATGGAAGGAAATTGGCGTCAGCAGAAAAAAACCAGCGGCGGCGGTGCATTAATGGATATGGGCGTTCATTGTATTGATTTGATGCAGTATGTTACAGGTTCTAAGGTATGCAGAGTAGCAGCTTTTAACGATACACTTACATTTAATTATGAAGTTGAAGACTCTTCAACTTTGATATTGCAACTTGAAAACGGAGCTCAATGTATTGTTCAGTCAAATTTCAATATTCCCGATCAAGCATCAAAATGGCGGTTGGAATTTTTTGGAGATGAAGGACGTTTGGTAGGCAACAATGTAATAGGTCAAGTAGATGGCGGTAACCTTGATGCATTATTTTGTGGTAAAAGCGGCGCATATGATCCGATTCAAAACACGCAAGAGATTGAAGGTGAAGAAATCAAAGTTGAGTTCGGAGATTTATATACCAGAGAGATAATTTCATTCGGTGATTCAGTATTAAACGGCAAGCCTTTAGAAGCTCCGGCATCTGAGGCAGTTTATATTCAGAAAATAATTGAAGCGGCATATATATCGAACGAACAAAATAAGATAATCAATATTGATGAATGAATCTGAAAAAGGAGGAATTTAGATGACAGTTTTTAAAGCAGGTTTTTCCCGTGTAGATATTACTCCGCCACTCGGAGTTTCTATAGCAGGATATTTTCATGATCGTTTTGCATCCGGAGTTTTGGATAACCTTGAAGTTAATACTTTAGTAGTTGAATACGGCTCTGATAAAGCGGCATTGATAGCCTTGGATAATTTGATGATTATCCAGAAACAAATGGATGAATACAGAAATAAAATTTCAGCAGAAACAGGCTTACCATATGAATCAATTTTTATTTCTTGTTCGCACACACATAATGCTCCCTTAATCGGTCAAGATCAATTGGTAGAGACAAGATTCGGAGATGCTTTGTATACGGATTTATTAGGAAGAAAGTTGAGTGACTCCGTAAAAATGGCTCTCGCTGATTGTCAGCCTGCAAAGATGGGCTATGCTACCGGAATCGCTCCGAATATTTCATTTATACGTCGTTTCAGAATGAAAGACGGCTCGATACGTACAAATCCGGGTGTCGACAATCCGGATATTGATTCTCCGATCGGAAGAGTTGATGAGAGAGTCAATGTCTTAAGATTTGTCAGAGAAAAAGGTCCTGAAATAATACTTGCGAATTTCGGAGTTCATCCTGACACAATAGGAGGCGATTTAATTTCGGCTGACTATCCCGGTTTTGTAAGAAGAGAAACTGAAAAGATATTTCCTAATGCAAGATGTCTGTTTTTCAACGGTGTAGAAGGTGACGTTAATCATGTCAATGTCCATCCTACAGGTGGCTTCAAAAATGGACTTCAACCTATGTTCGATGACGTAGATCGCGGATATGAACATTCTGCTTATATGGGAAGAGTCATCACCGGTGCAATTTTACAAGTATATGACAAGGTTAAATTTACGAAACCTGATTGTGTAAAAGCTGTACAAATAACGATTAATGCACCATCGAATATGACGGAAGATCCGGATGAATTATCCCTGGCAAAGAAATATGTTGACCTGCATTTAGCAGGAAAAGATGATGAAATCCCGTATAAAGGCATGGAACTTACCACAGTTGTAGCTGAATCTCTGCGAATGACACAATTAAAAGACGGACCCAGAGAATTCTCGTTATACTTAAGCGGGATACGTATCGGGGAAATAGCATTTCTCGGAATACCCGGCGAACCGTTCACGGAAGTCGGTTTTGCTATCAAAGAAAAATCACCGTTCGATTTGACTTTCCCGTGTGCACTTACCAATGGAGCAGAAGGCTACTACCCGACTATGCAGGCATATATCGAAGGGGGATATGAAGCAAGAAGCTCATATTTCAAGAGTGGCATAGCAGAGTTGATAATAGACAAAAGCCTTAATTTGTTGGAGTCTTTATACGATTAATAATATTGATCAGTCTGGATTTTGTTTAGAAATGGGGAGCGCATACTACTTCTGCTCCCTTTTTCTTTAGCATTTCTACGATGTTCCTGTCAGCTTTACTATCCGTAATGATACGATCAACCTCATCCAGATCTTTAATTTTAACAAAAGACTCTCTGCCTATTTTAGTGTAATCCGATATAACGATACGTACTTTTGCTCTTTCCATCATTTTTGCGCTAAGATCGACTTCTTCTTGATGAAAAGTAGTAATTCCGGCATTGATGTCCACTCCGTCAACGGATATTATTGCTTTGTTAATTCTATATTTTTCCATTTGGTTTAAAGCGTCCATACCGTATGTAAAGGAGTAATGTGAATTTATTGCACCGCCAAGCAGAATTATTTTAATATTCGAATTCATGTTCAATTCTGTGGCAACCGGTATAGAATTAGTTATAATTTTAAGATTTTTTTTGTTTTTCAATTCCAAAGCTACGAAATAACTAGTTGTTCCTGCATTGAGTGCGATTGTATCACCATTGTTAATGTAATTAAGAATTTCTCTGGCAATTTCCATTTTTTCTTGGCGTCTCAAGAGCAATCTTTCCTGATAATCCATATTGTCATATTGATGTAAAGATTGAATTGCCCCGCCGTGTACACGCTCAAGATACTCTGTTTTTTGTAAATTTTCCAAATCACTTCTGATGGTTACTCCGGATACATCCAAATCACGACTCAAGTCCACAACTCGAACTTTTCCGTGAATTTTAAGTTGTTCAAGTATATAAGCTTGTCTTTCTTCGGAATTTAAAATTTTTTTGTCAGAGATTGCGTTTTTGTCATTCATGAAAATATTTATTAACTCCATCATAATATTTTTAGAAATTAGAGAATTACTAAATTACTAAACTAAATAATATTTATATATTTTAGGCAAGTTTAAATCAAACTCCAAACTTATTTGCAGAAATTTTCTAATTGTACAATATCTTAGTTTTTATAATCTACATTTTGAACAAAGCTATACTAGCATAATATCATAAAAACTTGTTTTTTGTTTGTTATTATTTTCAATTTACATATAAATGAAAATGATTTATAATTAAAAACAAAGCAAAATTGGTTAATTTAGTGATTTTGGAGATTTTTATGAATTCTTCTTTGTGGATAGGCTTAGATTTGGGAACAACCGGGATAAGATGTGTTGTCTTTGACAGCAATTTTGAAGTTGTAAGTTCTGAATATATGGAATATCCATTGATCTATGGACCGGAAAATTATGTGGAACAAGATCCTGAATTATGGTTCAGTATTTCAAAATCAGTTATCAAAAACGCAATTGCTGCAATCAAGAATAAACAAGATATTAAGGGTATCTCAATTAGTTCACAAGGAATTTCCGTTGTTGCAACTGATCAATGCGGGAATCCCTTAATGCCTGCAATTTCCTGGTTAGATCGAAGAGGCGAGCCTTATTTACCGATTATTGCAGAAAAAATGTCTCCGCAAGAAATAATTAAGAGAACAGGAAAAATTTGGAGCGAGCTCTACACTCTGCCCAAAATTCTTTGGCTAAAAGACAATAAGCCGGATATTTATGAAAGTGCACGTTATTTGTTGATGCCGATGGATTATTTAATTGCCAGATTAACCGGCCGGTTTTGTACCGATCACACAATGGCAGGCGGTACGATGTTATATAACATTAACACGAGATCTTGGGACCGAAAGATAATAGAAAACTTCAATATAGATATAACGAAATTACCTGAAATAAAAGAAGCGGGTACAAAGGCAGGAAATATATACTCTGAAATTACACAAGAAATCGGACTGCCCGCAGATTTGCCGGTATATGTCGGCGGCCAAGATCAAAAATGCGCTGCTTTTGCAGCGGGAATTGATGTGGGGAAAGTAACGATTTCTCTGGGAACGTCAGCAGCTTTAGAAATTTTATTGGATGAACCGTTTAGTGATTCATCCGGGATAATACCGTCATTCAGTTTTCTTTTTAACGGGCATTGGGTTGCTGAAACTGCAATAAACACTGCAGGAGCAGCTTTGAGATGGTTTGTTAACAATAATGCGCCTGATCTTTCTTATGCTCAATTAGACAAGCAGATTGAATTGGATTATCCTTCGGAGCGAGAAATCTTATTTTTTCCCGAACTGAATCGCAGTAATAAACAAAACGACAATTCAACTGATTCCGCAAAATCTTTTAATTGGCCAATTGAGCCGGCCGGCGTATTTTTCGGCTTATATTTGGAAACGACAAGATTTGACATGGGAAGAGCCGTGATGGAATCAATTGCGTTTGAAATAGAAAGAAGTTTTCAACATTTAAAAAATTCTTTTCCCCGTTTAAAAATAGATTCAATCAGATTATTTGGCGGAGGCGCAAACAGTGTTATCTGGGCTCAAATGATCGCTGATACCACCAATGCAACAATTGAACTTCTTTCTACCCACGAAATGGCTGCTGCCGGGGCAGCAATGCTAGCTGCGATAGGCAGCAAGGAAATTGCCAAGGAGAATGCACGTTTAATAATTAAAGTTATCAAAACGGTTGAACCGATAAAAAGCAATCATGAAATAATGAATAAAAAATACAATAACTATATGACAATACGAAATTTATTATATAATTCGTAGATTTCAATTAAATAAAAGGAAGGCAGAATAATATGTTAATAGCAGGTGTATCAATTTGTGATCTATCTCCTGAAAAAGGTGTGGATCTGGGAGGTTATCCGTATTTTCATCGCCCTAATACCGGTATTCATGATCCCATTTACGGAGCTGTACTATTTTTGGATGATGGTAATAATAACAAAATTTTATTATTGATCAGTGATCTGTTTTATTTAACAAAGAATATGGCAGATCGATTAAGAAAATCTGTAAGTGACTATACAGGTTTTGCCAAAGAAAGAATAATTGTAACTTGTTCTCATACACATAGTGCTCCTTGGATGAGTTCAATGTTTGAAGATATCAATGAAGAATCCGACTATGCTCCTGTTATTGATGAAAATCACAATGATTTTGTCATGGAAGAATATTCCAAGGCGGCAGCGGAAGCTTTAAATAACAGCTTTGAAGCAGAGATAGCATATGTCAAAACTCAGTGCGGCAGAAAACAAGGTATTGGCGGAAATCGACGCCATCCGGAAAACGGTCCGTGTGATGAAGATCTTCCTTTATTTCTTGTACGGGATAAAGAACATGTCTTGAGAGCTGTTTTCACAAAATACGCTTTACATCCGACAATTCTGCATGGTGAAAATGTTTTGGTCAGTGCAGATTTTCCGGGCGCAATGCGAAAGGAAATAAACAAGGTTTATCCTTCGGCAGTGTTTTTGTTTGCACAAGGAACTTCCGGGGATCAAAGTCCTCGCTATTTCAGAAAAGATCAGAGTTTTGCTGAAGTGGAGAGATTCGGGAAAACTTTGGCAGACTCGGTATTGCAAGCAATTCCAAGTGCCGACTATACAGATGAAGTCAAATTGTCTTTCGGTTGCTTCGAAATGGAATTAGTGCAAAAAAAATATGGGAATCCGGAAGAATACAAAAAACAACTGGGTGAATTAAGAATTAAAGAGCAAAAGTTAATCCAAAACAATGCACCTTATGTGGATTTGCAAAATGCAAATCTGGCCGTTCTCGGTGCTGAATGTGACTACAGCAATTCGAAAAAAGCAATAACCGGAGAAGTACAACAAAGATACGATGCCTCAGCACCGTTCCTTACGAATATATTATTAATTAATAATGTTGCATTGGTTTTCTTACCGGGAGAAATTTTTTCCCAATTCGGTTTAGATATTAAAGAAAAATCACCTTATTCGGAAACCCATGTCATCACTTTAGCAAATGGTGATTTACCCGGATATTGTGTGACAAAAGAAGCATTGGCAGAAGGAGGATATGAGCCGTATAACTCAATTCTTGATCCTGTATCCGGAGAAAGAATAGTTAATACAGTCATCAATGGATTAGAAACAATAAAAAACAATTTTGAGAAAGGATTTTAACATGACAAATAATAATCAATTTAGTTTTAAACCGGCGGATTTTGTTCCTTTTAAAGATCAATCTGTTCTGGAACGTGTACGTACTCTACAAGGAGAGGATTATTTAAACCACTCTAACCCTGATTTTAAAATCAATGTGATTCCGAATGATATGCTGAATACGATTTTTGTAACCGATATGCTCAATACAATTATCCGGGCAAAAGAGGAAGGAAGAAATGCAGTAATGATTATTCCTAATCCGTCTCCTTCTTATAAACATTTAGCTTGGATGATCAATCGTCTGAGAATTGATTGCAAACACGTAATTACGTTTAACATGGATGAATGGGCGGACGAAAACGGCAATATAGCTGATGAAAGTTATCCGAATTCATTTATTCGCAGTACCAAGAAATTTTTGCTGAGCAATATTGATCCGGAATTGAGAATGCCGGAAGAAAATCTGATTTATCCGACAAATGAAAATATCGATCATTATAGTGATCTTATTTTAGAAGCCGGCGGAGCGGATGTCTGTTACAGCGGACCCGGCTGGTCGGGACACTTGGCGTTTATTGATCCTGATGTTCCGGAGTTTGCAGGTGATCTTGATGAATTTATGAAAATGGGTACCAGGGTTACATCGTTACATCCTTTGACAATAGCTCAAAATTCTTTGCATGGCTGTTTCGGTGCAAGCGGTGATATTGCCAATGTACCGCCTAAAGCTGCAACAATCGGACCACGTGATGTTGCTGCATCAAAGAGAAGAATTGAAATGCATGGAATTTCAACAGCCGGAACTTTTGTGGCATGGCAAAGATTAATTTCCAGATTGGTACTTCACGGGCCTGTTACACCTTCAGTTCCTTCTTCAATTCTACAGTTGTTGGGAGCAGATGTTTATGTAACCGAAACAATTGCAGCACCGGTTGTACCGGATTATGAATTCCAATATTAAGATCTGCGGTAATAAGGAGAATAGACTATGTATACTTGTATCAAAAATGCCAGAGTGATTTTACCTGACAGAATGCTGGAAAAACACTCAATATTAATTGAAGATGACAGAATTATTAATGTTTTTCCTGATGACAATGTAGCTTTACCTTCAGATTGTAAAATTATCGATGTTGAAGGTAAATATGTAGGTCCGGGATTTGTGGATATTCATTGTCACGGAGATAAAGACAATTGGTTTTATGATGATCCGGTAGCCGTTTCCAGATCCCATCTTGCCCATGGTACAACCAGTATAATGGCCACTGCCAGATTACTTCCGACTCATGAAGAAGTGCTGGATTCCGTTATTGCAATAGCAGACGGTGTAGAAGAAGACCCTGATACCACGGTCATCGGTATTCATATGGAGGGTCCTTATATGAATCCGAAATATGGGGCATATAGAGATCGTTCTCGCATACCGAAAAGAGAAGAATACTATGAATATCTTAAAGCGGGTAAAGGCTTGATTAAAACATGGACAATAGCTCCGGAATTAGAAAATATTAATCAAATGGTTGCGGATATCCAAGCGGCAACAAAAGGAAAAACCATTTTTCAAGTAGGTCATTCCGAAGCTTCGCGTGAACATATCAGTACATTATTTCCAAGCGGACTGAAAATCGGAACTCATTTGACAAATGCTTCAGGACGTTTTGTTGATCCTCCGAAATTTTTAGGAACGAGAGAGATCGGTGTCGATGAAAGTGTTTGGCTTGATGACGGTGTTTATGCAGAAGTTATTGTTGATTATCACGGTTCACATGTCAGATATGACATGCTCAAATTAATCATCAAAATTAAAGGCGTTGATAAAACAATTATTATTACCGACTCAACTGTTGCAGAATACGCAGCCCCGCCGGTTTATGAAGGTATCAATGATGTTAATTATACCGACGACGGTGAATTGATGGGCAGTGCTTTAACCATGGATAAAGCTGTTACCAATGTCTGAAGACAAACGGGAGTAAGTTTGGTCGATGCTTTCAGAATGGCTACTTACAATCCTGCGGAAGCAATCGGAATGACGAATGATATCGGCTCAGTTTCTCCGGGACGTTATGCAAATTTATTGGTTTTTGATTACGAACAAAACGGTGAAATAGATTTGCAGGATATTATTTTTAAAGGAAAGAAAGTGTAATATGCAAGACAAAGTTTTAGAAGCGGCAATAGACTCGATAAAAATTCAACGGGATGCGGTCGATTATGTATTGAATAATGTTGACCAAAAAGCACTGGTTGCGGCAATTGATCTGATCAGCTCATCGCCCAGAGTAGTTACTTGTGCAAGCGGTTCGTCCGGTTTTGCAGCAGGAAAATTTTCACATTCATTATGTTGCGTAGAAATTTCCGCAAAATATATGTACCCGTCTGAAGCTGTACATGGCGGTTTAGGATTTATCAAAAAAGATGATGTTGTGATTATGATTTCAAGAGGAGGTAAAACTGCAGAGCTTTTACCGATAATTGATGTAGTCAAGAAAAAAGAGGCTACCTTGATTGGCTTAACTGAAAATCTTGATTCAGTGTTAGCCAATGCTTCGGACGTGGTTATACCGATGCCTATTACACGTGAGAGTGATCCTCTGAATATTATGGCAACAACGAGTAATTTAGTTGTCGGTTTAATATTGGATGCGATATTGTCGGGAATAATTGTAAAAACAGGATTTACACTTGAACAATTCGGTTTAATTCATCCCGGCGGTGCAGTAGGTGAAACACTTGGTGATAAGGTGAAATGAAAAAATGAAGAATGATTTAATAATAAAACCACCGTTTTTTGAGATCGGTCCCAAATCATATTTGTACGGAGATGATATTATCGAGTTGGCCGAAATTGCAGACAGAGCATCGATCGAATTTGATGTACAGGTCATTTTCACATGCCCTTTTGTGAACATTCAAAAAGTAGTTGAAAGAACAAGCAATCTTTTGGTAACTGCTCCGCACATGGATCCTATTTTACCCGGAAGAGGCTTGGCGGACATTTTACCGGAATCATTGAAAGCTGTCGGAGTATCCGGAGTCATGTTGAATCATGTGGAAAAACCTTTGCGCTATTCAGTATTGGAAGCAACGATTAAACGTGCGAAAGAGGTAGGGCTGTTTACTGTCGTATGTGCAAGTTCCATTCCGGAAATCCAAGCAGTTGCGCATTTGGCTCCGGATATCATTGTTGCTGAACCTACGGAATTGATCGGTACGGGGCAAACCAGTGATTTGTCATATATGAAAAAATCACTTGAAGTAATACATGCCATCAATCCGGATATTTTAGTTTTGCAGGCTGCAGGAATTTCAGATGGAAATGATGTGTTTAGAGTAATGGAATACGGAGCAGATGCGACCGGATCATCAAGTGCCATTGCGAATGCCGAAGATAAAGAAGCGATTGTCAGAGATATGATCTCGGCAGTGCGACGCGGTTGGGAAAGTAGAATTAATAAATAATTAAATTTAGAAACAAGAAGAAAGACAAACAATAAAAAAGTATTAAGTTTAGAATAATTTTCAGGAGGACCTATGGAGTTTAAAGTTTTTCAAAAAGAAGTAGAATTAGAATCTCGCGGTTGGATACCGACATTTCACGACATAACGAAAGAAGTAGTTGAAATAGTTGAAGCATCAGGCATAAAAAACGGCATTTGCACTGTAGCATCACACCATACAACTTGTTCAGTTATGATTCAAGAATGTTCACATGATATTGACAGTTTTGATTTGGAATATTTACAACATGACTTGCTTGATATTATGAGAGAACTTATTCCGGATTATGTTGAAGAAAATGATTATAGACATCCGGGTCCTATCCATTCTCAGTTTGGCAGATATGTCGGCGAACCGGGTGACTATACAAGTATGAACACAGATGGTCATCTTCGTTCCGTGTTTTTTGGCCGTAGTGAGACTTTGACAATTAAAGATTTTGTATTAGACAAAGGACAATTTGCTCATATTTACTTTATTGATTGGGATCATGTTCGAGCCAGACACCGCCAGGCCAATATTACCGTAATCGGTACAACGGATGATGTTGAAGACAGAAAATGGAATAATGGCGAAGTAGTCGATACAAAAAGAAAATATTTGCCGGAAGAAAAAGAATATATGAAACATTTTGATTTGCAACAAGAAAGATAATATGAAATAGATTTTCTTTCGTGTAATCAAAAATTTAATTTATTAATGATTTTCTAACTTGTTTTAGAAGTTGTGAAAAAAGGAGAGGAAAAAAGAAGTTTTTGTATCAATAAAAATAGTCAAGAAAGAAACCCTTTCTGATTATACTCGAGATGATTGAGAATATAATTTAAAAACTTGTTTTAAAATTATAAGTCATGTTTTCATCTAGTAGATTAACCATTACAAAACAGTGTAAATATTGATCTGTCTGAATAGGGCAATTTTCGAATACATATGCTTGTTTTATTTTTGAAATTTTGCCCTATATAGTTTTAATCTTTGAAAATTCTTTTTTTATCGTAGTGAAGTAAAAAGGCAAAATATTTCTTAATGGAGAAAAACAAAAATTAAGAGAGACAAATAAAATATCAATGACAGATAAAAGAAAATTAGCATCTATGATGGCAGGAAGAACTCTGGAGGAATTCTACATGAAAGACTCTGTTCCCGGGATTGAAGTTTGTTTAGAAGTCAAAGGATTGTCAAAAAAAGGGGTTTTTAACGATATTAATTTCGATTTAAAAAAAGGCGAAATACTGGGAATATCAGGAATGGTCGGATCAGGCCGGTCTGAACTTGCTAAAGCAATCTTCGGTATTGAGCTGGCTGATTCAGGTGAAATAATAATAGCCGGAGAAGAACTTCCCTTAAAGCATAGTCCGAAAGATTCTCTTAATGCCGGACTGGTACTGGTTCCGGAAAATAAAGAAGAAAGTTTAATCCTTAATAACTCAGTGAGTATTAATACCAAGATAGGTATTTTGGAAACATTTATTAAATTTATTTACTTGAATAAAAATAAAGAAGAAAGAATATTATTGAAAAGAACAAACAAGCTGGATATTCATACTTCCAACACTGAACAAAAAATGTTTGACTTTTTCGAAGAAAATCAACAAGAAATTGTCATTGCTAAATATCTAGAAACAAATCCCTTAATTTTGATTCTTGATGAACCGACCAAGGGTATGGATATAAATATTAAATCTGATATATATAATATTGTTAATAATTTAGCTAAATCCGGGGCATCGATAATTATAATTTCTTCAGAACTTCCGGAGATAATCAATATGAGTGACAGAGTTGCCATAATGAAAGAAGGGCATATTGTTAATATTTTAGAAGGCGATGAAATAAATCAAGAAAAAATCATGAGTTTTGCAGTCTGAATGAGTTCTTTATTCTACAGGATGCTTTCAGATATCTTTTAATTATTAAGTCAACATAACAAAAATATCATATCAGAGGCTTTTTGGCCTCTTTTTTATTTTTAAGACAACTCAATAAAACAATAATCAGAACTAATTTCGCGACATAACATAGCTTACGAAAGTTTCGTGAAAAACTAGGCTCGAAGCCAATTAATTTGCGATAAAAACTGATGAAATAACCAAGTAATAAAGAAAAACTTTGGCATTATTGATGAATTGAAATAAAATATAGCACGTGATACTATTAAAACATCAATTAAATCAAACGAAACTTTCGCATAAAAATTGAAGAAAAAACGAAAAATTATAGTAATAAAAAGAGAGGTATGGCAATGAAGGATATTATCTTAGAACCGACAACAAAATTTGAGTTTAAATGTGGTGATTATGTTCCGTTCAAAGATCGAGATGTATGCGAAAGACTTCGTCAAATCAGCGGAAAAGATTTAGAGAATCATGAAAATCCGGATTTTAAAATAAAGGTGATGATGAATCCTCATCCGGTATTAATTGCGACCTTGTTTTCCCGTTTGAAAGCTGCTTCTGAAGCTGATAAAAAATATACCATGATTCTTGGCAATCCGGAGCCGGACACCTATATTCCTCTGGCTCAGCTGATTAACTATTTCCAGGTAGATTGCAAGAAATTACACCTTTTTGCGATGGATGAGTGGGCAGATGATCAGGGAAATATTGCACCGATAACCTATGAAGCCAGTTTTGCACGTTCCCTGCTGAAATATTTCGTATATCAGATTGATCCGAAACTTCGTATGCCTTTGGAAAATGTTCATTATCCGACCAACGAAAATATAGGGTATTACTCCAAGCTGATTACAGAAATTAGTGAGGGCGGTGCGGACATCTGCAGTTCATCTCCGGGATGGACCGGTCATATGGCTTTTATCGATCCGGTAGATGAGTTTATGTCAGATGATATAGACAAATGGCTGAACATGGAGGCACGTATTGTAACCCTGCATCCGTTGACCGTAGCACAGAATTCCCTGCATGGTATATTCGGACAGTCCGGTTATATAGCGAATGTACCTCCCAAAGCAGCTACAATCGGACCGATTGATGTAAAAAATGCCAAAGAACGTATTGAAGTACATTCTCTTTTGACTAACAACACGTTCTCATCTTGGCAGAGAATGACTTCTCGTTTGGTACTGCACGGACCGGTAACACCTTCAATTCCCAGCTCCATGCTGCAATTAATGAAAACCCAGGTATATGTCAGTGAGGAAATCGCAGCGCCTTTTGACTGCTGGGACAAGGTAGGTTACTAAAGATATCAATTTTAAATTATTAATATTATAAATTTTTAAGGAGGAAAACACATGAAGAAAAATTCCGTTAGAAAATTGGTGTCAACATTGTTGCTGCTTGTCATTCTGATTGGTTTGGCCGCCTGCGGCGGAGGCAAGGGAAAATTAGATATCGGTATTGTACTTCCGACCAAAGATGAAGACAGATGGTTAGCAGATGAGGCAAAGTTTAAAGAAATTATCGAAGAGAAAGGCTATAAGGCAGAGATTATGTACTCTCAGGCGTCTTCTTCTACTGAGAAAGCAAATGTTGAGGCTCTGATCGAAAAAGGTATAAAAGTACTTCTTATTTGTCCTTTTGACGGTCCTGCAGCTGCATCTACCGTTGAGATGGCGAAAGAAGAAGGAGTACAGGTAATTTCATATGACCGCCTGATTATCGGCACGGAAGCAATTGATTACTACGTAGCATTCGAAAGTGTAAAGATTGGCGAAGCCATGGGTGAGTATCTGGTTGAACAGGCAGCAGCTTATGGCGGGGATAACTTAAACTTATACTTATACTCCGGTGCTCTTACAGATAACAATTCTTTCTCTTTCTTCAGAGGATATTGGAATGCTTTGCAGCCGAAGATTGCAGACGGTACTTTTGTTGTTCGTAATTCAGATGTGGCTATGAAATACAAAGACACTTTGGATCTTTCTTATGAAGAGTTGTATGAAATAATGCAATCAGTAGATACGGAGTGGGATCCGGCTCATGCAAAAACTCTGGCAGAAGCTGATTTAACGAATGCAACTAAAGAAGAAAAGGCTTTGTCTTTCATCATTGCCCCTGACGACAACACTGCACGTGCTGTTGCGGATGCTTTCCTGGCAGATGCAGATGTAGAAGAATATCGTATCTGCGGTGCTGATGGTGTTGAAGGATCAGTACAGTACTTAATTGATGGAAAACAGGATATGACAGTTTATTGTAATCCGGAAATGCTGGTAACCTCTGCTATGGAATTGGCAGAAAAACTTATAAACGGTGACAAAGTTGAAACAGCTGAAGTAGTAAACAATGAAGCTATTGATGTTCCTACTATCAGATCGGATGTTCAAACGATAACCCGCGATAATATAGTGGAAGTATTTTTTGACGGCGGTGTATACGATGCAAAAAACTATACTAACTATGAAAATATTAGTGATGCCGTAAAACCGTAAAACAGAACCTTTTGGCTGAAATAGAAGGAAAAGGCGGTTTATAATTAGCCGCCTTTCTTTAAGTAATATGATTTAGAAGTTTCTAAAAATGAATTTGATGGTTGTGGTGTTTTCGTATACAAATGCTTTATAAAACAAATGAAGGTCGTATTGATACTATAGAAAAATGTTTTCAATATTATAGCGTAGCTATCAAATGTGAGGTGAGAAATTGAACGACTATATTTTGGAAATGCGTGATATTACTAAGACGTTTCCCGGTGTTCGTGCACTTGATAATGTAAACTTCAAAGTGAAACGCGGAGAAATTCATTGTCTTGTAGGCGAGAACGGAGCAGGTAAATCTACGCTTATGAAGATTTTATCCGGTGTATATAAATATGGAGATTATTCGGGTGATATTATATATAACGGTAAAGTACAAAGGTTTATGTCTACTAAGGACTCTGAGCTTGCCGGAATTGCAATTATCAGCCAGGAGCTGGCACTGATTCCCGATTTGACGATATATGAAAATATTTTCTTCGGACATGAAATAATGAATACCAATGGTCGGACGATAAACTGGAATCAGACCATTGTGGAGTCTGAAAAACTGTTGGAGCAGATTCATCTGAATGTAAATCCCTCTAAGAAAATTTGGGAACTGGGTATAGGGAAGCAACAATTAGTAGAAATTGCAAAGGCTTTATCTCAAAAAGCAAAACTCTTAATTTTAGATGAACCGACAGCATCATTAAATGAGGATGACAGTTTAAACCTTTTACAGTTACTGCGGGATTTAAAGGAAGAGGGCGTAACCTCGATCATGATCTCGCATCGTCTGAAAGAAGTTGTAAATATTGCAGATACCATTACCGTACTGCGTGACGGTGCAACAATTTGTTCTCTGGAGGCAGCAGGTGGCAAGGTTGCAGAAGGTACTATTATTAAGTATATGGTAGGGCGTGAGATAGATAATGTATATCCGAAACGCGAAAATAAAAAAATCGGCGACATAGCCCTGGAGCTTAAAGATTGGACTGTATATGATACTTCTGTTGAACGTGTCATTCTGAATAAGGTTAGTTTAAAAGTACATAAAGGGGAGGTTGTGGGTTTATCCGGCCTCATGGGAGCAGGCAGAACGGAGCTGGCATTGTCCGTATTTGGCAATAATCCGAAATACCAACTTTTAAATGGCGAAATTTTCATAGAAGGAAAAAAAATGAATTTTAAGGAACCTAAGGATGCCATGGAAGCAGGAATTGCATATGTATCCGAGGACCGAAAGCGTAACGGTTTGATTCTTATTCAGGATATCAAGTTTAATGTGTCGCTTACCAATCTGGAAGCAATTCAAAACGGGATGGTGGTGAATGCGAATGAAGAAATAGTGCGTGTAAATGAGTATAAGGATTCGCTGAATATCAAAACACCCTCTATTGCACAGAAAGTAGTAAATCTTTCTGGAGGAAATCAGCAGAAAGTGCAGATAGCAAAATGGTTATTTTCAGATCCGAAGATATTGATTCTTGATGAACCGACCAGAGGAATTGATGTCGGAGCTAAATATGAGATTTATACCATAATTAATCGTCTGGTAGGCGAAGGTTATTCGGTTATCATGATTTCTTCAGATTTGCCTGAAATTTTGGGGATGAGCGACCGCATCTACGTTATGGCGGAAGGAACAATTACCGGAGAAGTCAGTGCTGAAAAGGCTAATGAGCAAAACATTATGCGTATGGCAACAAAGACAGAGGAGGCTTACAATGAATAATACAGCAGGAAAGAGCAGTCTCGGAGGAGAAATAAAAATCCTGATGAGAACCAGAGTACGAGATTATGCCATGTACATTGCACTGGCAGTAATATTTATCATTTTTGCGATATTTACAGACGGCGCATTTTTATCACCGAGAAATCTGACAAATCTCATCAATCAAACGGGTTATATTGCTGTTATGGCAGTAGCGATGACATTGGTATTGATTATTTGTGAAATTGATTTATCTGTCGGATATATGGCAGGTTTCTTGGGAGCAGTAGCTGCGATTATGATGGTACGTCTGAATATCAATGTGTGGATTGCCATTACTCTGGTGTTGATACTTGGAATATTCTTTGGTTTGATCAAAGGTCTGGTCATAACAAAAATGGGTGTGCCGGCATTTGTAACAACCTTGGCTTTCGAGTTCATTTTCCGCGGAATGTTGTCTTTGATTACATCTGAATCCGGAACGATTCCTATTGCTGTTGAGCCGTTCAATGCAATTCCAACGGTTTTGTACCTGATATCGGAGAAATTGCAGGCATGCATACTCTTTCTCTTGTGGTAGGCGTGATAGCAATCGTTCTGGCAATTTATTCTCAAATAAAACATCGTAAGAATATGCAGCATTATAATTTCGAGGTGCTTTCGAAGCCTGTATTTATTGCAAAACTGATCTTCATTTCTGTGCTGATTGGAGTAGTTGCAGTTGTTCTGGCTCAGTATAGAGGACTTTCCTGGAGTATTGTAATTGTAGCAATAGTGACATTTGTATATAATTTCATGATGGAGAAAACTCGTTTGGGCCGTTATATTTACGGTGTCGGAGGAAATGCTGAGGCAGCAGCTCTTGCTGGTGTTTCTGTGAACAAGATTCGCTTGTTTGTATTCGCGTCCATGGGATTGATGACAGCCCTGGGAGGAATTCTTTTTGCATCTCGTCTGCAGTCGGCATCTACTACGGCTGGTGCCGGTTTTGAGTTGGATGCTATTGCATCATGCTACATAGGCGGAACGTCAACCTCGGGCGGTATCGGTAAAGTGACGAATACCATCATTGGTGCTCTGGTAATTATGTCTCTGACAAACGGTCTTAATTTAATGGGTGTAGGTATTGCTTATCAATATATCATTAAAGGTATCATCTTTATTATTGCAGTAGCGTTTGATGTGATGAACAGAAAATAAAGAATGAGAGATAGTCGGGTGCTGTGGGAAAATAGCTAAATAATTAACGTATAATAAAATACAACATTTATGCAGTTATGAGGTTTTTATATGGTAACTTTAAAAGATATTTCTGTTGCAACTGGAGTTTCTGTATCTACTGTTTCGAAGGCGCTTAAAAATAGTTATGAAATTAGTGATGCAACTATTGCACTGGTAAATGAAACGGCAAGTCGTTTGGGATATACAAGGAAGAAACGGGTTCGCATGCCTGCAATGACTATCGGTGTGACAATGCCTGAGGTGAGAAGTCATTATTATGCCGAGTTCTTTCATGCACTAAGTGAAGAACTTTATAGATATGGTTACTCAACTATTTCCAGTGTATATCAGAATTTTAATGAAGAAGAGTTACACGTAGTTAAAAATATGTTTAAACAAAAAATAGATGGCATTATTATCTGTTGCAGTGAGAAAAATTCAGAAGAAATCAGTCAGTACGTTTTAACTTCAGAGATTCCTGCAGTACTGCATTTAGAATCTTCTCCTCCGTATGGAATAAATTCCGTTTATATTCGGAGTGATACCGGAATTGATCAAGCAATAGACCATCTATTGGAATTAGGTCACAAAAAAATAGGATATCTTGGAGAATATAAGTCAGACAGTCGCTATAATTTATTTTGTAATAGCATGAAACAAAGAGATATGGAGGTAGATCCCAGGTTTGTCAAACGCGGTTCCGAAAGATTTGAAAACGGAGGATATCTACGAGCTAAAGAACTTCTTGAGGAAAAAGATTTACCCACCGCTATTTTTTCCAGCTATGATCAGCTTGCTTATGGAGCGATGTGCGCATTTCGAGAAAACGGGATTAATGTGCCTCAGGATATTTCCATTATCGGATTTGATAATATTGTTATGGATGATTACTATCCTATACCTTTTACTACAATTGCCAATCCGGTGGAGCAAATGGGAACGATATCTGTCAAGATATTGCTGGATGCTATCCGTAATCCGGAGCAATTTGTTCCACAGAGTATTGCATTGCAAAGTCGGTTGATTATTCGGGAGTCAACGGGAGTTCCTGCCGTATCAATAGAAAGGAAAGATTTATGAATAAGCGTGTTGGTTTTGTTTGTTTTGGTGAGGTTAATACCCCTATTGAGCGTTTAAAAATGAAGCATGATGAGGCGCTGGCAGCACTGACTGAAATGGGTTATGAATTGCTGGACGGCGGTCTGGTCATAGATGATCCTGAATATCAAACTGCAGATGCTGCAATTGAGAAGCTTCGTGGTTTTGATATGTCCAGTTTGATTATATGTATTGCCGGATGGATTCCAACTCATGCAGTTATCCGCGTTACTGATCATTACAGTCATATCCCCATGGTGTTATGGGGTCTGTGCGGTTGGAAAGAAAACGGCAGAATTATTACTACTGCTGAGCAGGCAGGTACAACTGCCTTACGCCCTGCTTTTGAAGCAATGTCTTATTCTTTCAAATATATATATAATATAATCGATAAGCCTTGGCCCATGAAAAAGATCGATGCTTTTGTAACAGCTGCGGCTGCAAAGAAAGCATTGCGATCCGCAATAGTAGGAACAATGGGTTATCGGGATATGTTGCTGTATGGCACTCAATTTGAAGGTAATTCTCTGCGACGTGATCTGGGTGTCGAGGTAGAACCCTATGAGATGTTGGAAATGATTAAGACGATGGATCAGCTGAGTTCAGATGAGATAGCGGATGGTGTCCGTTATGTTAAGGAAAACTGGATTTTCGAGAAACCTTGCGATGAGAGTGTTATTGAAAACGGAGTTAAATATGCTCTGTCTGTATCTCGTAAGATAAAGGAACGTGGATGGGAAGCTGTGACTCTTATTGACGTGGATGGGATGAAAAAGATTTTAGGATTCCCTCCGGCAATGGTATTTATGTTATTGGAATACTATACAAATGTATTAACAATTCCTGAGAATGATGTTATGGGTTCTGTAACTCAATTAATAATGAAGTATCTCTCAGATCAATTAGTACCTTATATGGAATATTACGAGTTTTTTGAAGACAGTATGTTGATTGGAGTTCCTGACTATATTCCAAAAGCGATTACCGCAGGACCTGTGACTGTTCTGCCGGCAAAATTCGGTCTGCTTGACAGCTCTTTACTGAATGTATCTAAAGCAAA
Source organism: Clostridiaceae bacterium (assembly GCA_012838795.1). Lineage (GTDB taxonomy): Bacteria > Bacillota > Clostridia > Saccharofermentanales > DTU023 > UBA5436. The sequence goes on along the minus strand of DUOO01000056.1, from coordinate 51,061 downwards.
GACGGGATATGTTACCTGTGCCCGCCTGATTTATCTGGACGGACAATACAAAATGCATGTCTATACTGCCGAGGCGAAAAGTCCTCCTGCGTGGAATGAATACGGATGGGATGATCCCGCTCCTCAACTGCCGAGTTTACAGGTATTTCCGGATTCATGCAGCGTGGAAGATTTTGCTCAACAAGTATCCTCTCAGCATGTAATTTTTGCTTATGGCGATTATACTGAATATGTGAAAGACTTTTGCAAGCTTATGGATATTGAGCTGTTAATGTGAGGTACATGAAATGACTAATCGGAAAATGAATGTAGGTTGGGCACAGACCAGTATTACACCAAATGGTTCTGTACTCATGGAAGGACAGATGTATCAGCGTTATTCCAGGTATGTTCATGATCCGATTATGGCAACAGCTTTAGTATTGGATAACGGAAATACACAAGCAACATTTGTTTCTTTGGATATGACTGAAGTTCCAAGTCATGCAATGGATTTACTCAGAGAAAAAATTAAAGACAATTCTGAAATAATGTTTGATTGTATTTCCTTTAATGTAACACACTCTCATAATTCGACTTCTTTTTATAAGGATTTTATGCGGGAAGCGAACAAACAGGTATATGGTGAACCAATTCTGCCTCCCTTTGAGCTTCCTGAGAATTTTATACATGGTGAAGAAAGACAAAGATGGCTTGTTGAGAAATTATATGACTTAATTATACGTGCCTGGGAGAATAAAAATCCCGGTGGAATCAGTTATGCACATGATTACGCGGTCGTAGCTTTCAATCGTCGTCCGCAGTTCTTAATAAATGGCGAACTGCAAACAATAATGTATGGTGACTGTTCTGAAAAAAACTTTAAGCGATTTGAGAGTGGCACGGATAATTCGGTAGAATTGCTATTTACGTGGGATAATTCCGGCAAGATTACGGGGGTGGTTTGCAATGTGCCTTGTCCTTCCCAAGTTTATGAATTGCATTGTTTCCTGACAGCTGATTTCTGGGCACCGACCCGCAACAGTATACGAGAAAAACTTGGTGCTAATGTTTATGTTTTGCCAATGTGTGGTGCTGCCGGTGACTTGGCTCCTGTAGATTTGATACATCTTTCCAAAACAAATCAACAGGCATTGAGAGTATGGGGCGGTCAAACCAGGGAAGTGTTCCGAGATTTTGATATGACCTTATTGTGTCAGTCTATCGGGGATCGTATTTCTGAAGCAGTTGTCAGAGGTTATCGTACTGCTCGTAATTATATTGAATATAATCCAATCTTCCGACATGAAATAATCGATATGAAAATTCCTGTTCGTCAAGTCAGTGAGGAAGATTATCAGGAAGCTGTAATAGAGGTCCAACGTATACAAGAAACTTTCTCTGCAGAAAATCCCATGACAATGGAGGATTTAGTAAAGGCTTTTGAGCCTCAGGGTGTTGTCATGCGATATCGTCAACAAAATACTGATCCTGATTATAGTTTCCGGAGTCATATTTTGCGTTTGGGAAATATTGCGGTAGCAACCAATCCGTTTGAGCTATATTATGAATTTGGACAGCGCATTAAAGCCAGGGCCGAAGCTGAACAAGTGTTTATTGTTCAGCTGGCTAATGGTTGTGGTGGTTATCTTCCTACGGTTGCTGCTGTTGAAGGTGGTTCCTATTCTTCTAAACCTGCCTCAACGGTCTGTGGTCCTGAAGGTGGAGACCTACTTGTGGAAAAAACTTTAGAAAAACTGTCAGAACTATGGAGCTAGTGATTGTTGATTGAACTTTGAATAAGTTTTATAATCTTTGTAAAATTTAGAGGAATCTCAGATATGAATTCAGAACAAATAAATATAATAAATGAATATATAGAAACTCATAAAAACGAATTGTTTGATGACCTTTCGAAATTGATTCAATTTGATACTCAAAATTTTATTACTCATGGGAATGAGAGTGAATGCCAGGAATACATTTTTAAGAAATTTCAAGAATATGGTCTGAATGCTGAAATATATTTTCCGGACGATGTTGATAGTTTGCCGAATCATCCTGACTATTTACCGGGGAGGGGTACTGACCGCAGACCGAATGTCTGCGGAACCATGGCAGGAAAAAATCCACAAAAAATAATGGTTTCAGCCCATACAGACACAATGCCTGTAGGTGATCCTGATGCTTGGACGGTAGATCCGTTCGGCGGATTATGCAAAGAAGGAAAAATATTTGGCAGAGGCGCAAATGATAATAAATATGGCATTGCTATAATGATTTTTATTGCGAGAATGTTTCAGGAATTGAATATTCGACCATACTTTACATATGATTTTTTAGCTTATATTGATGAGGAATTCGGTGGCGGCAATGGAGCTTTAGCCGGAAGTGTAAATAATGAATATGTTAATACGATCAGTTTAGATAGTGGAAACTATGAATTATGGGTATCATCATTAGGTGGATGTATCTTCAGAATAGAATTAAAAACTCTTGAGCCTACAGACTGTTCCGGCAAAATATTAGATGCAATTTTAGTATTAAAAAAAGAACTGGACATTTTTGCTGAAAAACAAAGATATGCGATGAGTATTAATCCTTTATTCAGCGGTACTGATATGGAAAAATCAGCTTTCCGTTATTATGATGTGAAAATCGGAGATAATGCTACTAACGTAGACAGAGGAGAATTGAATTTCGTCTATTATACCGATAAAACTAAAGAAGCATCGTTGCAAGAATTAAATCAGCATATATCAAAAGTACGTTCTGTATTGGCAGATACTGTTGTGATCAGTGATCCCATCCCGACAACAAGATTCTTTCATTATTTACAAACTCCTGTAGACAGCAAGGCTGTTGCACACATGAAAAAATGCGCGGAACGATATGTTGATTTTAAAGTTGAAAAGCGCGGATCATGTTTAAGTGATTTATCTCTGTTTTTAAAATATGGTTCACCAGACAGCTTCGGATTTGGTGTTCTCAGAGATTTCTCATTATATGGCGGAGCACATCAAGCAGATGAATTCGTTGACTGTAAAGAATTTGTAAATGTAACAAAAGCCGTATCTTCATTTATGTTGACATACCGTGGAGATAATGAATTCTGAAATAAGGACATTTCTTAAAACACAAGTGGTTTTATTTTAAAACAATAATGATTTAGCAAAAGAATTTAGAATATGAGTTTGAGGTAATATCATGAAAACTATAGGGCTGCAAGAATTACGTTTTTCATTTCGACAATGCGGTGTGGAAGAAGGTGATTTGCTTTTTGTTCACAGTGCTTTCGGAAGTATCGGAAAAGTTCAAGGCGGTGCTGAAGCAGTAATAGATGTGTTAATGGAAATACTTGGTCCGCAAGGACTTTTGGCAATGCCTGCAATGACATCACCTTTTGATCCGTTTGATCCTTTAACATCTAAATCAAATGTTGGCTTATTATCTGAAACTTTACGTAACACAAAAGGCGCAGTAAGAAGTTTGTTTCCGGTTCATTCAGTAGTTGCTCTGGGCCATAAAGCAGAAGAATTTTGTTCGGATCATGATAAATGCACTTCCGGATGTGGCGCCGGCAGTCCTTTTTATAAACTTTGGCAGTGGAATGGCAAAGTTTTATTACTGGGAGTTGATCAAGACAGGAACACAATATTACATGCTTTTGAACATGAAAGCAAAGCGTCTTACTTCATGAGCCTTGAAATTCCGGCTCCCTTGTATCCGCCATACAATGGAAATGGAGTATTTCAGTTGGTGGATTTTCCTGAAGGACATAGAAATTTTATTAATATAACAGCAGATCTTCGGGAAAACGGATTAATTCGCTACGGTAAGGTAGGAAATGCGGTAACTCAGCTGATGAATGCCAAAGAATTGCATGATTTCTGTATGATGAAATTATCAGAAGATCCATATTATTTTCTTTGTAAAAATCCGAACTGTGATTTTTGTTCCAGAGCCAGAAAAGGTGAAAAAATGTAGATTGAAGTTTATTTCTTCATATATTAAAAATTTTATTGAGGTTGATAATATGTATAATGTTTTGTCTATTAAAAATAATGATGCTTTAGATATATCAGAATATATTTATCTGGCAAAAAAATCAGGGTTTAATTCTTTTAATATTCATGAAGAGCAAATTGATCTTTGTAAATCAACTTGGTTTGAAATTGAAAAGATCCATCAATTACTTGTTGTGAACAACTTCTGTATTCCGATGTATAAAATGTTTTTAGATAATAATAAATCGGATATTTTACTCCTTATGGAAAAATTAGTTGTTTTGGATGTTAAATATTTATTATTTGACAAAGTTTGTGTTTCAGAAGTTTTTGCCAAAGATATTTCAGAAATTGTTCGATTGGCGAACCGCTTCAATATAAAAGTATTATTTGAAAATCAAGCTGATTTAGATGAGATAACTGTTTTAAAAAATACTTTTCAAGCCGAAATACCATTTGATATCGGTATTTTATTTAATCCGGTAAATTTTTTGCAATTTGGATTTTTACCATTACATAATGCATATTTTCCCGCAAATTATAAAAATTATATTGAAGGAATATTACTTAAAGATGGCATTGTGAAAAAAACTGATGACAAAGATCAAACAAGTTCTGAAATTGAAGAGACAGAATTAGGTTTTGGCAATGCTCAAATCCTTGAATTAATTTCCATTAATAAGGCAAGATCATATAAAGGAATGTTAATATTTGAAATTGACAATTCCGGAGATCATGAAAACAAATCAAAAATCTTAGATAGTTTAATTGATTTTCGAAAAAAAATCGGAAGATTATGATTTAATATTTAATTCTATAAAAAATGATTTTGACACCAATACTTTGTAATTGTTCCTTGGAATTTATGATTATTTGTGTAATTTGAGCTATAATATATACTAGATTTTTGCTTATCATCAGTATGACTAATTTTATGACTTATATTAAAAAATGAAAGGTGACTAAAATGAAAAAAGGAATCACATTAGCAGGAAATTTAATAGTAGATCATAATAAAGAAGTTGATACATACCCCGGTCATTCTACTCTTGTTTCTATTAATCGAACATTTGACACGTTAGGCGGCTTAGTCTGTAATTCGGGGATCGGTTTGGCCAGATTAGATGAAAATCTGCCGGTACATGCCTTGGGTTTAGTAGGAAATGATTCTGACGGCGATTATATAATAAGCCAAATGAAAAAATATCCCAATATTAATTGTGATCAAATATTTCGAGGGAATACCCAAACATCTTTTTCAGATGTAATTGCAGATGTTACCAACCATACCCGTACATTTTTCAGCTTTAAAGGAACAAATTCGGAATTGGGACCGGAGCATTTCGATTTTGATAAAATTGAAACCGATATTTTACATATCGGGTATATTTTATTATTGGATAAACTGGATAGTTTTGATGCCGAATTCGGTACAAAGATGGCAAGAGTTTTACACGATGCACAAGCAGCCGGCATAAAGACATCAATTGATGTAGTGACTGAGCAATCAGACAGATTTCAAAAGATAGTACCTCATTCCGTGAAATATACAGATTACTGTATTCTTAACGAAGAGGAAGCTTCTCGTACGGTCGGCATTGAAGTCAGAAATTCATCAGGACAACTTCTGGTTGATGTATGCAAGGAATTATGTCAGAAATTATTTGATTTAGGTGTTAAAGAATGGGTTGTAATCCATGCCAGAGAAGGCGGAATAGGCCTTGACAATAAAGGGAATTTTGCAGTAAAACCTGCATTGAACATTCCTTCTGAAAAAATAAAGGGAACAACCGGAGCAGGAGATGCTTTCCTGTCAGGAGTTTTGTATGGAGCATGGAAAGGTTATTCAATAGAGAAATCCGTAGAATTAGGAATAGGCACTTCCAATGCATCTATTATTGAAGAAGGTCCTACAAATGGAATTTTACCGGAAAATGAAATTTGGGATTTTTATAATAGCATGGAGAAGGAAACTTGGCCGGGATTTGAGCAATTTTAAAGGTGGTATACAATGCAGGGAGTTATTTTTGGTGCAGGTAATGTCGGAAGAGGGTTTATCGGCGAACTTTTTTCGGAAGCCGATTTGGAAATTTGTTTTGCAGATGTTAATGAGGAAATAATTCAAAGTATTAACGAAAAAAACCAATATCCGCACATTGCTGTTTATAACGATGACAGGCAAATCAAATGGATCACTAATGTCTGTGCAATTAATTCCAATGATGAATTATCGGTAATTCAAAAAGTTACTGATGCTGATATTATAGCTACATGTGTGGGAGCAAAAGCCTTACCGATGATTGCTCCGGTTTTAGCAAAATCTGTTTTATCAAGAATATTGACTACAGGAAGACCTGTTAATATTTTCTTATGTGAAAACTATCACAATGTTGATCAATATATGAGATCATTATTGCTTAAATACATTCCGGAAACACAAATTGATTTGTTTAATGAAAAAACCGGACTTATTTCAACTTCAATAGGCAGGATGATTCCGGTAAGTTCGCCGGAAATCAAAGATATACATCCTGCTGCAATTAAAGTTGAGCAATATAAGTTTTTGCCATATGACGGTTCCGCGCTCAAAGGCAAAATTCCCGAGATACCCGGATTAATATGGGATCCGAATGTTATTTTTGATTTTTATTCCGATCGTAAATTATATTTACATAATATGGGACATAGTATGACTGCATACTTGGCTCAATATTTTGATTATGAATATATATGGCAAGCAATTATGAACCCGATAATCAGATATTTTGTCAGAGCTGCAATGTTGGAGGCGGCAGTTGCATTGTCAAAAAAATATCAAGAACCGATAGAGGGGTTAACAGATCATGTTGATAATTTATTAATGAGATTTGGCAATAAAGCTTTACAAGATACATGTAAAAGAGTCGGACAAGATCCGTTAAGAAAATTAAGTTTGGAAGACAGATTTTTTGGAGCTTATTTTATGTGTCTGGAACAAGGAATTTGTCCGAATCATATTTCTTTAGGAGTTGCTGCCGGTTTATTAGTCTTAGAAAAATGTGAAGATTTTAAATTCGATAATATTGAAAGTTATCTGGAAGAAAAAATATCCTTGCTTTATAAAGAACAGAATTCTCTGCACTTAATAATATTACTTGAGCAGATTGATATTTTACGCTCCGGTATGGACTTTAATATTCTAATTGACTTCTTTGATAAGTACGGTCCCAAAAATATAGCTTAAGTTTTTCAGGTTTTCTTCATTTAATCAAATTTTTTTGGAACATTATTTATCAATCTGAGTTTATTATCAAGAGTATGAATTTTGTTCCCAAACACTTATCAGGTTTATAATTGAAATATTTAATAAGAATTTTTATATTGCTGATATCGCATCTGATTTCATATACAATTGATATGTCGTTAATTTTTTGCAAAAATTGAGATGTTATTTTTTGAGGAAAGGTTGTTTTATGGATAAAGTAGCGATCTTTGTTGATAAATTTCAAGAGATTTTCAGCGAAGCAGGTGATACTTTTGTAGATTTGTTATCCGGAATAGTGCCAATGGTGTTGGTGTTAATGACGTGTTTTAATGCTATTGCAGCCATGATAGGCAAGGAGAGAATGGATCGAATTTCAAAATTTTTAAGTAAATATAAAATATTATCTTATACAGTATTACCTTTTTTAGGCTGGTTCTTCCTTTGTAATCCCATGGTTTTTTCCGGTGCGAAGTTTTTGCCTCAAAGACAGAGGGCAGGATATATAGATGCTGTTTCAACAACAAACGGACCAATGTTATCGTTATTTCCACATGCAAACCCGGCTGAACTTTTTATTTGGTTAGGTATTGCAGAAGGTGTTCAAAGATTAGGGCATTCAATATCAGCATTAGCGATCCGATTTTTTATCGGAGGCTGGGTTTTAGCAATAATAAGAGCATATGTAACAGAGACCATTTGGGTCTTGATGGCCAAAAAGGAAGAAATTAATGTAAATAGAGGGATAAGCAATAAGGACAATTCTGTATCTGATATTTCTCCTGATGACAGCGTACAGACAGATGAAGAAAATGTAACAGCATCTGCATCGGATGTTAACGTAACAGAAGATAATACTTCAACTGACAATGATACTTCTGAAATAACAAAAAATAAGGAAAGCAAGTTAACCAGCGCAATAAGAGAAATCATGGAGAAAATCGGCAGAGTAATAGGAAAAATTGTTAATTTATTTTACCAAGGAGCTCGTGATGCCATTGATATGATGCTAAAAAATGTTTTACCGTTTATGGTTTTCATTTCACTTATTATTGCAATAATTACGAAAACCGGGTTTGGTAATTTTATTGCTAATTCCCTGGAACCGTTAACAGGGTCAGTAATAGGGATAATCGTTTTAGCCTTAATTATCAGTATACCTGTCTTGTCTCCTCTGCTTGCGCCAGGAGCGGCGATTCAATCGGTTTTAGGTATCTTTATCGGTACATCTATAGCGAACGGAGCAGTGTCTCCTCAACTGGCACTTCCTGCACTGTTTGCAATCGGTGTTATTGATGCATGTGATTTTATTCCGGTAGCCGCAGCCTTGGGGGAAGCTGAACCTGATACGTCAAGAATAGCGGTACCTGCTATATTGCTTTCACGTTTTATTACTGCACCGATTTCTGTTTTGATAGGCGTTTTATTTAGTATAGGTTTATTTTAGAAAAATGTGACTGTGCTGAAACTAACGATTGTGCTATATACATAAAAATATATTGAAAAATTCATATTGACTTGTTTTATTATCTAGTATATTCTTTATGTACTCAAGTACATAAAGAATATACTATTAGAAATATGCATGAATTTTTATGTACTCGATTCTATAGGTGCATATTGTATAGGAGGAAAAATGAAAAAACTAAGAATAATTTCTGCTCTGTTATTAGTAGTTGTTATGCTTCTGACAGTAGTAGGATGCAAAGGAAAAGACGAAGAGTCTGAGAAAGATTCAGACAAAAAGGTTGAAGAAAAAACCGAAGCTGCAGAAGATGCAGGTAAAGAAGAAGCAGAAGAAACTGAAGAAGCTAAAGAAGAAGAAACTGAAAAAGCTGAAGAAGAAGTTGAAGAAGTGGAAGAAGAGCCTTCAGATGCAGCATTTGAATTAGCAAATCCGGATAGCAAACTGGTATATGTAATTGCAGCTTCCAGAGAAAACGCATATTTTGATGCAATTTATAATTTTTCAGAAAAAAGATTAGTTGAATTAGGCTATGAAGCAAAATTAGTATCGCATGATGATGATGCACAAAAAGAAAGTCAATTGTTTGATTCGGCAATTTCGGATAAAGCACTGGCAATTATTTGTGATAACGCCGGTTCAGATGCATCTATCGAGTCGGTAAAAAAAGCAACTGATGCAGGTGTACCCGTATTCTTACTTGACCGTGAAATCAATGAAAACGGTATAGCAATAACCCAAATTACTGCTAATAATTATTCAGGAGCAAGCGAAGTAGCGATGGCTTTTGCAGAAGGAATGGGTGAAGAAGGCAAATATGCTGAATTAGTCGGTAAAGAATCTGATACTCAATCTAAGATCAGATCTGACGCATTTGCGGAAGTATTGAGTCAGTATCCGGATCTCGAGTTAGTTTCTCAACAAAGTGCAAATTGGGATCGTAATGAAGCTTTTGCTAAAGTAGAATCAGTCCTGCAAGAAAATCCCGATATCAAAGGCATAATTTGTGGTAATGATGACATGGCTCTTGGAGCTTTAGCTGCCGCAAAAGCTGCAGGTAAAGAGGATATAGTTATAGCGGGCTTTGATGGAATAGATGAAGTTTTGGAAGGTATCAGAAACGGTGAGATTGTAGCTACGGCTATGGATCTGGTAAGTACCAGCGCAACAATGTGTGTTGACCAAATGGATTTATTTGTTAAAACCGGTTCTACCGGACAACCTGAAAAGCAGCTTGTAGATTGTTTGTTAATAACTAAAGACAATGTAGATAATGTAAAAGACTTTGCAATTATTGAGTAATCAAGTCAGAAACAATTTATGAATTTTTAATGTTTATTAAATATCAAGTTATGCGAGGAAAACCTCGCATAACTCGATTAATTGTATGATTTACTACATCTTGAAAACTTTAATAGAAAATATATGTCTGTGGTATTAATAACAACTTTATAGAATTTAGATCGAAGAACATTATTCTGTAGGGTATAGGAATATTTTCCGCATATCGAAAATAGAGGTAAAAATGAATTGCTTGAAAAAAGTATTGCTGAAACTAGCTGTTATCATAGTATTCATAAGTATATTATCTTCTTGCACAATAGTACCGGATAAGGATATTAATGAAGAAAACGGTGAACAATCTGATAATGGTGATATTGTGAATTTAGTAAAAAAATATTGGGAAGAAGAAATTCCGGATTTTGTATCCGAGAATTCCGTTTCAATAGAAGAAGCACTGCATGACGATAGTAAGAAAATACACTGTATTCATGACAAATTAATAATTGAAGAATTTGATGATTCGTCACAGAATAAATGTCTAATTGTCTCTGATTATCAAAATCCGACATTGAAAATTCAAATAGGACCGATATTTAAAGGAACTGCTTTAAGAGACGGGCTTACTTTTATTGAAGCAGACCATTTTAAGAATCAAATCGAATTTGCTTCGGTTTCCAGTGAACTGCATAAATACTTGGTAAATGAAATTCTTAAAGAATTTGATCCTGTTGAAGTAGTTGGAAAAACCATAGACATACAAGGCTTTTTATATGTCAGCAACAATGAATTGATGATAACACCGACATCGATAAGTGTTGAGGGTGATTAAAGATGGTCTCTTCAGATTATTGTATAGAAACAAAGAAATTGACAAAACAATATCCCGGAACGAAAGCTTTGGATAATGTAGATTTTCATGCCGTAACAGGTACAGTAAATGCGATTGTTGGAGAGAACGGAGCAGGAAAATCAACTTTGATGAAAATTCTTGCAGGCAATATTAATGCATCTGCGGGAGAGATTTATGTTCAAGGTGAAAAAGTTGAATTGAATAATGTTGATGATGCCAGAAAATGTGGAATTTGCATTATACATCAAGAATTAAATTTATTTCCGAATTTAACAGTAAGTGAAAATATCTTTATCGGTAAACCGAGCAAAAATAAAATAATTGTTGATAGAAAGAAGTACATCGAAGAAGCTTCAAAAATTCTGGATAAATTAAATTATCCTATTGATCCGACGAAAAAGGTTTCTGAATTAAAAGTAGGTGAACGTCAAATTGTAGAGATCGCCAAGGCTTTAGCCGAAGAAGATCTCAAGATATTGATTATGGACGAACCAACTTCTTCTTTAAGTAATGCGGAGGTAGAAGTTTTACTGGACATTGTCCGGGATCTGAAAGAGATGGGTATTACTATCCTGTATATTTCTCATAAACTTGAAGAAGTCTTATCAATTTCAGATTATGTGACAGTTTTACGCGACGGAAAACTGGTTGCACATGAAAGAGCTGATCAAATTAATCTGGAATGGATAGCTGAGAAAATGATCGGTAAACAAGGGCAAAAAAATTATCGAAATTCGGATAAACAAATCGGTAAAAATATTCTGGAAGTGCAAAATTTATCTTTATTCGAACCGGAACGAGGAAAAATTCTTGAAGATGTTAGCTTTGAGCTGAAAGAATGTGAAATTCTTGGTTTTTTTGGCTTGCTGGGATCAGGACGGACAGAAGTTTTAGAATGTTTGATGGGTTTGAGAAATGGCATTACGGGAAATATTTTTTATAAAGATGAGATAATAAAGAACTTTGATATCTGTGATCAAATCAGCAGAGGATTTTATATGGTTCCGGAAGATCGACAAGGTCAAGGATTGATCAAGACCAGATCTATTTTGCAAAACTTATCTTTATCCAGTGAATCTAATTATGCAACAGCAGGTATAATTTCGAACAGAAAACGTGAACAGGCAATTGATAATATAATTGAAGATTTGCAAATTAAAATAGGCAAAACAAATGACTTGATTATATCTTTAAGTGGCGGTAACCAACAAAAAGTTGTAATAGGAAAAGGATTGTTAACGAATCCTTCCGTTTTGTTACTGGATGAACCGACAAAAGGTGTAGATATTGGGGCAAAACACGAATTATATAAGATCATAAGTGAACTATCTGCTGAGCAAAAATTAAGCATTATCTTCGTGTCTTCTGAAACAGAAGAAATTTTATCAGTTAGTGACAGGATTGTTGTTCTGGCACAAGGGAAAATTTCCGGAGTGTACGAAGGTGAAAATATGACTAAAGAGAATATTTTACGAGCGGCTTCTGCAAAGTAAATATTGCGAATGAATTTCGATATGGTGAAAGCATACAGAAGGAGTACATTTTGAATAATACAAATAAATCTTTATCTTTTACAAAGAATTCGATTGTTGATTTAATTATCAGACTGAGAACAATCTTGGTTTTGTTAATATTAATAGCTGTTTTCGGTATCATTAGTGATACGTTTTTCACCTTAAACAATGCAATCTTAGTAATGAAACATGTTGCTCTTTATTCTTTTATAGGTATAGGAATGACTTTTGTGATCATTACGGGCGGGATTGATCTGTCTGTTGGATCGATAGCCGGATTAAGCGGAATGATTGCGGGTTTTTTAATAAATCGCGGTATTCATGTACCTGCTTTAGGAGGTACGGTATATTTTGCAGCTCCAATCGTTATCTTGATTACTTTGATTGTCGGTGCCTTATTCGGAATGTTTAACGCACTTTTAGTTGGTGTTCTAAAGATGCCCCCTTTCATCGCAACATTGGGAACGATGTATATGGCACGCGGATTTGCTAATTTAATTTCCGGCGGACTTACTTTTCCAAATTTGGCAGGTACGGAAGAACATGGCAATAAAGGATTTGAAATTTTAGGCACAGGAAAATGGTTAAATATTCCGGTTCAGATATGGATAATGATTCTAATGATTTGTATCGGAGCTTTTATTTTGAACAAAACTGTTCTAGGCAGCCATATTTATGCAGTAGGCGGAAATCTGGAAGCTGCAAGATTATCAGGTATCAAGACGTCTAAAGTTCTATTTTTCGTGTATGGATTTTCCGGCGCATTGGCGGCCGTTACAGGTATGGTTGCAGCTTCGCAGTTAGTAGCATCCCATCCTGCAACCGGAGAAACGTGGGAAACTTATGCAATTGCCGCGACTGTTTTAGGCGGTACATCGATGTCAGGCGGTACCGGTAAAGTAGGCGGTACGGTTATCGGATTATTTGTTATAACCGTGTTAAATGATGGAATGGTAATGGTCGGTATTTCAGAGTTTTGGCAAAAAGTAATAACTGGTATAGTGGTAATTGTTGCAGTCATTTTTGATATCTATCAACAAAAAATAAAAGATAGAATTTCTTTAAATATGGAAATGAAAAAAGAACATTAAGTTAATTAATATATGTAGTGCGAGCTAAGTATTAATAGAAATAATTTTATAGAAGATGGTTAAAAATTTAATTTAGGAGGATTTAATGAAACCCAGAATTTCACAACAAGAGTTTAAAGAGAGAGTCACCAGGACTCAAATTGAGATGAAAAAGGAGAATTTGGATTTATTATTATGTTTTTCAAATGAAGCTGAACCTCAATTTGTCAGATATTATTCTAATTATTGGCCTTCATTCGAATTTGCCGGGCTTTTAATTCCTCAACAAGGCGATGCAATTTTGTTGATTGGACCTGAAAGTATGACTTATGCCAAACATGTTTCTTCAATTCAAATAATAAGAAGATTATTAGCATTTAGAGAATCTTCTAATCCTGATTATCCTGGAGCAGATTTAGACACATATGCATCTATCTTAAAAAATGATCTTGATCTGGAATCTGTAAATAAAGTGGGCATAGCAGGATACGGTTTGATAACACACCAAATATATGAAGATTTTGAAACTGCTATGTCAGATCTTGGAGCAAAAGAAATTGTAAATGCTGATGATGTAGTTTCGAAAATCCGTATAGAGAAATCTCCCATGGAAATAGCGTGCCTTAAGGAAGCTTATAGAATAGCAAGTGTAGCTATGAATAAAGTGATTGAAAAGATTAAGGTAGGTATGACGGAAAATGAAGTAAAAGGGATAGCACTGGAAAGAATATTGGCAGAAGGTGCAGAAGCAGAGGGGTATCCTTTTTGGATATTGACCGGTGAAGATTCAAATCAGGCAGTCAGCAGAGTTCGCAATAAGGTTATTCAAGCAGGTGATTTAGTACAGGCACAGGTCGCCGCAAGATATGAAGGATATGTAGCTTCAATAGGCAGACCTATTGTTATGGGGAAAGCGACACCTGAGCAGAAGGCATTAGTTGAAGCAGGCTATACGGTTCAAGAAAGAATGCTTGAGGCAATCAAGCCCGGTGTAGAAGCTAAAGCAATCAGCGATTTGCATTATAACACCTTAAATGAATTAGGATTTGCAGACCACATTTTATACGGACCTGCACATGGAACAGGATTAATGGAAAATGAGCATCCATGGGTCGAATCTAATTCAGAGTATCAATTCCGGGAGAATATGACTTTCTGTACTTGTTTATATTTAGGAAATGATGAGAAAAAAATAGGCATCAGAGTCGAGGATGGATTTGTTATTAATTCAGATGGTGTTGAAGTATTTGGTAATGCAAAGAATGGTTTGATCGAAATAATATAAAATATTTTGAAGATAGACCATATATTAATTAACATAGTAATAATCGTAGAATCATCAAGAGGCACAGATCTGTGCCTCTTTTAAAAGAGTCGGTAAATTGTATTTAACAGGCTATTCATGTTAAGATTTTATAAAGGATGGGTGTTCATACAGAATGGTTTCAATGAAAGATATTGCTGATAAAATAGGTGTTTCCAGAACAACTGTTTCGAATATATTAAATGGTCACACGGATGTTTATTCATATAAAGAAGAAACGATTAAATCTGTAATTGAGACTGCTGATGAATTGGGATATGTGACCAATTATGTGGCTGCATCGTTAAAAACAGGAAAAACTTTAACGATTGCAATTGTTGTACCTGATATTAGAAATTCTTATTATGCCCATTTGATAAAAAAAATTGAAAGTTTATCGAAAGAAGATAATTACAATTTAATGGTTTGTATAACTGAAGAAGACGTGGAAAAAGAACAGAGGATATTATTGATGTTAAGAAGCAGAATGGTTGACGGTATAATCATCTCTCCCGTATCTTATAAATCTTCTTTAGATAATATTTCACAATTACCGCCAACTGTAACGTTTGACCGAAAGTCTGCAAATGACAAAATTCCTTCTCTGACACTAAGTAATTATGAGATAGCAAACAAACTAGGATTAATACTCAGAGAACAAGGAGCAACAAAACCCTTGTTTATGGGCGGAAATGCATATGACAGTACAATTGTCAAAAGATATGAAGGCTTGAATTCTGTTTTCCATTCCAAAAACTCGGATAGCGGTGTAAATAAAATATTGGATGTTTACAGTAATGAAGATGCTTATAATCAAATTCAAGATTTGATCGAGCAGGACAAATTTATCTATGATTCATTTTTTTTAACTACAAATCATTTTATTTATGGTATTGTACAGGCAATTGATGATTTCAAATTAAACATCAAATCGATTGTCGGACTTGAAGATTTCGAAGGTAGAAAATTTATTGAAAAAAATGTCGAATATAGCATTATTGTTGCAGATCAGCCAATTAATCTAATAGCAGGAACGGCTTATAAGATGTTATTTGATTTAATGCATAATAAAAAAGTAAAAAGCAGTGAAATTTCAACCGAAATAAATTTTTATTATAATAAATATTAGCGAATGGATATTGTGGAATCCAATCTTTATGATTGATTGTCAATCAATCTTAAACAAACCATAGAAAGGTGAAAAAGGTGAAGTATGGGTACAATCAACGACATTAAAACCGGCAGAACGGCTTTAGGAATAGAGCTCGGTTCATCAAGAATTAAAGCGGTACTGGTAGATTTCGACGGTCAAATTTTGGCTCAGGGTAATCATTCATGGGAAAATCAACTAGTTGACGGAATTTGGACATATGCATTATCTGATGTTTGGACAGGCATTAGAGACAGTTATCAAAATTTGGCCAAAGATGTGAAAAACAAATATGATGTCGAATTGACAACCTTCGGTTCAATCGGTATATCAGCCATGATGCACGGCTATCTGCCTTTTGATAAAAATAACGAATTGTTAACTCCTTTCAGAACTTGGCGTAATACGATGACGGAAGACGCTGTCAAAATATTAATTCAGGAATTTAATTTTAATATTCCGCAACGTTGGAGTATTGCCCATCTTTATCATGCAATTTTGAATCAAGAAAGCCATGTTAAGAATATTGATTATGTTACGACTTTATCGGGCTATGTTCATTGGCAGCTTGCAGGTGAAAAAGTACTGGGTATAGGTGATGCTTCCGGTATGTTCCCGATTTCCGATTCTACAAATGATTATGATCAAAAAATGATTGAAAAATTTGATGCTTTGATTGCTGATCAAAATTTTTCATGGCAGTTATCAGACATTTTGCCTGAGATATTATGCGCAGGTGAAAATGCAGGATATTTAACGGAAGCCGGAGCAAAATTGCTGGATCCGAGCGGTAAACTTGAAGCAGGAATCCCGATGGCTCCGCCGGAAGGCGATGCCGGAACCGGTATGGTAGCAACCAACAGCGTTTTAAAACGTACCGGCAACATCAGTGCAGGTACTTCAATCTTTGCTATGATAGTTCTGGAACATTCATTAAAAAAAGTTCATGAAGAAATTGATATGGTAACTACACCAAGCGGTTCGCCTGTAGCAATGGTTCATTGCAACAATTGCACAAGTGATTTTGATGCCTGGGTCAGAGTATTGGATCAACTTATCGTCAGACTGGGTCTGGATGTATCTAAGGGAAAACTTTATGATGAATTATATTTCTCGGCATTGGAAGGCGATAAAGATTGCGGCGGTATCGTTACTCACAATTATGTATCAGGCGAACATATCACGGGATTTGAAGAAGGCAGACCTTTAGTGGTCAGAACACCTGATGCCAACTTTAATCTTGCAAATTTCATGCGGGCAATGTTGAACTCAACAATGGCTACTTTGCGTATCGGTATGGATATTCTGACCGAAGAAGAAGATGTTCATATAGATAAAATGCTGGGCCATGGCGGTTTATTTAAGACTGAACGTGTAGGCCAGACTTTGATGGCAAATGCTCTTAAAACGCCGATTTCTGTTATGGAAAGTGCCGGAGAAGGCGGTGCATGGGGTATGGCACTATTAGCATTATATTTAATTGAAAGTCAATCAAAAGATAAGACCGTGAGGACTTTGGAAGAATTCCTGGAAGAACTGGTATTCAGCAAACAAAAATCCTTGACAATTGAACCGAATGAGGAAGATATGCAAGGATTCGATCAATTCTTAGACAAATACAAAGCATCCTTATCCATTCAAAGAGCAGCAATCGACGCATTAAAATAGATAAATTTGCCATTCTTTGCAGGGAATATAAAAGGAGAAATCTGAAAACCCTTGATGACTTGGTACAATTATTTTATATAAAATAATTACCGCTATAGAAAGGACAGTTCAGGTCTCTTCATCAGCAGGAAACAAAGAAAATTTATATTAACGAATGCTGCTGTCATGATTCGTTATCTATTAAATTAAAGCTTTGTGTGCTACAATTAAATATGTTTTTAACACAATAAGTTTTTCTTAAGATAATTCTGAAAAACTGCAGAAACTATAATAATATGGTGGTAATTATAGGAGGATTTATGAAAACATTAGCTGTTCGTATGTATGGAAAAAATGATTTGAGATTGGAAGAGTTTGAATTGGCTCCTCTAAAAGATAATGAAATCAGAGTTAAAAATGTGACCGACAGTATTTGTATGAGCACGTATAAAGCAGCGAATCAAGGTCCGGAACATGTGCGTGTGCCGCAAGATATTGCGGAAAATCCGGTTATCATAGGTCATGAGATTTGTGGTGAAATTCTTGAAGTAGGAAAAGATTGGGAAGGTCAATACCGTGTAGGCGATAAATTTGTTGTTCAGCCTGCTCACAATAAAAACGGTTCACTCGAAGCTCCCGGATATTCCTATACTCAATACGGCGGTGATGCTACATACGGAAATATGCCTGCTGAAATCATGGAAATGAACTGCTTATTACCGTATAACGGTGAAGCTTTCTTCATGGGCTCTTTGACTGAACCGGTAAGTACGGTTATCGGCGGTTTCAATTCTCTTTATCATCATACTGAAAAAGGTTCATATGATCATGTAATGGGAATGAAAGAAGATGGCAATTTAGCACTGATTGCTTCAGTCGGTCCGATGGGTTTATCGGCAATAGCTTATGTTTTTGCAATGGCCAGAGAAGGCAAAAAAGCTAAACGTGTTTTGATTACGGATATTAATCAGGCAAGACTTGATCGGGCAGAGAGTATTTATACACCGGCATCAGCGAAAGAACTCGGCTTTGAATTGAAGTATATGAATACTTCAGGAGATGATGCTGTGGCACGAATGATGGCATTTACCGATGATGAAGGTTATGATGATATGATTGTTTTTGCACCGGTTCCGGTTTTAATTCAACAAGCTCAATCTATGTTGCGTTATGACGGATGCATTAATTTCTTCTCCGGTCCTACCGACACTTCATTTTCAGTACCGATCAATATGTATGATATTCACTATAATAATCATCATTTAGTCGGCAATTCGGGTGGCAACAATGAAGATTTGCGTGAAGCGACCAGATTGATTTCTGAAGGAAAACTTGATGCTGCACCGATGGTTACTCACATTTTAGGTCTTGATGATGTAGCGTATGTCACGAACAATGTGCCGGCTATTCCGGGTGGTAAAAAACTGGTATATCCGCACTGCAAAATTGAATT
This sequence comes from Clostridiaceae bacterium, assembly GCA_012838795.1. GTDB lineage: Bacteria > Bacillota > Clostridia > Saccharofermentanales > DTU023 > UBA5436. The sequence continues at coordinate 32,098 of DUOO01000056.1, read as the reverse complement.
AACCGCGATTGAAGATTTTGCTGAGAAAGGCAAAACTGATAAGAGATTTGCTGACCTGGCAGAAATCATGGAAAGAAGCAATCAAATTTGGAATGCCGAAGCCGAAAAATACGTTTTAGATAACTTTGCAATCTAGAGATGCCGAATAATCTGATATTACATTAAACATTAATTGATTAAAATGTAATATCTTAACAGACCTTGTATTGAGCGGGGGTTATAGTGAAAAAAGTTCTTATGGTAATTTTGATGTTACTGATAATTTTTTTGCTATGTATAACCCTTGCTCATTTTATGTTGAAAGATTATGGTCCTGCCAGTTCACAAGCAATTGTTTACAACAGTGAAGCTGATCAGCATTATCGTTCGGAGCTCCCGTCAGAAGAAAATATAATAGAAGATCCGGTAAGCGGGCGTAAATTTTTGAAAGGGGAAATACTGCTGTTCTCTAAAAAAAATACGTCTGAGCAACAGGTTGAAGATCTTATATCCCAATATAATGGTGAAATTATAGAGCATCTGGAAGAGATGCAGCTATACAGAATTTCTTTTTCAGATTACGAGGATTATGCGGCAATAGATCAATTATTGACCATTTTGAATAATTCTAATCTTTTTGACATGGTGAATCTCAATGAAGTGATTGAGTATGAAACGAAGTTCTTGATTCCCAATGATCCGTGGCATGAGGATGACACGATTCAAGAAGAATGGACGGAAAAGCCTAAAGGCAGAAATTGGAGCGTAGAGCTGATTCGTTGCCCTCAAGCATGGGCGAAAATTGAAGGTGAAACGAAAGTCAGTTTAGGTATAATTGATTCACCTTTAGAAAGTAATCCTGCGGATTTAAAAGAAGTGGTTCATCTGGAACAAGCAGTAACGGATCATAAAGGTTCGACATGCAACCACGGTATGCATGTCGCCGGTACGATGGCGGCAACATTTAATAATAAAAAGGGTATTTCAGGAGTTTGTACCAATAATAAATTAATTAGCGGCAAGCTTAACAGCTCAGCTTTTGATCATTTAAAACTAATTAATAAAATGGTAACAGAAGAAAAAGTAAAAGTTATTAATTATTCCGCCGGTTACCCGTATGAATTAATTTTTGCTGCACAAAAAGGTTTAACAAATGCAATAGATATGATCAATTCTGCACAAAGTCAGGCTGAAAAAGGTTTGAAAAATTTGGTAGAGAACGGTAATGATTTTTTGCTTTGCGTTGCAGCCGGGAATACATCAAATATGAAATTCTTTGAAGATGAAAGCAATGAATACGGTTATACGATTTATGATGAAAGAGATGTTCCGCCTCAATACAATTCTCAAAAACTGGAATCGATTTTATCTGATGCAAAATGGGGTAGTTCATTTAGCGGAATAACCGATGAAGTTGTAAGATCACGAATTATTGTGGTAGGTTCGGTCGGCCTTGATCAGAATTCCGCACCGGTTTATTCAAGTTTTTCAGAAATTGGAGAAAGAGTCGATGTTGTAGCTCCGGGCGAGCAGATTTATAGTTTATCTTGGGATGGTAAAATTGTATCCAATAGCGGAACATCTATGGCTGCGCCGCATGTCAGCGGCTTAGCAGGATTATTGTTGCAACTTAATCCGGATTTAACCGGACCTCAACTAAAAAATATCATTGTTAATTCAGCTGCCGGTGACTATAAATACGATGACACACATGGCAAACCGTTAATACAAGCCGATGCCGCAGCTGACATTGCACTTAATGTGGAGAGTGAAGACAATATTCCGATAGTATCAGGTCCGAAATCCGGTTTGGATTTATGTTTTGTTATTGATACGACCAACTCTATGGAAGATGATATCGCAGATGTAAAAGAAAGTATTTCGGATATTATTACAGCAGTTCAAAATAAATCTGAAAACTATAGAATTGCATTTGTATCTTATCGTGATTTCCCCGAAAGGACGTATGACCCGGCAGATTATCCTTCGAAAATATTAATGCCGTTCACGAATAATGCTGAAGAAATTTCCAAAAGTTTGGACGATGTAGGTTTAGGATATGGAGGAGATGATGCGGAAACAGTCTTTTCCGGATTAATGACGGCTTGCAAAATGAATTGGCGCGACAACAGCTCCAGGTTTATTATCCTGATGGGTGATGCACCTGCTCTGGATCCTGAACCGAATACCAACTATACTTATGATGATATCTTAAATGTTTTAAAAGCCAATTCAATATCGATTGATCGGGAACATTCTACAGTTGATACTGTTTTGCCGGATCAAGCTTTTTGGTCGGTGTATTCGATTGCAATCGGTGAAGATACGGATGCCTTGGCTTTTTTGAAAAACTTGGCGGAAGATACCGGAGGATCCTTTAAAAAAGTTACGGAATCATCTGAAGTTTCAAGTGCGATTATTGAAACAGTTGATTCTTTTGAAATTAAAGAAGATGCAGCAACCACTTTAATGTTGGACAAAGGATTGAGCGGATATTCAGTAAGTATTCTTGACGGACAAGGCACTATTATTTCCAGTGCGCCGGTATCAGATGAGGGCATAGTTCAATTCGATAATTTATCAAGTGGCAGCTATTACCATTGGCAGTGCGGAATGGCTAAAGGAACAATCAGTATTTCAGAAACAGGAGGAGTTATGAATATGTCAACGTCAGGCGTTTTGTTGACAACAATTATCAAGTACATCTCGAATACTTATATTTATATTCTGTTGGCTGTTATTGTTGTATTACTGATAACCCTTTTGTTTGTAGTTTTATCTTTACTCAAAAAACGTTCTTTGATTAAATTTGTTTATCCTAAGAAATCTGATCGTCGTCAGTTAGTCAAAGATTATAATAAGAAAATATTAATTGAAAAACGTGTTAAAAAGGCTAAAAAACAACAAAAAGAATTAAAGGAACAAGCACAGATAAAAGTAAAAGGACAGAAGACAGCTGTAAATCAAACTGCAGGTCACGATAATAATTCCCGAACAGTTCAACAATCAAGGTTAAAACCTGATACAAGCAAACAAAATGTATCGAAAGCAGTTCAACAATCGCAATCGGATCAAGAAACCAACGAACAACGAATTTGTTTTTGTGAAAATTGCGGCAATAAGCTTAAGGCAAATGACAAATATTGCAGAACATGTGGAGAAACAATCAAATAAGCGTATCGAGATGTGCAATCAGATAATAGTAACAGATACACAATAATAAAGGGGAAATAATGAAAAAAGAACATGCAATTTTATTTGATATGGATGGTGTATTGGTAGATTCAGAACCGGCCTTGGCCCAAGTTTCATCTGAAGTCTTTCGAGAGATCGATATTCCGGCAAATCCCGAGGATTTTGCACCATATATCGGTATGGGAGAGGATACTTATCTTGGAGAAGTTTTTCGTAAGTATGGACAAGAATATGATCCTGAAATAAAACTTAAAGTATATGATCGCTATAAAGAAGAAGCCGAAAAATATGTAAGAACATTTCCCGGAACTCTGGATTTATTAAACAGAATAAAATCTAAAGATATAAAGATGGGCGTTGCCAGCGCAGCGGATTTAATAAAAGTCGAAGCGAATTTAAAAGCGCTCGGTTTTAATGATTTTGACTCAATTATTACCGGAAGTGATATAGAAAGAAAAAAGCCGTTTCCGGACATTTATCTTTTGGCAGCAGAAAAAATCGGAGTTGAACCTGCCAATTGCATAGTCGTGGAAGATGCAACAGCAGGCATTGAATCCGGAAATGCTGCCGGCATGACAACTATCGGTTTTACATCAGCAGTCAGCAGAGAAGGTCTGCTTGCTGCAGGAGCGGACTATGTTGTTGATAATTTTGCTCAACTGAAAGAGCTGATCAAAAAATTAATTTCAGAAGATTAATCTCAAATTCGTTTTTAAATTAAATCATCTGAACGACGAATATCCAATTATCTGATGACGAATAGCAAAACATTAAATTGTCGTCTCCGTATCATTAACTTGTCGTATTCGGATCATTAATTTGTCAGAAAATTGTTTGTAATAATTGTCTAATTATTTTACAATAATTAAACAATTAATTGTAATTTGTCATAGTTTATTTATTCGTAATTTTTTTGGAATATCGTTTGTTCTTTAGTTTGGACAATTTTATGGGATTTTAATTATTAGCTTAATATCAATCATTAAAGAATGTTAAGAATAAATTCGGTGTTAAATTTTCCGGCAGTTTTGTCCTTGTAATGAATTTAAATTTAGTAAAAAAGTTTTAATTAAATAGTATTTTTGTAAATCAAAGATTAGAGAGATAGGTTTAATGAAATAGTCTTTTTTTGAAAGGAGAGAATTTTATGGCTGGTGGTCCTGGTTCATATGTTTTTGGAGCAGAAGAGAAAAAAGAATTGATGGATGTAATTGAGAGTGGAAATCTGTTCAGATACGGAACGATAGGTGTTGACGGTTTTCTGGGAAAAGTTGCAAGTTTTGAAGCTGAAATGGCAGAACGTTTAGGTCATAAATATGTAGTTGCCACAAGTTCAGGTACAGGTTCTTTGTTATGTTGTTTGGCGGCTTTGGGAATAGGAGCAGGTGATGAAGTCATTGTTCCCGGATATACATTCATTGCCTCGATGTCATCTATTATTTTAGCAAATGCGATTCCCGTTCTGGCTGAAATCGATGAGTCTTTGACTATTGATCCTGCAAGGATCGAGGAATTGATTACAGATCGGACAAAAGCTATTATGCCGGTCCATATGTTAGGAAATCCGTGTGATATGGATCCCATCATGGAAATTGCAAAAAAACATAATTTGTATGTGATTGAAGATTGTTGTCAAGCGGTAGGTGCCGCATATAAAGGCAAGCGTTTGGGTACGATCGGAGATATAGCCGCCTACTCCCTGAATACTTTTAAGACGATAACGACCGGAGATGGCGGCTTTGTCGGTACTTCGGATCAAAATTTATATGAGAGAGCTTTCGGTTATCATGACCAGGGACATAAACCGCATCGCATGGGTGTGGAAGTCGGCAATCGCTCTATCGTCGGTATGAATTTGAGGATGAACGAATTATCCGGTGCTGTTGCTTTAGCTCAAGGACGAAAGTTAGATGGAATTTTGGAGAAGTTAAGAAATAACAAATCTATACTTAAGAACAAACTCAGTGATTTGTCGAAATTTTCCTTCCGGACAATTAATGATGAAAATGAATGTGCAACGTTACTGACACTGATATTTGATACGAAAGAGTATGCCGACAAGTTCTGTGAAGCTATTAATTCAGTACCTATATCTCATTCAGGATGGCATGTTTACAATAATATGGAACAAATTCTGAACAAAATAACTGCCACAGAGGCAAATTGTCCTTATGATTGTCCGAAGTATGTTGTAAAGAGTGAGTATCATAAACATATGCTTCCTCAAACAGATTCGATATTGGACAGAGCGGTGAATATTTCAATTGGAGTTGTAGACAAAGGGTTAGGATCCGGTGTCGGTGTCAACATTAACTCCTCATTGGATGATATTAATGATACTGCAACTAAGATCAGAGAGATAATTGAAAGTTTATAATTAAATTGAATTTGAGTATTCTTGGAAGTTTTGAGTCTTGTTAGAATAATTTATTCTAACAAGACATAGACCGGATACCGGTTTCAAGAATATAGGAAAGAACTGTATCGGGAGAACATGAAAATGGATAAAATCAAAGCTGCAATAGTAGGATGCGGTAGTATCAGTGATATCTATATGAGTAATTTTACAAGCGGTAAATTTACTGTAATTGAGTTAATAGGCTGCAGTGATCTTGATAAAGACCGAATGGAAGAAAAAGCTCAGAAATACAATATAAAGGCAATGACTTTTGAGGAAATTTGTGCCGATTCCGAGATTGAATTAGTGATCAATCTTACAACACCTAATGCACATTATAGTATTACTAAACAAAGCCTTCTTTCCGGCAAACATGTTTGGTCCGAAAAGATGATAGCTGTGAATTTAGAAGAAGGTGAAGAGTTAGTAGCTCTTGCAAATGAAAAAAAATTGCATCTGGGAGTTGCTCCGGATACCTTTTTGGGGGCGAGCATCCAGACTGCAAAATATGTTGTTGATGCCGGCCTGATCGGAGAACCGATATCCTGTCGTGCTTCTGTAAGTCGTGATTATGGTGCTTTTGGCGAGTTTTTACCACATCTTCACAAAGAAGGAGCAGGTATAGGGTTTGATATGGGCGGTTATTATCTGACAGCTTTGGCTTCCATCTTGGGACCGGTTGAATCTGTTTACGGATATACATCGATTCACAAACCTATAAGACGGAATACGAGGATAGGTGAATCCGGTTTTGATCAAGAATATCAAATAGAAGTACCGAATGTGCTGACAGCCTTGTTGAAATATAAAAATGGTGTCTTAGGCACATTGCATATGAACTCAGACAGCATTTTGAAAGAAAAAACTAATCTTGAAATATATGGTACAGATGGAATTCTTATTATGGGTGATCCGAATTTGTTCGGCCCGGAGCTTTATCTTCAAAAAGAGTCAGGCGATGAGTTGCTGATACCTTTTACTCACGGATATCAAGAGAATTCAAGAGGGTTGGGAGCAGCGGAAATGGCATGGGCTATTTTAAAGGGTCGTGAGCATAGAGCAAGTAAAGAAATGGCTTTCCATATTTTTGAAATGATGCATGGAATTATGATCAGTTCAAAAGAAAGAAAAGAGTACACATTAAAATCGGATTTTGTAATTCCCGACCCACTTCCCGGTTCGTATATCGGAGACGGGACTTGGACACGTAAAGAAGAGAGTGCATTAATAGGCAATAGTTAAATTGTGCATAGACCAGACAGAGTAATATCAAAAATGCTTGGAACCGGACTGACAACAAAAGAAGAGTTTGAAACTTTTTCATATGAAACAATTAAAAAAATAAAATTAATTGTTGCAGAGGTAAATCACAGAAATTGGCATGTCCATAAGGAACTGGAATTGTTGTTGGTTTTGGAGGGCGAGGGCATAATCAGGACAAAAGCAAATGAAGCAAAAATCAAATCAGGTGATATATTAATATTAAATTCTTTTGTCCTTCATGATTTTATTTGCCCGAACAATCAATCTCTGGTTACTTTATCGATTGTGTTCTCGGATAAATATTGCGAAGAATATACCAAGGTTTTGAGAAATATAGAATTTAAAGTTCCGGATTTTTGTATAAATGACATGCTGGAAGAAGAAGTCTTGGATATGCAAAAACAAATATTGGTCACAGCCATTTCATATTTCAAAACAGGATTATTTGAGAAGCAAAAATGTGAAGACTTCCTATTGATGAGCGATATCTGCAAATTATTCTATATCTTGTTGAAAAACGTTCCTCATGAACAATTAGATGACTTGAAATTGGTATCTAAAGGCAAGAAGAATAATAGGATTGAAACAATTTTAAATTACATAGAAAACAATTTTAAAAGACAGATACGTCTCTCGGATGTTGCCGAGAAGGTGCAGTTAACGGATTCGTATTTATCGAATTGGTTTGTCGATAACATAGGGGTTACATTTCAGGAGTATGTGCAAAACTTGCGATTTGAAGAGGCGTTAAACTTAATTGAGAATACAGAATGGAGTCTGGTTGATATCTGCTTAGAGAGCGGTTTTTCAGATCCGAAGTATTTAAATCAAATGTTTAGAAAACGTTACGGTCATACCATGAATGTGTATAGAAAAAACAAGAAAAAGAAAAATATTGGTATTAATCACGAGTTGGCTATTCCTCAAAGTCTGAAAATCCTAAACAATGAAGAAAGTATCAGTGTAATACAAAATGCTCTGAATAATTTAAATCTGCATTATGAAACTTGTTGAGGATAGCATGAAGACCGGAAATCTGTCTATGAGAGATCCGACAAGTGAAGACGGTTAAAAATGAAAATACAGCTTTTAAAAGCTTAAAAATCTTTAAAAAATTAATGTATCAACCACGTAAGTAAAAGTATCAACCATGTCAGTTGAAAATTTATATTAATTTCCAGCTTGAACAGAACGAGAAATTGTAACAGGAGACCGGTTATAAAAAGTCAAGAGAAATTTCGACTGAAATAATTACAGGTTGACAGTCTGAACAACAGACAAAAATGTACTGTAGACAAGTACAGGAAAACTTAATTCTAGGAGGAAAAATATGAAAAAAATCATTGCGATTTTACTCACTCTGATTATGGTCTTCGGCTTAGTTGCTTGCGGCGACAAAAAAGATGACGAATCCAAAGAAACAGAGAAAGCAGAAGAAACAGAAAAAGCAGAAGAAACAGAGAAAGCAGAAGAAACGGAAAAAGCAGAAGAATCTGATAAAGCAGAAGAACCTGATAAAGCAGAAGAAGCCGATGGTCCTCTCAGCGAAGAAGAAGCTGCAGCCATGCGTGACGCAGGAACACTGGAATCGGATCCTTATACAGGTTATGAATATGTTGAAGATACTGATGTGTGGTATTACAGCAACTATCCGAATTACAAGGACTTTGGCGCAGACGGTAAATACAAAGTAGCATTTGTTTGCAAATTCTCAGGTGCATGGTTTACGCCTAAAGATCAAGCATGTAAGGACACTTGTGATAAATATGGATATGAGTATCTCTATATTGATGCAAACTCTGATGAGCAGGCATGGGTAGACGGAATTGAAAACATAATTAACCAAGATTTTGATGCTGTTATCATGACTCCGGTAAACACCTCCCTCCTTCCTGAAGCAGTAACAAAATTGCAAGAGGCAGGAATAGCATATTTGACCACAGATGATCCAGGTCCGGATTCTTACGGCTTTTATAGTCCGCATTGGGGCTTATATGACTGGTGGTTATCCAACGAAACTGCCAAAGTCATGTGCGAAGAGATGAAAGAAGACGGCTTTATGGATAATGTTAATGAAGATTATTCAAATTTCCTCTTAGTTATCCAGGATAGCCCGGCTGTAGAAGCTATTCACAATCGTTGCGTAGGTGCAAAGGATGCTATATTGGATGCTTTCCCTGATATTCCGGCAGATCGAATTGTAGAGCTGGATTGCGGTGCCAGTTTAACCGAAGACCATTTGGACAAAATGGGAAGTACGATTCAAGCATATAAAGATGATGTTGATGTTTGGATCAGTGTAGCAGGCGGAGCAGCAGCATTAGTACCTACAGCTACTCTTTTCAGCGAAAATGGTGTTGATATAGCTAATAATACACGTATTTTAGATTGCTTCTCTACGCCGGATCCGATTAATTTAATGCTTGCAGATCCTGCTGTTGCAACAGCGGGTTACGGTTATGGTTTAGTGCCTTATCCTTCCGGAGTGGGAATGGTTGAATTATTACATGATCTCTTTGAGAATGGAACACCGATTCCGGCCTTCTCTCCATACGATTTGATTGTTGTTAAGGAAGATACGGTTCAAGAATACTATGATAATTATATAGAAGAATAATTATTTGAATTTTTTAAGGTGGAAAGATTCACTTTCCGCCTTAAATTTTTATATTTTTTATAAAGAAGATTAAAAGAGGTTCAGCTCGTGGATAGTCAAATTATTTTAGAGATGAAGCACATAGATAAAGCATTTCCGGGTGTTCAGGCATTAAATGATGTCAGTTTAAGCATTAAAAAAGGTGAAGTACATGGTCTCTGCGGAGAAAACGGTGCCGGGAAGTCAACTTTGTTAAAAATCGCAACCGGACTCTATTCAAAGGATTCCGGAAATATATTTATAGATGGTGAAGAAGCGGATATCCGAAGTGTTGAGTCCGCACGGAAATATGGTATTCATGTAGTTCCTCAAGAAATTCAAATACTGAGAGACTTAACTGTAGCAGAAAATATCTTTTTGGGTAGTCAACCAACTACAAAATTGGGACTGATTGATTGGGAGAAAATGTTCAGCCTGGCGAACAATGTAAAACAAGGGTTGGGAAGACACGCACAAAGCTTAAACGTAAAATCAAAGGCCGGTGATCTGAGCATGGGGAGTTGGCAATTGATAGAGATTATGCGTGCATTAATTGATGAAAATATCAAAGTGCTTGCATTTGATGAACCAACATCGTCTTTGTCGGATGATGAAGCAGAAAGTTTGTTTGAACTTATTAATGACTTAAGATCACAAGGAGTGGCAATAATATATGTCAGTCATAGACTAAAAGAAATATTCAGCATCTGTGATGTAGTTACTGTTCTTAAAGACGGAGAATATGTCGACACGAAGAAAATAAGCGAGACTACAAGCGATGAGCTTGTATCGATGATGATTGGACGCGGTATTAATTTCTTTGGTGAACCGAAAGACAGATCGTACATCAAAGATGAAATAATGTTAAAAGCGGAAAATTTTTCTTGCGGACATCATTATCAGGATGTTTCTTTAGAATTGCGCAAAGGTGAAATTGTTGGTTTATACGGTCTGGTCGGAGCCGGCAGAACAGAATTTGTCAGAGGCTTGTTTGCTGCTGACAAAAAAGATTCCGGTACTCTTTACTTAAAAAACCAAAAAGTAAATATTCGTGATCCCAGAGAAGCAAACAAGTTAGGCATGGGATTTGTAACTGAGAATCGTCGCGAAGAAGGACTTATGCTTAATGCATCTCTTACATGGAATCTCAGCATGCCGAACTTAGCAGAAGTTTTGAATAAGTTTGATATTTTAATGCTAAACAAAGAAAAGGCATATGCAGATCAAGGCATATCTTTATTTGATGTAAAAACATCCGGTCGGGAAATGCTGGCTGTAGGACTTTCAGGAGGAAATCAACAAAAAGTTGTTTTGTCAAAATGGGTAATGGCTAATTGTGACATTCTTATTGTTGATGAACCAACCAGGGGAATTGATGTAGGAGCGAAAGTTGAAGTCTACGATGCATTAAAAAAATTAGCTAAGGAAGGGAAATCGATTCTTATGGTTAGTTCCGAATTGCCGGAAATTCTTGGGGTCAGCGACAGGATCATAGTAATGTGTGAAGGACGTGTTACCGGTAATCTTGAAAATATTGATTTGACAGAAGAAGATGTAATTAAATATGCCTTCGATACTCATTTTGATACTCTGGAGGAGAGTGGATATGGAGAATAGTTCTAAAAAGAAGAGGATAAAATTAACTTCTGATGTGAAACAAATAATATTGATCGTTGCAGCCTTTACTATTATGATATTAGTTTTTTCAATCGGCTCAGAATATTTTTTGAAAAAAGATAATATAATAACAATTCTGATTTCTGCTGTTCCGTTAGGCCTAATTGCCATCGGAGAATGTGCCTGTCTGGTAACCGGTGTTTTTGACATGTCTCCCGGGATGGTGGCTTCATTAGCCGGGGTAATTTGGGCAACCTTAATTACTCAGTTCGGAATGAATACCTGGCTGGCCTTTGCTATAGCGTTGTTTTTCGGTCTTTTTTCCGGAGCGATAGCGGGTGTTTCAACAGCATGGTTCATGATGCCTGCTTGGATGTCGACATATGCCCTAATGCAAATCTGGCGTGGTGTTATCATGATTATAACTGGGGGAAAAGCAATTAATATGTCTGCGTATCCGGAATTTAAAGTGTTAGGACAGACGAAAATTACAAATAGCATTACACTGCCGATATTATTATTGATCATTATCTATGTCATAGTTTATTTTGTATTCAAATATACCAAGTTCGGACGATCATTGTTTATTGTAGGCGGAAATATTGAAGCAGCAAAGAATGCCGGTCTTCCGGTTAAGTCGATTCAGTTCTTTTGTTTTGTTCTGTCCGGCGGTATGGCTGCTCTGGGCGGTCTGGTTTTTGCTTCACGTTCGGCTTCTGCTAATCCGATTATCGGAGAATTATATGCAATGCAGGCAATTTCAGCTACAGTTGTCGGCGGGACCAAAATGGGAGGCGGAAAAGCCAATATAGCCATGACTTTTATTGGAGTTCTGATCATGGTAGGTATGCAGAACGGTCTGAATATGATTCGTCTTCCTGCTTTTTATCAATATATAGCATCGGGATTAATATTGTTTATAGCTGTCATGCTTCAAACGAGTCGACAAAATTGAGAGAAAACTTGAGGAAAAACAATGTCTAAGAATAAAGATTTATACATTTTGGAAAGAATGAAGCGTGGTTCTTTAGATAAAGTAATGACGTTCCTGATTCTGATTGTTGAAATAATTATATTTACGAGTATGCGTTCTACATTCCTCTCCTATTCGAATTTTCATAGCATCTTGCTGACGTCTGTTCAAGTCGGTCTGATTGCGATAGGTGAATGTATATGTATTATAGGTGGTTTTATTGATTTGTCGGTAGGCATGGTTGCCTCGTTTGCAGGACTTTTTGCTGCCGTTGCCATAGAGCAAGGTGCTCCGCTTGTCGTCTCTATATTGGTAGGCTGGTTGGTCGGATTATTTTCAGGATTTATTGCAGGAATGGCAGTATCCCGACTGGGCATGAATGCGTTTATAACAACCTACGCTCTGCAACAAATATACAGGGGTTTAATTTTTATATGGACCCAAGGAATGCCGCGTGCGATGGTGGGAGAAATTTATAAGCCTTATGTGAGAATAGGACAAGAAAAAGTGCTGGGTGGCAATGTACAACTTCCTGTCATAATTATGATCGTTATTTACATAATTTTTGCTCTTTTTATGAAATATCACAGAGTTGGACGTTCAATATATTTGGTCGGACACAATCATAAATCAGCCTATATCAGCGGAATTAATGTGAAAAACATTCGATTATTTATGTTTATGGCGTCCGGTTTTTTGGCTGCTACAGCGGGTATGTTGGTTTCGATGCGAACGGGGTCGCAACAACCTTTTGTCGGTGAACTTTATGCACTGGAAGGAATAGCCTCTGCACTCGTGGGCGGTACGGCCATGGAAGGAGGCAAGGGAAGTATAGGGATGACCTTCTTCGGTGTTATGATCGTCTACATGCTCAAAAATGGTTTAATAATGATCGGAATGCCTGATTTCTACCAGTATATTGCCATAGGTATATTACTATTTATTGCAGTACTTGCTCAAACTAAGAAAGAAAAGAAATAAAGCATATAAAAGAAACGGAGATTATAAAATGAATATTTTGGCAATCGGAGCACATCCTGATGATGTGGAAGTTTATGCAGCAGGAACATTGGCTAAGTACAACAGCTTAGGTCACAAGGTATTTATTGCTACAGCAACCAATGGCAATATCGGCTCTGCAACACTGTCAATGGAAGAGATTGCACGAGTCAGAAAAGAAGAAGCCAGGAGATCGGCAGCCCATATTAATGCTGAATATATTTGCCTGGATTATGACGATGAGATGTTTTTTGAAAGCCGAGAGGCGCGGCTAGCTTTCATTAATTTGGTCAGATATTGTAAGGCGGATGTGATATTGACACATAATCTTACCGACTATAACCCTGATCATGAACTCACAGCAAAAATTGTCAGGGATATTACGGTGATGATACCGATAGCCAAGCTGAAAACCGAATCAAAACCTCATGATGTAATTCCTGCACTATACCACTGGGAGCCTCTTCACAGCCACGGTTTTCTGCCGACACATTATGTTGATATAACAGATTTTATTGAAGTGAAGAAAAAAATGTGCAGTGAACATGTCAGTCAAATAGCATGGATGGAAGACAATAAACAATTTGTTGCTGATGAAAACGAAGATTTTTTCTCAGAAAGCTTGATTACATCGCGTTTTCGCGGAATTCAGTCTCGTGTGAGATATGCTGAGGCATTCCGTCTTGCCGATAATGCATATGCGGTACGTGCCGGATCATTGTTGCCTTAAGTCTGCTCTTATGTGCGACAACATATTGCCGCAGATGTATGACTATTTTTGCGGTATTATATCCAATTAAAAAATAAAGCATATAAAAGAAACGGAGATTATAAAATGAATGTTTTGGCAATCGGAGCACATCCGGATGATGTGGAAGTCAGTGCAGGAGGAACATTAGCCAAGTACAACAGCTTAGGTCATAAGGTATTTATTGCTACAGCAACCAATGGTAATATCGGCTCTGCAACACTGTCAATGGAAGAGATTGCACGAGTCAGAAAAGAAGAAGCGAGGAAGGCGGCAGCCCACATTAATGCCGAGTATATTTGCCTGGATTATGACGATGAGATGTTTTTTGAAAGCCGAGAGGCGCGGCTAGCTTTCATTAATCTGGTCAGATATTGTAAGGCGGATGTGATATTGACTCATAATCTTACCGACTATAATCCTGACCATGAACTCACAGCAAAAATTGTCAGGGATATTACGGTGATGATACCGATAGCCAAGCTGAAAACCGAATCAAAACCTCATGATGTAATTCCTGCAATATACCACTGGGAATCCGTTCATGGTCACGGTTTTCTGCCGACACATTATGTTGATATAACAGATTTTATTGAAGTGAAGAAAAAAATGTGCAGTGAACATGTCAGTCAAATAGCTTGGGTAGAAGATAATCATCAATTCATCCCTGAAGAAGGCGAAAACTTTTTCTCGGAAAGCTTGATCACATCACGTTTTCGCGGAATTCAGTCTCGTGTAAGATATGCTGAGGCATTCCGTCTTGCCGATAATGCAAATGCGGTACGTGCAGGATCATTATTGCCTTAAGTCTGCTTTTATCGATGACAGTATGGTAGTTTTCCGGATTCACTGCAGTGATTTGCAGCTTATACGCCGCGATATTAATGAAAAAATATTCTAAGGAGATTATAAAATGAATGTTTTGGCAATAGGAGCACATCCGGATGATGTGGAAGTTTATGCAGCAGGAACATTGGCTAAGTACAACAGCTTAGGTCATAAGGTGTTTATTGCTACAGCAACCAACGGCAATATCGGCTCTGCGACATTATCAATGGAAGAGATTGCACGAGTGAGGAAAGAAGAAGCCAGAAGATCGGCAGCTCACATTAATGCCGAGTATATTTGCCTGGATTATGACGATGAGATGTTTTTTGAAAGCCGAGAGGCGCGGCTAGCTTTCATTAATCTGGTCAGATATTGTAAGGCGGATGTGATATTAACCCATAATCCTGTCGACTACAACCCTGATCATGAACTCACAGCAAAAATTGTCAGGGATATTACGGTGATGATACCGATAGCCAAGCTGAAAACCGAATCAAAACCTCACGATGTAATTCCTGCAATATACCACTGGGAGCCTTCTCAAAGCCACGGTTTTCTGCCGACACATTATGTTGATATAACAGATTTTATTGAAGTGAAGAAAAAAATGTGCAATGAACATGTCAGTCAAATAGCATGGATGGAAGACAATAAACAATATACCTCTGAGGAAGGTGAGAATTTTTTCATCAAAAGCATAATTACATCGCGTTTTCGCGGAATTCAGTCTCGTGTAAGATATGCTGAGGCATTCCGTCTTGCCGATAATGCAAATGCGGTACGTGCCGGATCATTGTTGCCTTAAGACTGCTCTCATGTGCGACAATATATTGCCGTAGGTATATTGCGGTATTTGCTCTAACTTAAAAAGAAAAAATTAAGCATATAAAAGAAACGGAGATTATAATAATGAATATTTTGGCAATCGGAGCACATCCGGATGACGTGGAAATCAGCGCAGGAGGAACATTAGCCAAGTACAACAGCTTAGGTCACAAAGTGTTTATTGCTACAGCAACCAATGGCAATATCGGCTCTGCAACACTGTCAATGGAGGAGATTGCACGAGTCAGAAAAGAAGAAGCGAGGAAGGCGGCAGCCCATATTAATGCCGAGTATATTTGCCTGGATTATGACGATGAGATGTTTTTTGAAAGCCGAGAGGCGCGGCTAGCTTTCATTAATCTGGTCAGATATTGTAAGGCGGATGTGATATTAACCCATAGTCTTGTCGATTATAATCCTGACCATGAACTCACAGCAAAAATTGTCAGGGACATTACGGTGATGATACCGATAGCCAAGCTGAAAACCGAATCAAAACCTCATGATGTAATTCCTGCAATATACCACTGGGAACCTGCTCATGGTCACGGTTTTCTGCCGACACATTATGTTGATATAACAGATTTTATTGAAGTGAAGAAAAAAATGTGCAGTGAACATGTCAGTCAAATAGCATGGATGCAAGATAATACACAATTTGTTCCTGAGGAAGGTGAGGATTTTTTCATCAATAGCATAATCACATCACGTTTTCGCGGAATTCAGTCTCGTGTAAGATATGCTGAGGCATTCCGTCTTGCCGATAATGCAAACGCGGTACGTGCAGGATCATTGTTACCTTAGTAAGATCAGGAGGAAGGACCGGTCCGGTTATGAAAATAACAAAAGAAAAATATATTGATTGCGGAAAAAACAAAGTCAACAAATATATTCTCAATAATAGCGCCGGAATGAGCGTAGAGGTTTTGGACCTCGGATGTACAATAGTTTCTCTTAAGTTGCCGGATCGTGACGGGGAATTAAAGGATGTTGTTTTGGGGTATAAGGATCCGATGCAATATTTTTCAAACCCGGCCTTTTTCGGATCAGTTATCGGCCGTATCAGCAATAGAATTGCTAAAGGCCGTTTTTGCTGGCAAGGGAAGCAAATTGAGTTGGAAATAAATGGCGGGAATGATCATCTGCATGGCGGCACTAATGGTTTTTGGGGCAGGGTCTGGGAATGTATTGAAGATGAAGGCCGATTGATTTTTAAAATTAACAGTCCGGATAAAGATTCAAATTATCCCGGAGAAATAGAATGTTATGTGAGTTATATCCTGACTGAAGATAACGAATTAATTATTAAATACAAGGTCACGACACCTTCTGAAAGTATGGCAAATCTTACAAATCACAGTTATTTCAATTTGAACGGTGACGGTTCGGATAGTGTACTGAATCATTATTTAAAAATTAATTCTGATTATTTTACAGAAATAGCGCCTGATTACATTCCTACAGGAAAGCTTTTGTCAGTAGACAATACACCTATGGATTTCAGAACTTTTAAGACTATCGGTCGGGATATCGATGCTGATTATGATCAACTTCTGATTACCGGAGGATATGACCATAACTATGTTTTATCGGAAGGATTGGAAATAGCTGCCATAGTGTATTCTCCTGAATCAGGAATAGAACTTGAAGTATCGTCTGACAGTCCCGGAATGCAACTATACACAGCAAATCTTATGGGAGAAGGATTAATAGGAAAAAACGGCAGAGAATATAAACAGAGGAGCGGTTTTTGTTTAGAAACTCAATTTTATCCGGATTCTCTAAATCATCCTGAGTTCCCACAACCTATTGTGACGAAAGATGCTGCTCAACAGTTTGAAACAAGGTTTAAATTTCGTATAAGAGATTAAAATAATGTTCAATTTGATTATTGATTATATTTTAGAATCCGAGGATATGAAATGAAATTTAATAATCTGAAAAATCCGGTTTAAGTTACATTTGCAGTTTTGTGACTTTCAGGTCTAAAATCATTAAATTGTCGCATCTTTTCAATGAATATATCAAGGCATTGAATTTATGGAGATTATATAATAAACATATGAAGTGTAGAATGAGAAATTGTCATTATACACAATCCGATAACAAAAACTTGATAAACTTGAGTCTCTACACAAAGAAAGGATAACTAGTATGGGTAAAGTAGAATGTAGAAGTGAGAGAATGATAATTCCGACATATTTGTCAAAAAAACACGAAGAGATGCCGATGTATTCCGAGTATAAACAACATCAGGATACTATAGGATATGCATATCCCAGTCGTGTTAATACAGGATTGGAAAGAGAAACTCTGGCAGATAAAGAATATGATGCTGTCATCTTGGAGAATGACTACGTTAAATTGATTATTTTGCCGGAATTGGGCGGAAGAATTTGGAAAGCGATTTACAAGAAAACAGATTATCATTTTTTCTATGATAATGATGCAATAAAACCGGTAATTATTGGAAATTTAGGTGATTTTATAGGCGGAGGCTTAGAATTTAATTTTCCTTTCCACCATAGACCGACAACATTTATGCCCACGGATTATACAATTGAATATGATGAAGGATCTGCAACTGTCTGGCTTAGTGAAGCAACCAATTCTCCGTTGCAATACAGAATGAAAGAAATGCATGGAATCAGATTATACAGTGATTCCGTATATTTTGAAACGCTGGTTCATGTTGAAAATACAACATCGGTGAAAAGACCTTTCTTATGGTGGGCAAACGGCGGAATAAATGTTAATGATGATTATCAATATTTCTTCCCGCAAGATGTAACTTGGGTATACCATCATTATCACAGATATCATAATTCATTCCCGATTGCGGAAGGATATTTTGAAGCAGCGGATTTTAAAGACGGAACAGATATTAGCATGCATCGAAATCATACTTGTTCGTCTTCGTTTTTTGCCGGACCGTCAAAATATAATTTCTTCGGCGGTTACGATCATAGAAAAGAATGCGGTACGGTTCACTACGGGAATCATCATATTGTTCCGGGCAAAAAAGTATTTTTATGGGGACATGATGAATTGGGCAAAGGCTGGAACGAGGCCATGGCCTCTACAGATGAAGATAAACAATATGCGGAATTAATGGCAGGAGCTTTCACAACAGATCAGCCGGATTTCACCTATTTAGCACCGTATGAAGTAAAAACATTTAAGCAATACTGGTACCCGATTGAAAAAGTAAAAGTTCCTACTTACGCAAACTTATACGCGGCAGTGAGATTAGACAAAGAAGAATCAAAGCTGAGAATATTTGCGGTACAAGATTTGCAAGATGCGAAAATCGTGGTCTCATGTGATGCAGATGTTCTTATAGAAAAAGAACTGAATCTGAAAGCATCAGATTATTGTGAATATGATTTAAGTTTGCCGCAGGATGCATGTCACATTTTGTTGACCATGGGTCAAAAAATTGTGATTGATTACCTGGAAGATATACCGGAAATTATTGATATGCCCGATAATAATCCCGGCACCCCTGCTCCGGATAAACTAAACAATGCTCAAGACGTCTTTATAGCAGGCAGACATCTGGATCAATACAGAAATCCGGTATGGAGCGGTAAAGATTATTATGAGGAAGCCGTAAGAAGGAAACCGGATTATGTTCCGGCTCTGCTCGGTTTAGCCGAATCCCTTTTTGATTATGCCCAATACGATCAAGCTTTGTATTACTTACACAGAGCTGAAAAAGTAATTAATCGCTACGATAAAAATCCCTTTGACGGAACTTGCAGTTATTTAAAGGGACTATGCTTGTATTATAAAGGAAAAGTAAACGAAGCATATAATGCATTTTTCAAAGCGGCATGGAGCGATAATGTTATCTCTCCGGCAATGACATATGTTGCAGCAATAGACGGTCAGCGTAAAAACTATGCGAGTATGAAAGAAAATGCTTTAATTGCTTTATCCAAAGAAAGTTTAAATTCCCGAGCAAGAAATTACTTGGCTATTGCAGAATATAAATTGGGGAATAAGGAAAAATCCCTAGAATTACTCAAAGAAACTCTCGCAGCGAACAAATTAGACCATTTGGCAAGATTCTTATATGCTTTGTATGCAGATGGAGATATGAGTGAATTTTATGCAGTATTAAGCAGCAATCCTTCTGAAACATGTATCGATTTAAGCGTTTCCTTGGTAGATGCAGGCTGTTATGATGAGGCAATTTCATTATTTGAAAACGCAAAAGAAAACATCGAATTATCGACCATGGGATTATATTGTTTAGCCGACATCTATGAACAAACCGATAATCAAGAATTAGCGGAAAGTAACAGAAAAGAGGCGACAAAGATCAATATAGTAGATGTTTTCCCGTACAGGCCGGAAGAGCTGGCTGTACTGCGCAGAGCAGTAGAGGCCGATCAGCAAGACGGAACGGCTATATATTTGTTAGGCTGCATTCTGTATGATAAGACCTTTTATGAAGAAGCGGCGAATTGTTTTGAAAAATGTATTGAAATAACTCCTGAATTCTATATTCCTTACAGGAATCTGGCTGTTGCTTACTTCAGCAAGCTGGACAGGAAAGAAGAAGCGTTAGAATTATTAAAGAAGGCATGCTCTATTAAAAAGAATGATGATCAATTGTTAATCGAGATAGCATTTGTTATGACACATCTTAATGTTGACGGACAAGAAAAAGTGGATTTCTTAAAGGATAATTGGCCGGAAAAACCTTCTGACAATCTGGTATGGGATTTGGGTAATGCTTATCTTAATATTCAAGAATATGATAAAGCAATTGATGTTATGAGCAATCATGATTTTATCGTTGCTGAAACACAAGAAATTAATATGACAGAGGTATATACCTTTGCGCAATACGGAAAAGGTAAAATGCTGCGAAATAACGGTAAATATGAAGAAGCATTGGAATGTTTCCGTGCAGCAAAAAAATTACCTGAGAACTTAAATGCCGGCTGGTGGGATGTACAAGTGCTTTGTTATGCAACGATAGCAGAAGCTGAAACATTAATGATGATGAATAAGCCTGATGAAGCGAAAGAAGTTGCAGGCAAAGTAGTACCGTTTAATGTAAACCATCAAGTCTTCAGACTTGGTCCGGCAAGAGAGTATTTCGTGGCAATGGCATACAAACTGATGGGTCATGAAGTCAAAGCAAGAAAATATATAAGTAAATTCGTATGTGAATGGGAGGAAGAATTGAAGTCAGGCGGTATGAAGAAAAATCCTGCAACAGGTTTAACCATTTCTTATGTGCCTGATGCGGAAAGTATCTCTAAAGCGTCAATTTTAGCAGCACTGGGATATAGCAGATTGTTCTTCTCCGATCCGGAAGGAGCAAAAAAATATTTCGAAGAAAGTTTAGCTCTGGATCCCAGCAACATGAAAGTTAAAATTGAATTAGACACCATCCTATAGTAAATTAAAGATAGCAGATTCACAACTTATTCATTATGAATCAATGAATAAGTTGTCTTCTATATCTGATAAGTAAAGTATTGAACTATTTGTAAGAAGAAAAAATGGAGGAAGTTTTATGAAGTTAATGAAAAAAATGCTTGTTGTGGTTCTCCTGTTAGCGTTGGCATTAGGCAGCATCTCTTGTTCGAATAAACCTGATGACAGCAAAGAAGATGCCAAAGAGGATGACAAAGGTAAAGAAAAGATCAGAGTGGCAGTATCGTTGCCAACAAAAGAGCAGTCAGTTTGGACAAGATATAGTAACAGTATAGAGAAGGCATTTGCCGGTGATGAGTATGAACTTGATATCCAGTTTGCAGAAGACAAAACAGATTTGCAGATTTCGCAAATTGAAAACATGATGATTAACGAACCTGATTTCTTTATTATCACATCAGTTGATACCTATGCGATGACGGACATCATGGATAAAGTCAAGCAGCAGAAACCGGATATAACTATTATCGCATGTGATCGTTTAATTATGGACACAGAGAAAGTTGACTATTATATAGCTTTCGACTTGGTGAAAATCGGAGAGCTGCAGGGACAGTATATTGCAGATAAGTTAGATCTGGAAAATCAAAGCGGTCCCTTTTATCTTGAGATTTTTTCCGGAAGTCCGGCGGATTCGAACAGTATTCCTTTTTATGAAGGAGCTATGTCTGTCTTAAATCCTTATCTTGAAGAAGGGAAATTGGTTTGCAAGAGCGGCCAAGTTTCTTTGGATGTTACCGGAACTATGAATTGGGAAGCAGCAATAGCTCAAGCCAGAATGGATAATTTGCTGAGCGCCTACTATAGTGACACCGATTTAGATGCGGCATTAGTTGCTGCAGACGTTTTATCTTTAGGTGTAGTAGCTTCCTTATCATCAATGGGCTACGGCGGCGATAGCGGGAAAAAATTCCCGATTGTAACCGGACAGGATGCTGAAATAGCTTCTGTAAAATCGATTTTAGCCGGTGAGCAAAGTATGACGGTTGCCCTGGATACGGAACTTTCCGCAGCTTGTATGAAAGATATTGTAGATACTATCGCAAGCGGAGAAGAACCTGTACCTGATGATACTACAACATATAATAACAACGTGAAAAACATAAATTCGTTTTTATTGGAGCCGACAGCTATTGATAAAGATAATTATGAGTTGCTGTTTGAATGGAAGATTTTATCAGAAGACGATTTAAAGTAAGATAACAAGAATATGAAGTAGAAATTCAAAGATGATACTTACCGTGATAATGAATCTTTTTAGAGCAGGGAGGAATAACTGTGTCGGATAAGATTTTAGAAATGAAAAATATTACAAAAAGGTACCCCGGAGTCGTTGCCTTAGACAATGTTTCCTTTTCTGTGAAGAATAAAACTATTCATGCCTTGGTAGGTGAAAACGGTGCCGGAAAATCTACTTTAATGAAAGTTTTAAGCGGTGTTATTACGTCCGGAAACTATGAAGGGGATATATACTACAAAAACGAACATTGCGAGTTTAAGACTATTAAAGAGAGTGAAAATTTAGGAATTGCCATAATTCATCAAGAACTTGCCTTGGTTCCGTACTTATCAATCAGAGAAAATATTTTTTTAGGTCATGAACATAGTAAATTTGGTGTAAATGACGTATATAAAATGCGTGAAGAAGCTATAGAGGTATTAAAACGTGTAGGTTTGTCCAGAATGCCGGAAACAATTGTCAGTGATCTTAGTGTTGCTGAGCAACAATTAGTGGAGATTGCCAAAGCTTTAACTAAACACATAGAATTGTTGGTACTGGATGAGCCTACATCAGCTTTGAATGAAAATGAGAGTAATCAGTTATTAAACCTTCTTTTAGAATTTAAAAAAGAAGGTTTAACCAGCATACTCATCTCGCATAAGCTGTCTGAAGTAATTAAAGTATGTGATGCTTTTACAATATTAAGAGACGGAGCTGTTGTCGAAACACTGTATCGGGGAATTGACGAAGTAACAGAAGGACGAATTGTTCAGGGTATGGTGGGACGTTCGTTCGCAAACAACTATTATCCTCCAAGAGATTCTGATATAGGGGATGTAGTATTAAAAGTAGAGGATTGGAATGTTTTTTCAACTGCCGAAGATAAACAAATCATAAAAGATGTATCCTTCGATGTTAAGAGAGGTGAAGTAGTTGGTATTGCCGGCCTGATGGGAGCAGGCCGAACCGAATTGGCCATGAGTATTTTCGGTTATCGGGAAGGTCAGAAGGCTTCAGGCAAAATATATAAAAATCAAGAACTCATTCAGAATAATAATATTTCCATGGCAGTAAAGAATGGCTTTGCCTATATTTCCGAGGATCGAAAAGTATATGGCTTAATCCAGATGTCAACCATAAAAGACAACATGACTCTGGTTAATTTAAAAAGCGTTTCAAATAACGGCCGAATTAATTTTGATAAAGAAATCAATGAAGTAAATACACTGATTGAGCAATTGGTTATCAGATGTACAGGACATGAACAGGTTGTCGAAACACTAAGTGGCGGCAATCAACAAAAAGTTGCTTTGGCAAAATGGATCTTTTCGGATGCGGATATTATTCTTTTAGATGAACCTACCCGCGGAATTGATGTTGGAGCAAAATACGAGATTTTTTCGATAATAAATCAGTTAGCTGAAAGCGGTAAGACTATTCTGATGATATCTTCGGAGTTACCGGAGTTACTCGGTATGTGCGACAGAATCTATCTGATGACGCAAGGAAAAATCATTGGTTGTGTTGATGCTGAAGATGCAACGCAGGAAACAATCATGGCGCAACTGATTTAATGAGAGAATTTGAATAGAAATATTGGTGTCATGGTTGTCGGTTTTGTGTTTTGAAGATAGTGAAAGGAATGCATAATAAAAATGAATAAACTTAATATAAAAGGAAGTAACCTGAAAAATTTTAAGAAATATGGAATGATCCTGACATTAGTAGCCATTATCATATTCTTTCAAATATTAACCGGCGGTTCTTTATTAAAACCATTAAATATTGCAAATATTGTTCAGCAGAACAGTTATATCTTGATTTTGTCAACAGCAATGTTATTAGTGATTATCAGAGGAACAGTTGATCTTTCTGTAGGTTCAATTTGTGCTTTCATCGGGGGGGTAGCTGCTATGTTATTGGTACAAAAGCAATTGCCTCTGGGACCGGTTATTTTATTTCTTCTATTACTCGGAGCGGTGATTGGAGCTTGGAACGGATTTTGGATTGCTTATGTCGGTGTGCCGCCTTTTATTGTCACTCTGGCTTCTCAATTAATTTTCAGAGGCTTGGCTATAATTGTTTTAGATGGTCAAACCATCGGACCATTTCCAAATCAGTTAAGAGCAGTCAGTTCAAGCTTTTTACCGGGTATATGGGTTAATAGTATAGATCTGCTGTCGCTTTTTGTGGGCTTGGCATTAATCGCATTCATTCTTTTGAGTAGAGTTTTTGCGAGAAGAAAAAGCAAAAAATACGGAATACCTGTCAGAAAGTTGTGGATTGAATTTGTTGAAGCATTGTTTATCATAATCTTTATCGGCTTTTTGATTTTCTCTTTTGCTACTTTCCAAGGAATACCTTCGGTACTTGTGTTATTAGGTATATTAATAATCATCTTTTCTTTCTTGACAACAAAAACAACTGTCGGAAGAAGAATTTATGCAGTTGGCGGAAATGATAAGGTTGCAATGTTGTCCGGAATTGATACAAAAAAATATACTTTTATGATATTTGTCACGATGGGATTTATTGCTTCAGTTGCCGGGCTTGTTTACGCAGGCAGATTAAATGCAGGTTCTCCGAAAGCAGGAGTAGGATTTGAATTGGATTCGATTGCTGCTTGTTATATTGGCGGTGCCTCGGCCAGCGGCGGAATAGGTACGATAGCCGGAACAATGATTGGCGGCTTAATAATGGGTATTTTAAACAATGGAATGTCTATTATAGGTGTAGCTGTTGACTGGCAACAAGTGATAAAGGGATTGGTTCTGTTACTTGCAGTTGCTTTTGATTTGATGTCGAACAAGAAAAAACAGTAATCAATAATGAGAGAGAACAGAGAATAAAAACAATTATTACGATTTTGGATTTTTTTCACTTATTTCTGTTTATATAAGTTATAGGTGTTGCATATAGAAAGTTTTGGGCAGAAAAATGTTTGTTTTAGGGGTAGATTTAGGGACTACAGGTGTAAAAACAACGGCGTTTGATGAGAATGCGAAAGTTTGTGCGTATTCATATGAGCAATATCCCATAAAAGAAGATGAATTTAATAATCACTATGAAATAGATATAGATTTTTTAGTTACGCAAGCAATCAAAACAATTCACGGTACAATTGATCAATTGAACACGAAAGAGATTGCGGCGATATGTGTCACTTCTTTCGGCGAGACTTTTGTGCTGATAGACAAAGAAGATAAAGTTCTGTTCAATCCGATTTTATACATGGATATCAGAGGTGATAAAGAAGCAGAGATTTTGGCGGACCAATTCGGAAACGACTTTTTTGTAAAACATGCGGGTACATATACAAACGGAATGTACAGCTTGTCTAAAATGAAATGGTTGGCGGACAATAAACCACAGGTTATCTCGGAAGCTGAAAAAATGTTTTCAGTAGCTTCTTACGTTCTATTCAGATTGGGTGCAGAAGTTGTTATGGATTATTCTTTAGCAGCGAGAACACTTGCCTTTGATATTCATTCTAAACAGTGGCTGAAACAATGTTTTGAGTATGTGGGTTTAGACGAGGCCGCTTTGCCGTCATTAGTCCCGACCGGCAGCACGGTAGGCAGATTAAATTCTGAGTTGAAGAATCAATTCGGTCTGATCAATAATCCTTTGCTGATAATAGGCGGACATGATCAAGTAGCAGGAGCTGTTGGCGGAGGAATATATAAGGCGGGACAATCGGTTAATACAATAGGGACTACAGACTGTTTGACTTTTACCTACCGGGGCGATCAGTATGCAGATGAATTAGCAAAGTATAATTTAGCGAGTGTTCCTTACTTGGATTCGGACCTATTCGTCTCTTATGCATTTAACATGACAGGCGGAGCAATTTTGAATTGGTTTACCAAAGTTTTTAAATCTCCTGAAAAAGATGCGCTGAAAATACTGGACAGCAGTATACCGAAAGAGCCGTCAAATATTCTTATTTTGCCTAATTTTTCAGGTTCCGGAACCCCGGATTTGAATCCGAATGACATCGGGGTCATTGCCGGGTTAACAGTAAACAGCAGCGTTAATGACATCTACAAAGCTTGTCTTGAGGGCATTAGTTTTGCCATTAAACGCAATATAGAGGTAGTGAAATCCATAGGTGTTGATATTTCTCAAGTGCGTTCTGTCGGAGGTGGAGCAAAATCCGATGTATGGATGCAAATTCGATCAAATATTTTTAATTTACCGGTAGAAACTTTAGAATTTAATGAGGCGGGAACACTGGGATCTGCCATTATGTCATTACATCAACTGGGTGTATTTTCAAGCATTGAAGAAGCTTCTGCGTCTTTAGTCAGCCGCAAAAAATATTTCGAACCTGAAAAAGATAAAGTGCGGCAATATCAAAAATTATACGAAGAATACTTGAATTTGCTTAAAAATATAAAAAAATAAATTCTTTAATTTTGAGAGGGAAAATACGTGAAAGCAAATGAATTAGTTAAAAAAGCATTAGAAATCGGCACCCTGATTCCTGCCTTTAATATTCCGCATATTCCGATGGTGGAACCGATCGTAGAAGCTATCAAAGATAATAACAGTGTAGCAATGATCCAAGTTGCTCGTGTAGAATGGTTAAATTTTCAATCGAAAAGCTTGGAAGATGTTGCTAAAGAGTATCATAAGTATAAAAAACCGGGCTATACTTTCTTGCATCTTGATCATATTCCCGTAATTGATGAAAGTAATCAGCATGTAGATTACATGACCTACATCAAGAGTGCTTGCGATGTAGGTTATGAATCAGTGATGATTGACGGATCCAGATTAAATCTGGAAGGAAATATTGCGGTTACAAGGGAAGTTGCTGATTATGTTCATTCTTTTGATATTGCCTGTGAGGCCGAATTAGGTGCTGTAATGGGACATGAGAACGAACCGATCTCATTATCTTATGAGGAAATTTTTGAGAAACGCATAGGTTTTACGGATGTTGACGAGGCAGAAAAATTTGCTGCGGAAAGTCATTGTGATTGGCTGTCGGTTGCTGTTGGCAGTATTCATGGTGCCGTAGCCGAGAGTCTGCGGGATCAGAAAAAACCTGAAGGAAAAATAGACCTTGAATATTTGCAAAAATTATTTGAGGTTACTCAAATACCCCTCGTATTACATGGTGGTTCAGGCATCCCGAAAAGCTATATTCAGAAAGCTGTGAAGACAGGTATTGCCAAAATGAATATTGCGACTGAATTAAGGCAGGCTTATGAATTTTCCTTAAGAGATGATAATAATCTTTCTAAGGCCCAAGACAGAGTGTATGAGGTTTGCAGCAAGATTATAAAAGAAGATTTAGAAATTGCGGACAATTATGATCTATTAATCAAGGTTAATTAATCATATTAAAGAAATAATCATATCAATAAGAAAGGAATTAATGATGAAAAAACTTTATTTTTTAACAGGAACACAACCATTATATGGTCCGGAAACATTACAGGAAGTTGCAGATCAAAGTCTTGAGATGGTTCAATATTTGAATAGTAAAACTTGTGATGAAGTTGAAATTGTTCATGTAAAACCGGTAGCTGATCCGGATAGCATTTATAAAGCAATTCGCCAAGCAGAAGATGATGAGGATTGTATAGGGACTATCACGTGGATGCATACATTTTCGCCGGCAAAGATGTGGATAAAAGGACTTAAAATTTTAAGAAAGCCGATGCTTCACTTACACACGCAATTTCATGAGTCATTACCATTCGATACGATTGATATGGATTATATGAATTTAAACCAATCGGCACATGGTGATCGCGAATTTGGATTTATTTGTACAAGGCTGGGTGTCAAACGTGAAACTGTTGTTGGTTATTATAAATCGGAAAGAGTTATTAATAAGATAAACAAATTTATGGATGTTGCCAGAGGAGTGGCCTTTTCCAATAATCTCAGTGTTGCAATGTTCGGAAATAACATGCGCGAAGTTGCCGTCACAGGCGGAGACCGCTTGGAAAGCCAAATTCAATTCGGCTGGCGGGTAAACTACTATGCTATCGGTGATCTTACTACAATAATGGAAGAATTGACTGAAGAAGAAATTAAAAATAAAATTTCTGAATACCAAGAAAAATATATTGTACCTGAAGATACTATGCCCCAAGTATATGAAGACGCTCGATTTGAAGCAGCTATGGATAAGTTTTTGGAGCAAGAAGATGTCGGTGCCTTCACGGATACTTTCCAGGATCTTTACGGCTTAAAACAATTACCGGGTCTGGCAGCCCAGAATTTAATGGATAAAGGAGTCGGTTTCGGTCCTGAAGGCGATTTCAAGAGCGCAGCTTTAGGTGCAGTTCTTTATGAAATAGCAAGATTAAGAGATGGTGGCACAGGCTTCATGGAGGACTATACTTATGACCTGAATGAAGGTAAAGAATTTGTTATGGGATCTCATATGTTGGAAGTTCCTCCGGCATTTGCCTCAGACAAACCGGTTGTTGAAGTTCATCCTTTAGGTATTGGCGGAAAAGCAGATCCTGCAAGGTTAAAATTTAAACCGGTCGAAGGTGATGCATTGCAGATTTGTCTGATTGATTTGGGTGATCGTTTCAGATTAATCGCCGCTGAAGTTGAATTGATCAATCCTCACAAAGAAACACCGAAACTTCCTGTTGCAAGTTTATACTGGAAAATAAAACCTGATTTTGAGACCGGTGTAAAGGCTTGGTTAGAAGCAGGAGCCGGTCATCATTCAGTCTTGACAACTGCATTGGATTTAGACGATATCAGAAGCTTTGCAAAATTCACTAACACAGAATTGATTGAAATTTATTAATTTGTTATTAATAAAAATAAATAGTATAGTTATTTAAAAGTATAGTCAATAAAAAACATGAAGAAAGCATGAGTATTACGAGGTGAAAAATGAGTAGATTTAAATTTTCCGTGGGTCCTTGGAATGTAGCAAGCGGCGTAGATGTATATGGTCCGCCTACCAGAGATGAAATTCCGATGAAAGAAAAAATCAAAAAGTTTGCAGAAATGGGATTTGATGCAATTCAGTTCCATGATGATGATGCAGTACCTGATATCAGCAGTAAATCGGAAGAACAAATCATTGCGGAAGCAAAAGAATTGAAAGCTCTGTTGGATGAATATAATCTTGAAGCGGAATTCGTTGCACCGCGTCTTTGGTTTGAGCCTCAATTTAAAGATGGTGCTTACACTGCACCAATAAAAGAAAATTGGGAACATGCCATGTGGCGTACTTATCGTTCCATCGATATTGCCAATATTTTAGGTGCGAAGTTTATTGTTTTATGGTTAGCCAGAGAAGGTACATTATGCATGGAAAGCAAACCTCCTGTGGAGACAATACAGCAATTGACAAAATCTTTGAATCTTATGCTGGAATACGATGAGAATATTAAAATTGCCATTGAACCAAAACCGAATGAACCGATTGATCGTTCTTATGCAGGAACAGTCGGACATGCGATTGCTTTGGGAAATGCAACGATCGATCCGGACAGAATGGGTGTACTGGTTGAATCAGCACATTCAACAATGGTAGGACTGGAAGCAACACATGATTTGGCTTTTGCTATTGCACAAAATAAATTATTGTCAGTACACATAAATGATCAAAACGGTATTAAGTATGATCAAGATAAGATTTTTGCAGCTGAAAACTTAAGATCGGCGTTCAATCAAATTAAAGTACTGTGCGATAGTGATTATGACAAAGAAGGCAAGTATGTTGGTTTAGACGTTAAAGCTATGCGCTCAACATCTTTTGAACATTCATATGAGCATTTGGCCAATACAATAAAAGTGGTCAAAATGTTGGAAGACAAAGTAGATAAATTTGATCAGGCAGTAGTGGATGAATATGTCAAAGATGGTAATTATGAAGCAATCGAGATGTATATTTTGGAATTATTATTAACAAAATAATTATTTAATCCGATTTGAATCCAATCAAAAAAGAAGGACTATCTCAGAGAAAAGTTTATTT
Organism: Clostridiaceae bacterium; assembly: GCA_012838795.1. Taxonomy (GTDB): domain Bacteria; phylum Bacillota; class Clostridia; order Saccharofermentanales; family DTU023; genus UBA5436. The sequence goes on along the minus strand of DUOO01000056.1, from coordinate 1,990 downwards.
CCGGGATAGTCCTTTATTTATTTGAAATTAATCTGAAAAATCAGATTAAATCCGTTTGTATAGCGGTCCGTAATTTTTGCAAGCTCTGAAGTCAGAACCCTCTTTGTCCATACCGAATGCATTCCAAGCTGCCGGACGGTAGATATCGTCTTCAGGAATGTTATGCATGCTGATCGGAATACGTAAGATAGAAGCTAAAGTAATTACATCAGCACCTACGTGACCGTAGCTGATAACACCGTGGTTGGCACCCCAGTTATTCATAACATCATAAGCGGATTTGAAAGGTGCTTTTCCGGTTACACGCGGAGCAAACCATGTGCTTGGCCAGGAGTAGTCTGTACGTTTCCATAATACGTCGGATACATCTTCCGGAAGCTCTACTGTCCAACCTTCAGCGATTTGTAAGCAAGGACCTAAACCTTTAACTAAATTCAAACGAATCATTGTGACAGGCATTTCGGCTCTTGTTTCAAAACGGGAAGAGAAACCGCCGCCGCGGAAGTAGCCGTTATTTGCCGGGCAGTATGTTGTAGCATCGAGGCAAGCTTGAACATCTTCATCGGTCATTTCCCAGAAAGGTTTCATACAAGGTGTTCCGTCTTCATCTTTAACTTGACCGCAAGCATCGATTGTTGCCGCACCGGAGTTGATTAAGTGTAAGAAACCGTCGGCTTCTTTGGCATAACCGGAAATCTCATAACCTGTAACGCGTTTTACGGAATCGCCGTTCCAGCAGGTTCTGACGTCGGCAAAGATTTGAGAACGATTGGTTAACAGGTTAAGGAATAGCATACCTACACCGTTTAATGTGTCGTTTTCTGTAGCTACGATATAAGGTTCACGTATACCTGTCCAGTCAAACGGTGTATTAAGAATAGATTCTGCAAAGTCACCGTTCGGATAGAAGTCGGTCCATTGTCTTTGTCCTTGGAAACCGGCTGCGATAGCATTATGACCGACAGCCTCTTCTTCGTTGCCTTTGCCTAAATTATCATTGCCGACCATTAAGTCACGGATAATCAAAGCCATTTTAACGGAGAATTCCCATTCTTTATCTTTGACTTCACGTGATTTTTGTAATTCCGGCGGATTGGTGTCGATACCTTCTTTGATATTTTCTTTGACCCAAGCCAATGCTTGCTCATATTCTTCTTTGTCATAGATGCCTAATTCCATACGACGAATAATTTCAACTTCGTCAACGGATTCGGTTCTCATTCCGAGATAAGATTCAAAGAAATCATTGTCAATCATCGAGCCGGCAATACCCATACAGGTTGCGCCGATTTGTAAATAAGATTTACCGCGCATTGTAGCTGCTGCGACAGCTGCTCTGCCGAAACGCAACATTTTTTCTGCAACATCTTCCGGAATTTCCGTATCGTCGGCATCTTTAACATCTTTGCCGTAAATGCCGAATGCGGGCAATCCTTTTTGAGCATGAGCGGCGAGAACCGCTGCTAAATATACAGCACCCGGACGTTCAGTTCCGTTGAAACCCCAAACACCTTTAATTGTCATGGGATCCATATCCATAGTTTCTGCAGTGTAGCACCAGCAAGGAGTGACAGTTAAAGTAATGTCAACGCCTTCCTCTTTGAATTGCTGAGCACACATTGCAGCTTCGGCAACACGACCGATAGTTGTGTTAGAAATTACTACTTTCACCGGTTCACCGTTTGAATATTTCAAATTATTTCTCAATAATTCTGCAGCTGATTTAGCCATATTCATTGTTTGATCTTCCAGAGATTCTCGCACATTGAGTTTTCCTCTGCGTCCGTCAATTACCGGGCGAATACCGATTACCGGAAAACCGCCAATTAATCTGCTTTCTGTCATAAAATCCTCCTAAAATTTAATAAATAATTTCTTTTATATAATAAATAAATTATCCAAATTATTATTTAATCTGTTGCTGAAAACTAAATCTGCTGACTTTATTCGCAAATAAGTAAAATTTTTTGTTTATTATTTGATTATTATA
>DUOO01000055.1 GCA_012838795.1 Clostridiaceae bacterium | reverse complement strand
TGGATCCGGAAGAACGCGAAACAGAAATTTCCGAACCTTATAATATTGAGGGCTGGACACGATTTGTCTTTCCGGGACGAGCCGGTAAATATTCTCAATTCGAGTGGTATCATCAACATTTTACAGCAGTTGATTTTGATCAAAAAACAGGAAAAGAGGGTATTTTCAAAATTTGCGGTGAAATTGAGGGTGAATCTAAAGATTTTTCAGATAATGTTATAGAAGAGGAAATGGGCAATTACGACTATTTAATGCATGCTGATGTGGATTACAATAATCCTGATGTAATTGAGGAAACAAAGCGTTGGGGTTCTTGGTTTGTTAACAAATTGAATCTGGACGGTTTGCGCTTGGATGCTTTGAAACATATTGATTTAGAGTTTATTAATGATTGGACCAATCATGTCAGACAAGAAAGCGGTCGTGAGTTATATATAGTTGGAGAATATTGGAACGGTGCCTATGATGTGTTACGAGAAGTCTTGGAGAAAGTAGGGGAAAAATTGGCATTGTTTGATGTGCCTTTACATTTTCGGTTTTTTGATGCTGCGAAACAGGGTCAAGATTATGATCTGAGCAAAATTTTTGAAAATACCCTTGTTAATGATGATCCGGATCATGTGATGACTTTTGTTGATAATCACGATTCTCAATTGGGACAATCTCTGGAGTCTTGGGTAGATGATTGGTTCAAACCTTTGGCATATGCTTTGATATTATTGCGTAAAAGCGGATACCCTTGTCTGTTTTATGGTGATTATTATGGTTGTGGCGGTGAAAATCCGGTGGAAAGTAAGCAGACAATGCTTGATCCTTTATTAAAAGCAAGAAAAAATCATGCTTATGGTGAGCAAATTGACCATTTTGACCATGCGAACTGTATTGCTTTTCAAAGAATGGGAGTACCGGAAATCCCTGATTCGGGCTTATTATGTATCATGAGTAACGGCGAAACAGGCTATAAAGATATAACCTTTAAGCAAGAGTTTGCTGCTGAAAATTTTTATGATATTACCGGCAACAGAGAAGAAATAATTACTTTGGACGAACAAGGACAAGGTCGTTTCTTCTGTAACGGAAGATCGGTATCGGTTTGGGTACCGCAGAAACCAAAAAACTTGATTTGATGTTTGATCGTAAAAATCTTCAGATACATTCTTTAGCGACTATTTCGGAAGGGGAATTATTAAGATGAAAAATATAAAAATGTTTATGTTTGATTCATGCCCGTATTGTCAATCAGCTTTAAGATATTTGGCGGAATTACAAAATCAAGACAAATATAAAGATCTTAAAGTTGAGATAATTAACGAACGCAAACAACCGGAAATTGCTGATCAATATGACTATTATTATGTTCCGACATTCTATGTTGATGAAGAAAAAATCCATGAAGGCAGTGCCGAAATGGCAGATGTTAAACGAGTTTTAGATTTGGCTATGAGATAATAGCAGTACATGGGAAGTCTTTAATATAAAATTTACACTTTTTATATAACAAATTATGAATGTCACCCCCAAAAAATCTAAAAACAGGAAGCATAAATCTTAGACTACCTCATTTAATTGTGCTAATATTATTAATAAATTATCATTTTTCGGTTTAGTAGATTACTTATACAAATAATAAGGCATGAAGGGGTATTTTATTGGATTCATTAATTACAGATGTGATGGATATTAAGACTTATAATGTCAAAAAGATTGTTGATATTATAAGGTTTGATGATACATACACAAAAAAAGATGTTGCAATCGAAACAAATCTCAGTATGGCAACAGTATACAATTTATGCTCTGAATTATACAAAAAAAATGTCTTAATAGAAACGAAAATTACTGAACAGAGGGTGGGTAGAACACCGTCAATAATTTCCTTTAACTATCAAAATTTTCATGTGTTAACGGTAGATTTACAGATAGAAAATATGCTGAGCATTGCTTTGTTGAATTTGAGAAATGAAGTTCTGGTATGGGATGATATTGATATTTCTGGTGAACATGAGATTAATGATATAGTCAATAAAATATATTCGACGTATAAATTATTAAGTAAAAGGGTATTTATTGATGCTAATTTGATTGGAGTTGGTGTATCCGTTCCCGCCATTTTTGATAAAAATGATGATAAGTTGAAAAGCAGTGCGCTGGAAATATTTGAAAATCAACCCTTGAAAAAATTATTAACGGACGTTTTTGATTGTAAAGTATATATTAATAATTGTGCTAATTTAAGGGCTTTGTCAGAATATACAGAAAACTCATCTTGTAAAAATATTGTTTGTATAGATATATCACAAGGTGTTGGAGCAGGTGTAATATGCGAGGGAAATATAGTCGAAGGTAAAAATGGATATGCTACGGAATTGGCACATATTCCAATTGGAAGTGATCAGATTTGTCCACTTTGTGGCAATATTGGATGCGTAGAAACAGATTTGGGTATATCCTATATTGTGAATAAATTTTTGAAGGAAACGAATATTGATTCAACCTTGAATTTACCGGAAAAGTGGAATTTATGTACGGAGTATCTATTCAATAATAAAAAAAAATATAAGGAATATTTAGATTTTCTTGGTCAAATATTGGGTAAATTATCCTCGATATTAATAAATATGTTTGATCCGGAAAAATTTTACATTACCGGTTATTTTACTAGCTTAATACCGTTAATTTATGATAGTTTTACAAGTGAACTCAATCGCAGGATTTTTCTTTTTCAACAGGAAAAAATAAAAATAGGTATAAAACAACCTAAAACTTTTGAAATACATGAAGTAATTTGTAATACGATGTACAATTTATGGAATCCATTAAATATGACTGAACACTAGGCAATATTTTTCCAACCGTAGAACGCAATACAATACAACATACAACAAAGCGAGTACTATGAGATATTTTCACGAATAAATTGTCTTAATTCTCCATGTTTTCTTGTGAATCTCCCAAATAAAACAGGTTGATTTTGTGAATTTCTAACAATTTTTATAATACTTATAAAAATTATTAGAAAAACGTTATCAAATTATATAAAATAAATTTAAAAGATAAAATATTTAGCACTTGATGTGGAACACCCTAAAAATTTTATTTTGAAGATGACTACAGAAAGGATATGAGAAGATGAGAATAACAAAAGAAGACTTTTTAAATATTGAGAAGATAATTGACCTTTACCAAAAGAAAATAGACCTCAATTTTACTATATCTAAACCAGAGTATGAAAGAAGATACAAAGAAGTTTGGAAATTATTGGAAGAACATGATGTGGATTTTGCATTCTATTATTGGTACAGAGAACATCCTGCTGATGGCGTGTATCTAACCGGATATAATCCTACCTTAGAAAGAGCTAGTGGAATAATTTCTCCAAACAAAAGACCAATGCTTTTAGTTGGTCCTGAATCTGGAATTTTAGCAGAAGAAACCGGATTAAATTTACCCACAGCATTTGTTGATGAATTTGCTTTCCCAGGAGAATACTATGAAGGTGTAGAACTTAAAGAAATGTTATCGGAAGTGAAAACATATGTTGGTCATGATATCAAAAAAATAGCTTGCTTGACACAACATGATTATATTCCTTGTGAATACTATGAAAAATTTACCTATGGTATGAATCCTGATGCAGAAGTAGTCAACCTAAGTGAAGAATATAGGAATATCAGATTTAATAAATCCGATGAAGAATTCTTAGCTTTGGAATATGCAGATATTATAGCTTCTGCAGCAACACGCGCTATGTTGGCAGTTTCACGACCCGGTTTGAGAGAATTACAAATAGCAGCAGTGGGAGATTATGTAGCGAAAGCATTAGGTGCTGAAAGTTATGGTTGTGAGACAATTGTAACTTCGGCTGATAGATGCCGAACAGTTATTGGCCCTGCAACTAATCGTGTTATTCAAGAAGGTGATATTGTACAAATAAGCAGTAGTCCCAGTTTTCAGTGTTATAAGGGAATGTGTAGAAGAGCTTTTGTCATGGGAACACCTTCGCAATTACAAGAAGAATTTTTTGAAATTTTAGTTGAAGGATATGAAATCGCTAAAAATACTTTAGCTCGAATTTGTGAAACCGGAGAGTCGAATGCTTTGGTAGATTTAGAGCCACGTACATATTTTGGCACAAAAGAATTGGATGGAGAGAATATGGCAGATTATCACTTCTTCAGTGATAGTCATGGTGTAGGCTTGTCCGAGTGTTTAGAACCGATGCTTGTTCATCCGTATATTGAACAATACTATGTAGAGAATTGTGGAATGAGAATTGATTTAGGATTATATTTACATCCTAATACTGAAATTTGTGGTGCATCAATTGAAAGTTCTTTTGAAAAGAAAGGACGAAAACTAAGATGCACAACAGATTTACCTGCTAACGTTCAATCTTTAGTTGGTAAAGATATTTAAATTGACTGACATAGAACTTTGGTAAAAGCAGAATAGGAATTTATACAATTCCTATTCTGCTGAAAAATGTTAAAGGGATATGCTGCAAATCAAATAAATCAAGTAAACGGACTGAATCGTTGATTAGAAATTATCTTGACTCAAGAGGTAAATAATGAGGGAGAAAAACAAGCTATACAAGCAAATTATTGAGAATAGATTAACGACGTTAATTATTATTTCTATCATAATAATTTTAATGCTTTCCATTTTAAAGCCGGGTACTTTTTTAAATTATTCCAATTTTTCAGGAATTTTTACAACGATGTCCTTCGATTTATTGTTGTCTTGTGGAATGACGATTGTACTTATTGTAGGCGGAGTTGATTTGTCTGTAGGTGCAGTGGTAGCATTGGCGAGTATAATCAGTGCTGTACTGACAAAGCGTGGGATGGGCGTTTTTTTTACAATCATTATAACAATTTTAGTTGGCGCTATTGTTGGAATTATCAATGGAATATTGGTAACAAAATTTAAATTGGCACCTTTCGTTGCAACGCTTGGGATTCAATCGATCATTAGAGGTTTTTGCTACGTTACAACATCGGGCTATTTAATAAGTGGTCTTTCCCCTGCGTTTACGAATCTCAGTAGAGCTACTATTGTGTTTATACCTTCTTTGGTTTTAATTTCTGTGATCTTATCAATTATTGTTGGAATTTTACTGAAGAAGATGAATTTATTTAAGCAAATGTATATGATCGGTACCTCTCCAAAATCAGCAGAAATGTCGGGTATTCCTGCTGACAAATTAAAAGTTTTCGCATATATGTTGAGTGGTTTTTTTGCTGGTCTTTCTGGAGTATTAATTGCGAGTAGATATGGTATGGGTGCCGCGACATATGGTATAGGCTTTGAATCTCGAGCGATTGCAGCTTCTGTTATTGGTGGTGCTGTCATGTCGGGTGGCGAAGGCGATATGTTTGGTACAATGTTTGGTGTGTTGATTGTAGCAGTGGTCAATAATGCCTTTATACAATTTGGTGGGCAAGCTGAATGGCAATACGCAGTAAGTGGAATAATGCTTTTAATTACACTTTATGCAGATCGCGTTAAATTAAGTGCTATGAGAAGAAGGGGACACTAGCATATGGCTGAAATACTGATATGCGAAAAAATATGTAAATCGTTTAGTGGGATTGAAGTTTTGCATGATGTTGATTTTTCTGTAAAAGAAGGTGAAATACATGCCTTAGTTGGTGAGAACGGTGCAGGGAAATCGACATTGATGAACATTATAAGTGGTGTTATTAAACCCACTTCCGGAAAAATTTACAAACATGGTAAAGAAATAGTATTAGAAAATCCTCTTGATGCATTTAAGGAAAAAATTGGCATAGTTCATCAGGAATTAAGTATTGCTGACAATTTAACCGTTGCTGAAAATATTTTAATTGGTCGGGAACCGATAAACAAATTAGGTTTTATAGATAGAAAAGAATTAAATATTCAAGCTGAAGAGTGTTTAAATATAATGGGGATATCCATAGATCCAAGGATAAAAGCGGGAAGCCTGAGTGTGGGTTTGCAGCAAGTTATAGAAATAACAAAAGTTATTTCTAAGAATATTGAAATTTTGATTTTGGATGAACCAACCAGTTCCTTGTCTGAAAAAGAAATACAAAATTTGATACAGCTTTTGAAGAGAATCAAAGAGGAAAGAAATCTTTCAATTATTTTTATAAGTCATAAATTAAATGAGGTAGAAATTTTAGCAGATAGAACAACTGTATTGCGAGATGGATATGTAATAGGTACGCTAAAGAGGGAAGAGACGACTATACCTAAGGTCATAAATATGATGATAGGACGAGATTTGGACTATCATAAATCCATGCTATCAAAGAATGATTTCGGAAACGTAATATTAAAAGCAGACAGATTATTTGGAAAAGGATTTTCAGATATTTCTTTTGAAGTCAGAGAAAAAGAAATATTAGGTGTTTTTGGACTGATTGGAGCAGGACGGACTGAAATGGCTTGTGCTCTATTCGGATATGATAAATTGAATTCTGGAGAAATTATGTTAAAAGGGAACAATTTAGTAATTGATAATCCGAAAAAAGCCGTTGAAAATGGGATATGCTATGTCACGGAAAATCGCAAGGAATTAGGATTGTTTTTAACAAAAAGTCTAAAATACAATACGATAGCTTCTTCCTTTGAAGAATTTAATAAATTTTTAGGAGTTATGAATGAGAAAAAAGCCGATATTGTTGCCGAAAAATATGTTAAAGAATTACAAATAGATCCACCTAATATTAATCAGAATGTTTTTGAATATTCAGGTGGTAATCAACAAAAGATATTGATATCTAAATCCCTAGCGGCACATCCGGACGTTCTGATTGTCGATGAGCCTACACGAGGAGTTGATGTTGGTGCCAAAGAAATGATTCATTCCATTTTAAGAGAGTTGGCAAATAATGGAATGGCAATAATAATGATTTCAAGCGAATTGCCTGAATTATTAAAATTGTCTGACCGAGTAATGATAATGCATGAAGGTATACAAAAGGGAACATTAAAGAATGATAATTTAACAGAAGAAGATGTGATGTCTTTAGCATATGCTGAGGGGTAAATATGAGAAGTAAGCAAGAGAACAACAAAAAGTTATTCCTCTTAAATAAACTAAAATCTTTGGATGTTCAGAATTATGTCCTGATTGTGCTGATGATATTGCTGATAGTTTCTATATCATTTGTTAATCCGAAGTTTTTAAGATTAAGAAGTTTTGAGGCTATGATTAATAATTATACTCTTGAGGGTATAATGGCATTAGGAATGACTTTAGTTATTATTTCTGGAGGAATTGATTTATCTATTGCTGGAATCATGCCCTTCTCCGCCATAATCTATGCCTATCTTATCAAAGCTGAAATTAATATATATATATCAATGTTAATTGTTTTAATTATTGCTTTGTTCTTAGGTTTCATAAATAACTTTTTAAGAAGTTTGCTAAAAGTTCATCCCTTTGTGGTGACTTTAGCTATGCAACTTACATTAAAGGGCTTAAATTTAGTTATTACAGACAGTCAAGTTATAACTGATTTTCCGGAAAATTTTACTAAATTATCAAATGTAAAAATTCTAGGTTTAAGTATTCCAATCTTGGTTTTAATAGTTTTGGTTATTTTTTATGGGGTCATGTTATCCCAAAATAGATATTTTAGATATGTGTATTTTGTAGGCAGCAATCCAAGGGCGGCAGAACTTTCCGGAATTAATACTAGGAGATATTTTCGTTTTATATATATGCAGTCAGGCTTATTAGCCGGAATTGCTGGAATAATTGCATGTTTTATTTTTAATAGTGCACATGCAAGCTACGGAACGGGAATTGAAACGAGAGTTATAACAATTGTCGCTGCGGGTGGTGCCAGTATGATCAGGGGAGGAATAGGTAATATTAGAGGTACAGTACTGGGACTTATATTTATATCAATGGTGTATAGTTCTTTTATTATGAGTGGAATTTCAACATATTATCAAGATGTTGTTACAGGTTTGCTTTTAATTCTTGCTGTGGTGTTCAGCGAGAAATTTAGAGAAATAAATATAAAAACCAATATTTTTAAAAAGAGGGAGGAAGAAAATGTCTAAATTAAAGAAAGGTATGGCATTATTTATAAGTTTAATAATGCTATTTACGTTGATTTCGTGTAGTGGTAAAAAAGATGATAGTGACGACGCGGCTAAGACTGAGGAAAAGCCGGAAGAGTTATATTCAATGGTTGTATTTTCAAAGGGTTCAGAATATTTTAACTGGACATATGCTGGTTTTGTAGATGCAGCAAAATCAATAGGTTCACATATTAAAACAGAACTTGTCGGTCCTCCGGAAGTTGATGCTGCTGCCGAAGCAAAAGCCATGGAGCAATTGATAGCAAAAGATGTAGACGGTATTGCAGTAACTTCAGCGGATTCTGCAACCTTGGTCAGTTCAATAAACAAAGCTATTGATGATGGTATTCCTGTAATTAGTTTTGATGTGGATTCACCTGATAGTAAAAGATTAACATTAGTAGGTACAGATAATGTCAGTTTTGGCGAGAAAGCAGCAGAGATTGCTAATGAGTTGGTGGATGGAGAAGGTCAAGTTGCCATACTTTATGTTCCCGGAAATGTCGACTTAGAAAAAAGGTTAAACGGTTTTAAGGATAAATGTGCAGAAGAGTATCCTGGAGTAGAGGTTGTTGCTGAATTAAACCATGAAGGTGAAGTTGTACAAGCGGAAAAAGTTACAATGTCTTTACTTCAATCAAATCCTGACATAGACGTGATTTTTGTAACAGAAGGATTGGGTGCTGCGGGTGTTGCTGCGGCGGTACGTTCTTTAGATATGGGAGACAATGTTGATGTAATTGCTTCGGATTTCAATACTGCTACAAATGATTTAATGGAAGCAGGAGAAGTGGCAGCAACTATTGTTGACGATCCATATTTTATTGGATATTATGCTTTCCTCAATTTACATGCAGCAGCTCATCCGACAGATCGGCCATCAGATAATCCTCCGTTTGGATATGTTGTGTCAACCGGTATATATTGTCCGATTAGTGGGGTTATGGCTGAAGATTTGGCAGATGGAACCATTGCAGATAAATATTTGAATCCACCAAGTTTTGATTGATTCATGTAAAATTCATAAGTGAAAAATAATTATAAATTGAGAATACAAAACGGGACATAATTTATGAGTCCCGTTTTGTCTGAATTCAAAAATTTTTGAAGTTTTAGGTGAAGATGGTGATATAAAGCATGTATAAAAAGAGTCAATTATGATAATAGACACAAAAAGGTAAAAAAATAGGAAAAATGACATTACTAGTAGCAATTATAGATATAATGCAAAACGAATTAAATTAATTATAGTAATATTCAACGGTAGATTTGAGAGGTTGTTATGCAATATTTATTAGGGATAGATATCGGGACATCAAGTACAAAAATATTACTTTTAGATGAAACGGGATATATTATCGACGATGTTGACAGATTATATGATTTTGAAGT
>DUOO01000054.1 GCA_012838795.1 Clostridiaceae bacterium | reverse complement strand
GTACGTATACTACTGCATCTTGCTTAAAGTCTTTGCTGTACTGCTGCCTCATAACTGATTTCTCCTTTGATTCATTATATTAGAAAAATCCGTTTGTTTCAGTTGTACTTTTTTTATTCTAGTTCGGAGGCAATCTAATTTCTGTATAAACAAACGGATCGATTCATCGTTTAGAGAATAGCGTATGAAGTCAATATCCATGTCCAGCGTCGCCCTACGTGCATCATGGGAAATGCTGCGCATCACAACACCGCCTTTGATCGTGGCATTTCGGCTAAGGGAACTTTCAGATAATGCTTTGAGAACAACATCCTGGCATACTTTGGCCTCTGCGTTTTCATCTGTATATCCTTCGGCATTTGCTTGCCGTATCATCTCTCTGATCGTCACCATCAAAACACCTCCGCATCCAGAGCTTCGCTGATCATCTTAGATTTGGGAAACGTATCAGCATATTCCTGTATGCGTTCTATATCCAGCTCATAGATCAGACTTCTGTAGTTTCCAAGAATCTCTTTATAATAATCAAAGGGCAGCTTGTTTTTATAACGAAGGAGCTCAATCAGCATCCTTTCTCTGTCGTAGATTTTAAAAGTAGCATCTCTTCGTGTCATCGTGGTAACTCCGATATTCAGAATGTCCGACTGGATATAGTATTGGTGTATACGTTTATCACTGAGATAAAAGGAGTGTTTATCTGTTGCTATATGATATTCATCCGGAATCACGTCAGTCAACCCATGATAGTAAAAGGCACTGTCCATAGTGAAGATTGCCTTCGGATACTTTGCAGAAATAACCGCAAGGGTGGATACATCCGGTGTATCGGAGTATAACCCTTTCTCGATCTGAAACAGATCCCCCGCTGCGATCTGCTTTTTTATCTGATAGTTTGATGACCATTTTTCCATGCACTCTTTATAAGTGTAGATCATAACGAAATCCTCTGATTATTGTAAATATAGGCGAATTTTACTATAAAGCCTATGATTGCTTTACTCTCATAAGAGCCCACTATTGAAATTTTATTAATTATAGGCTATAACACGATAAAAGCCTATGTATACTTAAATTATGTCCGTCTGTACATGACTTGTCAAGGTTTCGATCGCATCGAATGGTAAATTTTAGAAAATAGTCATTGAATTCGATTCATTTTTGCCTCGTATTTCTATCTTAATTCCTGTATTTATGGATTTGTTTTTCCTGTAAATATAGATTATAAATTCCTGTCTTAGTATATATCGCAAGTATTCCATATTCCTTCATTTTTGATATATAAATACACCTCTTATCTTTGGTCCAACTTTTCGAAATCATTATTCATAGTAAGGAATCAATGAGAAAACTGAGTAAAAATAACTAACTGGCTTTTTTCTTAGCGCTGGCCTTCTGGGAACGCGTTTTGCAGAAAGCATCTGCATATTGCATCAGGTTACATAAATTCTTATCTTAGCACGAAAGAAAATAGGGTAGCTGTTATTGAAATTTATCCGAATCAACTGATAAAAAATTATTTCCTCAACTTCTGGTATTTTTGGCACTCAAAATAAAAAACCGGAGGATTCCGGTTTTACGCCCGCTTATTCGGAGCTTGTTTCATCCAAAAAGAAATTCATCTAAATTGATCAATGCATCTCTCAATTTCGGATCCTTCTCTCTATCAATGTATTGTGCAAGCTCAAGTGCTTCCCAGTCTGCCGGTTCACGATCCATGGTGTACGACAATTTCAAAAGATTTGATAAAAATGAACTTTTCTTTGTCCTCTTGTGTGTCCTGCAGTATTGCTCTATCAATATCCTTGAATATTCGTTCATTACCTGCTCTCTTCTGTATCTAATACGATAATGTGTCCACGATAGTATGCGAGATTTTCGACATGGTGCGTCGAAAATCTATGGCTTGCGCTTTTCACAACCGGTCGCAATTTGCGATAACTTCTATTATAACAATTAGAGGTCACGATTTGTGATTGTCAAACGCATCTTGATTCATAGTAGGGCGGCATATAAATTTTATACATCATTATAGTTCATTGGAAACCGCGCTTTCGGAAGTCCATCTGCTGACCTTCCGGGAACGCGGTATCCATTCATCATTTTTGTGCCGATTTGTTCCTAAATATATCTATTACCTGACCGTTCGCATCTTTCCATTCTGTCCAGCCATTATTGCTTCTGCCTATAACAAGCCAACCGGCGGATGATGGAGAGCTGCAGACTACATCTTCTAATAAGACATTGTTTTGAATTCTGGCGTTTTTCCTGAGTTCAGGAACAAAGCCGGGCCGTACGGGAGCACAGATACTACCTTTCAATACCTTAAATTCACCATCTTCTACAATAGCTGTTCCTCTAGTTTTTCCAAAACCTTTGACTGTACGTTCTAAATAGTATGTGCCATCGGGAATGAAACCGGAATCTGATTTTACCTCAAGTTCTTTGACAGCTTCATCAAAGACTTCTTCTTTTGTTTTCTCTTCCGGATAGATCTGTTTTCCTTCAAATGATGATAATAACTGAATGACTAAATCTACATCTAATGCGAACAATTCAGTATTTGGCACTTTGCTTTTACTAAATATCTCATCGAGTAGTTTTTCCTTCTCGTCATAATCATCTACTTCGATAGCAAATTTCCGCTTTAAGCCTGCCACATTCGCGTAGCCATTTCTTTCTAAATGGTACATACGTGATTCAAAATTATCACTGCCGGTTTTTCCAAGTTTAATTAAACCGGGTACTACAGTAGTCATTACATAAATTATTCCTTTAGCCATCAGTTTACCTCTTCATTGATCGACCTTAACAAGAGAATTTCATGCTTGCTAAGGCGAAAGTTAATTTATTTGTTTTTAATTTTGTTTTTCTAACGAATTAGCTATCGGTTCATTCAAATATTATAAATATCCCTTGAATACATCTCTAATGATAACAACTTTATTAATGATCTCTGACATCAATTCAGGATAATTATTTTGTCTATTAAAGTTCAAGCCGGGGATATAGTACTTAATCCTAGAGGCTTTTTTATCATCAAGTCTTTCCCATTCCATAGGAAAACCAAGTTTTGATTCTATTTCTTCTTTTTGCGTATATAGTTCATCAAATAAATCCTTATTGTCATTGATATAAACATCAACACCTATATTGCTATCTTTATTTACCAAGGTAATGCTAATGTGAGCCTCGCTTGTCCCTAACGCAACACTATACCAATGATCTGTTGTAGCTTTGCGAATATTAAACGGCTTTCCGTTTTCAGAAATAACGTGATTAAATTCAGTCCAGAAATTTAATCTCTCAGACTCTGTTTTACTTAATTCATCACCTTTGGAACTTTTTGTGCTTTTAACAAAATCGTTAGGTTTTTCAATGATTTCGAATTTTGGAGCCGGTAAAGAATCACCAATTCTGTACGCATGAATTTCCAATAAGAAAAAAGAAATTTCTTTGACCATATTGTTGTTTAGCCATTCAATGGCACTCTTGTGCTCTTCTCTTGCTTCTTTAACAATCCAAATAACTACATTTGCATCAAGCCCTGAAGCATAAGTGATTATTTTACCCAGATGGTCATGATTTGTTGCATCCAATTGATTTTCAATTATGATCTTTATACCTGTTGTTTCATCAACTGCAACAAGATCACATCGATAGGAACCGACGTAAACTTCCTTGTCTATGTCAGTTAATGTCAAGCCCACTGTTTCATTTAATAATTCTATGTTCTCATCTTTTGCGAGCCAGTTTGAGAAATTAAATTGCTCATGCGCCCATAATTCTCTAATATCTACTTCTTCTAATCTTCCTAGTTTTTTATTCATATACTTTTTCCTTATTATTAAATTCTGTCTTAGTTCCTTGTATTCAGCGTAAAAAAAATGTATTTATTCACCATATAATTTTTTGCAAATTTTAATTTATTTTTCGATAAGAATGACGTCTTATATCAAAAGCCGGGACTGTTCCTTCCAAGACATCAATAATATGGTTATTCATATCCTCATTTTCAATACTTCCCGTATGATATTCTAGACCTTCATTATTTTGTGAGCAAAAAACAATACCTTCTGAATCACAAGCCACAGCAATATTAGGATTATGAGTCACTATGATTATCTGCCTATTTTTCTTTGCCTCTTTGATAGCAGGGACTAATTTAGAATAAACTGATTGATTATCTAAATTATCTTCTGGTTGGTCTATTATTAAAGGAATGTTTTCTTTATCCAAAGCAAGGTAAAAAACTAATAGTACGATTCCACGTTCTCCAGGAGAAA
This sequence comes from Clostridiaceae bacterium, assembly GCA_012838795.1. GTDB lineage: Bacteria > Bacillota > Clostridia > Saccharofermentanales > DTU023 > UBA5436. Next base: position 12,288 of record DUOO01000054.1, on the reverse strand, counting down.
GTTCACTTAATGTTTTTCCATCAGCATTAATGGTAAATTTCGGTTCTAAATAATCAAGACTTCCTATTAGAGTATTAATTTTTTCGCGATCCTTAACTAATTGATCTATTCTATCTATATCATCACTGGTTGCTGAATATAATTTTTCAACAAACTCAATAACTGAACCTTCTTCATTAAAATCCGTTGCATCAATTATATTTTCTAAAAAGATTACTCCTTCTTTAGTACCCTTAAACTTACTATCCACCCTTTGATCAATAAGTTGAATAATATCATCTACAAATTTTTTTGTGTCTACAGTTATTAAAGATCTGAACACAATGTTGCTATTCCCTAATGCCTCAATGGATTCTATCCTGTCTTGCACAGGTAAGTATATTTCTTCCAATGCTTTCTTTTTTCTATAAACTTCTGTTAAGATAAATCTTACTTTTTCTACTCGAATTTTTCTTTTGGCTTCCAATTCATTCTCCAAAGATTTATTAATATACTCTAATTCAACACTTAAATCCTTAATAGATTTTTGTCCATCTTCATTAGGAATATCACCCCTCAACATTAATAAAGTCCTGTTCCAGCTTTCCAAATCTTTTTCATAATTGAAATACTTCTGTTGTTCAGTAGAAATATCCTCATTTAATTTATTAATAACAAGGTCAATAAAATTTATTTTTTCATGCAAATTATTAATTATTCCTAATTTTTGATCTATCGTCTCAATTGTAATTTTGCTACTATCAGCAACAGTTAAGGTTACATCCGGTTCGACTTCATTTATTAACGATTCAATATCTTTCTTTTCAACTAACAATTCTTGACAAATATTTTCCAAATCAAAAGTTTTAACATCTAATTTAATAATTTCTGTATGGCCTTTTTTCATATTAGACATGATTTGCTTGTAATTTAAATTCACTCTTTCGGTATCTTCTTTGATTTTATTGATATCATTTTTTAGATCACTAATTTGTTGCAAGTACTCATTCACTTTGGTTAACTGAATTACACTATCTGCAATCTGAGATTCAAATTCATTTTTTTTAGACTTTAGTTCAAGGATTAACCGAGTCTCTTCACTAGAACCTATGTCATTAGGCTTAACTACCTCCACAGGTTTTAATCTTAAATGATTTTCTCTTCTTTCCTGTAATGACTTTAATTCATTACTTATTTTTCTTTTATATGCTTTTGTTGATTTGTTTTCTAAAGCTATTATTTCTAAATTTACAGTTTTTAATTCAGTCTGAAGTTCCAAAATATTAGTATTTATACTTTTTGTTTTGATATCTATTAATTCTTCTATGGTGTGAGCTTTACCTTTGTCCTGAGTCGCTACATAACTAAAAATCGTTTTATTAATCTCTTCTTGAAACATATTACCTATATTGTTGCATATTTCTTCAATGTAACTTTGCGGTAAATACTTAGCAACCTCATTTTCTTGAGAATCATATGAATCTGACAAAATACTTTTGATGATAGATGGTCTATTATCATCTAAAAAAGTAATTTTAGCTTTATAATCTTCTCCATATCTATCCCTATTATTTAAAAATCTCCTTTTATTTAAGAAAGATGCATGAGACATGTTATGAGAATTTGATAAATATGCAATTATATCGGAGACAGCACTTTTCCCACTGCCTTTATTTCCTATGATAGTAGTCATAAAAGGATTTATTTTAATATCCGCATCAAACCACTCTCTTTTAGGATTTTGTTTATTTGGCTTTATAGATACTTCCTTTATCGTATAATATTCTCGTTTCCTTAGTTCTACCAATTCATTTGGTAATTCACCTATAAAAATTCTATTTTCAAACCTAAACAAAGAATATAGCAAACCCTGAAATGTTACATCTGACTTAATCCACAAATATCTATTTTCATGAAATAAAAATAGTTTCTCAAAGTCATGTGCATCAGAACCCCACAAACAAGGTAATTTTTTCTTAATTGTTCTTTGACACTCTTCACTAGCGCACCAAGCAATCGACCTTGAATTGCTTGTAAAAATAGCATTTGAATATTGGTAATATTTTGCTCGCTCCAACCCTACTTGTCCAAACCATGACATCCTTGACTGATCCTCTTCTGCAAGCACCATTATTGCTTTACCCTTAAATTTTGTATCATCTAATCTCTCTCTAATCTCGTCTAATGTCACAGAGATTAAATTTAGCCCAATACGTAAATCGCTACCATCTCCACCAATTCCACGTTTTTTCGCATCACCACCAATTTCTTTTACATTAGTATGTGAAAGTGTATACGTATTATTAGAATCAGGAGTAAATAAGTTAATTCTATTGATAAAATTTCTTTCTATTTCATCAGGAAGGAGTTCATCCGAAAAAATAACATGGATTTGCAATTTAGAACCCTCTATAACCACATTAGTTCTGAACTCTATATTAGGAAATAATTTAATAGCTTTTACTTTACTTAGAAAAGTATTATCCTCTTCAATTTCATTTTTAAATATCAAGTTTAACAAAACATCATTCTTAAGAACTTCTTTTATATATCTATATCCATCAATAAAATAATAATCAGTGATGCCAATCGCTACTATATTTTCCTCTAAAGCTTTGTTAAATAACTTATTAATGTAAAAATACATTATTTTATCAATGTTTTTGAGACTATTGTACTCTTCATTTCCTAATTCCGTTTTTAAGAACTCATCAAATTTAGAATCCATATTAAATTGTTCATTCAATATAGACATTGGGGTATGCACATGTAAATCCCATTTTCTCCATAAAGAGCCATATTCAAAATTCATTAATTTTATTCCTCCATACCCTTTTTAAAATTCTCAGCCTGCTCTAACACCTTTTCAAATACTTCCTGATTCCACTCTGGAGGATATCCATTTTTACTTAATAGAACTACTAAATCATAATTCAATTGAGCCCTGATATCATTTCGGTTAGACCAGTCTGTATACTGTGCTTTATCATCAACAAGTTCTTTTATCTTTTTCGCTAAGATTATGCATTTGTCATCTGCATATGGGAATTGATACTTGTCTCTAACATTAATTAAGATGTCGTAAAAAGCTTTTTCCTCATATGTAATGCCCATCTTCTCAAAAGATTTTTTATCCTCTTCTAAATCTCTCATCATACGAATAAGCTCATCAGAAAGATTATTAACAAATTCTTCTGTAACTTCACTTACAAAGGCGAGTTTATCTCGATTATTATATTCTTCAACTACACGTTTTAATCTCTCAGTAAACTCTAAAGCCTTTATTTTATTTGTTTTGCCATAGTCTTTTATAGCTTTTCTTAATAATTTCAGAAGAGCATTAAATTTAGTTATAGGTAATTTGACTTGATCTAAATCCTCGATAAAATCTTCACTGAATAAATCTATAGACTTTTCATCATCTATAATATTTTCAACCCCTGTACATTGGATAGCTTCGGCAACCATTTTTTCAACAACTTCATTCATTATCTCAGCATCTGGAGCATTCCCTCTCGTTTGCTTGTAGATAATAGAACGAACTGCTAAATAAAACTGGCCTATTGAAACCTCTTTATCGGTGAGTTCTCCAGAAGGGAAGCAAATATTATAAGCAGCTTTTAACCTTTGAGATAGTCCCATAAATTCTTTTTCAGTTTCGTTACTTTGTTGAATGAACTCTGCGGCATTATTCAAGCACATAAGCCTTTCAAGAGGTTCACCATATAAATAATCTTTCTTATCAAATGAAATGAATAGATCTTCTATTAAAGACAGATAATTTCTAAATATCTTTATCGATGTTTCAATCTCATCAATTGGACTTTCTTGTTCACCTCCATAAATCTTGATGGCTTCCATCATATTTCTTTTAATTCCAATATAATCAACAACTAAGCCTTTATCTTTACCTTCAAAAACTCTATTTACCCTTGAAATAGTTTGAATAAGCGTATGTTTTTGTAATGGTTTATCAATGTACATTACAGCTAAAGATGGAACGTCAAAACCTGTAATCCACATATCTACTACAACAGCGATTTTGAAGTTAGAATTATTGTTTTTAAATTGTTTGTCCAGCATTTTCCTATAATCTTTAGTACCACAAGCTTCATACAAATCTTCATCATCATTTGCACCCCTTGTAGCAACAAGATTAATCTTCGGAAGGCTGACCAATTTATCTAATTCCATCTTGCTTAACTTTTCTTCATTCTCAGCTTTTTTGGATTCGCCCCATTCAGGTCTTAAGATTAGAATCTCTTTGAGAAGTCTAAAAGCGATTTCTCTCGTTGAACAAACAATCATCGCTTTTTTCACAACCTTCGGCTTTTGCTCAGTTAGATTTTCATAGTGCAGGACAATATCTTCCGCCATTTTTCGCAATCTATCAGGATCACCTAAAATAACAGACATCCTAGACATAGCCTTTTTACTTTCTTCAATTTGCTCTTCGGTAGAACCTTCTTCATAGCAAAGGGCATAGTAAGCTTCGATCTCTTTAGCTTTTTCTTCAGAAATAATAACCCTTGCTAATCTTGGTTCATAGGCTATACGTTCGGTAATTCCATCATCGGAAGATTCTTTCATAGTGTAAGAGTCAACTACATCACCAAAAACAGCAATTGTCTCATCAATTGGTGTTCCTGTAAAACCAACATAAGTAGCATTCGGAAAAGAATCTCTTAAGTATTTAGCAAAGCCATAGCTTGTAAAAACACCTTCTTCTGTTTTTCTTAACTTCGCTCCAGTACCAGTCTGTGTTCTGTGAGCCTCATCAGATATACATATAATATTGTCACGTTCTGATAATAGCCCTATATCCTCACTAAATTTTTGAATAGTGGTTAAATAAATCCCACCACTAGGCTTATTATCAAGGGTTTCTTTTAAATCTTTTCTGGATTCAATACTTCTAACATTATCCTCATGTAAAAATCTTTTTGCTGTAACGAAAAGTTCAGAAGTTTGAGTATCTAGATCTTCTCTATCCGTAATGATAAGTATCGTAGGGTTAGAAAAGATATTCCTATCCCTAAGCATCAAAAGGCGAGAAAGATAGAGGATTGTATAAGTTTTGCCTGATCCAGTCGCTCCAAAATAGGTTCCACCTTTACCAGTACCCGATGGCCTAATTTCGCTTTTAATATTTTCAAACATTTTTGTAGCAGCAAAATATTGAGGATATCTACATACAATAACTTCTTCTTTTTTACTATCATCAGGATAGAAAACAAAATCTCTGAGAATAGAAAGCAATCTTTCTTTAGAAAAAGCACCTTTAACCATTGTAATTAATGAAGATATCCCATCACTGGCTTTCTCGTGCTCATTTATTTTATTCCAAGCATAATAAAATCTATACGGAGTAAAAACGCTTCCAAGTTTAGTATTTGTGCCATCACTAATAACGGATAAAAAAGTATATTTCAACAAACTCGGTATATCTCTTTTATATCGCTTGTGTATTTGCTCCCATGCATCATAAATTGTTGTTTCTTCGGATATAGCTGTTTTAAATTCTAAAATAGTCACAGGTATACCATTGATAAATACTAAAAGGTCAGGGCGTCTATGCTCCCTATCTTTCACCGTGAACTGATTTACAACCTTAAAGATATTGTTAGCTGGATTATCAAAATCAATAAAAGATACATGTAATGCAAGCTTGGTCTTATCTTCTCTTTCAAGATTAAATCCTTCATTAACTAACAAAAATGTTTCTTTGCTTCCAAGATAAAGAGGTACAGAAGAAATAAACTTAAGTTTATTAATAATTGTTTTAAGCTCTAAATCAGTTAAGCTATCTTGAGAATAACGACGGAGTAAAAACTCCTTCAAATCATCTTCCAGTAATATATCTTCATATCTTCTATGAAGGTCATCACCAGTAACAAAAAGATATCCTTCTTCTTCAAATAAACTTATGATTGCTTTTTCTAATTCTTCTTCCGTAAATTTATTTTTTAATACAATATCTTTCACGGCTAGGCCTCCTCTCTCGAAGCTTCTTCCATTGCTTCTTTGATTAGAATAGGACATATGTTTTTAAGTCTTAATTTTAACTTTTCATTAATTTCTTTGCGTTCTGTATATGCTGTATATATATCTGCTATTGCATTTTGTGTTTTTATATCAGGTAGGGGGATATTAACTTCTTGCATATCTTGAAAATCGAAAGTTTCTCTTGCTGAACCCCAAGAATGATACCTTGCATATCTATCGAAATTTGGTCTTGATAAATATAAAGATAGATAAAGTGGATTAATTATATTTTTATTCACCGTAAATACAGGATATATCGAAGACACTAACACAGAGTTTTTATCTTTGTTCATAGCGACAGGAATCTTATCACCCATACGTGCTGTGTTTGGATTAAAAGCAAAATATTCATTTGGAACTATTTTATAATTCTGAAGACTTAAATTTTTTGTATTTGCTTTTGTTTCAATAAAACATTTATCAATTGAACTTATGCCTTTAATATCTTCTAACGAAAAATTATGTTCTTCTAAATCTCTTACTCTAATAGAAGATTCTTGAATATATTTTCCTAGGAAATCTTTTTTTGTAGTATCTATCAATTTATTTATTGTTGCATCACAAGCTAATTTTAAATCTTCTAACCCTTCCTCATAAGCTTTTTGATTTGCTAACAAAGACTCATACACAGCTACATATTTTTTTTGAATATCAAGCGATGGTAATTCAAGCTCAATATCACAAAAGTCATCCCAAGAGAAAGTCTCTCTTGCTGAACCCCAAGAATTAAAACGAGAAAATCTATCAAATTCAGGCCTATTAAAATAGATAAACAAGTAATATGGTTCTAATAAATCCCTTCTTGTAACATTAAAAACAGTTGATATAGAGGAAACAATAACTGTTCTTTCCAAATCATTGAATGCAAGAGAAATTTTATTTCCTCTCCTGGAAGTATCAGCAACATAAGCAAAATACTCTAGCTGGACTACTTTATATAGACCCAGATTAACATTATTTAAATTTGCCTTGGTTTCAATAAACTCTTTATTTGTAGAAATACCTTTAACGTCATCTACTAAATATTTATTGTTTGTATCTCTATTTCTTAAATCTGAACTTTCTATCAATTCTCCTAATTTATATTTAATCAATCCCATAACCTATCCCCCTAAATGCATCTTCGAGCATGGCTTGAGATTGTTTTTCTTTTTTCAGGACTATGCGCATTTCCTCTTGGATTCTTACCATTTCCTCTTCGTAATCGATATCTAAATCTCTATCTATAAACTCAATGTATTTACTGGGGGCAAGAGAATAATCCTTATCCCTAAGGCCTCTTTCACCTTCTAAAGAGACAGACTTACATAACTCTGGAATATCTTTATAATTACCATCTTCCTCTTGCCATGAGTTGTAAATCTCTTTAACTCTTTCTATATGCTCATCTGTAAAAGCAACTTTTCGTTTTCTCTTGCCTTTATCTATTTCTATAGTCTCAATATTTTCATCCCAAGTTCTTAAATCCATAAACAAAACACTGTTTTCTCTGTTTCTCAACTTTCTACCTTGATTTATTCCAGCTTTTTTGTTCATGTTGAGTATCCACAGGGTTACTGAAATATCCGTTGTGTAAAACATATCTCTAGGTAGTACAATAATTGCTTCTACATAGTCTTTTTCAAGAATTTCTTTTCTAATCTCATATTCAGCACTATCTGCATTAAGTGCTCCATTGGCCAAAAGAAATCCGGCTTTACCATCATTAACATCTAGCTTGGAAATCATATGAAGAATCCAAGCATAGTTTGCATTTGATACAGGTGGCATCGCATAGCCACTAAACCTTGGATCATCTATCAGTTCATCTTCATTACGCCAATTTTTAAGATTGAAAGGCGGATTCGCCATGATATAGTTAACTTTTCTATTTTTAAACAAATCATTGGTAAAAGTTGAGGCATTGGTATCTCCTAGGTCATGTGCAATACCCCTTATCGAAAGATTCATTTTACAAAGTTTCCAAGTATCTGGTTTACTTTCTTGACCGATGATAGAAATCTTATTTCGATTGCCTTGATGCCTGTCAATAAACTTCATACTTTGAACAAACATTCCCCCTGAACCACAACAAGGATCATATACAACACCATCATATGGCTCAATAAGTTCTGCAATTAATTTTACAATACTCGCAGGTGTATAAAATTCACCATCTTCTTTTGTACCTGAAGCAGCGTAAATTTGAAGGAAATATTCATACACTCTTCCGATTAAATCTTCTTCATGGAATCTGTCTTCATCAATTTTATTAATTTCATCAATAAGACTTTTTATCTTTCCTGCCGGAGCACCTAAAGTAGCATATAAATTTTGTGGCAATGTTCCATTAAGAGATGGATTATCTTCTTCAATATCTTTCATAGCTGTATCGATAATAATCGCTATGTCATTTGAAGAAGCATTTTCTACGATATAAGACCATCTTGCAGTTTCTTTTAGGTAGTAAACATTCTTAGCATTATATGAAGCAGGCATTTCTCTAAGCATCAAAATATCAGGGTGTTCCTGAATAATTTCTTTTCTTCTGTCCTCAAATTTGTCTCCTGCAAATTTTAAAAACACAAGTCCAATAACTGCATCTCTATTTCTTTCAGTACTTCCAAATCCACGAAGAGCAACTCTACAATTCCATAAAATCGACTCTAAAGCAACGTCTTCATTGTTATTATTTTTTCTAGACATATCTCCCTCTTATATTCTTTGGTTCTTTACTTGTCTGTTGTTGTTATCTTATTCTACATATTCTCTTATGCTAACATGTTATTCAAAATATCTCTCTTACTAATAAAGGAAGAAATACGTTGTGACAAGTCCAATCTCTTCTTCTACTTTTGTTTAAAGTCTTAACTTATTTTCTCAACTGTCTATTTCAATCATCAATCTCTCCTAAAATTTTGTAATTCAAATAACGCTTTCTCAAAGCTACTAATAGAGATTTTCAGTACATTTTTCTTATCCAAAAGTCTAATCACTGTAGGATATTCCTCACTTTCTTCCATTTCACTAATCATACTATTAGACTTTCCCTTGCCCTTTTGGTTATGTGCTATGGGTCCTACTAAAACATATTTATACTTTTTGCTGTTTCTTAATTTGGAATAATCATATTTGTCAGGCTCTGATAATTCAAAATCAAAATCTTCATCCAAGAAGCCCCTATTACATGCAACATTCAACAAATCTCGTTTACTCGCTATGCTGTACCCAATCACTAAGATTTTCTTTTCTTCCTCTTTCATTTCAAAATTAGGTACTTCTATTAAAGGAAAACTAATCATTCTCAAAAATTCTATAAGATTTCCTTCACGGTTAGCCTTAGTCATAGTTAATTTAATATGTTCTTGTACTTTGGGAATTAATTGACTATATTCTTCAAATCCTAATTGAAACAATCAAGTCACCTCCGAAAACCAGATATTTATGTCTTCATCTCGTTTTTCAAACAACAAAGAAAGTTGTGTTTTTTTCTTTCTGATATCTTCTATGTATTCTTTAGTTGATCTCGCTATTTTTTCTTGCTCATATTCATTAAGGGTTGGAATCTTTACTTTCTTTAAATTACTAACACTAATTTGCATAATAGTGGATCCGGAATAAGCCGCAGATAATTGTTCTTTTCCTAATTTACTCATGAAATAAGCAAGTACGTAATATGGATTGATTTTTTCTCTATCTACCCTAACTATCAACAAAGACTGATCTACCATAATCACTTCTTTATCCTCTTTGTTATACATAGCTATGCTCTTATTTGAACTCACTCTTGTCAGCAATATATCTTCATCTATTAATTTTTCATATTTTTTCGGAGGTTCTGTTAAATATTCTCTCCCAGCAATTAAACCATCTTCTAAATGGCTGGTTCTCACTAGCTGATAATTGGTAACAACTTCACTGATGAGAAGATCTAGATCTTTTTTCAGAAAATTTTGTCCTCTTAATATATGTGCTATTTCTCCAAGCTCTATTGATTCTTCTATCTTCGAAATACCGTAATATGAGGGCAATAACCTTTCTTCCGTGAGAACTTTATTTTTGTTAATAATTTTTCTATAAGAATTTTGCTCGCTTAATATATGCTCGATATCTTTGCTTAAAAAATATCTCATTCTACCTTTTTCTGAATATGAATTTGAAGCATCTATAAACTCTATCTCATTATTATTAAAACTTAAAACCATAAGCAAAGATGAGATACTTGTATACGGAAGCAAATTTGCCGGAAGTTGTATAATCCTTTCTATGTATCCTTCTTTAACAAATTTTCTTCTGATTTCTTTGTCAGAATATATATATTCTATTGATTCTCTAACTAGAGTTATTGCTTTTCCTTCTTTGTTAGTGTGCTGCATGGCCAATATCAGAAAATACCAATCTGAACTTCTTCCAATGGTTACATCCTTTAATAATTCAGTTTTCCAAGTATCTAATTGATTACCCAAACCTTTAACTCCCCAAGGAATTTGCACAGTGACCAAATCATATTTTTCTTCTATGTTTTCTTGTGAAAATTTAAAAACAGAATTATTGATTATTTCAATTTTATAACCGGGATTCGTGATTTTATATAACTTGGTTCTAATTTCTGCTATAGCTGCAAAGTCAGAATTTAACTCTACTCCTGTTATGTTTTTAATGCCCCTATCAGCCATCCTAATAATATTGGTTCCTATACCACAGCAAAAATTCATAGCAGAATTTATTGTAGATATTTCCACTGTCTTTAAGCTTAATTCAACAACTGATTCAGAAACAGGTTCATATTGACTGAATGTTCCCCCGCGAACTCCATATATATCAAGATGCTTATCTATATAGATTATTTCATTTGCTATTGATTCTTTGCTTACTTTTTGAATAATTTCGTTATCAAACTTTTCATAATCGTTTTTATTAAACTTCCCACGAACAAAGTTTTTGATTTCTGGTGAATCTATTTCGTCAATAAAAGCTTCTATTTCATAGATTGAAAAATACTCCTCTAATCTCATGTAACCTAGAAATAAATAAGCTACTATTTTTTCTAAGTTATAGTCATCTCCTATTGTACTTTTATATATTAAATCTTTTATAAGCATAATCTCTCTCCTTTTGTATAACTTTAACTTTTCACCTATCTTTAGTATAACATTAACTTTTTATTGATGTCAAGTATAATTTTAACTTTTTATTGGTGTCAAGTATAATTTTAACTTTTTCGAATATGCATTACCATATTTAACATATATGCCAAAGTTAAAATCGATGGTGTACATATGTATAGTTTGGTATTCTTAAGGCATAACATTCTCAGGAAATTACATATTGTATAGAAGAAAGTCAATAAAAAAGATAAACAGGCATAGAAAAAGTACTTATATATTAGGAGGGTTTTTATCAATTTTGTTGTAATGGAAAAGTGATATGCCGGAGGTCAAACAATGCCCTATGAAATAGGTGGAAGAGCAGATAAATACGGAAATAGATTTGAAATTAGAGTTATTATCTACCATATGTTAGAACTGCTGGAAGAAAAGATTGATTATATTATTCTTGAAGCAGTTGGTGATGAGGAACAAGGTGTCGATTTATGGATTGGACATAAAGATGCAAGTCAAGAAAGTATACAATGTAAAGTAAGAAATGCCAGTAAAGAATATTGGGATTTCGGGACTGCAAATGCAAGAGGTATCTTTTCAAATTGGAAATTTCAATTAGATAGAGGACCTAATATTTATGTTTCATTAGTTTCACCATTAGCTTTTACATTTCTTGAAGATTTAATAAATAGAGCAATAAACTCAAATAATAATGGACGTGATTTTTACGATTATCAAATTAAACCTTCGGATGGAAAATTTCTTTCATTTACTAATAATATTTGCCGAGTAATGGGTATTGATCATAAATTGGATTATGATTTGAATCGATTAATAGGCTATTTAAAGAGAATTAGATACAAACAATTCCCTGATTATTGTCTTAGAGAAATAATTATGCGGAAAATTGAAAACATATTTTTAAGTAAACCTAATAAAGTATATGACTCAATCGTCTCATGGATAATAGATGGAGATATACTTGGAAAGAAAATAAATCTTTCAATGATTCATCAATTTCTTAACGAAAACAAAATCAAATTAAGAAATCTAGCTTATGATAGTAAAATTGTTCCTCGAATAATGGAATTAAATAATGAATATAAAATGTTCTTTCAACCTCTAAATGATGGGATGATAATTCGTAAAGAATTTGAAAAATGTTGGGAAGCTATAGAAAATG
>DUOO01000053.1 GCA_012838795.1 Clostridiaceae bacterium | reverse complement strand
TGGATCCGGAAGAACGCGAAACAGAAATTTCCGAACCTTATAATATTGAGGGCTGGACACGATTTGTCTTTCCGGGACGAGCCGGTAAATATTCTCAATTCGAGTGGTATCATCAACATTTTACAGCGGTTGATTTTGATCAGATGACCGGTAATAAAGGATTTTCAAAATTCTTGGTGAAATAGAGGGCGAAGCGAAAGATTTTTCAGAGAATGTTACCGAAGAAGAAAAAGGTAATTACGACTATTTAATGCATGCTGATATGGATTACAATAATCCCGATGTAATTGAGGAAAGAAAGCGTTGGGGTTCTTGGTTTGTTAACAAATTGAACCTGGACGGTTTACGTTTGGATGCTCTGAAACATATTGATTTAGAATTTATTAATTATTGGACTAATATTGAATACAATCATAATTTAATATTATAATAGATATTGGTTTTAATATTTAAAAGAGGTTAAACTTGAAAAAAATCGATATTAGCCAAAATCAAGAATTAGTCAGACTTAGAAACCAGAAAAGAGTTTTATTCCAATTATCTGAAAACAAGATGATGACAATTAGGAGTCTTTCAGAAACTCTTGACCTGAGTGCGCCGACAATTATTTCTATTCTTGATCACTTGATAAAAATGCAATTGGTTAAAGAATGTGGTCAAATATCTACAAAAGTTGGCAGAAAACCGGTTTTGTACTCGATCAATGAAAAATATAAAAGAATAATTGCTATAGATTTAGGTCAAAACAATATGTTTATCGGTGTTTCTGATTTAAATTGTGAATTCGAGGAAATTATTGAAGAACCGTTAAATTATAAGGAAAATGACTTTTCTCTTTCTGATTATTTAACAAAAGCCATTGAAAACTTACTCAAAAAGAATGCTGTTTCTCTTGAAGATGTAGCTTCTATTGTCATAGGAAATGTAGGGATAGTTGATGAGAAAACCGGAAGCATTTCGTATGCTGCAGGCACAGCAATCTGGAGCAGTCAGCCTATCAAATTACATTTAAAAGAGAAATTTTCTTGTCCGATTATAGTGAAGAATGATGTCAATTTATCAACAATAGGAGAGAGAAAATCAGGAAATACACAGGGATTTAACAGTTTTGCTTTTTTCAGATTTGATGTAGGAGTTAAAGCCGGAATAGTAATAGATAACAAGCTATATGAAGGTCATGACGGTGCTGCCGGCGAAATCGGTTTCGCTTCAAGTTCCATGTATAAAGATCTTTCGAGTTTTAATAATAGAATCGAGGAAGAATTAACAATAAAAAATGTTTGTGCGACTGTTTATGATGAAATAAAAAATAATGGCAATAGTACTATATTTCGTTATATTCAAAAAAACAACAAATCTATAAATGCTAAATTATTGGGAGATTATTACCTGACAGATACTGTTGTAAATAAGATTTTATCGGATTATTTAATTCGCTTAGGTAATTTGATAATAATATTTGTTTCTATTATGAACGTGCCCTTAGTTATTCTTGGTGGTGACATTGTAAATTTCGGAGAGGAATTTTTAATTAACTTACAAAAATATATTGATAAAAATTGTTTTTATCCTCCTCAAATTCGCTATTCAACAATTAAAGAACATAGCGGGTTGATCGGAGGTGCTTCTATCGGGATAGATGCTTTTCTTTCTTCCGTTCATTAAGTAATTATTAATATTTTGATTTGCCCGGTTTCCGAGATGAAGGGATCATTTATGGCCTTTTTTCTGCATAAAAAGACAAACAATTAATTGTTTAAAACGGATATTGATAATAAAAGTATTTTAAGTTAACATATATATGCATATTTTAAAGTGATTTTAAAAACATTTTTCGAGGTGTACTTTGAGCGCTGTAGTAAATTGGGGATTATTAGGTGGTTCTAACCTTTTAGAAAATGCGACCGGTCCTGCTTTAAAAGAAACTCCGAATGCAAAAGTCTTTGCACTTGCGACCAGAAGAGAAGAACGTCATCAAAAATTTCGTGAGATATTTGGCGATTATAAGGAATATGATGATTACGGTCTGTTGCTGAAGGATGAAAAAATAGATGCGGTCTATATCTCTTTGCCCAATTCGTTACATTATGAATGGGCAATAAAAGCTCTGAATGCAGGGAAACACGTGCTCTGTGAAAAACCTATAGCAGTTACTGAAGCAAAAGTTATTGATTTGTTTTCCGTTGCCGGAAAAAACAATTGTCTTTTGATGGAAGGGTTTGCTTTCTTGCATAGTCCTATTATGGCTGAAATAAAGAATATATGTAATCGATTAGGATCCATAAATTTCATACATGCTCATTTTTATGATGAAGGAGACATCCGAGACGAAAATAATGTAACCGTTCGCAGGCATAGCAACGGCGGATCGGTATACGATATAGGATGCTACAATTCGGCTTTCTTACATTTTTTATTGGATGAAGAACCGGATCAAATTTTCGGTCATGCCCATTTTACCAGATTTAATGTCGATGACTTCGCAAGTTTTCTTTTTATTTATGAGAGCGGCGTAAAAGCCTCTATGGAGTCTTATATAGGTTGTAGTCAGCGAGATGATTCAATCTATATTTTCGGTAATAACGGAAAACTGATAATTCCTTTAGAATATAATTTTGCAGGAAAATCTCAATTGATTTTTCAGCATAAGGATGGAACAACGGAAACAATAGACGTTGAATCGCCCAATAATTATAGACTGGAATTTGAACATTTTTCTGATTGTATCTTAAATGGGAAAACTCCAATCGTTACATCGGATTTTTCAATAAAACAAGCAAGAACAATAGATCGGATGTTGAAAACAATAAATTATTAGGATTAAAGTATAGCTTAAGAGAGAAGGAGGTGAATCGGTTTTATAATAATAATTTGTTGTATGCATAGTTAAAGTAGTTTAACGAAAAAATTATCAATAAACATTATAAGGAGAAAAAAATGAAAAAAACAAAAACGATATTATCAATTTTATTAGTCTGTTTATTAATGCTTTCATTAGTTGCTTGTGGTTCTAAGTCAAGCAAAGAAGATGATAAAGACAAAGCAGACAAAGTTGAAGAAACAGAAGAAGTAAAAGATGATGCTGAAGAAGAAAAAGATGACGCTGAAGAAGCAGCGGAGGAAGAAAAAGATGACGCTGAAGAAGCAGCGGAAGATGATTCCGAAATCTTTATAGGCTTATCAATGCCGACATTTGCAGAAGAGCGCTGGGTATATGACACAAACGCAATTCAGGCTTATTGTGAAGAAAAAGGTTATAAATTAGTACATGCAGTTGCAGATGGTGACAGCAACAAACAAAAAGAGCAATGTGCAACAATGATTACACAAGGTATTGATGCATTAATTTTAGCTCCGAATGATGGTGATGCAGCTGCTACAATTGTGGAAGAAGCAAAAGATGCGGGTGTATATGTCGTATCTTATGACAGACTGGTAACAGGAACAGATTTAGTTGACGTTTATATTACATTTGACAGTTGGTATATGGGTGAGATCAACGGTAAATATATTGTTGACAATTTAGAAGCCAAATTTGGTGAAGTAAAAGGTAATGTAGTATTACTGAAAGGCGATCCGGGCGATTCCAATGCTCCTCAATATTTTGGTGGCGCTTATCAGCACTTAGAACCATACATTGAATCCGGTGCTATTCATGTCATTAGTGAAAATGATTGTATGGGCTGGAAACCTGAAGAAGCAACTAAACACGTTGAAAATGCAATGAGTATTGCAGATGCAGAGGGTATCTCTATCGATGCAGTTTTAGCACCTAACGACGGTACTGCAGGCGGTGTTATAGCAGCATTGGGCGATGACTTGGCTAAAGAAACAATTATTACGGGAATGGATGCTGAAGTAGCAGCTGTTCAAAGAATCTTGGCCGGAACACAATCGATGACTTCTTGGGGTGATACTCGTGAAATGGGTATGACTGCAGTTGATGTTGCCGCCACTTTGATTGCTGAAGGTGCATATGCAACTGAAACCACTGAAAAAGGTACTGATGCAGACGGAAATGAAATTGATGTTCCTTCCGTTAGATTACCTGCAGTGTTTATTGACGAAAATAATGCTAATATACTAATTGAAGAAGGATATCATTCTGAAGAAGATTATAAATAATAAGAATATACATTTTTAGCTTTGACGGGAGATAGAAACTTTTCTATCTCCCCTTGTAAGAAAGGCAAATCGATGACAGATTATATTCTTGAAATGAAAAATATAACAAAAAGCTTTCCCGGTGTTTTAGCTTTAGATGATGTTTCTTTCAGAGTAAAACAAGGAGAAATCCATGCTCTTGTAGGTGAAAACGGAGCAGGTAAATCTACCTTGATGAAAGTTTTGAGTGGTGTGTATTCTCATGGAACATATTCCGGTCAAATAATATATAAAGGTAAAGAGCAGTATTACAGAAATATCGCAGATAGTGAAGCTGCCGGAATTGCTATTATTTATCAAGAGTTAGCCTTATGTCCGAATATGAATATTGCTGAGAGTATCTTTTTAGGCAGAGAAATTCAAAACAAATCTAAATTAATTAATTGGAGCGAAATGTACAAAAGAACCAATGAATTATTAGATCAAGTTGAGTTGGATATTAACCCGGAAACAAAAATATCGCATATAGGTATCGGACAACAGCAGCTTGTGGAAATAGCCAAAGCGATGAGCAAAAATGCGGAACTGTTAATTTTAGATGAACCTACCGCAGCTTTAACAGATAAAGAGTCCGAACATTTATTAGATCTGTTAAGGCAATTTAAAGAACAAGGTGTAACTTGTATATACATATCTCATAAATTGAATGAAGTATACAGCATTGCAGACACTATTACTGTTTTACGTGACGGACAGTCTGTTATTACTTCGAAAAAAGAAGATCTTTCCCAACGTGATTTAATTTCTCATATGGTTGGCCGAGAGTTAGAAGATATGTTTCCCAGAGTATATCAAAAACCGGAAGATGTAGTCCTGGAAGTTGAAAATTGGAGCATTGAGCATCCCACAATTGCAAATAAGATGGTTATTGACAATATTTCTTTTAGTTGCAGAAGAGGGGAAATTCTTGGAATAGCAGGTCTTATGGGTGCCGGAAGAACAGAGCTTATTATGAGTCTGCTGGGCCATTATGGAAAAAAAATAAGCGGAACCATTCGCGTTAACGGTGAAGAAGTTGTAATAAATAATTCTTCTGACGCCATTAAAAAAGGTATCGGATTGGTTCCTGAAGATAGAAAAAGACATGGATTGGTTTTGCATCAAGATGTTAAATTTAATACAGGATTAGCAAGTTTTAATGATTTATCGAAAAATGGTCTGATCAATGACAATGAATTGATTTCTTTAACCAATCAACAAGTTGATAAATTAAATATCAGGACACCGAGTATTGAACAATTGCTCAGGAATTTATCCGGGGGCAATCAGCAAAAAAGTGTGTTGGCGAAGTGGTTAATCAGAGAATTGAGAATTTTGATTTTGGATGAACCGACCCGAGGTATTGATGTCGGTTCGAAAATTGAAATCTACAACATTATGAATAATCTTGTAGCCGAAGGATTAGCAATTATTATGATTTCATCGGAACTTCCTGAAATAATAGGTATAAGCGACAGGATACTTGTTATGCATGAAGGAAAATTTGTAAAAGAATTTTCAAAAGATGATGTAACCCAAGAAGAGATTATGCATTATGCAACAGGAGGATATGATGAAAAAAACAGGGTTAATTAGTGAACTAAAGAATACTGTTTCAAGTCAGATTCATAAATATACCATGATCATCGCATTAATAGCTATTTGGATATTTTTTCAAATAGTAACCAAAGGCATATTTTTAACACCGAGGAATATCAATAATATATTTTTACAGATGTGCTTTATAGGAATAGCATCGTGCGGTATGGTTTTCGTAATGGTAGCAGCACAAATAGATTTGTCGGTAGGATCAGTTATCGGTTTTACCGGGTCTATTATAGCTGTATTAATCCGTAATCATAATATGAATATAGTGCCTGCATTAGCAATTACTCTGGTTATAGGGTTGCTGATAGGTATTTGGCATGGCTTTTGGGTTGCTTATATGGGACTGCCTGCATTTATTGTCACCTTGGCTTCACAGATGATATTCAGAGGCGGTGTAATGGGTGTAACTCAAGGCAGCACCATTCAACCGAATAATGATGCTTTTAAAGCGATTGGCCAAGGATATTTACCGAGCTTATTTGAATTTAAAGATTACAACACTACACCGCTTATTGTTGGTATATTATGTATAATTGCTTATATTGTATTGTCAATCCGTACAAGAAAAAGCCGGCAAAGTTATGAATTTGAAGTTAGCAGTTTACCATCATTCATATTAAAAATGATTTTTATGTCAGTCGTTATTTATTCAGTATTTGTAGTATGGGCATTAGACAGAGGAATTCCTGTACCGATGGTAATCTTATTTGTTGTGGTTGCGATTATGAATGTTATTTCAAAACGTACTCCGTTTGGCAGACATGTATATGCGATTGGCGGGAATTCGGAGGCGACTCAGCTTTCCGGCGTAAATGTTAAATTAACGATGCTGTTAATTTTCTCCTTAATGGGAATATTATCAGCGATTTCCGGTGTTGTCTATACATCCAGATTAAATTCAGCCGCTATAGCCGGCGGGACAGGAACGGAAACGGATATCATTGCTTCCGCGATCATCGGAGGAACGAGTCCTTCAGGCGGAACAGGTACGATCATCGGTTGTATCATTGGTGCGCTAGTTATGGCATCACTTGAAAACGGCATGAGTTTATTAAGTTTAGGCTCCTTTGAAAAATATGTAATTAAAGGACTGGTTTTATTATTTGCAGTTGCAGTTGATGTACAGACGAGAAAAAGAAGAGGCATTGTATAATTTCGAGCAACAATTTTAGAAATTTTGATATTTAGAGTTTCAGATAGAAGAGAATAAATATATATATAGGGAGGGTAAAATGAATTTAATAACAACATTAAAAGGATCATACGTAGAAGCTTTTGTCCCTAAAGGATGGGATTTTCAAAAGTTTGATGATTGCATTGGAAATGGTGTGGAAGAAGCATCGGAGAGACAAAGTTTTTGGAATGAGGATTTTAAACCTGTAGCATGTGAATCATTGTCAGATTTCGGAGTATATATGGGACATGAAATAGCTATGGAAATTAAAAAAACATATGAAAAACAACAAAAGCTTGCCTTGATTCTGCCTGTAGGTCCGATGGGTATGTACCAATGGGTATCTTATTTTGTTGAACAATGGGACATTGATTGCAAACATGTCTATACTTTCAACATGGATGAATGGAGCGATGCGGAAGGTAATACTACTGATCCGAAAGAAAACGGATCTTTCCAATATGCCATGGAACATGGATTTTTCAACTTGATGGGTGAGAGAACAGTTCCTGAAGATCATCGACACTTTGCGACAAAAGAAGTATTGCCGCAATATGGCGAAAAAATAAGAGCAATCAAAGAAGATGGAGGCCGTTTGGTAACCGTGTTCGGAATAGGAAGAGCCTTCCACATAGCATTCTGGGAACCTCACTTTGCGGAAGATTACGATTCCGATGAAGAATGGTTAAAAGCTGAATATAGAATTGGAGCACCACTGCATCCGCTGACAATAGAACAAAATGCGTTGACGAGTTATAAGAGCAGAACAAGTCTGATTCCTGCATATGCCAATACAGTCGGACCGGGATTGTTTTTCAAATCAGATAAAATGATTGGCGGATGTGACGGTATCTTCGGAAGAGGAATGCAATGGCAGGGTTTGTCATTCTGGGTAACACTGAGACATGGACCGACTCGTTGGGCAACATCTACTTATATTCCTACAAGACCGGGAGTATTATTTTATATGAAAGATTTAGCCGGTCCTTTACAGCCTGAAAGCAATTAATAAGCGGTGTAATAACCTGAAAAAATTAATAGATAAAAGATAATTAAAAATCAGTAAATTGTTGTAATAATTTACTGATTTTTATTAAACTGTATTCAAAATTCAGATGAAATTTATTTCTGAAGCAAAATTAATACGAAATAAGATTTGAGAGGTTGTTATGCAATATTTATTAGGGATAGATATCGGGACATCAAGTACAAAAATATTACTTTTAGATGAAACGGGATATATTATCGACGATGTTGACAGATTATATGATTTTGAAGT
>DUOO01000052.1 GCA_012838795.1 Clostridiaceae bacterium | reverse complement strand
TTCAACATAAGTCTTGGTATCGGGAGAAGCAAAATCACTGCGCATTTGCCCTGCATCACGTTCAGACTGAGTCGTATCCCCGTAGAGAGCGAACATAAAAGCATCAAAAATTGTCGTTTTGCCGGAACCTGTATCACCGGAAATTAAAAACAAACCGTTTTGATACGGTTGAAAATCAATTTCAATTTCATCCGCAAAAGGTCCGAATGCCGCTAAACAAAGTCTGATCGGTTTCATATTACTCCACCTTTTCTTCAAGTTTCCGAATGATTTTCTGATCAGTATCAGAAATCGCTTTACCCGTTTCTTCTTCATGAAACAAGGCAAAAAGCTGGCTGATACTCAATTCACTCGGAGCCGTGCTCAAAGCATTGAAACTATCTGCTGAACGATTAAAATGAGGTGTTCTGACTTCCAAAAGTCTGGGATAAAATCTCTTGAAGCGTATCGCCAAATCCGGGATCGGTTCGTAGTCCGATAAACTGATATAAACATAATCTTCACTCGGATTTTCTCTGGCTGAGTTAATTAAATCAGTAAAATTCCCTTCTATTAAACACACAGGATGTAAAGGCTCAAAAGGAATTTTATGTAATTTGAATCCCGGATCACCATTCATTTCAATCATGCTTAAAAACTTTGGCCGGGCTAATTCCGATGCTGAATAGACTAAAGGCGATCCGCTATATCTGATATTTTCATACTGTACATGATGGGGTTGATGTAAATGTCCTAAAGCCACATAGTCAAAATCTTTAACCAATTCAGCCTGTATTTGATCCAAACCGCCGACAGATAACTGTTCTGAATCTGATACTATAGCTGCACCGGATTGATTGACAAAAAATTGATGTGCTACCAGTATATGTTTGCCGGATAAAGACAAATCAATTGAGCTTATTATTTGTGTCAGAGCTTGTGAATAAGTCTCAATCTCAGCTTCCGGATATATATTTTTAATAGTTGCGGGCTTAAAAAAAGGAATCAAATGGAAATAATATGTTTGATCTGAAGTTAAAGCTATTGTTTCTGCCTGTTCCTTGGCTTCGGTTGCAATATAGATGTTAAATTCCCGAAAAAAATCTCGGGCATAACTCAGTCTGGTTGCCGAGTCATGATTGCCCGAGATAATCAGCAACAAACAATCTCGCTTACTCAATTCCGTCAAAAAATAATCAAATAATTGAGTTGCTTCTGCAGAGGGAATTGCCCGATCATAAATATCGCCGGCAATCACAATTGCATCCGGATTATATTGATCTGTTTGCTCGATCACAAAATCCAGAAAGTATTTTTGATCCTCAATTAAGGAATATTTATGTAAGGTTCTCCCTAAATGTAAGTCTGCCAAATGAAAAAACTTCATAAGTCTTTTTTATCAGGATATAGTCCATCCGATAAATAAATATTGGATAACCAATACAGCAGCTATCAATAATACAAAAAACCAGAACGGACTGTTTCTCTTAGTCGGATGTCCTTTTTGGAATCCGGCATACAAATAGATAAAAGCAAGTATTTTTCCGGTGAATGCCAAGATCATACCTATTTGCGGCAGGAAAAAAGAAACTATCAAAGCAATAAATAAAACAAAAGTGTACGGTAAAGTAGAGAGGGTCGCTGTCTGTACATACTGCTTAAACGGCTTTTTCTCACTGCCTAAAATCAATGTCAGGAAAAGTATCATCAGAATAATTGCAATCAATGTAGCCAATTGACTCAATAAGGACATATAGAAAACTTTGCCCAGACCAAAACCGGTATTTCCCGGAACCAGCGAGCTTACACCACCCAATGCCGCCTTCAAAAGTTTATTGATAACCACTGTATTTAATCCGGCTACAAATAAAACATTCAGTAAAGTCAAAATACCCAAACTGCCCCAATGTAAGTTCAAATGGAAAGCCTGCATCGGTCTTTTGGAAAAAGATAAAACCAAGGCTTGTAATAAACCGCTGACAATATCACGAGCCGGTCCGGTACTTTTACGTTGCGGTCTGCGAGCACGAGCAGATTCAGGACCTGCTGTTCGTCTGGGTTGCAACTGCTCAGCTCTGCCTGAACGTTCAACGCTTCCTCCGGCACCATAAGGATTTGTTTGTTCCATTTCATTTAATTCATCTAAATCTTGAGAACCTTGATTTTGAACAGGTCTTTGACCGTTATAACCGGCTCCGGCAAGACTGGCACGGAAGGCTTCTTCTCTTGCTAAAATATCTTCATTCTGTTCATTATAATCAGCATAATCAGCCTGTTCAAATTCAACTCTGCGATAATCGGGATCAAAGTTGATTTGATTCTGCAAATTTGCTTGTCTGGCAGCTTCTGCATACCGATCGGATGTTTGTTTGTCTGATTGATACTCATCGGAATAGTTGTCTGAGTTTCGATCAAAAGTATAATTAGTCATTTCTCGAGCTCCCCTCTTATTTGTGTACCAAGCGTGTAGCACGAATATTGATTGCCAAGACATTGATTGCCGTATAGTGTTCCACATCTTTATTCAAACTGCTCTGCGCTTGACTTAATATTTCCTGGGCATTATATCCATAATACAATGAAACTCCCAAATTGAAAATTGCACCATAAGCTTCTTTAAATACCATAAATTCTGTCAGGTCCGAAATTCCCTTTAAACGAATTAAGATTTGCTCAACTAACATCGCCAAAGCTTCATCCGATATTGAGTAATTCCCTATCGTGGAAAAGGTCGGTCTGACAACTGTTTTTTCTCCGTCGAGTGAATAGTCGATACGATCAGCAGAACGATCCCATCTTCTTTTTAATTTTTGCCATGGCTCTAAAAAATAACCGGAAAAATCATGTTTAATTTCCATGCTCGGCACCGGAATCGTATGAGTGCCGGCAGACAATCTGGTTGTTCTGGCAATCTGGCGTTCTTCTTCCGTCGTTACATCTTCAATCCTGATTAACATTGATGGTTGATTTAACCACAAATTATCACATATTTTTTTCAACATTCTGTCCGATGTACCGAGAATCATCACAATCGGAGGGTTTTCATCCAATAAGGCCCGTCGCATATTAGCAGCTCTGGTCGGGTCCATGAATAAGGCTTGGCGAACAGATTCCAATTGTGTATCCGCAGTTTTG
Organism: Clostridiaceae bacterium; assembly: GCA_012838795.1. Lineage (GTDB taxonomy): Bacteria > Bacillota > Clostridia > Saccharofermentanales > DTU023 > UBA5436. The sequence goes on along the minus strand of DUOO01000052.1, from coordinate 39,193 downwards.
GCAGAAGTTCCGGCAACAATGTTACTTCCGTGAATCAATAATCCGTCATCAATAAGATATTGAATTTTATGTTCTGCAGCTATCGATAAAGCCCTGGTGCTCTTGCCCGTTCCTGATGTTCCGATAAATGCAACAACTGCAATTTGCGACAGAAATTCCCGCTCATCCTGCTCCGTTTCGATTTTATCCCTTAAATTTGCTTCCTGTACCGTTGTTTTTACAGCTTCCGCAAATCTTCCGAAAGGATTAAAAATCAATTTTCCGGGACGAAGAGGCACGTCACCGTCCGGTTTCGGAATCTCCAAAATACGCCTTCGCTTAGTTTCGCGTTCAGCTTTTCTTTCTTCCCGATTTTTTCTGCGTTTACCAAATAAAAAATCAAACATCTCAATTATTTTGTTTATTTATCTTATTCTGTTTCTGCCAAATTATGGTATACATCTTGAACATCATCGATGTCTTCCAGGTTTTCGATTAACTTCTCTACTTTTTCAATTTGTTCTGATTCGGTTAATTCTACAAAAGTAATCGGTTCAGGTCCTAAAGAAACATCTTCAAAATTATATCCGGCTTTAGATAAAGTCTGCATCACCCGGTGATAATTGTTCGGTGCTGTTATTACTTCATAAAAATCATCTGAAATTTCCACATCTTCGCAGCCTGCGTCTAAAGCATCCATCATTACTTGATCTTCATCGGGATATGTAACTTTGGCCAAAATTAAACTGCCTCTTGTTTCAAATTGAAAAGCAACACTGCCATCCTTGCCCAGATTGCCTCCGAATTTTTCAAAAAGATGACGTACTTCACCGGCCGTACGATTGCGATTATCGGTCAGAGCTCTGACCATTACGGCAACTCCGCCTGCACCGTAACCTTCATACGTAATTTCCGTATAATCAGAACCTCCGCCTGCACCCGAAGCATTTTCGATTGAGCGTTTGATATTATCATTCGGCATATTATAGGAACGAGCCCGCTCAATTGCTGATTGCAAGGCAAAATTCATAGCGGGATCAGGACCTCCTTCTTTTACCGCTACGGAAATTTCACGTCCGATCTTGGTGAAAATTTTACCTCTTTTCGCATCGACTGCTTCTTTTCTGCGTTTAATGTTATTCCATTTAGAATGACCTGCCATATATCCTCCAAACATACTGTCTAATTTGCATCACATTATCAATTATAAAATTAAATATTATTTCTAATCTTTACTAATTGCTGAGGGAAATAATTGCAGTTTCCCTCTCTGATAATTAATATTATCGCTGGTTAAGTCTTTCAATAATATAATAAAACTTTCTTCATTTTCCGGTCTGACTGCAACTTCCCAGCTTACATCCACTGTATATTCCGGATCGGTTTGATTATACTTCAATTGATTTAATTGAAATCGTACTCTTTCAGCATTTGAGTAATCACATCTTAATTTGTACATGCGATGGGTCAGCCAAATTATCGGTTCCGCCGTCTCTATCGCCAAAGATGCTGATTTACTGTAAGCTCTGACCAATCCGCCTGCACCGAGTTTCACTCCACCGAAATAGCGAATCACAACTATGCCGGCCTGAACTAAATTTTGTTTTTGTAAAACGTCCAAGACAGGCAAACCGGCTGTGCCTTGAGGTTCGCCGTCATCGGAATAGCGTTGCAAATGTTGAGGCTTATTGAGAATCCAGGCATAAACATGATGTGTAGCATCCGGAAACCGTGATCTTTGCTCTGCAATAAACTCTTCCGCTTCAGCAGGATTTTCCAGCGGTTTGGCAATTCCGATAAAACGGGATCTCTTTTCTTCAAATTCTATCTCTGCATATTTCTTAATTGATCGGAAATCAGAACTCATCAAAACCCTCATTCAGTTCTTTGTATTTTTGACTGGCTAAGATTAACAAAGATCTGTCTTGACTGTAGGTTACTGTTTTGATCGCTTCATCAATCGGAAAAAATTCGGCGGCAAGAAATCCCTGTTCCGTATTCGGCGTAGCTTTCACATCATCGCAAACCATGATGTACCATTTTATTCGGTTGGCAACCGGTTTTTTTCTGGTTATAGAATAGAATTCATAACTGGTTTTTCCTGCTAAAGCAATGATTCTCGCATCAACTCCACTTTCGTCTTTGACACGCCAAATTGCAATGTCATCCGCTTCATTATCACCACGAATAACACCTTTCGGAAAGCTCCATTCTTCTTTTTCGTTTTGAATCAATAAAACTTGATCTCTGCAAAAAACTATACCGCCTGAACAGTCTCGAATTAACATATAAATCCTTCCATTCAGTGCTAATAAAATCAGCAAATAATACACTTCTACTAAATATTACATTATTTTAACAGATATTAGTCATCTAAGATAGATTTGATCAGTTTAAGACATATCTGCAAGGATTGATCAGCTATATCATTTGTCCTGTTATACTCAACAAAATCAAAAGAACGACATTGGAAGTTATTATTAAAAAAATTAAGTATGGTCAATGCATCATCCTCGGTAAAACCGCCGGGCACCGGAACGGAAACTCCGGGCATAATTCGGGGATCCATTGAATCAAAATCAAAACTGAGATGAATATCTTCTATTTGCCAACTAGTTTCGATTTCCGACAACACTGCATTTAATCCCCGTGTCTTAATTTCATCATAGTAATAGGCTTTAATTGATAAATCCTGCAAAAAATCAGTTTCCGCCGGGTCCAAGTCCCGCAAACCCAGATAGAGAATATTTTCCGGTTTAAGACAAGGCTGATCACCGGAAATTGCAGTTAATTCTTGCGAGCCCAGACCAAGCAATGAAGCTATCGGCATCCCATGAATATTGCCCGTGACACTGGTTGTGTCGGTATTAATATCGGCGTGAGCATCAACCCAAACCAAGCCCAAATTATTATAGTTTGCTGCGGTAGCCGCCACACTTGCCATACCGATACTATGATCACCGGCAATCATTACCGGCGTATTGCCTTGAGCAAAAATCTCACCGGCATATGTTTTGCAGCGGGCACATATGTCAAAAACTGCAGCATAATTCTTCATGTTATTTAATTTATTTATTGCAAAATCTTGTTCTTCCAAGACTATACCATCTGAATTCAGTTCTTCGCGCAATACATAAACACTGTTTTTCAATCCCGGAACATGAACACCGGAATAATTGTTAACAAAATAAATTGTTTTCATAATTCACTTTCTATTTACTTAAAAGCTGTATAGTTGCTTTTCAAGCTTTATTTTAGTTATCATTCAATCAGGATACACTGAAATATCAAAAAAGGAAAACTGTATGCTGTATACCAAAAACACAGATGATTTATTAAACGTATTAAAGGCAAAACAATTATTAATTGATTCAAATGTCATAAATACGTCTGTCAAAAAAATTACTTTTGATTCACGTCAGGTTGAACCGGGTACTCTGTTTTTCTGTAAGGGAGCTAATTTCAAAAAGCAGTATTTACTGGACGCACAAGCCAAAGGTGCTGTGGTTTATATTTCCGAAGTTGATTACCAAATCGATTTACCACATATAATTGTCAAAGATATTCGCTTGGCAATGTCATATCTCGGTAAAGAATTCTATGATCAACCGGATCGCAAATTGAAATTGATCGGCGTCACCGGATCAAAAGGAAAATCTACTACGGTTTCTTATGTAAAAGCTATTCTCGATCATTGGTTAACAAAGCGAAAGAAACAACCTTGCGGTATTATTTCTACGATTGAAACCTTTGACGGAATTATTAATGAAGAATCAACCATCACCACACCGGAAGCTTTGGATTTATTCAGCCATTTAGCGAATGCGGTTCAATCCGGTCTTGAATATATGGTCCTCGAAGTATCTTCCCAAGCTTTGAAATACGATCGTGTAACCGGGGTCGAATTTGATATTGTCAGTTTACTCAATCTGGGACGTGACCATATCAGTCCATTGGAACATCCGAGCTACGAAGATTATGTGGAGTCTAAATTACGGATTTTTCAAATGTCCGATACTGCCGTATTTTCCAAAGATATGGAAAACCTTGATTTAGTTGAGCAGGAAATTGATAAATTAGGAATCCGGGCCATTTCTTATTCTGCCGAATCTGATAATTGTGATTATTATGCTGACAAAATCGAATTTTATTCCGGCAGTAATCATTTCACGGTCAATTCTACTGCATATTCCTTGCCGGGAATCGGATCCTATAATATTGAAAATGCACTATGTGCAATCGCATTAACAGAATTTTTCGGAATTCCCAAATCGGAATCTGCTGCAGCATTAAATAATATCGAAACACTCGGGCGTGACAATCTTTATATTACTCATGATAAAAAAATTATCTGCCATGTCAGTTATGCCCATACCAGCCTGAGCTTTGATAAAAGTTTCGCAACAATCGAACAACATTTTCCCGATTATCAATTGATTGCTTTATTCGGCGCCAGCGGCAGCAAAGGACTTAACAGGATTGAAGATTTGCCTCAATCAGCCGCCAAACATGCGGATTTTGTTTATTTAATTCCGGATGATCCGGGTTTCCGTAAGCATTCGGAAATCGCTTCTGCCATGGCTGAACATTTGATTGAAGCCGGTTGTCCCTACAAAATTGCTGAACAAAGAGAAGACGGCATCAAAGAAGCTTTTGCATCAGCAACTAAGTCAGACCGAAAATCTTTACTTTTTATTGCCGGCAAGGGTTCCGAACATTATCAAATGATCGGCAATACACCTGTACCGATTAATTCCGACGTTGATGTGGCATCAAAGCTGGTTTCTGATTATAATCAAAAGATTAAGAATTAATGAAAAACAATTTTTTAGTTATATTTTATGCAATGCGTTGATATAATCAAAAAACCGGAGGTTAATTCACAACATTAAGGATAAATCTTTTTATGGAAAATGGAGAAAACAGAAAGCCGCAACCGATTCTGATCAAATTGGAAAGCAGCAAAAAAGATAAACAAAAGAAAACAATCATTATTTTATGCATAATTATTGTTCTCTTATTGGCCGGGTTTTTATTTTATTATTACAAGCAACAAAAAGCCGAATCAGATAAAGCACCTGAAAATGTTAAAGATCCATCCGACACTCTGATAACCAGTGAACTAACTACAAAAGAAACTGATCCTTATGCTTTTATTTATGAAACAACTCTGCCTACCTATATTGATAAAAAAGGCGTTGTCCATCAAGTAACTGAAGATTTTGATCCGGAAGAAAATGAAAAGGTGGAAGATTATTTCGGTCCTCTGCCGGAGTCTGAACATAAAGCGGATTTTGAACATCAAAAGATTCGCGGCGTTTATATTTATGATACAGATTATTTGGATTCATTATTGGAGGAAGTGAAAGGAACAGAAGTTAACGCGCTTGTGATCGATGTCAAAGAAAGCTACGGAGTATTATACGATAGTAAAATTCCTTTGGTCAAAGAGTTAAATTGTATTATTGCCAACCGGGATATTAAAGGAATAACCGAGAAATGTCATGCAAACGGAATCAGAGTAATCGCCCGAATAGTAAGTTTTAAGGATGAAACTTTTGCATTGGTACGACCGGATTTATGCATCCAAAACGAAGACGGAATACCGATCCAATTTCCTCACGAGGGTAATGCAACATGGGCAAATCCCTATAATCAGGAAGTCTGGCAATATTTAATCGATGTTGCGGAAGAAGTAATTGATTTGGGAGTCGATGAAATTCAATTCGACTATATCAGATTTCCGGCAGGCGGTTCACTTGACGGTTCAGCGGCATATTACGGCGAACCCGATACGGTACCGAAAAAACTCAGTGCAATCAATCGCTTTCTGCAAACTGCTGCAATTCAAATTCAAGACAAAGATAATATACCGATTGGAGCTGACCTTTTCTCCATTGTCATGACCAGCGATTTAGATGGTCATGCAATCGGTCAGGATTGGAAGAGTATCGGCTTGACCGGAATTGATAATATTTGTCCGATGATTTATCCTTCGCACTATGCGAATGGTGCTCCGGTAGGTTATGCCATGGCGAATGGAGTAGGAACTGATTTAGGTGATAATCGCTATACGGCACCCGACCTGGAGCCATACGGTGTCGTAACCGATGCCATTATCGACGGCCGGGAAGCAATTGATCAGGAAGGCTATGCTCACGTCAGACCTTATCTGCAAGCTTTCACCGCCAGTTATCTGCCACAGGGATATTGGATGGAATATAACGGACCGGTAATTCGCAAACAAATGGAAGCTGTCTATGATTCGGGGTTCGACGAATGGATTCTCTGGAATGTAAATCCTTCTTATCCTTCCGGTACGTTTGCCCCGAAAGAAAAGGAATAAGCTTGTAATTACTAATATAAGATTTTGCTATGCCAGGATTCTTGTTGATCTATGATATTTGCAATTCTGAAACGTTTGCTATTCCAAGATTTTCGCTAATCAACATATTCTATTGTCAAACGATTTCGTACAACATCCATGACATCATCTTGCATTCTTTTTCTTTCTTCCGGATCAAGCAAAGAATAATTTTCCGTGATCGTTTGTTCAAAAAAAGTTTCATGCAGCAGTGATTTTACCGTTGCCACAAACAGTTTTCGAACTAAAGCATCCGTCACCAAAATAGTTTTTGACAAGCCGAGAGCCATTACACAAAGACCGATCTCAAACAGAACATTATCACGCATGGTATATACTTGTTCCAGTGTTCCTTGTCTTTGAATTGTCGTAATATCGTGACCTTCACATACCAGAATAGCATAATCAAATGTCGGTATCTTTTTTATCAGCATCGGGAGAATTGCAATATTATCGGAATCATTGGCTCCGCTGAACAAATCCCGCCAATAGGAGCACATATATCCTTTTACTTCCAAAGTACTTACCAAGCTGTCTAAGATCCCTTTTTCTTCAGAGATACCGGATGAAAATAAAATAATGTGTTTGTTTTTCATATGCGTTTATTTCTCAGCAAATCAAAACTTTTGTGCAGTTTTTTATTTAAATTTTAATGACTTTCCAAAATTATAGGATGCCACAATCTATCAATATTTAATGTCCTTATATTTAGTTAACCTGTTTATCATATAATTTCTTTAACATCAGCACCTTAATCCAACAATGACAGGGAAATGTGAAATATGTAAAAAATTACGCATACTCTTCCCATACAGTTTTGTTTATTACAGACGTTTCTTTATTTTCTTTGACTTTAGATAATATTGTTCAGCTTGATCCGGTTGACCTTGATCGTCATAGAAAATTCCCAGAATAAGATAAAACAAAGCTAAATCACCGTCATAGCGTTCCGGATTTTTTTCTGATAGTAGTTCATATATTCCCTTTGACTTAAGAAAATATTTCTCTGCTTTGTCCGGTTGACCCTGATTTATATAAATACTTCCCAGAACTTTATAAATTATGACTAAATCCTCCTCATATCGTCCAGGATTTTTTTCTGATAACAATTCAAAGAGTTTTGTTGCCTTAAGAAAATACTTCTCAGCTTCGTCCAGTTGCTCTTGATCATAATAAAAATTTCCGAGGGAACTATAAGCTCTGGCTAAATCGTCTTCATATAGGTCCGGATCTTTTTCCCAGATACGTTCATAGAGTTCTTTTGACTTTAGATGATACTTCTCGGCTTTGTCCGGTTGATCTTGCTCTTCATAAAAAACTCCCATAGTGAGATAAGCAAAAGCTAAATCACCGTCATAGAGTTCCGGATTATTTTCCGATATTCGTTCATAGAGCTCAATTGCTTTTAGATAATACTTCTTCACTTTGTCCGATTGACCTTGATTGACATATATATTTCCCAGAACATTATAAATTAAAGCTAGATCCTCTTCATAGCGTCCCGAATTCTTCTCTGATAGTAATTCAAAGAGTTTCTTAGACTTAAGAAAATACTTCTCTGCTTTGTCTAATTCACCTTTGTTTCCATATATTTTCCCCAAGTTATTGTAGACCCCTGCTAAATCCTCATCATATCGTCCCGGATTCTTCTCTGATAACAATTTAAAGAGTTCCCTTGACTTAAGAAAATACTTCTTTGCGTTCTCTAGTTTACCTTGGTTTCCATATAATTTTCCTAGGTTATAATAAACCTCAACTAAATCATTTTCGTAGCGTTCAGGATTATTCCCAGCTATACGTTCATAGAGCTCGATTTCTTTAAGATAATACTTCTCTGCTTTGTCCGGTTGACCTTGATTAAAATAGAAAAATCCCAGGTTATTATAAACACTAGCTAATTCACCTTCGTATCTTTCCGAATTCTTTTCACATAAACGTTCCTTTATTTCTTTCGACTTTAGATAATATTTCTCTGCTTTATCCGGTTGACCTTGATTGAAATAGAAAAATCCCAGGTTATTATAAACACTAGCTAAACTACCTTCATATCTCTTCGGATTCTTTTCCGACAAAAGTTCATGAATTTCCCGTGACTTAATATAATACTTCTCTGCTTTATCCGCTTTACTTTGATCTGTATAATAATTTCCTAGGTTGTTATAAACACTAGCTATGTCATCTTTATATCGTTTCGGATTTTTAATACATAAAAGTTCTCTGATTTCTTTCGACTTTAGAAAATACTTCTCTGCTTTGTCCGGTTGACCTTGATCTTTATAATAAGTTCCCAGGTTATCATAAACACTAGCTAATTCACCTTCATATTGATCCGGATTCTTTCCACATAAACGTTCCTTTATTTCTTTCGACTTCAAATAATACTCTTCTGCTTTGTTTGGTTGACCTTGATCTTTATAATAAGTTCCCAGGTTATTATAAACACTAGCTAATTCACCTTCATATCTTTCCGAATTCTTTTCACATAGATTTTTATAAAGTTCTTTTGACTTAATATAATACTTCTCTGCTTTATCCGCTTGACTTAGATATTTATAAAAAGCTCCTAGGTTTTTATAAATCCTTGCTAAATCACCTTCATATCGATCCGGATTCTTATCACATAAACGTTCTCTGATTTCTTTCGACTTTAGGAAATACTTCTTTGCTTTGTCCGGTTGACCTTGATTAAAATATAAAGCTCCCAGATTATTATAAACACTGGCTAAAACTCCTTCGTATCTCTCCGGATTCTTTTCTGATAAAAGTTCATGGATTTCCTTTGACTTTAGAAAATACTTCTCTGCTTTATCCGGCTGACCTTGATCTTTATATAATACTCCCAAACTATTATATGTACCTGCTAAACCAACTTCGTATCTCTCCGGATTCTTTTCATATAGACGCTCTACAATTTCTTTTGATTGTAAAAAATATTTTTCAGCTTTATCTTGTTGATTTATGTGATCATGTAATATCCCAAGAAGATTATATAATGCTGCACGATTCTCTAATAATGATTTATTTGAGATATACATTCTATCAAGCTCTCCGGCGACTTGAATTGCTTCTTGCGTTCTATTTTGATTATAAAGAAATTCTACATATTCATATACCGAATCTAACTCTATCTTATACTCAAAAGCTATTTTAACAATCTTCTCATAACAGTCGGTTATTTCTTCAAAGCGCTTGTTATAATCCAGCATCACCTCAAGAACTTCTATACGCGTCCTATATTCACGAATGTAGCGTGAAGAAACCGCCTTTTTTTTATTTTGAATCTGCTGTTCTTGCCTCTCCAGATTTCTGATTTCTCTTTCAAATTCATCATCCATTTCATCAGTATCTAAGACATGTAGACAGCCCTCATAATCGCCCTGTTCAAATAATGCATAGGCAACTTTTTGACGTTCGGTTACTCCTCCTCTTGCTATTTCACGACTCATCCCGAGTGTCATTTTAAAGATCTCTTCCTCCAGCTTCTCAATTTCCTCGAGCAAGAAAGCTCTTCTGGAAGCAAGCTTTGCATATTTACTCTTTCCCCTATCGTCGAGTTTATCGGACACATACTTTGGTTTTTCTAAATAATATTCACGATTGATTTCTTTGAGCTCTTCTCTCAAATTCCGGAGATTTTTATTATTGGCAAATTCCGATACTCCCGAAAGAGAGAAAACCTCCTCACCATCTACCATACACTTTCCGGACTCTACCTTTACCTCAAAGAAACTTGCCTCCGAAAATTTAAGGGCCAAGAGTATACGTAATTTTATCGTATCGATATGACTAAAATAGCCATAATAATGTTGGTATGTATTTTCTAATTCTGATAAAAAATCTTTAATACTCTGTTCTACGGTTGTTTTATCTGATATTTCTTTAATATATACATAGATCTTTGGTTTGCCTGACTCTCTATAAGCAGTTACTGCATTTTTAAATTCATTAAATGTATCCTCACCGGCTCGCGTAAAAATGATGAAAAAACTCAAATCACTTTCACAGACAGTTTCTATATCTCCAACACCCTTAATAAACATGGGAAGAAGGCGTATCTCGTATCTTTTCTCAAAATCTCCACTGATACGATGTATAAATAGTTCTATCTCGTCTCGCTCATCTTCAAATTCCAGAAGTGATGAACCCAGATATATTTTGATATCTTTAGCCTTATCTCCCATATAGTGTATCCCCTTATTATATTCTTTTTTATTCGTCCATTGATGATGAAATCAACTTGATATCTTCTTCGAGTTCTGATCTTATTTTCTGTAAATTTTCATTGTGCGTAAACTCGTCTATGTTAGAAAGTGACAAATGTTTTTCTCCGTAAATTAAACAATTACCGGAATCAATTTTTATTTCAATTTTTTCCTTCAGCAATTGTTTCAATGCCAAAAGTATTCTAAACTTTACCGTATCAATGTGAGTGAAATTTCCACTGTAATAATTATCCGTTTCTGCCAATCTTTTTTTGAAATCCACAAGACTTTGGTCTATCTCATCTTCAGCCAATAAATTTTTGAAATAGACATACACTCTCGGCTTGCTTCGCTCTCTATAGGATTCCATCGCAATTTCGAATTCCTCAACAGTGAATTGCCCGGCACGAGTAAAAAATATAAAAAAGCTTAAATCACTGTCGCGCAATTTCTGATTGTATTCATCTTGCTTTCGAAGTAGCGCGACAGCGTCATCAAAATTTTCACAAAAAACAGGAGTGAGTTTTATGCCATGCCTATTTTCTGATAAAACACTGATGCGCCTGATAAATAGTTCAACACTTATTCGTTCTTTTTTAAAATCGACAATCGACGATCCGAAAAATATTTTAATGTTTTTATTTATCACTTCTTTCGCCTCGTCTATTCTGTCTTTACAATCTCATATCCCAAGCTGACAATGAATTTTAATGTCTCCAGTGCGGTATTCCTGTCATAGTCTTTCTCACTTTCAGGCAATTTATTGTATGGAACCAATAAGGGGGTGGTCTTCTTTTCTGTATCTTGTTCTGCTCCATACGTCCAGCCTTCGGATATTCTTCCTTCCGCCCACACATCATGTACATTTTCAGCTATTTTTTCCGTAAGAGAAAGTAATTCCTCCGGCAAAACCACATCACTGGTATCTATCGGTTTTGGATCATACATACAACTATTCCACCTCACTAAAATAAGATCTGCTGATGATTCTCCGTAAAACATGATCCATATTACTGATTTCATCAGATTTCTAAACTGTTTCTACATCCGTCATTTTTAAATAGTTAATAGTTACACACAAACAGATGGTTTATTGATAAGTTAATCTTCCGGGCTGTATTTTTCTTCCAACTTGCCGAAAAAATAAGATATGACTATTCCGATAATAAACATCACTATACTTACCGTTACGGCAACAACTAGTGACATTTTCATTGCAGCTAAATTTTCTGTAGTAAAGGCAGGGAAAATCACTGTCGGGAAAATTCCCAGAGTCGAACCTATAATCAAACCGAGAATGATATGGTACATTTTGCTGTAGTATTTTGCGAAAAGAAAATTCACAAATTTTGCAAACAGAATTATACTGATTACAGCTCCGATTACAAACGGTATCAGCATCATAAAATCAAAGTTTTTGATGCCTGACGCCATTTTGTCATATAAACCGAAATAGATTAAAAAGTTAGACGGACTCAGTCCCGGAACAATAAATCCTAAGGCTACAACAGCACCGGATAAAAACCAAACGACGATGTTAGGCTCAACTTGAGTAAAGTTTTGTTCTCCCAGTAACATCATAACAAAAACAAATACAGCCGCTATTGAAAGTGTCAGCCAATCAGAACCTGATCTGCCCTGTTTGCCGGCCGTACGAAAAACAGAAGGAAACGTTCCGGCAACAAAACCGATAAATAATGCGGTAAATAATGCTGCATATGTACCGAAGGCAGCTTCAATTATTCCTGCAAAAAATACAATTCCGAGTACACCGCCGATGCCGATCGGCAAGAAGAATCTGACATTTTTCCAAAAGTCTTTCCTTATATTACCTAAGAAGCTCATCATTCGGTCGTAAACACCAAGGATTACCGAAAGCACTCCGCCGGATAAACCGGGTACAATACCCCCGAAACCGATCATAAATCCTTTAAAAACTCGAATAAACCAATCGGCAAGCGGATGGTTCGTTATTTGATTGATGTCCATTTTATTTGTGTTATTTGTTTCCATTTTTCCTTAACCGTTTTTTAATCCGTTATTATTGGTCGAGAAATATAATTTAATTATTTTCGGATTAATTCTTTCTGTTCTTTCAGTATATTCTTTCTGTCCTTACAGTATATTCTTTCTGTTCTTTCAGATTAATTATTTCTGTTCTTCCAGATTAATTATTTCTGTTCTTCCATATATTTATATACCACAGCTGCCATTGCTTTTGCAGCATAAATCATTGAATCTTCATCAATATCAAATTTCGGATGATGATGCGGATAACTTTCGCCTTGCGGCTTTGCGCCTACAAAAAAGAAACAACTTGGCACTATTTCCGTATAATACGCGAAATCTTCTGACGATGGCAACGGGCCATAATCCAACACACGATTAATACCTTTGATATCAGCTGATTCTATCGCATCTACGACAAACCTCGTAATTTTTTCATCATTGACTAATACCGGATAGTCGTTTTTGTAGTCGAGATCAATCTTACACGAATAAGCAATTTCAAATCCATGGCAGATGTTTCTGATTTCCGATTCAATCAATTGCTTCGTCTGATCAGACAAGCAACGCACATCACCAATCAGCTCAACGGAATCTTTAATGATATTAAACTGACCTTTACCGTCAAAAGAACCGATTGTGAGCACGCCGGGTTCAAAAGGGTCGAGACGACGGCTGATGATTGTCTGAAGATTAACAACTAATTGGCTTGCAATAACAATCGAATCATTGGCTTCATGGGGTGAAGATCCGTGACCTCCCTTGCCTTGAACTCTGATCGTGAACTTTGCTCTCGCCAGTTGTGTCGGTCCTGCATGGTAACAAATATTTCCGCAATCCATCTGACTCATAACATGGCAGCCGATAACATTATCAACACCTTCAAGTACACCGTCCTGAATCATCATCAGTGCTCCACCCGGAGGCATTTCTTCGGCAGGTTGATGAATGATGACAATCTTTCCGACAAGTTCATCTTTCAACTCAATCAGACAATCTGCAAGTGCCATCATATACGCCGTGTGTGCATCATGTCCGCAAGCATGCATCACACCCGGATTCTCGGAAGCAAAAGGAAGTCCTGTTTGTTCTTCAAGCGGCAAGGCATCAAAATCCGCTCTTAAAGCTAATGTCTTCCCCGGTTTTCCCGAGTCAATTGTTACTTTAACGCCATAGCCCCCAATGTCGGACTCTACTTTGACATCTTTTCCGGCATAATGTTGCAGAATATACTTGCTTGTTTTTTCCTCTTCATATGAAAGTTCAGGATACCGATGCAACCAACGACGATCTCTCAGCATATCTTCTTTTTTCAAATCCAACATTTCAAACAACTTAGTCTTTAACATAATATTGCCTCTTTTAACTTTTCTTCATCTACTGATCTATAAGAATATATTTTATATTTTGTAGAAACATACATACAAATCATATATATTACTATATATATGGAGTCTGAAAGATACAACGTATATCTAATGACTATTTAATAAGCTTGTTTCAGTTGTTCGGAAAACAAAAAATGAAATCGATATAATTCTAAAAAAATGTTTGAAAAAGTTGTTTTTTGTAAATCTTAAAACATAGTATTATAATGTAATTATTAATTGATTATGGAGTTTATCAAATATTAACATGAATAACTCAATTGCCAAAAACAAAAGACAGAGTAAGATAATTAATATATTAAAAGAAGAAGAAATTGTATCAGTTACTTCTCTGGCAGAAAGACTGCACTATTCTGAAATGACCATCAGAAGAGATCTTAAGTATTTCGAAACAAATGGACTGGTTCTCAGATTTCATGGCGGAGCAACTTATCTGAAACCAGATTATATCCTTCCTTCTTTTGATGAACGTATAGGAAGAAACCGGGCAGAAAAAAGAAAAATCGCCAGAGCAGCTGTCAAATATATAACCATAGATAGTATCGTTTGTTTCGATGGAGGAACAACCGCTTTAGCAATAGTTAATTTTATTCCTGATCATTTGCAATTTACTGCTATTTCTACAGGATTAATAGCTTCATCTGTTCTATCTCAGAAACAGAATTGTAGTGTTATTCAAGTTGGAGGAACTATAGACAATTTGTCTAAAACTGTTTTTGATTCCACTTCAGAAAATTTTATTCGAAATTTTACCGCAGATATTGCATTTATTTGTTGTCGTGCAATTGATGTAACCAGAGGAACATTTGAAGCAAACATAACTTATAGTAACGAAAAAAATGCTCTTTCAAATATTTCTGCAACGACAATTGTCGTAGCAGATTATACAAAATTTAATCATACTTCACTCTGTTTGGGTTTGCCAATTAATGAAATTGACATTTTAATTACTGACGATAAAACACCCAGTCATATAATAAAAAGTCTCAATAATCAAGGAATTGAGACTATCATCGCAACTTAATTTGAAATCATTCTTTATCTGTATAAAACAAACGATGGCTTTCTTATAATAAAAATGAATAACAATTATTGTGTTTTATATTGTGAGATCAATAGTGATACTGTCTGCTTTGATGCTTTAACTTGTTTAAACATCAAAAGAGCTCAACTTTCCAAAAAATTGGAAAGTTGAGTACATTAAATAAAATTATCCATTTATTAACATTTCTAATGCTGACTTCCAGCCTTTTATTTTTTTTGTTCTTAAATGGTCTGCCATGGACGATCTGTAGACAGCTGCAGGTTTTTTGTTGAAAATAGTATTCTCATCAAGCAAATTAACAGCTATTCCTGCCATAAAACCTACACCGCTTCCTGACAATTCCTCAATCTGAGCAACTCTTACATCCGAATCAGTGATATCTGACTGAAATTGCATTAGAAACTTATCTTTTGTAGGACCACCATCAACACGTAAATGTTCTATTCTTTGTTGGATTTCTTTTTCCATTATTGAAATAATATCCGTAATTTGATATGCAATACATTCTTCACCTGCACGAACAATCTCGGCATTGCCGGTATTTCTATCCATACCACAAATCATAGCTCTTACGTTGTTTTTCCAGTATGGTGCACCTAAACCACTGAATGCAGGAATTAAATAGAGACCTTCAATATCTCTGGCTCTACCGGCAACTGTTCCGGCAAGAGAAGCTTTTTCAAGAATTTTCAGATCATCTACTAACCATTGTGTGACTGCTCCGGTGTAATTAATATTTCCTTCAAGTACATAAGTGGGTTTATTATCCACAAACCATCCAATTGAAGTCACAACTCCTTCCTCATTGAAAATTGGTTTATTTCCTATATTCATCATTACTGAAGAACCTGTCCCGTAGGTCGCTTTAACCATTCCAAATTTATGACAACCTTGAGCATACATGGCTCCGTTAGAATCACCCATAACTGAATGAATCGGTATCGGTTCCGGAAAAATTCCTGCCAAATCAGTATATCCAAACAAATCATTCGATGGACAAAGCTCCGGCAAACTATTAATCGGAACATTAAAAATATCACATAGTTCCTCATCCCACTTCAATTCGTTGATGTTGAATAACTGTGTTCTCGCAGCATTAGAATAATCTGTCTTCGGAGTTCCGCCAAGCATCTGAAATAATAACCAACTATCCATTGTCGAAAAACACACTTCATTATTCTTAGCCTTGATATTAATTTCTTCAACATTTTCAAAGAACCATGTCATTTTTGCTGCAGAGTAATAAGGTGATGCAGGAATACCCGTTACCTTCTTAATATATGCTGCATAACCTTGGTCAATAATTTTCTGAGTAATTATTTGTGCCCGATCACATTGCCAAACAATCGCATTATATAGAGGTTCACCTGTGTTTTTATCCCATGCTAAAGTAGTTTCTCTTTGATTACATAGCCCTATTACTCTGATATCCTTGGGAGCGATCTTTTGGGCTAATAATATATCTCTAACCATTGTCAATAGATTCTCATATATTTCAATAGGATCATGCTCTATCCATCCTTCCGGAGTTATAATTTGTCTATGTTCTTTGGTTTTTCGACAAACTATATCCCCGTTTTGATCAATTATAAGTGCTTTCGTTCCTTGAGTACTTTGATCTATTGCTAAAATATATTGCGCCACAACAAATTACCTCATAGCAAATATTAAATAAATTTAACTACTCCTTTTATTACGACATCTTTATTGGATGAACTATGCTCAATTGCATGAATACAATCATCAAAATCGTATACATGTGAAACCACTTTTCTTACTGGAATTGAACCGCTTGCAACAGCATCTATCCCTTTTTGATGTAAGTTTCTATATCTGTAAACTGAATATACTGTACCTTCCATGGCGTTGATTGTAGCAAAATCCATCTCCATTATAGGATCAGGGGATACTCCAACTAATGTAATTTTTCCACTTCTTTTAATCAATTGACTACTCTCTAAAGTTGTTATTTTATTACCAGCACATTCAAATACGTGACTTACTCCTCCACCCGGCAACGTTTTTGCAAATTCAACTATATTTTCTTTTGTCGAATCAAATACACGAGTTGCTCCTAACTCTTTGGCTTTCTCAAGCCTTGCCGGCATTATATCGGTTACATAGATTTCACTTACACCTCTTGCTTTTAGAGTTAATAATGTTACTAAACCGATACATCCGCTACCTAAAATAATTGCATTATCACCAACTGTCGGATTCGAAAGAGCACATGCGTGCATACCTACTGTCAGAGGTTCAATCATTGCTCCTTCCAATGTATCTACACCTTCCGGCAATTTGAAACACATACTTGCTTCGTGTACACAATATTCTGCAAAAACACCATCTTTTTCATTGGGTATCGCTAACATTTGAATACTGGAGCATAAATTATAATGGCCCTTACGACAATCCGGACAAGTACCACATGGCACAGCAGGTTCAATAGAAACTTTATCTCCTATTTCAAAACCTTTCACACCTTTACCAATTGCAGTAACTTCACCTGCAGGTTCATGACCTAAAGCCAAGGGACCGTTTAATTCCCAGTTACCTAAACGACCTTCTTCGTAGAAATGTAAATCAGAACCACAAATACCAACATATTCTAATTTAATTTGTAATTCCCCTTCTGCAGGTTGCGGAATATCTCTCTCAACCCATTCCAACTCTTTTTTACCTGTCAATACACAAACCTTCATTTTTCCTTCCATAGAACCCTCCATTCTAAATTTTAAAAAACTAATTATTATATATAAATATTTACTCTATCCCTTTTTTGTCTAACCAACTTGTATTCTCTTTTTCAGAATTATAGTGATATCTGTTGATCTCTAATCAATTCTAAATCTGCAAAATTATCTTTCACGTTTATATATACTTGTTTATATAATTCATAATACTGCATGTATCTATCATGAGCTTTTTGATCCGGTTCCATTCTGTCGATATATTCTGCCGTATCTTTCGCAATCTGAAATGAAGGGAAAACTCCCGTTGCAACACCGGCTAAAATTGCATCCCCTAAAGGTGCTCCTGTTCTGCTTTTTAATAGTACAGTAGGTACATTAAAAACATCTGTAATAATTCTGCGCCAAATTTTACTCTTTGCACCACCCTCATTCATTACAATCGGATAATTGATTTTCGAACATTGTTGTTTTAATATTTCAAAAGATTCATAAAGAGCAAAAGCAACTCCTTCTAAAGTAGCACGAACAATATGACCTTTTGTATGATTTAATGACAAGCCGAATAATACACCTCTGGCTTTTGGATCCCAGAGTGGAGTTCTTTCTCCCATAAGATAAGGTAAAAAGATCAAACCATCGGCACCAATATTTATCTGCTCTGCTTCTGCGTCCAGAGCTTGATAGGAATTGAAGCCGGGAACAAGGTTTTCGGTAGCTACTTCTAATTGTGATAAATTATCTCGAATATATCTTAATGCTTGTCCACCGGTTGTCGTAGCAGTTATCGTTACATAATCATCCGGTCCGGTTGTATAACTGGAATTTAATAGACTATCAACCATTAAATTGGGATCTCTATGAATAACTCCCATTACACCGCTCGTCCCCAAATTAACTTGCATATCTCCAACTTCTATTGCGCCACCGGATATCCAACCTGCATTACAGTCCACAGATCCTGCGGCTACCGGTATTCCGGGAACTAAACCGGTTTCCTTTGCGGCTTGATCAGTCACATAACCTACAATATGATCACATGGGAAAAAATCAGGTAATATCTCTTTTGAAATGCCGATTTTGTTCAAAATATTCTGATCTATTTCGTCTGTTCTGATATCGTATGCTACGCCAAAGAAACTTCCCGAAGAATAATTTGCTGTTGCTTCTCCTGTTAATTTTAAACGAATATAGCCATCAATTGTCAGTGCTTTGTATATTGAATTATAATCATCAGGACGATTTGCCTTTTCCCACATTAAGTTTACGAAAAAAGGATGATCTTCAAGTCTATTACAGCTAATTTCAAATATCTTTTTACCACCAATATTTTCTTCAATCCATCTGACTTCCTCGCTCGCTCGACGATCCATCAGGTTATATGCAAAATTAATAGGATTATTATTTTTATCAACCATAACCATTGAAGGAAGTGCTGAAGAATTTGCAATACCTTTAATGTCTTTCGGATTTACACCTGCTTCAGCCAAACATTCCTGAATCATGTCACAAGCTATCGGCCAATATAGATTGGGATCGTGTTCCGACCAGCCAGGATTAGGTGTATAAATAGGATATTCTCTGTAAGAATATGCAATTACATTTGCTTCATCGTCTATGATACAAGCTTTTGCTCCACCGGTTCCGTAATCTATGCCTAACAAATACTTTTTCATCTACTCACTCCTTCCATAACAAGTATTTTTTTATCATATCTTTAACTTTTCTTTGATAAAGGTGTATGTATTGACTTATTATCTGAATCCATAATTGCTTCATGTAAAATTTCAGAAAGTGTCGGATGAGCAACCATAATTTTTTCATCCCATTGATCAACAGTCATTTCATTCGCAATAACAACTGCCAGTTGCATAATTAATTCAACAGATTGTTCACCTAGTATTTGGCCTCCTACTATTTTTTTGTCTTTTTTTGAAACAATTATTTTGGCAAATCCCGTTGTTTCTTCTAATGCAAGTGCCATTCCGTTCCCGATATAATTGTAAACACCTTCCAAAATCTCAAGATTTTTTTCTTTTGCTTGTTTCGCTGTTAAACCGATTTTAGCTAAAGCAGGATAACTATAAATACATGACGGTACCAAATTTGTTGAACGATGATTTTTTTTGTCTGAGAACATATTCTTAACTGCCACCTCAGCTTCTTTAATTGCAACATGAGCCAGTAAAGGAGCTCCGGTAATATCGCCTGCTGCAAAAATATTTGGTAAGTTTGTTTGCATCATGTTGTTAACAACTATAAATCCTTTTTCATCAATCTTAAGATTCAATTTTTCGGCATTAGCTTTATCTACATTAGGTTTTCTTCCTATCGAACATAAAACTATATCCGTAATTATGTTTTGCTCTTGACCGTCTTTATCAGTAAAAATGATACGTTTTTTATTCTCTTGTATAGAATCTATTGATTTCACCAGCGAGCCCAGTTGGAATTCTATTCCTCTCTTCTCCAATTGTCTTTGATATGCTTTTGTAACATCCGAATCAAAATCAGGCAATATTTCAGGTAATAGTTCAACAATCGTTATCTTCGTTCCAAATGAATTAAAAATGCTTGCCATTTCAAGACCGATTACACCTGCGCCGATAATAACCATTCTTGATGGAACTCTGTCAATATTAAGTAATCCAGTACTGTCATAACTTAAATTCTTATTATCAAAAGAAAGATTCAAAAGATTACTTGAACCGGTTGCAATCAGAATATATTCTGTTGAATATACTTCCGAGCCTGCTTTTATTTCGTTAGGTGATATTATTTCGGCTTCTTTTAAAAATACATCAACGCCTGCCGCTTTCAATAAACTGTCGACACCGCGTGTCAAACGATTAACTACTTCATTTTTTTGTTTTTGTATTTTTTTGTAGCTGAATAACCCTGCATCTCGAAGAACTTCCTTTTGAGTTTGTGTTCGGATGTTTTCTAATAGACCTGCTTTGGAACTTAAAGCTTTAGTCGGTATACACCCGACATTTAAACATACACCGCCAATTTTTTCCTTTTCAAAAAGAGCAATCTTTTTTCCATATTGAGCCGCTTTTAACGCCCCGGCATAACCCGCAGGTCCCCCACCTATAACTATTAGGTCATATTTTTTCATTAAGGTCTCCAATCATCTTTATCAACCAAGTTAACTATGCCAACATTAACAACGGATTTTCTAATAATTCTCTCAACATATTAAGGAATTTCGCTCCATAGGCACCATCAACAACTCTATGATCAAACGTACCTGTTATTGTCATCAACGGTTTTGCTACAAACTTCTCTTGTTCTTCATTCCAAATCGGTTCTTTATTTATTCTTCCTATTGCTAATATTGTTACTTCAGGAGGATTAAGAATTGCCGTAAATCGAGAAATATTAAACATTCCCATATTTGAAATCGTAATGGTACCATTTTGAGTTATTTCCGGATTAAACTTTCCGGATCTCACAGTATTAATATTTTCAGAATTATTTTTCGCAATTTCCAAAATTGTTAATTTTTCTACATTTTTAACAACAGGAACTATTAGATTCTCTTCAAGAGCAACAGCGATTCCCACATTAACGGAGTTAAAAACAATAATATCTTGCTCTGTCATTTTTGCATTGATCAATGGATACTCTTTGATACAATTTACTAATGCTTTGGCAATAATGTCATTATAAGATACCTTTTCTTGATATTTTTCAAAAAGATCTTTGCGTAATTTAATAATTTCAGTACAATCAATTTCAACTTCAGCATGGAAAGTAGGTCTTTCTTGAACACTCTTTGTTAATCTTTTTGAAATTGTTTTTCTTGCATTAGTAAGAGGAATCCGCTTAAAATCACTTTCTTCTTTTGGTGTTGTTTGATTCTTCTTGATATATTCTTCTACATCCTTTTGACTGATTTTCCCTTTTGTCGGTTCAATATCTTCAATATTTAATTTATTATCTCGTATTAATTTTTTTGCTGCCGGGGATACTCTAATAAATTCATCACTACTTTTATCTTCATACTTTAAATCTTTTTCTGCTTTGTCAGTTTCTGTCGGCATAATAGGTTGGTACTCATCCTCTATAGCTTCAGATACTTCAACTGTTGGAGATTGAATGTCAATTGATTTCTCATATTCAGCAGATTTCTTAATTTCTGCTATTTCATCCGGATTTCCAACTAAAGCTATTACATCACCAATTTTTACCACCTCACCTTCTTCGTAAAAGATTTTTAACAAGGTTCCGGAGGCAAAACTTTCCACATCCATTGCAGCTTTATCTGTTTCAACAGTTAAAAGAATATCTCCTCTTTTTACCTGATCTCCCACTGATTTTTCCCAAGTCGTAATCATTAACTCATCAACATTCTGACCTCCCGGAGGCATTTTTATTTTTTTCATATATATTTGTCCGCCTTTCCCGTACTATTGAAGAGATCCATATAGTTCATTACTTTTGTAATTAAACCTTCATGAGAATAAAAATCTAAGTCTTGTAGATTCCCTTTTCCTAATACATCATTAGGATTCATCTCATCAACATCGTATTCTTCAAAATAGTTTTGAATGCTCTTGATAACTTCTCTTTTTAAGCCTGCGCCAATATTGACTTTTACTATTCCATTTTCAATTGTTTTTTTGAAATCTTCGTCTGCAATACCTGTTCCTCCGTGTAAAACTAACGGGATGGACACTTTTTCATTTATTGTTTTCAGCAAATCAAAATCCAGTTCAGCTTTGGACTTTTCCAATAAGTGAACATTACCAAAAGAGATCGCCAGTAAATCTACATTTGTTTTTTCTGCAAAATAAACTGCATCTTCAGGTCTTGTTTTATTACCTTCATAAAAATCACCGGAACTTGCATCTACAAGTCCTAAACTACCGATCTCCCCCTCTACTAAAATGCCTTTTCTGTGTGCCTGATCAACTATTTTTTGTTGTCTGATTATCATTTCTTCAAGTTCTATTTTTTCATCTACATACATGACAGAATCAAATCCCGCTTCTATACCTTTTAGAGTGTATTCAACAGTGTTTGATTCGTTTAATAAAGTTATTACCGGTACACTTGATTTTAAAGCCACTTCTTTTGCTATTTTAGAAAATAACTCTAAATCAACCTCATATTTTCTTTCTGCATTCTCTAAATATTCACCACAAAATCCTATCATAACAGGAGATCTTTTGTTTTCTGCCGCTTTGACAATCGAGATAAGGGATTCAATATTCCAAGCCTCAAAGTATCCTATGGCATAACTCCTATTTTGTGCATCTTCTATTAATTCTCTATAATTTATTCTCATTGATTTACACCTTATTTAATCTATGTATTATTAACAGGCTTAACGTTATTCAACTATCCATAAGTTGACGTACTGATTCAATAATTCTTTCTGTCGAGGGAATTACATAATCCTCTAAAACAGGAGAAAAAGGTATTGGTGTATCGTAAGTTGTAACACGAACGATCGGTGCGTCCAGATAGTAAATAGCATGTTCTGCAACATATGCTGAAATCTCAGCTCCCCAACCATTACTGTAAGTATCTTCATGTACTATCATCAATCTTCCCGTTTTCTTTACGGATTTAATAACAGTATCAAAATCAAACGGTACTAATGTTCGAGGATCAATTACTTCGCAAGAAATTCCTTCTTTTTCCAAGTGACTGGCTGCTTCCATTGCCCTATACATCATTAACAGATTTGCCACTATTGTGATATCTGTACCCTCGCGTTTAATTTCAGCTTTTCCGAAATCTATTGTATATTCTTTGTCAGGAACTTCTCCGACCGGAGCTATAGCTCCGGCTTCAACTCTTTTTCCGCCATAAAGTTTTTTATGTTCAAAAACAATAACAGGATTGTCATCTCTAATAGCTGTTTTTAAAAGACCGACCGCATCATATGGAGTTGCAGGACAAATTACTTTTAGTCCCGGTACTCTGGTGAAAAAGCCTTCAAGACTTTGGGCATGTTGAGCACCACGTTGAGTAGCTCCCACCGGTGCTCTCAAGACCATAGGAACTTTCACTTGGCCACCAGACATATAACACATCTTTGCAGCTTGGTTGCATAATTGATCCATCATGCAAAAAATAAAATCTCCATATTGCAAATCAGCAATAGGTCTTGATCCCACCATTGCAGCACCTATAGCTGCTCCTGAAATCAGTATTTCAGAAATTGGAGTATTGAGAACTCTTTCTTCACCGAATTTTTCATACAATCCTCTAGTTACAGCAAAAGCTCCACCGAATCCGCCATCTTTGTCGCTGATATCTTCACCTAAACAAAAAACACTCGAATCTCTTTCCATTTCGTCAGCAATTGCTTTATTTAAAGCTTGGACCATTGTTAATTGTGCCATAATCTAATCACCTTCCCAATAAACGTTTAATAGTACATCATCAACAGATGGCTCTTTTGCCTCAATCGCATAATCTACAGCCTCATTAACTATTTGCTCATTTTTTTCATGAATGTCAGCCAAGATTTGTTCATCAGCAATTTTTTCTTTCAATATTTTATTTTTAAGTAATTCAATAGGATCTCTGGCAAACCATTCAGCTTCTTCAACATCATCCCTATATGCACAACCATCACTCCTTGAATGTCCGGCTATTCTATAAGTTTTTAATTCTAACAATGTAGGACCTTCTCCTTTTCTTGCTCTCGTGATGGCTCTTTGAGCTGCTGCATAAACTGCTAAAACATCGTTTCCGTCAACCACTTCCCCGGGCATTCCGTAAGAATCTGCTCTTAAAGCAATATCTTCAATATTAAGCGTATTTTTGATTGATGTTGATGCTCCATACAAGTTGTTCTCACATACAAAAATCACTGGCAATTTCCAAATTGCTGCTCCGTTTAGTCCTTCATGAAATGCTCCTTCATTTGAAGCACCATCTCCAAAAAAACAAACTACTACATCATCTCGTTTTTGCATTTTTAACGAAAGTCCTATACCGGTAGATATCGGAATATTGCCTCCTACAATAGCATTGGCAGGAATCGCGCCCACAGTAATGTCTCCCGTGTGCATTGCACCGCCTCTTCCTTTACAACAACCATCCTCTTTACCAAACATCTCACACATCATATCTTTAACAGATACGCCTTTTGCAATATCATGCCCCGCAGGTCTATGCGTAGATGCCATATAGTCTGTTTTTCTGAGTCCATATAGCATTCCCACTGCACATGCTTCTTGACCGTGAGATTGGTGTATCGATCCCGGCATTATTCCTTCCAGGAAAAGATAATACAGCGTTTCCTCATATGTACGAATTAAATCCATTTGTTCATACATTTCTAATAGCATCTTCGCTTCCAATTTGTTTTCCTCCTAACATGTAGATGTTGTTTTTATGTTCGACTGTGTTCGATTATGTTTGATTATGTCACATGTATTAAATTGTGTCAAGATAAACAATCGAAATTTGACAAATGAACAACTATAAGAATTTTTTAAGCTAAAACGAGATTATTTTTTGTTAATTTTTCTCTCGAAGTGCATCAATGATAACAGCAACTAAAATTACTATACCCGTTACAATATCATTCCAATATGACGATATTCCCAACAAAGTAATGCTATTACTTAATACACCCATTAGTAATGCTCCAATAAAAGACCCTACCACATTACCTGAGCCACCACTCATTGAAGTTCCACCTAATACTGCAGCTGTAATTGAGGGCATGTTCCAATCCTCACCTATATTTACTTGTGAAGAAGCTAGTCTTAGAACCATTAAGATACCTGCTAAACTGGCTAATAAACCTGATAATGTATATACCATAACTTTAACGCGGCCTACTCTGATACCAACAATGCTGGAAGCATATTCATTTCCGCCTATTGCATATATATGTCTGCCAAATGTGGTGTATTTTAACATTAATACTATTAATATAAGAATGACAAACATAATAATTGTTGGATAAGGTAAGACTCCACCTAGCATCCCTTGTCCGATAATTGAAACAGAATCCGGAATTCCTACTATAGGCATCCCTCTGGTAATTACATAGACAATTCCTGTAAAAACTGATCCGGTAGCTAATGTAACAATAAATGGAGTTAGTCTAATATAATGAATCAATAATCCATTTAAACAACCTAAAACTCCTCCTAAAACAAGAGCTACTAACAAGCTTATAAACGGATTGACATTGGCTTTTGTCATTAATAAAGCAGTTGTCATACTGCAAAATGCTGCAATACTTGCAACGGAAAGATCTATTCCACCAGTTAGCAAAACTAAAGTCTAACCAAAAGATACTATTGCAATAAAAGATATTTGTCTTATAACAGTACTGACATTATAGCTTGAAAAAAAGTTGCCTGTCACTACATGAACAACCACTGCTATAAGAACAGTTATAAGTAATACAGCGAATGTTGTGGATTTAAATAATTCAGAAATTGGTTTGTTATTGCTTAATTTGCTGTTTGTTTTCATATTAATACCTTACTTTATTTTAATTTAATGCGACACTTAGGATGTCATCTTCTGTAACATTTTGAACAGAATCAATTATTCCTTTTTTTTGTCCATTGAACATAACCATTATTCTATCCGATAATTTAATAACTTCTTCCAATTCAGACGAAATTAATATGATAGAAACTCCATTATCAGCTAATTCAAATATTAATTTATATATTTCTTGTTTTGCATTAACATCTATGCCACGAGTAGGTTCGTCTAAGAATAAAATATTCGCGCCTTGAGCTATCCATCTTGCAAGAATAACCTTTTGCTGATTTCCGCCACTCAAATTTAAGATCGGGGTCTTATCAGACGGTGTTTTTATTAATAATTTTTCAATTAATTCTTCAACATTTTTTTTAATTTTCGGATAGTTGATTATTAAACCTGAATGCGAATTTTGCTTTAAACTCGGCATAATCAAATTGTCAGAAACGGAAAGAACCGGAAAAATACCATGATATCTTCTTTCTTCAGGCACTAAGCCCAAACCATTATTTAAGGCTTCATAGGTATCTTTAAAAGTTACCTCTTCGCCAAATAATTTAAGCGTACCCTCATCAGGTTTTTTCAACCCATAAATTGTTTCAATTAATTCTGTACGTCCGGATCCAACAAGACCTGCTATTCCTAAAATCTCTCCTCTTTTTAATTCGAAAGAAATATTATTAAATTCTCCCGCTCTAGAATAATTATTTACTTCAAGTACTGTTTCGTCACTATATTGTCTTATCTGTTTAGAACCTTGATCAATAACCCTGTTCGTCATCGCAAAAATCATTTCATTAATGCTGATATTTTCCACTTGATTTTCTGTTACGACGGAACCATCTCGCATAATAACTACTCTATGACACAAGCGTTTAATTTCCTCCAGATGATGTGAAATATAAATAATGGATTTTCCCTGCTTTTGCAATATTTCTATTGTTTCAAATAAGCTTTCAGATTCGTTTTTTGTCAAAGATGCCGTGGGTTCATCAAGAATCAATATTCGAGATCCATGTGCAATAAGCCTGGCTATTGAAACTATTTGTTGTAACGCAGCACTAAGATTTGAAATTTTTTCATTAATATTGATATCTACATTTAGTTGCTCAATAAATTTAATTGCTTCAATTCTCGTTTTTTTCCAATCAATAATAGAAAGACCGTTTTTCTTGATTTCATGACCCAAAAAAATGTTCTCAGCTACAGTTAATTCCGGTATCAAATTAAGTTCCTGAGGAACCATTCCTATTCCGATTTGAAGTGCATGATAAGGACTTTGAATTTCAACACGTTCATCATCTAAATATATTTCACCTGAATCGCTTTTGTACAAACCCATTAAAACTTTCATGAGTGTACTTTTTCCTGCCCCGTTCTCTCCGATAATAGCAAGAATTTCTCCTTCTGCTAAATCTATACTTACATTATTTAAGGCCTTTGTTCCAGGAAACGTTTTGTTGATATTATCGAGTTTCAGTATAACTTTTGACATGAGTCCCCCTTAAATGCTTCCACCCATAATAACATTATGGGCGGAAAGTCTCTTTTCAAGAAAAAAGATTATTCAATTTACCAAACTTATTCTGCACCATAAAGCAAATCAATGTATTTTCTCGCTTCATCTTGGAACACACTTGTAGACCCTACATTAAATCTTTCTTCGTCAATTCCGTTGCCAACAGTTGCACCGTCAGCTGCCTTTACAGAGGTAGTGACTAAGTAGAATCCCATGTCGTAGTTATTTTGAACTTGAGCAGCCAAAATTGTTCCATCTTCTACATATTCTAAAGTACGTAAATCATGATCCATTCCAACAATTTGAATTTCTCCTTTTTTACCTGCGTCAACTACAGCCTGTGCAGCGCCAATAGGATTAGTCATATTATTTCACCAAATACCTTTAAGATTCGGGTGTTTTTGTATGAAAGCTTCAGTCAATTGAACAGCTTTTTCAAGATCATCATCATCTCTTTGTCTGTCGACCACAGTAATATCAGGATATTTTGCCATTACTTCATTGAAACCTTCTATACGCTCTTCATGCGAAGATGCTCCGATGGTACCATCAAGGCAAGCTACCTCTCCTTCATAACCGATAGCTTCTGCCAAAATCTCAGCCAATTTCGCACCATCACCTTTATTATCAGTATTACCGATAAAAGCAATTCTATCACTGTCTACTGCATCACCACCTGAAAATGTTAAAACTTTTACACCATTTGCAGTCAGTTCACTTATGATTGGAACTGTCAAATCAACTTGGTTTACATCGATCGCTACAACATCAGGATTTTTCGCTGCAGCAGATTCAATCATATTAATTTGTTCCACAGCATCTGCTGTTACCGGGGCAGTATAATCATATGTGATTTTTACGCCTTTGTCAGCATATTGAGCTACAGCCGCATCAATACCAACTTTAATCGCATCATACCATGGATGAATAAGCTTGTATGTATATGCAAAATAGTACTCATCTTTTTTCGGTTCATAATCACCTACCGATATTGCTGTCGCCATATCAGTTTTCAATTTTTCATCTGAAGTCTCTTCCTTGACTTCTTCTGCGTCATCGTCTTTGGCTTCCTCTGCATCATCGTCCTTAGCCTTTTCTGCATCATCCTTCGCTTCTTCCTTGACTTCTTCCTTAGCGTCTTCTTTTGGTGTATCCGAAGCTTCTTCTTTCTTATCTTTATCACCACATCCTGTTGTTAACAAACTAAACGCAAAAACAACAATCAATAATAACGCCAATACTTTTTTCACTTTTTTCATCTTTTTCTCCTTTCTGCAACTCGCATTTGAACAAATAACATTATGCTCAAAATCAGATTATTCTACCTCTACTCCACTTA
This sequence comes from Clostridiaceae bacterium, assembly GCA_012838795.1. Lineage (GTDB taxonomy): Bacteria > Bacillota > Clostridia > Saccharofermentanales > DTU023 > UBA5436. Next base: position 10,182 of record DUOO01000052.1, on the reverse strand, counting down.
ATCTAAATCTACAAAGTTGCTAATTTGCCTTATGGCTGTCAGCCTATTTGGTTTATTTTGATTTTAATAGGCATCCGTATGTTTACTCTCTATATTATTATTAACCAATATCAGCTAATAATAACTTTAAACACGAACTAGATGTTCATGTTTTCTCCTTTGCTTTGTTTGTAATTGTTCGATTTTGTGCGATATTGTAATAAATATAACACAGGCTATTGTATTTGTCAATTGGTTTGTAATCAACATATTTTTTACGTATATTTTGTGCACATCGTATACTTTCTTTTAATCAAAGCCTTTTTTCGATTAAAATAAGAGCTTTTTCCAGTAACTCATTCTGATTAAGACCAATAACATCAAAAACTTCTAAATCTGTGCCATTTGGAATTTCTTCATCGGGAATCCCTGCTATATACATAGGTATGGGATATTCTTGTACTAAAATTTCTGCTATTGCACCTCCCAAACCTCCAAACACACTATGTTCTTCTATTGTCAACGCTGCACCACATTTTTTTGCAATATCTATTATTGTTCCTTGGTCTATGGGTTTTACTGAATAAATATCTACAACAGAAGCACTATATCCTCTTACTTCTAATAAATCAGATAATGCCAAGGCTCTGCTAACAAGTTGCCCACATGTAAATATAGCTATGTCGTTTCCTTTGCGAAGTACTTTTGAGCCACCTATTTTAAATACTTCTGATTTATCATAAATGTCATCTACTTCTCCCCTTCCTATGCGAACATATGTCGGATTTTCATTCTCTAATAGCAAATCAACAAGTGCTCCCATCTGATTGCCATCTGCCGGAATTAAAACATCCAGATTCGTAACTGCTCTCATAAACGCAATATCCTGAACCGAATGATGTGTAGCCCCAAGATTTCCGTAACTTATTCCTCCACTAATACCCATTATTTTCACGTTATTATTTGAATAAGCTACATCCACTTTTATTTGTTCCGCTGCACGAGTACTATAGAAACTGGCAGGTCCAATTACAAACACTTTTTTCCCCAATGAAGCTAATCCTGAAGCAACCGTTACCGCATTTTGTTCAGCAATTCCCATCTCTACAAATTGCTCAGGAAGCTCTTTGGCAAAATCTTCAATCATTGCTGATCCCATAGAATCACTGCAAACAACAAAAATTGAAGAGTCTTTTTTAGCTCGTTCTAAGATTTTTTTCGAGAATACTTCTCTTGCTTTTTGTTTAGACATTATTAATTTCCTCAACAATTCTTTTCATATCAATTTCCATTTGAATAACTTGTTCTTTGTTTGGCACCATATGATGCCATGAAGCAATTCCCTCACCATCTCTAATTCCGTATCCTTTAATTGTTTCAGCAATAATAGCTTTTGGTTTTCCATCAAATGAAGAGTTCAATGCTTCAAAAATTTCTCTATAATCATGACCATTAATTTTTAATACTTTGAAACCAAAAGATTCCATCTTTTTATCCAAAGGTTCTAGAGGCATCACATTTTCCGATTTCCCGCTGATTTGCAAATAATTCCGATCAATTATTAATGTTAAATTGTCCAGTTCAAACTTATTTGCCGCCATTGCAGCTTCCCAGTTACTTCCTTCCGCAAGTTCACCATCGCCGGTTAATACAAAAACTTGATTCTTCATTTTGTCTCGTTTTAGTCCCAGAGCAATACCTACACCAATGCCTAATCCATGTCCCAAAGATCCGGTGTTCGCTTCTACTCCGGGAATGTTTTTGGTTGGATGTCCTCCAAACTCAGAACCTAATTTCCCTAAAGAATCTAACCGCTTCTTTTCAAAAAAACCAAACTCCGCTAAAACTTCATAGTATATTTCTGCAGAGTGTCCTTTACTTAAAATAAAATAATCTCGTGTTTTTGAATTTATGTTTTCGGGATTTACATTCATATATGTATATAATGCAATTAAAATATCAGCAGCAGACATATCTCCGCCCGTGTGACCTGCACCTACTTTATGTATTCTTTTTACTGTTTCTAATCTGACATTAGCTGATTTTATAATTAATGACTTTTCAAGTTCATGATCTAATTTTCTTATCATATAATGTAGCTCCTTCACACATAATTTCATTATTTTTTTTCTATAATATATGTTATATAATGTAATTAATAGTCAAAATCAAAACTTAAATGTTCGTTTGTAAACACAAGGAAAATAACATGGAAAAAAAAGATCTGTTGATAGTTGAATTACTAGAAAAAAATGGGATACTGTCTGTTAAAGAATTAAGTCAAATACTCCTTTGTTCAGAAATGACTATACGTAGATATTTAGTTACATTGGAAACTAAAGGTTTAGTAAAAAGACATCATGGTTGTGCTTTTCTAAACACCAGAGCAAGACCAACAAAATTTTCTGAACAAATGAATATCAATTCCAGAGAAAAATTTTTAATCGCAATTGAAGCAGCACGTATGATTAGAAATGAACAAGTTGTATGTTTTGATTCAGGAACCACCATTCAACGTATGGTGGATTTGTTAGATAATAGATTAACATTCACAGCTATCACACCCAGTCTGCCATTTATAGAATCAGTTGCAAAAATTAAAGGAGTAAAAGTAGTAGTTCCGGAAGGAATATATAATTATAATAACCGTACATTAGAACTTACCGATAATGCTATTAATCATAACATTAATGCTGATATATCTTTTATTTCATGCCGCTCTTTTCGTATTCCGGTTGGTACATATGAACATACTGATACACTCGTTCCAACCAAAAGGTGGTTGGCAAAACAAAGCAAAACTACCGTACTGCTTGCTGATTCATCAAAGTGGCAAATAGAATCGCTTCGAAGATGTCTAACTTTATCGGAAATTGATATCATTATCACCGACGAAGGTGTTCCTAAAGATAGTGTTGATAAACTACAAAATCTCGGGAAAAAAATTGTCATCGCGAAAGAACATAAGTAAGTTCATTTATATTGGCTGATTTATATTCGGTATTTTATATTTCTATTCACAATATAAAATACCGAATAAAAGGATAAGATAATAATGTATCAATTAACAAACAAAGAAAAATTTGAAGCAATCCGAATAGTTTTACAGTCTTCAAATATTATAACGTCAAAAATAAAATCTCCTGAAGATAAAAATATAGTCAAACAAAAAGGTTTTGCAGATTACGTAACAAAAATTGATTATGATGTTCAAAAATATATCGAAAATCAGGTCTTGAATCTTTTTCCTGACCATCAATTCTTAGGGGAGGAAAATGAGCAACATGAATTTGATCAATCAATTCCTTGCTGGATTCTTGATCCGGTTGACGGGACAAAGAATTTAATTTTAAACGCACAACATTCAAGCATATCTTTGGCTTTTTGGAATGGTGAAGAATTGGCTTTTGCTCTAATCTACAATCCCTTTTTAGATGAATTATATGAAGCGAGTAAAAATGAAGGATCTTATCTTATCAGACATGCAAAACAACAAATAATTGGTGCTAAAGAATTTCAGGCTTTAGAAAAAATGAAATTAATTATTAATGATCTATCTGATTTAAGAAATGCCATTGTTGCTTTTGGCTCAAGTCCTTATGATCGTGGTACAGAGATAGATCACAAAGTCATTTTCCAAGTTCTGTACGATATTTTTGATAATACAGAAGACATACGGCGTTATGGTTCTGCAGCTTTAGATTTAGCATATTTAGCTGCAAATCGGCATCATATATTTTTTGAATCGAAGCTTAGGCCATGGGATTTTGCTGCAGGAATTCTGATCGTTCAAGAATCGGGTGGAGTAGTGACAGATTTTTACAATAAACCAATTGATATCTTCAAAGTAAGTTCTGTTCTCAGTGCAAATCCAATATTACATAAGCTTGTATTACCTTTCATTGAAAAGCTATTAAATTAATCATTATAAAAATAATTTATTATTTTGAAAAATGAATTAAAAATAACGGAGGCCATATGGAGCTAACTTTTTTTATTTTAGAGATGCTCGGAACAATCGCCTTTTCAATTTCCGGTGCCGTAACGGCAATTGACAGCGGCATGGATCTTTTAGGCATAACTATTTTGGGAATCACTACGGCTGTCGGTGGTGGAATCATGCGTGATGTTACATTAGGGATAGTTCCTCCGAATGCATTTCGTCAACCTATTTATGTTATCGTAGCTTTCATTACAATTATTGTTTTTTTAATCGGAATCAAGATTTGGGATCATTTCAGATCTATACCAAAAGTGATTGCTTCACATTTAAAAGCTCTGATCAGCATCTCAGATGCAATCGGACTAGGCGCATTTACTATGACAGGTGCTAACGTTGCAATTAACTCAGGTCATAGTGATAATCTGCTCTTAATCGTATTTGTCGGTATTTTAACAGGATGTGGAGGCGGTGTTCTGCGCGACATCTTTACCACAAAAAAGCCTTATATCTTTACAAAACACGTCTATGGACTGGCATCAATCATCGGTGCATTGATTTATTTCGTATTACGCAAATTTCTTCCCGGCAATGTAGCGATGATGATTTCAGCAGCCACAATCGTTTTGATCAGATTTATTTCTGCAAAATTCAAATTAAGCTTACCTAAATTCAATTCTGAGCCTCCGAAATCGTAAGCCGGAAGGATGGTAGTGTCAAAAATTACGTGCATGTGGATGCATTTCCGGGTCAGATCCACAGGAACGGCTTTTTTGACACCAAATCGTCTGAGAGAAGGATGGTAGTGTCAAAAATTACGTATCTGTGGGCGCACTTCCGGGTTAGATCCACAGGAACGGCTTTTTTGACACCAAATCAGAATATGAATATAATGATCATTTCTTATGGGCTCTAACATATAAGAATTTTGCTCAAAATGTTTAGTTGAACAAATTTCCATTTGTTTTCACTTGACGATAAAATTATGCAGTTGTAAGATATAATTCAGTTAAATAAAGGCATTGATGGAACGAGTAATTGAGAATGTCGGTTTCAGAGAGAAAAGATCGTGGCTGTGAGTCTTTTTATCTGATACTCAATGAAAACCACTCCGGAGCCGTCTACGAACTCGATTGGACTAAGTAGTACCGTGAATCTGCGTCAAGGATATAATGAAGTTAAATACAAGGTGGAAACGTGTGATGCACCCTTGGGCAAGGCTCAAAGGTGTTTTTTATTTCAGGACATCATTATTAGGATTAAATATTATGATTAAATTTCAGGACATCAATATTAGGATTAAATATTCAGATTATTAGTTTAGATAACAAATTTAAAGACAAAAGTTTTAGGATAACAGGAGAATAAAATGGGTATAGAAATTAAATTAAAAGACGGTTCGCCGTTACAATTAAAAAACAATGTTTCTGCATACGATGCGGCTATGGCAATCAGTGAAAATCTTGCAAGAAATGTTTGTCTGGCAAAAGTGAACGGAGTTGATGTTGATCTCAGAACAAAACTCAATGACGGTGATACTTTAGAATTATTGAAATTTGAGCAGAAGGCCGGCAAAAAAGCTTTTTGGCATACGAGTTCACATATCATGGCACAAGCAATCAAACGTTTGTATCCTGATGCAATGTTGGCCATCGGTCCGGCAATCGATAACGGTTTTTATTATGATATTGACATTGAACAAAATTTCACGAACGACGATTTAGAAAAAATCGAAAAAGAAATGCAGAATATCGTAAAGGAAAATCTGCAACTTGAATTTTATACGCTGTCTCGTGATGATGCTCTGCAATGGGCAAAAGATATTAATGAAGACTATAAAGTTGAACTGATTGAGGATTTACCGATTGATGAAACGATTTCTTTTTACAAACAGGGTAACTTTGTTGATTTATGTGCCGGTCCGCACTTGATGAATACCGGTATGGTCAAAGCATTCAAATTGTTACAAGTTTCAGGTGCTTATTGGCGTGGCGATGAGAAAAACAAAATGCTGCAACGCATTTACGGAATCAGTTTTCCGGATAAGAAACAATTAAAAGAATATTTGGTTCAAATGGAGGAGGCCAGAAAACGTGATCATAATAAATTAGGCCGCGAACTCGGCTACTTTACAACTATTGATTTTATCGGTCAAGGCTTGCCCCTGTTCATGCCGAAAGGCGCAAAAACTCTACAAATTTTAGAACGTTTTGTTGAAGATGAAGAGCAAAAACGCGGATATCAAATAACCAAAACACCGCTCATCGCCAAATCGGATTTGTTTAAGATTTCCGGCCATTGGGATCATTACCGTGACGGTATGTTTATCATGGGCGATCCGGAAGAAAAAGACGGTGAAACGGCTTATGCTTTGCGACCGATGACCTGTCCTTTCCAATATCAGATTTATAAGGCAGAAACCAGAAGTTATCGCGACTTGCCGATCCGCTTGAATGAAACTTCAACTCTGTTCCGTAATGAATCTTCCGGGGAAATGCACGGCTTAATCAGGCTTAGACAATTTACAATTTCCGAGGCACATATAATGGTGACTCCGGAACAATTAAAAGAAGAATTTCTCGGGGCATTTGATCTGGCGAATTTCATGCTCGAAGCATTAGGCTTGGATCAAGATGTCAGTTATCGTTTTTCAATTTGGGATCCGGATAACAAAGACAAATACATCGGTGATCCGCAAGAATGGCAAAATGCTCAAGATGCAATGCAAGCAATTTTAGATTCGACCGGAATTGAATATGAGACCGGCATCGGAGAAGCCGCATTTTATGGTCCGAAATTAGATATTCAAATCAGAAATGTCTTCGGTAAGGAAGATACACTGATTACAATCCAAATCGACTTCCAGCTGGCAGAACGTTTCGACATGGTTTATATCGACAGTAACGGTGAGAAAAAACATCCCCATATTATTCACAGAACCTCTATCGGCTGTTATGAAAGAACACTTGCTTTATTAATCGAAAAATACGCCGGAGCTTTACCCTTATGGGTTGCACCGGAACAAATTATTATCTTACCGATTGCCGAAAAACATGTCCAAGGTGCCAAAGACGCTGCAAGTCGTTTAACTGCCGCCGGTTTCCGTGTAAAAGTCGATAGCAGAAACGAAAAAGTCGGACGTAAAATTCGTGATGCCCAATTGGAAAAAATTCCCTATATGCTAGTCATGGGCGATCAGGAAATCGAAAATAAAAATTATTCGGTTCGTCAACGTAAAGCCGGTGATCTCGGCACAATGATTGAATCGGATTTAATCGAACGTCTGCAACATGAAGTTGATACTTTCGCCAAAGATTGATCTGTTGAAAAAGTATTTTCACATAATAATTGATTATGAATCATTAAGATTTGTATTTGGATGATTGAAGAAATATAGTTTGATCTCAACCAAAAATAATAGCTGTCAGTCAACTTGCCAAGTTTTTCTGACAGCTATTTATTGTTAATTTGATTTCATAGATTAACTCGCGGAAGCGGTTAGCACAACGCCCTGCAGTTATTTAATTAGATTTCATATTTTAATTCTTGAATTTTCTCGATTACTTTTGCTTTTAATACTTCATCTTTACAATCAGCCAGATACTGTTGTCTGAAAGATTTTCTTCTTAAAACGTGGTCCAATACTTCTTTGTCAATATCATCCAGTATTTCAAGCATAGACCGATGCGTTACCGTTTTCATTTTATTTAAAACTTTTGCATTATACTGTTGTGATTTTCGAGATTTTTCATTTCCCGGCGGATATCCGATACCGGGTTCTTTAATAAATAATTTTTCAAACATATATCTGACGTTCTCTTCTCCGCCCCAGCCAAATCCTTTTGCCAAAGGAATTGCTATAGCATTGCCTCCATTAATTTGTGAAAACAAGAAAGTATCGGAAGGATCTTGAGCATGTCCGCAAACTACTCCGGGGAATGAATTGGAAGCCAGCATAACGCCCATACCCGTACCGCATGTTGTTATAACAAAATCAGCAGCTTTACCATTTAATATCAAAGCATTGATCAGCCCCACTTCATTGTACGTAAGTCGATCGTCTTCCGGACTATATTGACCATAATTAACTATCTCATGGCCATATACTTTAACTACATCCTTCAGAATATCAAAAATTAACTGATTTTTTGGTGCTTGACTATATTCATTTACGTATGCAATTCTCATTTCATGCTCCTTATTACCTTTTCGTACGGTTAAGTTAAAAAATATAAAGTCTGATTTGGACTATTTTCTGATGAAACACTATTGAAATTTCAACAATTTAATGTAGAATTAAATCCGTCAATTTTTCGTAATTTTCTCCAGTTCCATTTTATACTCTTTATGTTGTTCACTAACTTCTTTATCTACAGATGTAATTGAAGATACTACCCAGATGGCAATTGAGGAAAGCAGGAAACCCGGCAATAATGAGAACAACTCAAATACACCGCCAAATTTTACTAAGAATAAATCCCATACAAATACTGTCAGAGCACCAACAATCATTCCTGCTACTCCCCCCTCCCGGGTAATCTTGCCGGAGAATAAAGAAAAGATAACCAATGGTCCGAAAGTAGCCCCAAAGCCTGCCCACGCAAAAGAAACAATTTTGAATATGACTGAATTTTCATCAAGAGCAATTATAATTCCTAAAGATGTAATTAACAACAATGTTATTCTTGTTACCCTCAGTACAGCCTTGTCACTTGCATTTTGTTTAAATATTCCTTGGTATAAGTTTTTCGCTACGGATGATGCACCGATTAAAAGATAAGAATCGGCTGAAGAAATTGTTGCTGCTAAAATACCTGCCATGACAATTCCTGCAATAAATGGCTGCATCATAGTTTGGGCAGAAATAATAAAAATATTTTCTGAAGCTGACTGAGTTAATAGCTCTGTCGGAAATAAGACACGACCGTTTAGACCTATAAATACAGCAGCGGCTAATGAAATGACTACCCATATAGATGCAACTCGTCTCGCAATTTTAATTTCTCTTGCATCTCTTATTGCCATAAATTTAATTAATACTTGAGGCACTCCGAAATATCCCAATCCCCAAGCCATACTTGTAGAAATTTCTAACCAACTTACTTTAGTTGCTTCAGCAAACTGAGGAATACCACTCGTTTGAATCTGTTGTCCCATTTCGTTCAGACTGGGTTTAGCAGATGTAAAAAATTCCAGAAAACCGGGAAATTGCTTCAAATTAGTTATAATTTCTTTTAGTCCTCCGGCATGATTTATCCCAACTATCAGAACTACTACTAAGGAAAATACCATTACCAGGGCTTGCATAAAGTCAGAAACAGATTCTGCCAAAAAGCCTCCGATAAAAGTATAAGCCAGCACGAAAATTGCTCCTAAAATCATCATTGAAACATAACTCATACCGAACAAAGCAGAAAACAATTTTCCCACAGTAACATAGCAAGAAGCAGCATACACTACAAAGAATACTAAAATAAAGACCGCCGAGAAAAATAAGATCGGTTTTCTTTTCCCTTTTTCTTTGAATCGATTGGAAAAGAAATCCGGTATAGTGATGGCATCATTCGCTACATGAGAATAAACCCGCAGCGGTTTCGCAACTATTTTCCAATTGATATAGGTTCCTACTGCAAGCCCGAATGCCGTCCAAAAGGCTGAACTGAGACCTGTCCAATAAGCAACTCCGGGCAACCCCATCAACAGCCAACCTGACATATCGCTGGCTTCGGCAGACATTGCCGTTACATAAGGTCCTAAAGAACGTCCGCCCAGAAAATATTCTTTTGATGAAGAATTTGAACGCTTAAAGAAATAAACACCTATTCCGATGACCATCGCCATATATAAAGACATGGCAATAATATTTTGTAATTCCGGTTTAATAATAGCCTCCTCCAAGTACATAACGCCGTTCTGTTTAAAAACTGAAGTTTTTTCATGGTTACATCGAGTTCTTCTCAGTGACCATGTTGATCAATTTTAATATTACCAAAACAGTCTTGGCTGAAAGAAACGTACATCAGTACTTACCAAAATATTTTTTGGTATTCTAACACAATTCGGCTTGAGCAAACAATTATTATACAATTAATATACAATTAATATACAATTATACAATTATTCCGGAATTCATAATAACCTGGTTTGGAAATGCAAGACATCGGCCAGTCGATCTTTCAACGAAGTGAGCTTTATTAATTGTAATTCCTGAATTATCAATCTTCCGACATTGGCACAGACCAAAATCAAAGCCAACCAAATGA
>DUOO01000051.1 GCA_012838795.1 Clostridiaceae bacterium | reverse complement strand
TTACACTTGTTGTCGACATCAACTACACAGTGATTCAAAGTGAGTTCAGCGTTGTTCAGAAAGTTCTGAAAAATGTCAGGACCGTCATCTGCGCTACCGGCGGTGTTGCCCCACAGGATCGTGTTTGCCAGTGTCAGATTATTGGCGTCACCTATGTTGTACATTCCGCCGCCGAGGGTCGTCGCCGTGTTGCCTGAGAGAGTGCAGTTCATCACCGTAAGGTTAGAGTCATAGTTTAACATCCCGCCGCCATAGTCCGCATTGTTGCCGGAGAAGGTGCAGTTTACCGCCGTCGGGCTGGATTCATAGTTGCGCATCCCGCCGCCACCACCGCCATTAGTTGCCGTGTTGCCGGAGAAGGTGCAGTTTACCACCGTCGGGCTGGAATTATCGTTGTTCATCCCTCCGCCATTAGTTGCCTTGTTGCCGGAGAAGGTGCAGTTTTCCATCCTCGGGCTGCTCGTGCCGCCTGTAGTCGTCACGTTGTACATCCCGCCGCCATAATAGTCCGCATTGTTGCCGGAGAAGGTGCAGTTCTCCACCGTCGGACTGGAATTACTGTTGTACATCCCGCCGCCGCCATTATCCGCTGTGTTGCCAGAGAAGGTGCAGTTTACCACCGTCGGACTGGAATCATTGTTGGACATCCCGCCGCCGCGATCATCCGCCGTGTTGCCGGAGAAGGTGCAGTTCATCAGTGTCGGGTTGGAATTACTGTTGTACATTCCGCCGGCAATACTCGCCGTATTGCCGGAGAAAGTGCAATTTTCTATCCTCGGGCTGCTCGGGCTGCTCGGACCGCCTGTAGTCGTCTCGTTATACATCCCGCCGCCATTATGGCCCTTGTTGCCGGAGAAGGTGCAGTTCGCCACCGTCGGGCTGGAATTACTGTTGAGCATCCCGCCGCCGATTACGCTGTAAAAGTGTGCGTAGTTGTATGCGTTGCCTTGTGTCACGGTAAAACCGTCCAGCCGCGTGTCGTCGGAGGTCGCGGTTGAATCGTCGCATGTCACGACATGGTAGTTCGTATCATTACCGCTCAAGGTGGTTACGTTATTGACCCAGTTTCGCTGACCCAAGTCCGTCTCAGTACCGGCAAAACCTCCGTAGACCTTGACGCCCTTATTCAAAGAGAAAGTATCCGTGGGGTCGTTGCCCGGACTGTAAGTCCCCGCAGCTACCCAAATCTCGTCACCTTCTTCAGCATTGGCCATGACGGTCTTCAAATCTGACTTGGCACTGGCCCAGCTTAAGCCGTCACCGGTTCCTGCTCCGTCCTTTGTTACATACCACGTCTTCGGCCCCTCTGCAAAAACAGTTCCCGGCAAGAGTATTAGGCACATACATACAACCAGCAATGCTGAGAATATCTTTTTTTTCATTTTCATAGGTACTCCTTCTCCTCTGATTTTTCGATTATTGGTTTACTATAAACTTATCCTAGCTGTCATCCTCACGATCCGTCTTTGTACCGCTGAACCATTTTTCCATCCCTCTTCACACTTGCTAATATGTCGGTATGAAAGGATGTACACCGAAGTGATAAACGATAAATTTTGACTTCATATCCAAGGTGACTGATTTGTTACTATTAAAACTCACCTGTAAAATATTGTATTCCGGTACTTTTAGCTCTAAAATAGGCTCTCCTTTAATTATAAATAGCTTCATTAAAAGAAAAAATATTTCTCCAGTATTATTATAACTCTAAAGAGACATTTTGTAGTGTGAGCATTTGTCACTATTTTAAAAATTTTTGCAGATATGTAGGGGTTTTCGATTAATTTAACCGGTTTGTATTTAAAAAATACTCCGATACATGTTCTTTTTATTATTATCAAGAATAGGGCAAGAGAAATAGTAATGGATAATTAACAATCAAAAAAGTACGATCAGCGTAATGGATATTTTTTCAATTCTTTTCGCAACTGCTCGCAGTCAGGCAAATATGTATCAATTCTAAACTAAAGTTTCATGTTTCTCAGACGTTCAACTCGTTCCGCGGTTTTCGGATCTAATTTGGCTTGTTGGTCCAGATATTGCGGATTTTCCTCCAAGAAATTGCGGACAAATTGATGGGGATCGGCGTAATAGTCGAGTAAAAGTTTCTCTTGGGCATTGCTGATTAAGTTTTTATCCAGTGCATCGGCAAATAACTCAGGAGATATCTGAACCAGAGTCTTAGCTTTGATTCCTTGCTGAGCAAGGATTTCAATGCCGCCTTGGCAACGATCAACGATTGCCAGAGTATCTGTGATTTTGCCGCCGCTTGCTGCCACACTGCCGATCCAATTTCTGGTATAACTTGAAGCTTCGGTGATTAAATCCGCAATGTGTAAAGCTCGGCCTAATGTTAGGTCTGAGTTAAACATGTCCGGAGTGTGTTCCGAATCAATATCACATTCTTTGATATTCTGATTTTGCAGATTATCCACACGTACCGCTTTTTGAGTAATGTCGGTCGAATACCAGGCTTGATTATCCTTAAATAAAGTCAGATGCGGTTTGTTCAGTTGTCTGGCAATTTCAATTGAGAAAAAATAATCCCTGCGTTCTCCGCCGGAGATAAAATCGCAAGTAACATCTTTAACTGCTGCGACTGCGGTATCAATTACCGAGCGATAAATTTCCGATTTTTCATATTGCGCTTTGCAAACTGTTGCCAGCTCTTTACACAAATATTCTCGATTTTCTTTTTCTGCCATTTTTTCGATAAATTGCAACAACATTTTGGCTTCAGTTTCCGAGCCGAACAGAAAATGTGTGTTGACATAATACGGTCCGAAAAGACCTGATGTATACCAGAACGGCTGATTTTCAGGGCATACTTTAAAAGCTTCTGTCGCAAATAAAGCATCGGTAATAATAGATGTCATTTTCAATTCTCCTTTTGTCAGATCAGGTCTAAAGTTCTGTTGTAACGTTTAAGTCCATGGTTCTGTATTAACACTTAAATCTCTGGTTCTAAAATACATGTCAGGTCCAAAGTTCTAATGTTCCGGTCAATTCTGAGATCCTGTCAACCTTCAGCTTGCGACATAACTCAGGTAATTCAGCCAGAATTTTCCAGGGCAATGAGGGATTAACTAATAATCCCGTGCCGATTTGTACGGCAGAGGCGCCGGCAATCATGAAAGCCGCTACGTCTTCTGCTGAGCTGATGCCGCCTAATCCCACGATCGGAATAGACACTGAATTGTAAACTTCAGAAATCATACGAAGTGCCACCGGTTTAATCCCCGGTCCGGAATAACCGCCGGTATTATTGCGCAAAATCGGTCTTCTGGTTTCGATATCAATTACCATGCCTAATAAAGTATTGATTAAACTTACGGCTGTGGCTCCGCCTTGTTCGGCAGCTTTTGCCATATCGGAAATAGAAGTAACGTTCGGTGTTAATTTTACCCAAATCGGATGAGGACTGTGCTTTACACATTCCGCAGTAAGCGATTCTATTACTTGGGGATCGGAACCGAATGTAATGCAGCCTTCTTTTACATTGGGACAGGAAAAGTTCAGTTCAATCGCCCCGATGTCTTCTTGTGCCAGCCGCTCAGTAATATAGATATAGTCTTCTGCAGTATCGCCGGCAACATTTGCAATAATAGTCGCATTTGCCGAACGCATAAACGGAAGTTCTTTTCGCAGAACAACTTCCAGACCGGGATTTTGCAGTCCGACAGCATTCAACATTCCGCAATCACACTCTGCGACTCGCGGTGCCGGATTACCTTTGCGAGGCAGACGTGTAAATCCTTTGGTTGAAATAGCGCCAAGAGCAGAAATATCGAAAAACTCAGCCATTTCCTGACCGAAACCGAACGTGCCGGATGCAGCAATTAAAGGATTTTTCAAAGCCAAATCCGCGACTTTTACACTTAAATCTGCCATTCAACTACCTCCGCAGGAAATACCGGTCCCTCTATACAACAACGATCATAGTCAAATTCCGGTTCATGTCTGACCACTACTGTATCTATTTCATTCTTAATCACTTCGAGTACAGCTTCAATTTCGACTTGCGGTTCACGTTTAACTGCTACTGCACAGGTTCGGCAAATTCCGATTCCGCATGCCATTCGCTCTTCCAGAGAAACCTGGCACTGCAAACCGAGATCTTGAGCCCACGTTGCAGCTTTTTGCATCATCGGATGCGGTCCGCAACAGAACAAGGCTGTTTTCGATTTTTCAAAAGAATGTTCCACAAGATCTCTATCGTCATCAGACTTCGAATTATCAAAATCGCTGCTATAATTATTGCTGAAATCCGACCAAAGTTTCTCCAAAGCATTTTGAGCAAAACCTTTAATGCCGCTCGAACCGTCTTCTGTAGCAAGACAAAAACCATCGGCCAATTTTTTCATTTCTTCTGCCAATAAAACATCGCCATCTGAACGAAAACCGGTTGCAATATAGGTTTTAATGCCTCGTTTCTTTACAGCTTCCAGCAGAAAAAGCAAAGGATAAATACCGGTCCCGCCACCGATAATAAATACTGTTTCCAAGCCGTCAAGTTCAAAACCATGCCCTAAAGGCCCCAGTACCGAAAAAATTTCACCGATTTCCGCATCAAAAAATGCGGCTGTTCCGGCAGCTTTTTTCCGAATGCCTAATGAAAACGTTCCTGACAACCGGTCGGCTTGAGCAATCCCGAAAGGTCTGCGTAAAAAAGCCGGTCCTTTGATCGCTACAAACTGCCCCGGCTGAACCGTATCGGAAATAAGTTGTGACCGAAAAGTTAACAAAATATTTTCCTGATTGAGAAATGTTTTATTAATCAAAGTACAATCATGCTCAATTTTTTTCATTGCTGATACTCCTGAAACATTTTTACAACTCAATTTCTATATTATCAGATTGCTTGCGTATTGTTTTGATTTCATCCATCGTCATCTCGTTGATCGGTTTGTTGAAATGTCTGGTTTGTCTGACAATTTCGGCAAATTCGGCAATCGTATACGTTGTTAAATCATTTACATCCAAATCTTTTTCTAAACATTCAGTTACGGCAACCAAAGTATCCAATGATGTTAAGGTCGCAATGCCGTGTTCGATACAGAGACGACGTAAAGTAAAACCCAGACCTTGAGTTTCACCCGATCTTGCGGTGTTGATAAATAGTTTTACCTTGCCGCTGCGAATGAACGATTGAACATCATGACCGTTTGTATCGGAATATTTTACTACACTGGTAGGAAGTCCATGTCGATTCAAATAATTGGCAGTTCCGCCCGTTGCATAAAAATCAAAACCCAAATCATATAGTCGTTCAGCGAGAGGAAGCAGTTCTGCCCGATCAGTATCACTGACCCACATCAATATTGCACTACCCTTGACGGGAAACTTAAATCCTGAAGCCAAAATCGCTTTATACATTGCATCGGCATAATGTTCCGATAAACCCAGAACTTCACCAGTGCTTTTCATTTCAGGTCCCAATACGGTATCCACATTATGTAATTTTTCAAAAGAAAACACCGGCGCTTTAATCGCATAAACAGCGGGATAATTAGCATAAAGACCGGTTGGCAAATCCAGTTCCTCAAAACTGCTGCCAACCATTAAACGAGTGGCCAGATCAACTATCGGCAGACCCGTGACCTTGCTGATATAAGGCACGGTACGACTTGAACGCGGATTTACTTCTAAAACATAGACTTCATAATTATATAAAATAAACTGAATATTGATCAGACCTTTTACATTTAATTCTTTTGCCAAACGTTCGGTATAAGCTACAATTTTTTCTTTGACTTTATCTGATACATACGCCGGAAAAATCGAAATTGAATCGCCGGAATGAACACCTGCTTTTTCCAGATGTTCCATAATGCCGGGAATCAGAACATTCGTACCGTCACTTAATGCATCAACTTCCAGTTCAGTTCCTTTGAGATATTTATCGATCAAAATCGGATGTTCCTGGGCTTGAAGATTAATGATTGCCATGAATTCTTCAATAGCCTGAGCATTGTTGCAAATCATCATGCCCTGACCGCCCAAAACGTAAGATGGTCTGAGCAAAACCGGATAGCCCAAATCCGAAGCTGCTGCCAAAGCTTCTTTTGTTGTATAAACAGATGCTGCTTGAGGTCTCGGAACTTGACAGTTCTCCAGAACTTGATCAAAGCGTGCACGATCTTCAGCCCGATCCACGTCATCAGCAGATGTTCCGAGAATTGTGTAACCTAAATTGCTGACATCTTCGATCAGTTTTATGGCTGTTTGTCCGCCGAATTGACAAATAACTCCGTCCGGATTCTCCTTAGCCAAGACTCTGGCAACATCATCTATCATCAGGGGTTCAAAATATAAACGATCCGAAGTATCGAAATCAGTCGATACTGTTTCCGGATTATTGTTGATAATAATCGATTCATAACCGCAAGTTTTTAAGGCTTGCACACAATGTACCGAACAATAATCAAATTCAATTCCTTGTCCGATACGAATCGGACCTGATCCCAGAACCACGATTTTTTTCTTCTTTGCAGTTTCGTCTGTCACAGAAATTTCTGATTTTTCATCATATTCTGAAACTCCGTTATATTCAGAATTAATTTCAGCAGAAGACTTTATTTTAACATTTGAATCTGACTGACCAGATTCGCCTGCTAATTCCAAACAACCGTAATAGTACGGACTCTCGGCTTTCGATTCACCTGCGCCGGTATCAATTGTTTTGTAAACTGTTCTGATACCGATTTCTCGCCAGATTTTTTGAATATATGAATATTCCATACCCAGTAAATTGCTTAAAGCTGTTTCAGAAAAACTCCATTTTGCAGCCTGAATCATTAATTGCTTTAATTCCGGAATTTCATGCAGTTCACGAAATGATAATTTTTCCAAATGTTTTTCTTCTTTTAACTTAATTAAAGCAGATTCCAGATCGACAATATTTTTGACCACATTCAGGAAATAAGGACTGATTTGTGTAATATCATAAAGTTCATCAATTGATTTTCCGCGACGCATAACTTCTGCAAGATAAAACAGACGGCGATCATCAACTTGTAAAATTACTTCCATTAAATCATTATCCGAAAGTTCCCGCATTGAAGGTTTGGTTAACGTGACAAAACCTTGCTCCAGGGAACGTATTGCTTTGAGCAAAGATCCTTCCGTTGTGCTGGCAATAGACATAATCTCGCCGGTTGCTTTCATTTGTGTACCTAAATTTCGTTTGGCATGAACAAACTTATCGAACGGCCATTTCGGAATTTTAGTAACTACATAATCAATAACAGGTTCAGTCGCAGCCCATGCTTTGCCGGTAAACTCGTTGCGGATTTCGTGCAAACTATAGCCTAAGGCAATTTTCGTTGCAACCTTGGCAATCGGATAACCGGTTGCTTTTGAAGCTAAAGCGGATGAACGGGAAAGTCGCGGATTAACTTCAATTACTGCATATTCTCCATTCGCAGGATGCAGAGCAAATTGAACATTACAACCGCCTTCAATTTCCAATTCTTCAACAATCCGCAGCGCTGCGTTGCGCAGCATATCGTATTCTTCTGATTTTAAGGTTAAAGCAGGTGCCATTACTATCGAATCACCGGTATGAACTCCTACCGGATCAAAGTTTTCCATAGAACAAACAGTTATTGCATATCCGTCGGCATCACGTACTACTTCAAATTCAATTTCTTTCCAACCGGCAATCGACTTTTCAATTAAAACTTGATGAACACGCGACACTTCCAAACCGGTCGCCGCAATCTCACGCAGTTCTTCAAGATTGGCTGTAATACCGCCCCCTGTACCTCCTAAAGTAAAAGCAGGCCGCACGATAACCGGATAACCTATGTCATCAGCTAATTCTATCGCTTCGGCAAGATCATGAGCTATACCGGAAGGAATGCAAGGTACATTAATCTTGAGCATCGCATTTCTAAACTCTTCGCGATCTTCGCCTTTTTTAATACCTGCTGCTTGAGTTCCCAAAAGCTTGATTTTGTGTTTTGCCAAAAAGCCTGACTCAAAAAGCTCCATTGCCAAATTGAGTGCTGTCTGACCGCCTAATGATGCTAATAAAGCATCACATTTTTCACGCAATAAAATATTTTGAATAACATCTACTTGCAACGGTTCTAAATAAACCTGAGATGCCATATCCTGATCCGTCATAATTGTCGCAGGATTACTGTTAACTAAAACAGTTTCAATGTTTTCCTGTTTAAGAGTCCGGCAAGCTTGTGTTCCCGCATAATCAAATTCCGCAGCTTGTCCGATGATTATCGGACCGGATCCGATAACCAGAACTTTATTTATGTTGTCATTTTTGGGCATCTAATTGTCCCTCTCTCTAAGCGCCTGTATTAAATCATCACGCATTCTCCGTGCTTCACGTCTTGTCGCTTCCGCAAATTCTTCCGGCGGAAGTTCGGTTTGTTTTTTATAGGCACACATTAATGAACGAGAGGCATTGACAATTGCACCTGTTCCGTCTGATTTAAATTGTTTTGCACAATCAGCCGCAGTTCCGCCTTGTGCACCGTAGCCGGGAACTAATATCCAGGAATGTTCCAAAACCTGACGCATTTTCATTGCCTGTTCCGGCCAAGTAGCACCGACTACTGCCCCGATCGGAGAATATCCATCTGATCCCAGATGGTTTATTGACCATTTTGTTAAAGTCTCTGCCATTACTTCATATACTTTTCTTCCATCGTTCAATTCTAAATCTTGAAAGTCTTTCGCTGAAGGATTGGAAGTTCGCACCAAAACAAAAATGCCTTTACCGTATTTTTCAGCTACATCAATAAACGGTTGAATTCCGTCAATTCCGAGATAAGCATTAACTGTCAAGGCATCGGCATTCCAAAAAGCACGCTCAGTCTCTCCAAGCGGTGTTCTGCCCAACCATGCAGCAGCATAGGCAGAAGCTGTACTGCCGATATCATTGCGTTTTCCGTCCAAAATAACCAACATGTCTTTTGCTTTGGCTAATTCTATTGTACGTGCCAAAGCTTTCAGTCCGGGCAAACCGTACATTTCATAATAAGCAGCTTGAGGTTTGACTGCCGGAATAATATCGTAAACAGCATCAATCAAAGCACTATTAAAACGCACTAAAGCTTCTTCGATAAATTGTTCATCATCGCTAAACTCGATCCGCCATTTTTGCAACAAGCTTGCCGGAATATATTCCAATTTAGGATCTAAACCCATTACTGTCGGGTTATTTTTACTTTTAATCGCAGCAGTTATTTTTTCACTAAAACTAAGCATTAATCTAACCTTTCAGTTATATATTTTAAAAGTCACTATAAACTACCTTACCGTCAACTATCGTATATTTTACTTTACTATCTAAAGTCATACCATGGAAAGCGGAATTTTTTCCTTTAGAAACCATTTTGAAACGATCAACCTCCCATGATTCCTCAAGGTTTATCAGTGTCAGATCTGCAGGTGCTCCAGACGCGAAAGATCCCCGTCCGACTTTAATTAAGCGTTCGGGTGCCGAGCAAAATAAACGAGCCAAATCTTCAAGCTGTAAATACCCGGGTTTGACTAAATATGTATATGAAGCACTAAATGCTGTTTCCAATCCGGTCATCCCGTTTCTTGCCAAACAAAATTCAATATCTTTTTCGTCTTCATGATGAGGTGCATGATCGGTAACAATCATATCCAATGTGCCGTCTTGAAGACCTGCGATGATCTCAGTTATATCTTCCGGTCTGCGCATCGGAGGATAAGCCCGGAACAATGTGTTATATCCGCGACAATCATCGTCGGTAAAAATAAAATATTGCGGACAAGTTTCGGCTGTCACTTTCACCCCTCTGGCTTTGGCAGCTCTAATTTGCCGGACACTGCGCTTGGTACTGACATGAGCTATATGAACCGGTAAATTCAGATAATCTGCCAGCAAAATATCCCGCATAACAATAATGTCTTCCGCAATCGAAGGTGAACCGGGAACCCCCATTTGGGTCGATGCCAAACCTTCATTCATAATGCCGCGATTAGATAGAGTAGCATCTTCACAGTGATCAATAATCGTTAAGTCGAAATCAGCTGCATAAACCATTGCTTTACGCATCATATCCGCCGTCTTTACAGAAACACCGTCATCAGAAAGTGCAACTATACCGGCTTCTTTCATCAATCCGATCTCGGCAAGTTGTTCACCCTTTTGTTCTTTGGTCACGGCACCGATCGGCCATACATTTACCACACCGACCTCGGCAGCTCTTTCTTTAATAAATCCTGCAACAGCAGCATTGTCACAAACAGGATTCGTATTGGGCATACAGGCAACAGATGTAAAGCCTCCTGCTGCGGCGGCTTTTGTTCCGCTTGCAATGTCTTCTTTGTATTCAAAACCCGGCTCTCTTAAATGAACATGTACATCAATTAAGCCCGGAAATACAACCAGCCCTGCAGCATCAATTTCGTAATCAAAAGGTCCGTCATAAGATTCCGTAAAACAGCCGTCTTTGATGAAAATTTCAGATAATTCTTGATTCGTGGTTTGAATATCTTGATTATCGGTAACGGAGATTTCTCTCGGAAAAATCAATTTTGCATTAAATATTCTCGCGTTCATAGACATTTCTCCTTAAACTCAACAAATAAAGTACGGCCATTCTTACAGCAACACCGTTTGTAACCTGTTCAGAAATAACCGACTGATCACTTGCATACAAAGCGGAATTAATCTCAACTCCTCTGTTCGCGGGACCCGGATGCATTACTAAAGCATTCTTTTTCGCCAGCTTTATTTTCTTATCATCCAGACCATAGAAACGGAAATATTCATTAACTGACGGGAAAAGTCCGCTCTCGATACGTTCCAGTTGAATCCGCAAACTCATAACTACATCGGCATCCTGGATGGCCTCCTCAACATGTCTGGTGTAATGAGCGCCTGTGCTTTCAACATCAAGCGGCATCAAACTCGCGGGGCCTGAAACCCAAACTTCTGAACCGAGTTTGGTCAGAGCTAATAAATTACTTCTGAATACTCTGCTGTGCAGACAGTCTCCGATGATGGCGACTTTTAATTTATCAAGATGGCCAAGTTTGTCCCGCATTGTAAAAACGTCGAGCAGAGCTTGAGTCGGATGTTCATGCATACCGTCACCCGCATTGATTACCGAAGCTTTGACTCTTTTCGCTAAAAATTCAGGCGCTCCGGATTCCCGATGGCGTATAACCAGGAAATCGGTTGCCATCATATCGATCGTCACTGCCGTATCGAGCAAATTCTCACCTTTATTGACCGAACTGCCGGATGAAGAGATATTGACTGAGGCGGCACCCATATATTTTGCTGCCATTTCAAAAGACATCCGTGTTCTGGTAGAATTTTCAAAAAATAAATTGACAACTGATTTTCCCTGCAGATGCGAAGTCTTTTTGGTCGGTTGAGATAATACACGTTTCATTGTTTTTGCAGTATCCAAGATCAGTGTTATCTCTTCAGGACTCAATTGTTCAATCCCCAGCAGATCTTTTGATTTAAGATGCATACAGTTTTTCCTTTCTTATAAAAAATACGGTACAAGACCGTATCATAAATTATTAAGATCAATACGAACTTCAGGCCCTACCAGAAGCACCTGGTCTTTACCGTCAATTTCTTCAACTTCGACATTGATCATTTCAGAACGTGAAGTAGGTACATTTTTTCCTACATAATCCGGTCTGAACGGTAATTCCCGATGGCCCCGATCTATCAGAACTGCCAGTTGAATACTGTTGGGTCTTCCCATATCAAAAATTGCTTCAATCGCAGCTCTCACAGTACGTCCTGTATAAAGTACGTCATCCACCAAGATTATCTTGGCACCATAGATATTAATATCGATTTGCGTATCATTGACGATCGGATTTTCCGCAAGCAAACTCAAATCATCCCGGTAAAATGTAATATCCAAAATTCCGACACCGACAGTTACATTTTCAATTTCTTTGATCTTGGCAGCAATTCTTTTTGCCAGGGGAACTCCTCTGCGCTGAATACCTATCAAATAAATATCTTCAGTTCCGCGATTGCATTCCAAAATCTCATGTGCTATCCGGGTAATCACCCGATCCATTGTTGCCTGATCCATCAGATGTGCTTTTACTTGCATAGATTTCCTTTCCTTTCTCTCAAAATTCTTCTTTAATTCAGTACTCAATTTTTGCAAACAGCATCTCCTGCTATTGTATGTCCAAATTTATTAAGATTTTTTGCAGAAAAAAACCCTCATTGCAAGGGCAAGAAAAAAGCGGAAAACCGGACGGTTCCCTGATCTTTTGCTACTCACCCTTTCAGACTCACAGGACTGATTAAAGGATTTTCAACATTCACTGTTCTGATGTTACTTCTAAACAGCTCAAATTGCAAGCTGCAATCAATTCTTTTATTCAGATTTTATGATATATAAACTTCATTCAGCAAAGTTCAATACTATATTTCAAATAGTCATGCAATTATTTGAGTTCTATTGCTTCCTCGCTGTAAATGCATCGCAGTATATACAACATGAATTCAATTTCCGGCTGTCCTTTCTCTAGAAATTCGTCCCAATTTTCACTGACAAAATTTGATTTACTCACACTTAAATTAACAAATTTTTTGTCAATCACATCATCCGTAATTTCCTTGAACTTATCCGGGCTCAATTCATTAATATTTATTATCGTATCCTTCCTCAATAATGAATTTGGACCGGCTTTTTCCCAGGACGCCTCTCCAATAACAATATTAGTATCATTTAACTCAGTAAAATCCAGGCCGGATAAATTTCCGTCGTGCCCATCAAAACAGAGATCAATCTCTAATTTGTGGCCGGAGGTTGTTTTGAATTCAAATAAAAATTGAAGAGGATCATTTTTCTTTTTATTATCTAAGGAGCTTTTAATTTTCACTTTCTTATCGTATTTTGTTATATCACTAAGATAATCAATAGAATCACCAGAGAAACCGACATATGCCCCTATATTCGAATTATCGAAGGAATACACGGATGTGGAATCATCGTAATTATTAACCGAATACCCGGTAAAAATGCCATCATGGAGCATATCGGACATTAAGATATTGCTTGCAGAATCAGTTTTCCACTGACCATTATAGGTCGTAATTGATTGATCATCATTAATGTTATAGGTAGTAACAACCCCTTCAACCTTATTATTCTTATCATCAACGAAACCGGCAAATGCGGTTGTTTCTGCATCATCAAGATTCATACTGTTATCTTTTGCAGCAATCGGAAATCTGACAGTGTAGCTTAAATCACCGGAAAAGGACTGTTCCTCTTTCTCAACTTTTCCGATCATCTCTTGATCAAGATTTTCATCCGGAGTTGAGATAATTGTGATTTCTTTCTTGTTTTCCTGATCTGTTTCCGGAGCAGTTTGAACTCTATCTGTTTCCGGAACTGTTTGAATTTTCTCTTTTTCCGGAACTGTTGGAACTCTATCTGTTTCCGGAGCTGTTTGAACTTCCTCTTTTTCCGGTGCTGTGGGAACTTCCTTGTTTATAAGTATAAAAATACCAACAATTACAACGATCAGCAAAACCGTAGAGACTGCAATAACACGGACTCGTTTTTTCTTAGGTTTAGTTTCAGATATTGATTCCGGTTTAACATGTTCAGCATTTGAAGTAAGATTATATGCAGCTGAAGAAGTTTCATGAATTGCTGCTTCGGTTTCTTCTGTTTCCGGAGCAGACTTGCCCGGATCAATATATTGTGTTTCTTGGTCATCTTCAGATACGATGTATTCCGGATTCACGGTAATTTTATCATCTTGATTGATTTTTCTGTCAATTCCCCGGAACCCGTCAAGTAATTGTTCTATGTTTTGATAACGATCTATTTGCAGTATAGCCAGACCCTTCATCAGGGCATGTTCAATATCGGGATTAATTACGATTCCAAGTGCTGTAGGAGTTTTCAACTCATCTTTATATACTCTTTGAGTGGAGTCATCAGGTGTTATTCCCGTGATGCATTTATACATGGTTGCACAAATGGCATATACATCTGTCCAAGCGCCCTGATTGCCTTTGCTGCGGTATTGTTCCTCCGGAGCATATCCCGGTTTCAGCATCACTGAAAGACTTCTGTTGGCAATAGCTGTAACATTCCGGGCAGAACCGAAATCCAATAGTTTAACATTGTTTCCAACGAGCATAATATTGTCAGGACTGATATCGCGATGGATCAAGCCTTGTTTATGAACTTCCTTAAGCGATAACATTATCGGCATCATCAAGTTCAAAGTTTGTTCAGGAGTTAATACTTTTTTTACTTTCAGGTACTCTTTTAACGTTTCACCTTCCAGGTATTCCATGACAATGTATGCCGTATTGTTTTCTTCAAAAAAATCTCTTACATTGACAATACCCGGTTCACCTGAAAATTTAGCCAGGATTCTGGCTTCTTCCAGAAATCTTGTTTTACCTTGCACAAAAAAATCCTTGCGACTTTGAGTTTCACTATCCTGGACATCAAGCGATACCGTGTTATTACGATTCACATAACCGGCAGGATAGTACTCCTTGATAGCCACTTTGAGGTCAAGGGTGATATCACGACCTATATAAGTAATCCCGAATCCTCCTTCGCCAAGTGAAGCTCCGACGTAATATTTTTTGTTCAAAACCGTGCCGGGTGTCAAATGATGCGCAAATACTTGATTCGTAACACCCTTTCCGCAAAAAGAACATTCTATTTCGTTGTCTTCTATAGGATTCATGCAAAAATTACAATAATTCATGTTTATTCCACTCCTTAACTTATTACCCTTATCTATTCTCAATATCAGCTCTCAGTTTGTTTGAAAATAAATTCTTCATTTGCCAGTCTGATAAAATCTCCATCATGTAAATCATATTCAATTTCCGGATCCAGTGCTTTTGCATTGAGAAAAGTTCTGTTTTTTGAACTGCAATCAACAATCACTGACTTTTCCTGATTTCTTCTTATCAATGCATGCAAACGTCCTATGGCACTGTTACCGATAACAGCATAATCATTAATAGTATCAGACCTGCCTAATTTAAACTCGCCAAGCGGCAGATCTATCTTCTCATTCGTCTTACATCGGATCAACCAGACATTTTTTTGCCGATCCGATCCGTTATTGCAGAAAACTGCATCCTCATCAGACAGCTCAGTATTATATGCAGGATCAGCTTCAAGAAACCATCTGTCACTGAATGGTTCTCTTATCAAATCATCCCTGCCGAAAAGATCTTTCAAATTTTCATCATAATCAGATGACTTGGAAACTATGATGTCCGGATTCGGTTTGCCTAAGCATTCATGTAAAAATTTTGCTTCATAGAGTTTTGCAAAAAACTCCTGATCGGACGAATGTTTATATTTAAAAATAGATTGAGTTACAGATAGTTGCATTTCCATACCCAGCGACATTTGTACTTCTTCCAGCACAACAGAAATGAACCGTTTCTTTTTAAGCAGTGCAAAATTTATTTCTCTGCGGCAGTTATGAGAGTTTATCGAATTATCAGAAATAAAAGCAATACATGAAAAACAATCATTCAGATGAGCAGCTATAATCTCAGGCCATTCGGATCCCGGATCAATTCCCTCATCATACCAAATTCTATATCCGTCTTTAGCCATTTGTTCTATGATTGGGAAAACGAATTTCTTATCTTTATGGGAATAACTTACAAAAATATATTTTTCGTTACCTTTATAAGGTTCTGCTCCACACCTCTTCATACTCTTTACCTCAATTATACTATTTAATAATCCATCAACATATCCACAACAGATTCATCAATCCGCCAATTTCCGTCAGCATCTATGTTTGTTAATCTCATTGTAATCAAAGAATATCCGTCCCAAACACTCCACGGATTCGGTTCGAAATAGGCTTCAAAAGGATAAGCGAAATTTTTGAATTCAAAATTCATGACACTTCCTGTTACACGTAAAATTCCATCCGGTGCAACTTGAACAGTTTGAAGATAAAATTGTGTACCCCATATGCCGCCCACTCCTCCGGTTTTGACTAAATTTTCATCTGACGTGGCAGATATGGTTTTTTGATCAAAGAATTTTGCAATAACTTCTTCATTTATATCTTCATCCAACAAAAAAGCACCTCTGATGGCATGACGTATTTCTGCAATACCGACCAAAGAGTACATGGGTTCATCTGCTTCACCATATTCCATCAACGGATACGTCCGATAAACGACTATCAGATGCAATAAATCAGCAATACTTTCAGCACTTAATTCATCTTTTTCTAATAATAAGGTACCATCTTTAAGCTCAATAAACGGAAAATTCGAAAGGTCAGGCGATGAAAATGACGGATCGTAAAATCCGTAATTTGCTTCATCAGAATTCGTGTCATTATAAAATTGAACGAACAACAATCCTTCACCAATCGAATGCAACAAAGTTGTTATGTTAGGCATTCCCTCCAGAGAATAATCCGTCCATTCATTTTGTTCAAGATAGGTCCAAAGGGCTTCCGGTGCTTCAGGCAATTCCGGAAATTCAGGCTCATCTTCTGCACTTGTTGCATCTGTTTGAGTTTCAGTTGAGGCGGCAGTTTGAGTTTGAGTTTCAGTTGAGACGGCAGTTTGAGTTTCGTTTTGAGTTGAAGATTGAATTACAGTTTCTGATTGAGATTCTCTTGTGGTTTCTGTTTGAATTTGATCATTTTTTGTTTGCAAATCTGACGATGATTCTTGTTCATAAGCGGACTCAGTTTCGAGAATTGACTTCTGAATTGATTCCAGCGTTTTTAGTTTTCTTGCAGTTGATGAGCAAGAACAAGATGATATAACAAGACTAATAACTAGTATCAAGATACAAACTCTCATTAATTTATTTATAGTCAACATCTGAGCCTCCCGGAAATATAAGAATTGTGATTCACATTATCATGTAAAATCAGTAACTCATTATAATAATCATATAATGGAATACTTCAAGTACAATAGACTTCTTCTTATTTTAACATTTTTAATAATTGTTTAAATCAAAAAAGCCGAACAAAAAGCTCGGCTTTGGATCACGTGGTGCTCCGAACAGGAATTGAACCCGTATCCGCAGCTCCGGAAACTGCTGTCTTATCCATTGGACCATCGGAGCTTTTTTATATCGTAAATCATTTTAAACAAAATACCGTAAACTTACAAACATAGATATAAATATACTAAAATTTTTAATAAAAATAGAGCTACATCAGTCAAGTTCCATGTAGCTCTTTGAAAATGATTTTACAATTATTTGATCAAATTAAACACAAAGATAAAGTGTTAACCGGAATAATGTGTATGCAACAGATATCAAAGCTAATTGTAAGAAAATATTGTCATTCTTTTCTCCGGATTTTATGTTAAGACCATTGATAAAATAAACTATACTTGCTGTGAAACCTGTTTGCAATAATAAATTATAGCCGTATGACCAAAACAAAGAAAAAACAAATGCCAAGAAGTATAAACCTAAAGGAATAATGCTTGATGCTGACATCACTTCCAGTATAGAAAATACTTTGTTTGACATTTTCATGTGTTTATTCTTATTCTGCATCAAAATTCCATAACCCAGCTTGATTCCCTCTATTAACGCCATGAAAAGGATACTGATAAAGAAACTGAATATGAAACCTTTACCGCTATAACCATAACTGAACCAGCCGAAACTTCTGGAATACAAATGTGATTTTATACCGAAGCTAAGTCCAACTAAGAAAATCGATAAACCGATAATTAAGAAAATGCTCAAGTAATTCTGTTTTACTTTTAAAACATCTGATGGTTGTTTGGAAAACAAACTTTTAAACATCAAGCCTAACGGATTAGGCTGTTTTGGAATATTCGGGACAGGCTGACCTTGATAGGGCTGTCCTTGATAGGGCTGTCCTTGATAGGGTTGTCCTTGATAGGGCTGTTCTTGGTAGGACTGTCCTTGATAGGGCTGTCCTTGATAGGGTTGAGCCTGATGTGGCTGACTTTGATAAACTTGTTCGTGATATGGCTGAGCTTGGTAAGGCTGACCTTGATAGGGTTGGCCTTGTTGAGGTTGTTCTTGAGATTGTTGTCCCTGATTAGACTGATCCGGATAAGGTTCATAAGGATTGATCGGTTGAGGAGCAGATTGTTCCGCCTGGAATGTTTGCTCAGTCATCGGTTTTTGACCTATCTGAGAATTTTGGACATTCTCTTCCGGATTTTGATAAGTACCTTGATTATTTTCTTGCATGATACACCTCTTTTCAAAATAGAAATATATTCTATAATTTTCTTATGCGATTAATACTTTATTTATTATATTTTTAATATTATCACAATTATATTATAAAAAATAACTCCTATTTGCAAAAATGTGCGAAAACACAACTAAAAAAGCCATCCTAAGCAAAATTTAATAAATTTTTTCAGGATGGCTTTAATAATTATTGTTTAATTTGCTAAATACTAATTGTTAAACAAAAATGCTGTTCATTAATTACAGATTCAACTTATTTAATATCCTCCGTTTTCTTTTTACGAATATACAATAAACTAGCAACAACTACCATCAACAATGCACTCGAAATCATCATGCTCTGTTCACCGGTTTTGCTGATTTGTTTGATCTCTTGACTTGGAGTGACTTTTTTGGCGGTAGGATCGGTTGTGCTTGGATCGGTCTTGGTCGGCTCAGTCTTAGTCGGATCAGATGCCATAACTTTGGCAGTTGTTAAAACATATGTGCTGTTGTCTTTCAATTTTTGACGGAAAGAAATCCGATTACTTGATTTAGGTTGATTCGCTGGTAATAACTGTCCTGCGATCTGAGTTAGGAAAATCGGAGAAATCATCATTGTTCTGCCTTGTGGTGCAATATTAAAATTATTATGGTTATTAATTGAACCTGCTTGGTTTAACTCAACTTCCTGTAAACTGTTTCCAACCAATTTATATAACTTATATTCTTCGTCTTCCGCCAAAGGCATCAACTCCTGATTTATTTCCAGATCCAATTGTACCCAAGGATCACCTGTAATATCTCCTTCGAATAATGTCTGGAATGTGAAGTAATCCTTATCGCCAATCACCGCAGCAATAATGTCACTATACAAAGCTGAGATGTTTTGTGTGTTTTCTAAAATTTTTAGCAATGAATGTTTCAATAAACCAATCTCATCAATTTCTTTTAAATTAATACTGCTTATTGCTTGAGGCTTACCGTCCGTGTTGATGCGCAATTCATAATTAATATCCAATTTCTCGCTTTTCAACGAAATAATCACGCCGGCATCTGTCGTATAGAAAATATTTCCGTCTTGATCAACAATCGGTGTTGCTGTAGTATAATTCGCCTGATCAAGGGTTGGCTGATACGCTATTTCAACTTTTCCCGCATGATAGACATAGAGCAAGCCTTGATCCGCATTACCGGTAAAATATACATATAACTTGCCGGAATCATCATATAGAACTAAGGGTGCACTTTTCACTTCACCGCTTATCTCTTCAGTCTGGAATTCAATTTTCATGTCGGCTAAATTAATTACGGCAAAAACCCCGGGAGCTCCCCAACCACCATCACCGCCGACACCACCTACATAAGCTTTTCCTGCATAAATTGTCGGAGTTGATGTTCCGCCAACTGCAAATTGTACAGTTCGATGATTAGAAAATGTTTGGGTTGTGGGATCAAAAACAATACTATGGAATCTGCCGTCTTTAGTAGTAAAGTATAAATTATTACCGTCTGCGACAATAGTTGAACGAATTTGTCCGCCAACCGAATAGGTTGCCTGCGATTCACCATTTTTATCCAATGCTCGCAAAGTACCGGAATCATTACCGATAATCAGATATCCACCGACTTCGGTTGCACCTCCCCAATAATATCCCGCTTCATTATCTTGATATTGCCATTCGGTTTTACCGGTTTTCAGATTGATTGCTCGCAGAATTCCGCCTGCCGTATCCAAACCTTTGATTGCGGTAATCGGTACATAAACGATATCACCAACAACAAACGGTGTACCGAGATTTTGCACTTTGTAATATTCCCTGGTCCAGTCATCTTCCGGATTTTCTCCAGGAATCCATTTTTCCATTTGATCAATACTGCCAGTCGTCCACCTGCTAACCATTCCATCAGCATCAATCGCCTGTACTGCACCGCCTTCCAGTGGAACAATTATCAAGCCGTTACTATAGATCAATCTGGAAAAATACTCTATACTGCCGGCAAGTTTGAGTGTCTTAACAAGCTGCCCCTCGGAATTCAGACAGAATAATTTATCGGATGCAGCATAATAAGTTTTTCCATTAATGATTAACAAATCGGAAATCGTTGCCGGAAAACCCCATTCATTTTTTTCTTCGATCACTGATTCCCAGATTAACTCTCGAGTCGGTTGAGGAATCTCTGAGACCTTACGTACCGGAGTTTTGTTTTGCTTGTCACCCCTATAGCCTGTCCAGCCAACAACATCCGCATCATCTTTTAATTCTATCGGTGTTTCAGGCTTTTGTTCCGGAACATTAAACGGATAACGCGGATCATTGATAAATTTCAGTTTAATAATATCATCCGCTTTGACATAGGCAGGATCATCTTTCGGATTAGGATACTTCTCCGGGTCCGGAATAAGACTGCTTACCATTTCATAATCGGTTGCATCTTTTGCTTGTACATACCACATCCATGATGAAGAGGGACCGTTGGTTTCTCCGCTGATGTTGATCGGTTTACCTGATACTTCAATTGAATGTAACCAATTGCCAAACAACATCACTAAATCTATCTCTATTTCCGCATTTTCTAAAGTTTCGTTAACAAAATCCACTATTGTTTTATTTGGGGCAATAGTTTCGGTTGATTTATACCACTCTTCATGAGCATTATCATGATCAGCTTTTGTTTCAAGAATTTTCGAACCTTCAACAATTAAAGTCGCTGTGATTTTATCCGGATTAGCTTTCGCAGCTTCATTCATTGCTTGAACAGCATTTTTCTGCTCAACTAAAGGATCATCTTGATTTGTTTGATCAGCATCGTTCTCTTCACCAATATCATCAGCCTGAACCTGTTCTTTTGAAGATTGATCCGTGGTCTCGTCTGATTCTGAGGATTCTCCGGCTGCATCTGATTCTTCATCTGCTCCTGATTCTCCGGCTGTTTCCGATTCTCCGGCTGCATCTGATTCTTCATCTGCATCTGATTCTTCATCTGCATCTGATTCTCCGGTTGTTTCCGATTCTCCGGCTGCATCTGATTCTTCATCTGCATCTGATTCTCCGGTTGTTTCCGATTCTCCGGCTGCATCTGATTCTTCATCTGCTTCTGATTCTCCGGTTGTTTCCGATTCTCCGGCTGCATCTGATTCTTCATCTACATCTGATTCTCCAGATAAAACATCTTCAGTATTATCTGCTAAACTCGGCTGATTAGGTATAAATGAAAGCATCATAATTAGCGTCAGCAGAAATGCCAAAAATTTTGATTTCTTGAATTGCATATTAAATCCTTTCTTCTTAATTAAGAAATTTACTCTTTTAGTTATTGTGAGATGTTTGAGAAGTAGCAAAAAAATTAAAAAAGATTTTCTTTTATTTATTGCAATTCAGATATTCAGTTGCAATTTTGCAATAAAAAAGCTGTAATTAACTAAAATTACAGCCCGTATTTGCTCTTTTCAAATCGTAACCACAATGACACGTTGTTTTGTTACTTTGTTTCCGAAGAGGTCTTCCGGCTCATGAGTAAAAAATGGTCGTTGTTTGCTTCCTTCCCAATCACTCAGTGGATCAACAGCAAACTCCTCCTCACTTACGGCGGCGGCACCGCACAGGTTTTACACCTGTTTCCCTTATCTTCGGAAAATATTAAATTTTCTATATTAATTATCTATTTTTATTTATATAGATAACACTATTTTATCTTAAATTAAAGCAAAACAGGTGTCAACTTCATATATTCATATTGTCTTATTTGGTCATTTTACTCGATTTAAGAATACTCGTCCTTACCGGTTCCAACATCGTAAAGTTTGTCAAAAAATATCCGGGTAAATCACTTTGACGCATTTCAGAGATTGCTTGTGTAAGTTGTTCCTGCTCCGGAATCAGAACAATTATATTTTCAGGAATTCCGCTCTTTTTCAATAATTCACAAACGATATTCTGCAGAGATCCCGCCAAATATATGGCTGCCAGATTATCTGATTGCAACAATTCAAAATCAGCTTGTTCCAACCAGGTTGAATCAAGCCCATCAACATACATATTATTAAATGCCAATAACAGATTAATCTTCTGATTGTTTTCTGTGGCTGAAGTTAATTGTTGTTCAAGATAAGTCAGCGACTGATTAATCCCTGCAGGATTTTTTACTAAATTTAACCATGCCGAATGTTTATTAAAACTCAAAAATTCAAATCTGCCTTCAGTTTCTGTTTGTTCAGATAATACTTTGGCAATTAAATCAATAGATATGCCTGTCTCCTGAGCATAAGCTACCACAGTCAGCATGTTATAAACTAAATATAGTTGCGGATATGCCATGCGATAGGTCTGATAATTAACTGTAAATTGTTGTTCAATCAAATCTATGTCCTCTGCAATATAATCCAAATTCGGGGATTTGAAACCACATTCACAACTGAATTTTCCTAAGCTGTCATAGTACCTTTGCTCATAATTTAATTTGGAATTACAATAAGGACATTTTTCCGTTTGAAATTTTGTTTTGGTATCAGCGATCGAATATTCAGCTGTCAAACCATAATATACTACCTTTTTCGGATTGATTTGCTGCGTAAGCCAAACCAGAACAGGATCATCACCGTTAACATAAAGTGTCATCCCTTGTGGCAATTTTTCGCTCAAAGTTGTCGCCAGTTGCCATTTGTCTCCAAAGCGATCAATTTGATCGGTAAAAAGATTGGTTAATATCAAATGTTGCGGATTCAGTTCGGGAAATACATTCAGCATGGTCAGTTCATCAATTTCAAGAATCAAAACATCTGATTTTATTCTCAAACTGCTGTCTGAATTTTGCAGCAATGATGATACAATGCCCTGTTTAAGATTTGCTCCCGCTGCATTATGGCAAACTGATTGACCGGTCTGACGAAATACTTCTGCCAAATAATTAGCCGTAGAAGTTTTACCGTTTGTTCCGCTGATAAAAACATGATGTTCAGGAATTTTAAATTCTTTTAAAATATCCGGTTTCATACGCAATGCCACTTTACCCGGGAAGCTGGTTCCGCCACCTTTAATTCTTTGTAATTTGCCGATCAACAATGTTAAATAATAAACAAATTTTGTCATTAAGTTCTCCGTTTTTATTAGACTCATTCCATTAACTAGTTTATACTATTTTGAGTATTAGACAATGTAATTCAAACAAAAAATTTTTATTATAAACAGGAGCATTATTAATATTATGTCAAAAAAACAAAAAACAAAATATTATATTATCTTATTTGTCATCACCCTGATTTATTGGTTCTTTGATCTTTCACCGATAAATCTGCGAGATAAAGGTTTCTTCATTCGTTTACTTATTTTGAGCATCTTGATTATCGTGCCTTTTTTAATCAGTCTGCCTAAAAAGGAAACGCAAAATGATAAAAGTGATGATCAGAAAAAAGATCCCAGAAATCCTTTTGATTTTAAAAACATACAAAATATCCAAATTAAGATCACTTCATTGAAAGATGTTTTTAAACATAGTTCCGGTTTGATCTGGATCCCACTGATTTTGGCTGTGTTGTTCTTAGTTTTTAACCTTTCATCCGCCAAGCTTTTTCAATCTAAAAAATACGCAAAATTGCTTACTGTGGAAGAAGGTGATTTCCAAGGCAATATAGCCGAGATTGCTTTCACGGATATTCCTACCGTTGATAAACAAACTGCCTCCAGACTCGGAAGCAAAAAAATGGGTGAAATTGCTGAACTCGTTTCTCAATTTGAAGTTGATCAGGATTATGTGCAAATTAACTTTCAAGGCAGACCGGTCAGGGTCACGCCTTTACGTTACGGAGATATTATCAAATGGTTCAACAATCGTTCTGAAGGTTTACCTCGTTTGATTCGTGTAGACATGATTGACAGCAGTGTTGAATTGCAGAACCTTCCGTCCGGCATGAAATATTCAAATGCGGAACCTTTACTCAGAAATATTAAACGCCATTTACGTTTCAGATATCCCTTTGACATCATGGATAATCCGGTCATGGAAGTTGATGAAGAAGGTGTTCCTTACTGGGTAACTCCGGTGCTTAAACCGACTATAGGCTGGTTTGGCGGACTTGATGTTAAGGAAGTTATTTTATGTAATGCATTAACCGGTGAAACAGTAAAACATAAAATTGGTGAAATTCCTGCTTGGATCGATCGAGTATATTCTTCAAGCCTGATTCTGGAACATATTGATTATTACGGAAAATATCAAAGAGGATTCTTCAATTCATTCATCGGACAAAAAGGAGTCTTGCAAGCAACCGCTCTGTATAACTATCTGGCAATAGATGATGATGTTTACCTCTATACCGGTATTACCTCGGTTTCAACTGAAGATAATTCCAATCTGGGTTTCGTGTTAGTCAACTTACGTACCAAACAAACTAATTTTTATGCCATACCTTCTGCCGATGAATCCTCGGCAATGCGCAGTGCTGAAGGTGCCGTACAAGAAAAAGGCTATACAGCTACCGTACCTATCTTATTGAACATTAACGGCAGACCGTCTTATTGTATGGCTCTTAAAGACCAAGCTGAACTGGTAAAAATGTATGCCTTGGTTGATGCCCAGAATTATCAAACAACAGGAGTTGGAGCCAGTATAAAAGAGGCCATGCAAAACTATGACATCAGCCAAAGCAGCCGCTTGATCAATGAACCGGATGATGATGAAGAGCAATTGGTTGCCCACTCATTTCAAGGAAAAATCACTGATCTCAGCAGTGTCATAATTAACGGCAACAGCTATTATTATTTTATGTTGGACAATGGCAATGCTGAAGATAGTGCAGAAGATAAATTCTTTGAAAATCAGATATTCTCTGCACCCATACATATATCTGATCAACTTCCGTTTCTGGAATCGGGAGACCAAGTCAAAATTGATTTTTATGCACCAAAAATTAGTGAAAACTCCGAACAAAATGCTCATGATCGTTCATTAGGCAAAGCTATTGAAGTCAATGCGATAGAAATTACAAAATAGCGTTTTCGAATCATTATCGTAAACATTGATATTTTGATCCTCATATCAAGATGTTCCGTGCCAAAAAAGCCGGCTCTGCGGTTCGCAACCAGCAGTTCATCCGCAGAAGCGTAAATTTTGGCACATCGGGTCTCACCTCAAGATGTTCAGTGCCAAAAAAGCCGGCTCTGCGGTTCGCAACCAGCAGTTCATCCGCAGAAGCGTAAATTTTGGCACATCAGGTCTCACCTCAAGATGTTCTGAGTCAAAAAAGCCGGCTCTGCGGTTCGCAACCAGCAGTTCATCCGCAGAAGCGTAAATTTTGGCACATCAGGTCTCATCTCAAGATGTTCTTAGTCAAAAAAGCCGGCTGTGCGGTTCGCAACCAGCAGTTCATCCGCAGAAGCGTAAATTTTGTCACTTACGAGGTGTTTTCTAAAAATCAATAGATCAAAGTTTATTCATACAGAGTTCCATCTAATGTCGAAAGGTATCGTAAGACCGAGTTGGCTGCAATTGCCCCATCTGCTGCCGCGGTTATTACCTGGCGGAAAGTTTTATCTCTGATGTCGCCTGCTGCGAAGACACCCGGGATGTTGGTTTGCATTTCGGTATCAGTAATGATATATCCATTGTTTTTTGCCAATTCATCACTGAACAGATTTGAATTGGGAACATTGCCGACAAATACAAACAAACCGAGTAATGCATCGTTTTCATTTTTCCTGATTACGGTTATTTCGTCATTTTTTACATTACGTACAGTTAGTTCTTCAATTACATCTTCGCCGGAAACCGATTCAACAACTGTATTAAGCATTAATTCCAAACCGGGAGTATTCTTAGCTCTTTCCTGAACTGATTCAACGGCACGCAAACGATCACGACGATGAATAATTGTGACTTTGCGCGCAAGTTTAGTTAAATAAATTGCCTCTTCAACCGCTGCTTCGCCGCCTCCTATAACAAAAACTTCTAAACCTTTAAAAAAATTTCCGTCACAAGTTGCACAATAAGAAACTCCGCGTCCGGTGAATTCAGCTTCACCTGCAAAACCACCTTTGCGCGGACTGGAACCGGTTGCAATGATCAAACTGCGAGCTTGATAGGTCTGCATCATACCCTTGATAGTTTTGATTGTTGAATTTAAGTCAACTTCTTGAACAATGTCCTGAGCTCTCTCACTGCCAAACAATTCTGCTTGTTTGCTGAAACGCTCAATTAAGCTGGTGCCGGATTCGCCATCCGGGTTTTGTCCGGGATAATTTTCGATAATACTGGTATTAGCAATTTGGCCTCCATCAAGAGCTTGTTCGATGATAATATTAGACAGACCGGCTCTACCTGCATAAATTCCGGCAGCTAAACCGGCAGGACCGGCACCTATTATTGCTACATCATAAATTTTTTGTGTATTCATTTTATGCACCTCACTTACATTCCGGTTAAAATCAATTTCAAATTTAATTCCAAGATAAAACTAATTCCGAATCTGAATCATAACCAAATTTAAAAGTTTATTAATTATCAATTAAGGTGTATTCTAATATGGCATAAAAAATTTAACAAACTCAATCAATAATAGTGGCAAAATGTTACAGATTTACAGCAGCTTCGAGAGTTAATATTGAAAGGATTCTTATCACAATGACTATTCAGGCACTACCTTTAAGATCAGAAATTCCTGTTGCAGAAACCTGGGATTTAAATGCAATTTTTTCAACAGACGATGAATATCGGACAGCTCAAACAGATCTCAAAGAAAAAACACAATCTTTTGTTGATAAATTCAAAACTAAAATCAAGACAACAGCTGATCCGCAATTTCTTCTAACCGGAATTGCCGATTATGAGGAAATAATAGTTCTCATGAATAATATCGGCACATATACTTATCTGCAATTCGCTGTCGATATGAGGAATGATCAACTGGGCAAATGGTTGCAGGAATTTGAATTATTGGCTGCACAAGCAAGCGCTGAATTATCATTTTTCACAAGTGAAATAGCCGAAACCGAGCAAGAAATAATCGAGCAAGCCATAGAACAAACAGAGATATACAAACAGTATTTAGCCGATCAATCAGCCTACCGAAAATATTTGCTTGAACCTCAAACTGAACAGGTACTGGCTGCATTGATTCCCTCTTTAAATTTGCCTGAAACAATCTACGAAACAATAAAAGCTCAAGATATGAATTTTCCGGATTTCGAAGTTAGGGAAAAATCTTATCCGTTAAGTTATGTTTTGTATGAAACAAAATATTCTGCCGAGTTTGATACAGAAGTCAGACGCACAGCTTTCCAAGAATTCTGCGCAACTTTACAAAATTATCATAATGTCAATGCTCAAATATTGTTGGCCAATTTTACTTATAAAGAAACTATGGCAAAATTACGCGGCTTCAAAAATGCAACCGAAGCAGCTTTATTTCACCAAAAAAGTACACGTGAACTCTATGATCGGCAAATAGATTTGATCATGAACGAACTTGCTCCCCATATGCGACGTTATGCCAAATTGATTCAAAAAGCTTACAATCTGGAAGAAATGCATTTCGCCGACTTATTACTGCCATTGGATCCTGAATATTCTCCCGTAATTTCTATTAAAGATTCAGAACAATATATTTCCGACGCTATGCAAATTATGGGTAAAGAATATCACGATATGATTATGGCAAGTTATCCCGAACGTTGGATTGATTTTGCTCAAAACATCGGTAAATCGACCGGCGGTTTTTGCACAATGGCTCCTGCTGCTCATCCATATATTTTACTTAACTGGTCAGACAAATTAAGCGAAGTATTTACTCTTGCTCATGAACTGGGACATGCTGCACAAGACATTCTTGTCTCGCAAAACAATTCATTCCTGGAATCCGAGATGCCTTTCTATTTGGTTGAAGTTCCCTCTACAACGCATGAATTATTGCTAAGTGACAGTTTATTAAAGAAAAATGACGATTTACGTTTCAGGCGTTGGGTAATCTCTTCCATGAT
This sequence comes from Clostridiaceae bacterium, assembly GCA_012838795.1. GTDB lineage: Bacteria > Bacillota > Clostridia > Saccharofermentanales > DTU023 > UBA5436. The sequence goes on along the minus strand of DUOO01000051.1, from coordinate 23,866 downwards.
CGGTAATACTTATTATCATAATGCAGTAACTCATCTGCATGAAGCTTGTTTCCAAAGAACAGTCATGGATCGCATTGCAGCCGGCGAACAATTGTCCGCCAATGATTTGGATGATATATTCAAAGAATTACTCGAAAGATTCTGGGATGACAGTGTTATTATTGATCCGGGTGCTGAAAAAACCTGGATGCGTCAACCACACTATTACGCTGATCTCTATTCATATACTTACAGTGCAAGCTTAGTTGTTGCTACAGATTTCTTCCTGAAATTAAATCAAAAACCCGCAGCCGAATCTGCAAAATCCAAAGAAGAACATCTTGCGCAACAAGTAGAGAAATGGCTGAAATTTCTCAGTACCGGCGGTCCGCTTGATGTAATTGAGCATGCAAAAATCATTGATGTTGATTTAACAACTGACAAACCATTACGTAATATGATTAATTTTATCGGTGAAATGATTTCAGAATTGGAAGATATGAGTACCGGTTTTTGAAGAGAATATAAATATTATAAATATTAATGATTGATAGTGTAATATTGTGCGAATATTAATTACGAATTATTTATAGAAACTCCATGCATTGACTGAATGTTGCAGCAATTCCATTAGATCCCACATCTTATTCGTATTGCTGATGCTGTTGCTATCTTGAAGTTTAACCATGTCGCCCTCGATATCATGTAGTAAGATAAAATGTCCGACATTGGTAAAATCCGGATGATTAATCAATAAAATAACCGGTTTCCCGTCATGAAGAGCTTGTTTTATCAGGTCCGGTCTGTGAACATTTAAAATTTCAGACTTTATACCAAAATCATTGACACCTTTGGTAAATAAATCCCATAACGTTCCTTTGCCGTTCATGGCTTCATAACCGTTTTTACGTGCAAATTCACGCGCTTTGGCAGGTGTCATGGTTTCATCTTGATTCATGCCGGAAACAAGCATCGCAAAATTTACCGGTCCGCAACCTGAAGTTGCAAGTATGCCCATACTGTAATCCAGATAGCCCCAAGTACTGTCCCAATTTGAATAATAAGGGTACTTGCTTTTTGACTTTACTTTGGAAAAATCAATTATATTGGATTTTGCGTCAGGGTCATAGTTTTGCGGATTTTCTAAATAATCAAAATACTTATAGACAAAATGTACCGATTGTGGTCTGTTAACAAGCAGTTCTTGCAAGTTAAGCGGTAATTTATCATGTTTTTCCATGATTTTATCATAGCGCCATTGCTCGAGAGGATTGAATTTATATGTATCACCGCTGAATTCCATGTCTACAACATCCGGGTACTGTTTGAGCAATTCAATTTCTTCCGGATCTGTCGCTTTATATTGACCGCCACTTTCAAAATAAGGAACCGGGTCGATAATAGGTTCGGATTCAAATTCTATTTTATTTTTTTCTTCTGAATTGTCCGTTCCAGCCAAATCCGAGTTGTCTGATTTGGTTTTCTTTGAATCGACATCAAAGTTCGAATCAGAATCGGGATTAGAATAAGTATCAGAGCCAATGTCATCATCTGAATCAGGATCGGAATCAGCAGCAACTTTGTCTTCTATATCCGCAGAACTATTATTATTTGAAACATCAACAGATCCGACTATATTCGCTACAATCGGATCTGTAATATTTGCAAAATGCATGACTAATCCGATCAGAATTGCAACTATAATGATAATTGCACTGTATCGGATTATTTTTTGTTGTGAGATACTACTCTTCAACAGTTTCTCCTATGTTTCCGATTTTTTTATGAAAATCTTCATCTTCACTGACTACTAAAATCGGTTTGCTAAAATCAAGACCGAATAAGCCGATAAAACTTTTGGCATCAACAATTACTTTGCCGTCTTCTGAGTGAAAACCAACATCTTCCGAGGACAAAGTTGCATAGTATTGTACCAATTGCAGTTCATCAATCGAACGAAACATCTTTCTTGTAATCATAAAAATCTCCTTCTAAATTTTTAATATCAATTCCATTTTTTGTTCTTTTTATGTTTAATGCGTCTACATATTATGTTTGATCAATGTTTAAGCATTAATATTACAGTAGTATTTTAACACAGTTAAGCAAAGCAAGTCGGATTGGACATTTGGGTTTTGTGCTTTTTTGTTAATTAGCACAGCTAAATCTGATCAATATTGCCTATGGTTATGAACGTTTCCTTTATCTTTAAAATATTATGTATTATTTTTTTATTATTCCTGTAGCTAGATATTAGCTAACGGACCGGATTTGTCCATAATATATTTTCTTTTCAGTTCTTGAACAAAAACTTCAGCAGCAGGCGATAAGGGTTTATTACTATGATAAGCTAAAAATAAATTTCGATTTAAGTATTTGCTGTCTGTATTCTTACCAAAAATCAACAAACCATCTTTATCGGTTAAATATTGAACAGGCACTAAAGAAATACCCAAGCCATTTCTGACAGCCTCAATAATACCTCGAACATTTTGCATCGAAGCAATGATATTCAGATCACGCCTTTCTAAACCGATACTTGAAATATAGCGGATTAAATTTTGATACAAAACAGAACCATCTTTTGAAAGGATAAAACGGGAATTTTTCAAAAGCTCGACCAAGCCCACTCCCTCTTCTTGCATTTTGGTATATTTGTTGTTCTCAGGTGTAATGAAGACATATTGAATATCGGCAATCGGTTCCAAAGTAATATTTCTTTTTTCTATATCAGATTCTGAAATACTGACTTCAACACCGTTATTCAAAATTGCTTCTGAGATATCTTGGTTTGAATAATTAATGATTTTAAATGTTAATTCTTCATATTTTTCAGAAAACTTGCTGATAAATTCAGGCAAAAAACATTCTGACGGAAATTCGGTAACTCCTATTTGCAAGGTTCCGGATATACTTGATGTTTCGTGTTTCAGTTCAATCATTGCTCTTTCTCTTAATTTGAGAATCTCTTTTGCATACTCGTATAAAACTTTTCCTGCATGTGACGGATAAATCTCTTTGGTTGATCTCACGACCAACTTTGTCCCAACTTCTCTTTCCAAAGTTCTGATGTGTGAACTGATGGTGGGTTGGGATAAATAAGTTGCTTCCGCAGCCTTACTGAAACTCCCGAAATCAATAACATTTACAAGTGCCTCTAATTGTTTGATTTGCATATACTTACCTCAATCTACAAATATTTTCTTGCTCATGAAACTAACTTCCATAAGTCTTTGTCCCTTAAAATACTCTTACTTAATCTTCTCTATCTATTTAATTTCTTTTAGTTTAATTATTAAAATAAAGTATTTATCTAATAATAAAAATAAAAGATATTAAATAAAAAACCATAATGATTAATTATAAACTATTTCGAATAATTATTGTATAAGCAAAATATTTAGAATTTGTTTAAGATACTGCTTCCGGTTCGCAGCACCTTTTTTCAGCATCAAATATGGCTTTGCTCCTGCATTGAACAATAATCTGCCTTTTGTTCCGGGATTGTCTAACAATTTTACCATTTTTTGCGGATCAAATTCATTTTCAGAAAAATAAAAGAATAAATCTTCTTGGATCGCGGTAATCTTTTCTATACCTAAATTACCTCCGATTGATCGAATCAATGCTACGTCACATAAATTGATCACTTCTTCCGGTAAATCACCATATCGATCCAACAACTCATCAGTAATATCCTGATAATCTTTCAGTTGCATGACATGAGAAATTCGCAAATAAAAGTCAAGTCTTTGCCCCTCGGAAGCTATGTAATACTCAGGAATCCTCGCATCGACATTCAAATCTATCTGGGCAAATTTTGCTTGTTTGACCTCAGGCTCATTTTTAAGTTCACGCACATTTTCCGCCAGCATTTTACAATAAAGTTCATAGCCTATCGCTTCCATATGACCATGTTGTTCGGCACCTAACAAATTGCCCGCACCGCGGACCTCCAAATCGCGTAAAGCTATTTTAAATCCTGAACCTATTTCAGTAAAATCACGAATCGCCGTTAAGCGTTTAGTTGCATCTTCATTCAAAACACGATCCGGATTATAAGTGATATATGCATAGGCTTGACGTTCAGATCGACCGACTCTGCCTCGGATTTGATATAACTGTGCCAGGCCTAGACGGTCAGCATCCTCTACAATGATCGTATTAACATTCGGCATATCGAGACCTGACTCAATAATAGTTGTACAGACAAAGACATTGAATTTTTTTGCCAAAAAATTCTCAACCACTGCTTCAAGACTTCGTTCACTCATTTGGCCATGTCCGTAATCCACTTTCAATCCGGGCATGGCTTCACGTAGTTTTTGTGATTTTTCATCAATTTTTTTTGTGTTGTTATACAAATAAAAAACTTGGCCGTCACGCGAAATCTCACGTAATATAGCCTCTTCTATCACATCCTGACTGAATTCCATCACAAAAGTCTGAACAGCTTTACGATCGGACGGACCGTTTTCGAGAAACGAAATATCTCGGATACCGGATAGTGACATATGGAGAGTACGCGGTATCGGAGTCGCGGTCATTGACAGTACATCAACTTGAGGGAAACGTGCTTTGAGACTTTCCTTATGATCTACTCCGAAACGTTGTTCTTCATCAATCACCAAAAGACCTAAATTAGCAAATTTAACATCTTGGGATAATATTCGATGTGTACCGATAACGATATCTACTTCTCCTGTTTCTAAACCGCGCAGAGTCTTGTTACGTTCTTTTGCCGAAACAAAACGACTCAGCATTTTGACATTGATCGGGAAATTTTGAACCCGCTCGACAAAATTCTCATAATGTTGTTGTGCTAAAACCGTCGTCGGAACCAACAGCACAGCCTGTTTACTGTCAAGTGCCGCCTTAAACATCGCTCTGAAAGCTATTTCCGTCTTGCCGAAACCTACATCACCACACAAGAGACGGTCCATCACATGATCAGATTCCATATCAGCTTTGACTTCTTCGATTGCAATAATTTGATCTTCCGTTTCCGTGTATGGAAAACCTTCTTCAAATTCTGCCTGCCAAACCGTATCCGGCCCGAAATTATGACCTTTAATCTTCATTCTTTCTGCATGCAAAGCAATCAAATCTACCGCAAGTCTTTTAATCGAATCTCTTGCTCTGTTTTTAAGTTTATTCCAGCTTTTCCCATCGAGCTTGGACAACTTCGGTTTGCCGCCTCCGGCAGAAACATATTTTTGAATTTGTCCTAATTGATCAACTGAAATGTAAAGCTGATCCGTTCCGGCATAAGAAATATGTAAGTATTCACTTTGTGTTCCACTTGTTTCCAGAGTTTTCAGACCGTTATATTTGCCGATACCATGACTTTCATGAACCACATATTCACCGGGTTTCAAATCGGACAGAAAGTCAATCGCCATACCATGTTGTTTTCCGCGATGACGCTTCTTTTCAGTACCGAAAAGATCTTGCGTACCGATTACATTTAAACCGATTCCCTGCCAGATAAAACCTTTATTTAATCCATCTTGAACAATGTTACACATTAAATTATGGTCTTTGGCCAATTGATCGATACGTTTTACACGGGATTCACTTCCGGCAAAAATTATTACTGTATCCTGAGTTGCAGTCCAATGTTGTATATCATCTATCAGCTCTCTCTCTCTTAAACGATAACTGCTGCTTGATTGAGTTATAAAAGAAATTTTTTCCGATCCGGAAATTCCGTTGCCGGAAGAATCAATTTGAGCAAAGCTGATAGCTCCACAACTAGTGATACCTTGCCAAGCTGCGGCTGAACTCAGTCTGATTTTTTCGGTACCTTTAACTATTTGAGCTTTTTCCAAATATGCAAGGATTCGTTCGTGAAAATCTGCCTGGCTTGCATCAAGTCTTTTTTGAATTTGACTAATCTCATCCAAAGCAATCAGCTTATGGTTTGTTTTTGCCAATTCCAATAAAGAGCTTTTTTCAGTATCTAATAAAAAAAACCAACGATCTAAAGCCGGGAAATACATACTTTGCTCTACGCGTTCCGCATCACGTTTGCCCAGGCGAACAAAAGCTTCCGCCAGATCTCGATCAGCTCCTTGACGATAAGCTGTTTCCATTTGACGTTCGGATGATTGTTTTATATGTTCGGATAATAATGTAATCTGCTCAGGCATTAATAACCATTCCCGAGCAGGTGGAATTTGCACCCGTGTCAAAGTTCCTATTGAGCGTTGGCTGTCAGGATCAAATTCTCGCAAATCTTCCAATTCATTGTCAAAAAAAGAAAGACGGATACATTGAACTTCCGCAGGATAACCGGGAACTGAAATTCCGATATCCAACAAATCTCCTCGCACGGCAAATTGTCCGGCTGATTCAACTTGTCCGACTTTTTCATAACCGGTTCTTTGCAGTTTGGCTTGTACAGCTAAAAAATCATAGATTTCACCATATTTAAAAATTAAGCTGTTCTCTTGAAAATGCTTCACAGACGGATACCAATCAGCCATAGCTGAGGCAACAGCAATTAACAGACATGGTTCACCGCATAGCCATTGATATAAAATCGCACATCTCTGTAATTCATTTTCACGACTAGAGGCTAATACATCAGTAAAAATTAATTCTTTTACCGGTAAAATATATGCCGGCAAGCTGCTAACGGCTTGCCAATTATCCAGTAAGGCATTCGCTTTCAACTGATCGGACACAACCAATAACGCAGCTTGATTCTGGCAAAGCAATCCTAATAAGGAAACTTGGGCAGACTCGTTAAGACCAACTACCTGAAAAGATTTTCTGTTTAGATTACGCAGAATTTTTTTAACATTGTTATCTTGTTCAAGTTTTTGGAAAATCAGCTTCGATATTTCTGCTCGTGTCTTTATCGGGGACAATTAACAAGCTCCATTCCATTGTTCTTTACATTTTGATTTTGAAAAATCAAATCCCGTTTAAGCGATTCATTGCCAGATCAAGATTGTCTTTTAAAATTATTTCTACAGCATCTGCCGCTTTGTTCAAGGCATCAAATAAATTTTTTTGCTGATTTGCCGGCACATTACTCATTACATGTTGAATAATATCTATATTTTCCGGTTGCGGGCCGATTCCTACTCTGATTCGCGGAAATTGATCGGAATTCAAGTATTGAATTATCGAACGCATACCGTTATGTGAACCTGCACTGCCCCAGGGTCGGATTCTGATTTTACCGATTTCAATATCTATATCATCATAAATAATTAAAAGATTCTCTAAAGGTATTTTATAAAAGTCGACTGCCGCTCGTATACTCTCACCGCTTCGATTCATATAGGTAGACGGCTGAATGAATAATACTTTTTTCCCGGCATAATTTATTTCGGCTGTTAAAGCTTTGAATTTGATTTTTTTCAACAAAAAATTATGGCGTTGAGCTAAGATCTCCAAAACCATAAAACCGCAATTATGATATGTTCTTGAATACTTAGGTCCGGGATTACCCAAACCGGCAACAATTATTTGCTGATTCATTTATATCTGCATCCAGTCTGAATTAGAGTAACGTTTTGCTACTTGCAGGACATAATCTTTATCTTGTATTGCGCCGATATTATCTAAGCTTTGGACTGTAGTCAACTCTGCAATTGAAGGATGATTGTTTTCTTTGCTTAAATGAGCCAATACAATTTGTTCTGTTCCTTTTTCCACCAAATGACATAGCGTTTCCCCGCATTGATCATTCGATAAATGACCGTGACCGTTGCTTATTCGATCTTTCAAAATTCTGGGGTAAGGTCCGTTCTTTAATAATTGCCAATCGTAATTCGACTCTAAAATAATCAAACGAGAGCCGATAATCTGATCTAAAATTACTTGATCCACTGAACCTATATCAGTACATACAGTAATATCACCACGGGGTGTTACAAAGCGATAGGCCAAAGTTTCAGCCGCGTCATGCGGTACTTTAAAAGATCTGACGAGCTGATCTTTGATTGAAAACTCTTCTTCCGGTTTAATAATATTCAGTAAATCAGGATCAAACTTGCCTATGTGATCAAAAATCAGTTCCAAGGTTTTTTCCGTAATGTAAAACGGAATCTTATATTTTCGTAGAATCACACCTAAACCTGATACATGATCACTATGTTCATGAGTAATCAGAATACCGTCAATATCTAAAGGTGATTCACCGGCAAGAGCTAAAGCACCGGTGAATGTTTTTCCGTTAATGCCGCAATCGACTATTATTCTGGTTTCTCCGTTACGAATCAGAGTGCAATTTCCGGAACTACCCGATCTCAATGCTACCGAACCAATCATTTTTCTAATTTACCTAAAACTTATTCTTCTCTGATATCCGCACCTACTGCCAAAAGTTTTTGTACAAAATTTTCATAACCGCGTTCTATCGCATAGACATTGGTTACTTTCGTTTCACCTTCCGCACCTAAACCGGCGGTAACCATTGCGGCACCTGCTCGCAGATCCCTGGCAAACACAGTTGCACCTTTTAGTCCCGAGCCTTGAATTACGGCTAATTTACCGGTAGTCACAATATTGGCACCCATCGCTTGCAATTCTTTGATATATTGAAAACGATTTTCCCACACGCTCTCTATCATACGCCCGGTACCGTTAGCAACAGTTAATAATGTTGTGGTTTGCGGTTGTAAATCGGTCGGGAAACCGGGATAAGGCATCGTCTTAAAACTAACTGCTTTCAGTTTTTCTTGCGGTAAAAGCATAACTCGAATCGAATCCGCTCCTTCTTCGACCATTGCACCCATTTCAATTAATTTTGCCGTCAGCGGCTCCATGTGTTTGGGAATTAAATTAGTACAAGTTAAATCACCGTGGGTCATCGCTGCCATAATCATATACGTACCGGCTTCAATCTGATCCGGAATAATCGTATAAGAACGTTTCGCAGGCAAATACGGTTTACCGGTAATTTTAATTACATCGGTACCCGCTCCGCGTATATCTGCTCCCATCGTATTGAGAAAGTTCGCAACGTCAACAATATGCGGTTCTTTCGCAGCATTGTTGATTACGGTAATACCTTCTGCCTTAACTGCCGCCAACATTATATTAATCGTTGCACCGACACTTACCGTATCCAGAAAGACACCCGCACCCTTTAATCGGCCGGCTTCGACCGAAACTACTCCGTTTTCTTCAATCAGTTTATCTCCGCCTAAAGCCCGGAATCCTTTAATATGTAAATCGATCGGTCTTGCACCAAAATCACAGCCTCCCGGCATTAATAAACTAACTTTGCGATATTTACCTAAAAAGGCCCCTAGCAAATAATAAGAACCGCGAATTTTGGAAACCTTTTCACTGATTGCTTCACAAGTATTAATCGTTGTCGGATCAAGTCGAATCGAATTTTCACTGAGCCATTCAATTCCTGCACCTAAATCTTGGCAGATTTCCAGTAATATTTTGATGTCTTGAATTTTCGGTAAATTTTCAATCACACTGGGACCGTCAACTGCCATGGCGGCGGCAATTATCCCTAATGCCGCATTTTTCGAACCACTGATTTGCACTTCACCCCGCAAAGGGTTTTTTCCTTGTATAATATAACTATTAGCCAATTTATTGCCTCATTTTCTTTGCAAAAAACTCATTTATATTTAATCGTCTAAAAAATATTCATATTATTTTTATTCTTAAAAAATAAACTATATATAAATATATTTCATATCTTGATTGAAAACTATTCTGAAACATCAGATATTTCCATTAGTAAATACATTTATATTGTAATAGAGTATCAGAAAATCGGTTCCGATACATCTATCGCCTTAAATATTGCATCAATTTCTCTTTGTTGCAAACTTTTCCATTTTGCCATAATTCCCAACTTTTCCGCAAGTATATCTAAATCCGCTTGGGCCGCTTTGGTTATATTATGGCTACACGAACCGTTTTCCGTTAATTCATATAGTGCTGTTCGCATAGTCTTTTTCACGCCGGGCAAAGTCACCGTAAAATCGCTGCCTTTTCCTATTTCACTTTTCAAATCAATTTGTCCCAAGTGTAAATCTACCAATTCTTTAACTATAGCCAGACCTAATCCTGTGCCTCCGTGAGCCCTCGATCCGGTAGAATCAACACGATAAAAACGTTTGAAAATATTGTTCTGAGCTTCCGACGGTATGCCCATTCCGTTATCTGTCACTCTAAAATATATTTCATCGACCAGTGTACCTGCATAAACTTTTATTTCACCGTATTCCTGAGTATATTTGATTGAATTGTTTAATAAATTAAGGATTATGCGTTCTAAGGCAGATCGGTCCGCATAAGCAACAGGTTTATCCGATACGGTATAAGAAGTAAATTCAATATGTTTCTTTTCAGCTTCCGGATATAGTCTTTCTATACATGAGCGAACTATAGGCAGTAATTCAATTTTTTCAATTCTTGTATAAATTGCATTGCCGTCAATGCGCGAGAGCAAGAGCAAATCATTTATTAATTTCTCCATGCGTAACGACCCGTCATAAAGTTTGTTTATATCCTTTTTGATCGATTCGCGGGATTTCTCATCAATACCCCAGTCCAAAAGAGATTCACTATATGTTTTCATGGTAGTCAAAGGAGTTTTTAATTCATGCGAAACATTGGCAACAAATTCTTTGCGCTGTTGTTCCTCTCTGATCTGTTGCGTAATATCCTGAATAACAAGAATATGGCCGGCATTTTTGTCACGTGCCAGTACTCTTTTTTGTACAGATAAACGATATGACCTGTCTTGATAGACATAATTAATCTCGACTTGTTGTTTGTCTAAAAGAAAACCGGAGCGAATTTTTTGATCTACATCATATTTATCCAAAAAATCAACAAAATTATGTGGAATCTCCTCGATCATTTTACCTGACGCCTGATTATTAAGTAGCAGAATTCCATCACTGCTGTACGCAATAACTCCCAAATTCAAAGATGCCAAGACTGTTTGTGATTCGTTTTGTTTACGGGCTACATGCCCCAGCATTTCGTGTACCGCACGATCTTCCACTTTTTTACGACGCAAAAAATAAGACCGTGCAAACAGAGCACAGCCTCCACTCGTAATAATAAACGTTAATAATACAGCAAAAAAAGTTCCCACAAAAACAACCGAAAATAAAATATATACATTATTATCGTTTTTCAACTTGATGATTAAAATACCAAAAGAAGCTGAAAAACGTCTGTTCGAAAATTATTGTTTTTCAGCATCGCGATTAAAATAGTAGCCAACTCCGCGTTTTGTCAAGATATATTTGTAATTCTCCTGATCCGGCTCCAGTTTTTCTCGAGTTCTTCTGATTGTAACATCAACGGTTCTCACATCACCAAAATATTCATAACCCCAGACTTTTTCCAATAACGTCTCTCGCGAGAACACTTGACCTGCATTGCGGGCTAAAAATAAGACCAATTCATATTCTCTTAAAGTAAGATTGATCGGCTCATCATTCATTAAAACTTCATAAGCCTTTTGATTGATTTTCAGATCACCGTATTGAATTATATCGGAAGTGTCTTGTGGTCCGGCTTCGGCTATATTACTTCTGCGCAAAAGAGCTTTTACTCTTGCCATAACTTCACGCATACTGAACGGCTTAACTATATAATCATCAGCGCCTAATTCCAAACCAAGAACTTTGTCAATTTCTTCCGATTTTGCGGTAAGCATAATAATCGGAACTAAAGTTTCCTGTCTAAGCTTGCGACAAACATCAAATCCATCCATTTGCGGTAACATGCAATCTAATAAAATCAAATCAGGATCATCTGACAAAGCAAGTTCTAAAGCGGTTTTTCCATCGTATGCTGCGAGCGTTTCATATCCTTCTCGCTCAAGGTTCTCTCGCAAAATTTCCACGATGTTTTGCTCATCATCAACAACTAAAATTTTTGCAGACATATTAGGCTCACTTCCTTTTTTATTTTATACATTATAACATAACAGAAATCTGATCGTTACTAAATTGTAACAATTATTTTGTTCTCAAGGCATTTTATTGAGCAATAAATGCCATTTCACAAACTTAATGCTTTTTGCAGGATTTCTAACTTTTTTATTCCGTCATCGGAGTTCCTGTTTGTTTAGCTATGATTAAATCTAAAGTGCGCCATGCTAAAACAGCACAGCGAACTCTTTGCGGCATTGTAGATATATTTTTCAAAGCAATTGCATCTTCCAATTCTTCTTCCAGAATATCATCATCTGTAATTTCACCTTTGATCATACCCAAAAATGTCTCAACCAAATGTTTTGCTTGTTCAAGTGTCTTTCCTTTAATCAATCCGCAAAGGAGCGACGTTGACGCTTGAGAAATTGCGCAACCTGATCCGGTGAAAGATACATCAACAATCCGATCATTATCTATTTTGACCGAAAGATGAATATCGTCACCGCAGCTCGGATTATAACCGCGTTCTGTAGCAGTGGCATCCGGCATTTCATTACGATGCTTGTTCGAGCGAGAATTTTCTATAATGATTTGTGAATATATTTGCCGTAAATCCATAATATTACCTTATTTCAAAAATCTTTTCTGCTCAGAATTTTGAGCTGTGCAAATTTTTGCTTACACAACGCCAAAAAGTGAGCAGTTTCCACCGGTTTCTGCTCAGAATTCTGAGCTGTGCAAATTTTTGCTTGCACAACGCCAAAAAGTGAGCAGTTTTGATGGTTGAACCACCGGTTTCTGCTCAGAATTCCGAGCTGTGCAGGATTTTCTTTGCACAGCTACGAAAAGTGAGCAGATTCCACCATTTTATTTCAAATATCAATTTGCATTATCTTTTTGACATCTTCCAATGCCTCAATGAATAAGTCTATTTCCTCTTTAGTATTATAAAAAGCAAAACTTGCCCGATTAGTTGAATTTTGACCTAAGTATCTGTGCAAAGGCTGTGTACAATGATGGCCGGCTCGGATTGCTACTCCGTGATAATCCAAGATGGTTGCTACATCATGCGGATGCGCATTTTTTACGTTAAAAGCAATTGCAGGTCCTTTAGCACCTTGTTGCGGATGATATATTTCAATATATGGCAATTCTTCAAGTTTTGCTACACAATAATCCGTCAGAGCAGTTTCATAAGCAGCAATTTTATCCAGACCGATCGCCTCCAAATATTCGATTGCAGCAGCTAAACCGACCATCCCACCTACATCCTGGGTACCTGCCTCGAATTTATAGGGCAATTGAGCAAATGTCGATTCATAATCTTCAACATATTCAATCATTTCTCCGCCATAGAGGAAAGGAGTCATCTCTAACAATATTTCAGCTTTACCGTATAAGACACCGATACCCAAGGGTCCCAGCATTTTATGTCCTGAAAAAACCAGAAAATCACAATCTAATTCCCGGACATTAACTTTGGTATGAGGTACAAGCTGAGCTGCATCAACCACGGTCAAAGCATTGTACTCTTTTGCAATACAGATGATTGCCGCGGCATCCGGTATTGTTCCCAAAACATTGGATGCAGCAGAAAACGCAACAATTTTGGTGCGTTCGGATATTTTGTCGCGATAATCTTGCATATCCAATTGATAATCATCAGTCAATTCAATAAATGCCAATTTCGCACCGGTTTTTTGCGCAACAAATTGCCAATTCACAAAATTCGAATGATGTTCCATTCTGGTAATCAGAATCTGATCTCCGGCCTGCAGATTGTTCAACCCCCAAGCATAGGCAATCAGATTCAAAGATTCACTGGCATTACGGGTGAAAATAATTTCTTTTTCCGACTTGCTGCCGATAAATCGTGCGACTTTTTTACGGCTCTCGAGCATTGCTTCGGTTGCCGTTGTACCTAAACGATGCGTGCCCCGCAAAGGATTTCCGTTTTCAAAACGATAAAAATGATCCATACGCTCAATCACCTGATTAGGTCTTTGAGTAGTTGCAGCATTATCCAGATAAATTATCGGTCCAGGCAATTCCAAATAAGCAAAATCGGATCTCACTTGATCCAAATCAAATCCGGGATTTGCCAATTTTTCCAAAATCGCTTCCATCGTCTCATCCTTCGCAGATTTTATTTTCCTGACAATATTAAAATATTCATAATCCAAATCATCTCAGGTTAATTTAAGCTACTAACCGATGTGATACTATTTTAATAAAAGTTAACGACGTATTATTCTTGAATGAACTTCATTACGCAAATCAAGACGCAATTTTTCATTCGGAATTTGATCAAAGGTCGGTGTCATCCGTGATTCGACAATTAAGCCTTCAGATTCTTTACGACTTAAACCGCGACTCATCAAATAAAATAATTGTTCATCATCAATTTGACCTGCACTCGCAGCATGATTACCGACAATATCATCTTCATGAGCCAATAACAGAGGAACCGCTACTGAGCGTACGGTATCGTCCAATAAAATGGTGAATTCTTCTTCATTACCGTCTGAACCACTGCACCCCTCAACAAAATCAATTGTTCCGCGGAATTTTTTCACGGCATGATCCATTAATGCACCGTTTACTTGAATATCCGAAACACATTCTTCACCAATATGGCGCACATGATAAAATAAGTCCAAATGATCATTGCCGCTGCCTAAATATGCGGTCTTAATGTGACTTTCTGCACCGAAGCCTTCCATATCAACCATATAGTGAAAAACCGTATTACCTGCACCAAGTTCAACAGTGGCTAAGTTTAATCTTGCACCATCTCCGACGCGGGCAACTATAGATACATTTGACACTGAGTCTTTATTTAAGCGTTGAACCAGAACAACATTTACTTCAGCATCGTTTTCTACATCAATCAGAATTGTTGAATTACGTTCAACTCTGGAATCATCTTCACTATAATTATATAAAAGGACTGTTCCATTTTGTAACGGAGGAACTACAATTTGATTTTGATCAACCAGTAAAGGATTTTCTGCCGATTGCGGTAAGCGAACTTCAATTGGTTCACTATCGGATATTCGCCAATGATTAGCCAAATTACATTGTTCTGTGTTCATCCGCATGACTTCTTCCGAAATTCCATGGTCTAAATCATAAAAAGTTTGTTTAAGTTTCTGATCTACTGTTCCAACACTTTGAACAGCTGTATAAGGAATTTTCTGAGTATTTTGCAAATCGATTTTTACATCGTTAACATCCATCCAATTCCAAGTCAAAGCGGGTAATTTATTCCCCCGAAGTTCATTAGTTCTCATATTGGTCTTAGTCATCAGCCGATCGCTCCCTTCAATTCGAGATTGATCAATTCATTCATCTCTACTGCATATTCCAGAGGAAGTTCTTTAGCAACCGGTTCAGCAAAACCGCGCACAATCATTGCTTTCGCTTCTTCCTCCGAAAGTCCGCGACTCATCAAATAGAAAATTGCCTGATCATCGATCCGGCCGATTTTCGCTTCATGCCCGAAGTCAACATCATCGTTTTTCAAAATAATCGTCGGAATCGTATCACCGCGACTTTGTGCGTCAAGCATCAAGGATTGACAATCCGTATTCGATTTGCAACCGTAAGCACCTTCTTCAACTTGAACCAGGCTGCGATATATCGCTTTGCCGCCGCCTTTGGAAATTGACTTCGTTTCTACCGTAGAATAAGTATGTGGTGCTTTATGCACAACTTGTGCTCCCGTATCGAGAGTTTGACCGGCACCGGCAAACGTAATTCCGGTAAATTCACTGCGTGCACCTTCACCGATCAGAATACTTGCCGGATAGAGCATAGATACTCTTGAACCGAATGAACCGGAAATCCATTCGATTACTCCGTTTTTTTCAACAATCGCTCGTTTGGAGTTCAGGTTATACATATTGCGCGACCAGTTCTCAATTGTCGAGTAGCGTAACTTGGCACCCTCTTTCACAAATAATTCAACTCCTCCGGCATGCAAATTGATTGTATTATAACGCGGCGCGGAACAGCCCTCGATAAAATGCAGACTTCCGCCTTTTTCAACAATGATCAATGTATGCTCAAACTGACCTGCACCCGGTGCATTCATTCTGAAATAGCTTTGCAGAGGAATATCGACTTGTACACCTTCCGGTACATAGACGAAGGAACCGCCTGACCAAACTGCATAATGCAAAGCTGAATAACGATGCAGATTCGGTTTAAGGCAGGTGCCGAAATATTCCCGGATAATCTCCGGATATTGTTCAACCCCGGATTCAAAATCTGTGTAAACCACGCCCTGTAAAGCTAAATAGTCTTTCATGTTGTGGTAAACAACTTCCGAATCATATTGTGCACCGACACCGGACAGATAATCGAGTTCAGCTTCCGGAATTCCTAATAGTTCAAAAGTCTTGCGAATTTCGTCCGGCACTTCCTGCCAATTGCTTTCCATTTGGGCTTTCGGGCGAATATAGGTTGCTATCTCATCCATATCCAATTCGGATAAGTCAGGGCCCCAATTCGGATTTTCCATTTTCTGATAAATTTCAAGAGCTGCAAGACGCTTTTTCAACATCCAATCCGGCTCATTTTTAATCGAAGAAATTTCACGTACAATCTCTTCACTTAATCCTTTGGACAACATTATTTCATATCTGTTCGGGTTTTTTATATCGTAAACACCACGATCAAATTCTTCAACGTAAGTTCGCTCTTTAAGCTTTTCAGCCCGCTCTTTGCGTCTGGCTTCTTTCAAGATTTCACGCTCAGCAGCTTTTTCCGCCAAGATTCGTTCTCTGTCTTGTTGTTTAATATTTTGCTTAGGCTTTGTATTTAACATTGATTCAACTCCTCCTCAGATTAAGCGAGGACTTCATCGTGAACTTTTTCCAAACCAAGTTCTTCGCGAATCCAATTATAGCCTTCATTATTTACTCGCTCAATTAATTCCGGACCGCCCTGTTTGACTAATTTTCCATCGATTAAAATATGGGCAAAATCAGGTTTCACGCTCTCTAAAATAACACTATGGTGGGTAATGATCAGACAACTTTTATTTTTATCCGATAAGAAATCGGCAACAGTTTGAGAAACAATTTTCACAGCGTCAACATCAAGACCTGAATCAGGTTCATCAAGCATAATTAAATCCGGATCCAACACGGTCATTTGCAGGATTTCACCTTTTTTCTTTTCGCCGCCGGAAAAACCGACATTGAGGTATCTCTCAGCATAGGTCTGATCTAAATCAAGCTCTTGCATATGATTTTGTAATTCACGTTTGAATTTGAGCACAGAGATGTCTTCACCGCTCAATTCTATTTTGGTTGTACGTAAAAAATCTTCAACAGAAATTCCTGCAACCTCCAACGGATTTTGAAAAGTCAAAAAAATTCCGAGTTTTGCTCTTTCATCTGCCGATAACTCATTGATATTCTCGCCTTCAAAATAAATATCTCCCTCAACTTGTTCAAATTGAGGATCAGCCATAATTGTTCTGGCTAAAGTTGATTTACCGGCACCGTTCGGTCCCATCAAAACATGAACTTCACCACGTCCGATTTCTAAATCAATCCCCTTAATAATCTCAGTATCATTGACTGCTACTTTTAAATTATTTACTTCCAACATCTTCGACATCGAAAATACTCCTTTATGTAAAATATAATTAATTTGCGTATATCACATCATTTGTTTAATTATCGGTTTTTCCGGTACTTGTTAATAGTAATTTTTCCGGAATTTCTGAATTATATATTCAAGTTTATACTTTTATCAAAAATAAATATGTGACTTGAGTTACACTATGCTAATTCATGCAACTCGATTTCCGGTTTTTCTGCCGGTAAACGTCCGGACAGGTATGTCATACGGTGGAGATCTGCTGCAATTTCCGAATTAATTTGATCAGCTGACAAACGCCATTCCCAGTTCCCTCCGGAACTGCCGGGAAGATTCATTCTGGCACTTTCATCTAAATCCAGCAGATCCTGCATCGTAAGAATACATGTATTGGCAACCGTATTCATTGCTCCTCGTATAAAACCTTTGGTATATCCTTCTTCTTCTGTAAGACCGAAATAATCAACCGCCAAACTTCTGGTTTTTTCATCGAGTAAATTAAACCAGCCGTGAGTAGTTGAATTATCGTGGGTTCCGGCATAAACAACATTATTACGCTTTAAATTATGAGGCAAATAGGTGCTGTTCATTTTCGGATCAAAAGCAAATTGCAAAACGCTCATACCCGGGAAGCCAAGCTTTTTTCTTAAAGCAATTACTTCATCCGTCATAAATCCCAGGTCTTCCGCGATAACCCGAATTTCACCCAAAGAATCTGCCATAGCTTTAAACAGTCTTTCACCCGGACCGTCAATCCATTTGCCGAAGCGAGCTGTCGGATCACCGTAAGGAACCGACCAATAAGATTCAAAGCCGCGGAAATGATCAATTCGGACATAATCATAAAGACTCATCGACCACTCGATACGTTTGATCCACCAAGAAAAATCGTTCTGTTCCATTTCCTGCCAATCATATAGCGGATTGCCCCAGAGTTGTCCGTCAGGTGTAAATAAATCCGGCGGACATCCTGCAACGTGTGTTAATTCACGATCCGAATTCAGCTGAAATAATTCCGGATTCGCCCAAACATCAACACTGTCCGGAGCAACATAAATCGGCAAATCACCGATAATCTTGATATCATGTTGTTCGGCATATTGTCTGACATGGCTCCATTGACGATGAAAAATAAACTGTTCAAAATAATAGTAATCAAGTTCAGCCTCATGTTCTTTAACAAAATCTTCCATCGTTTGCGAATCGCGCAAGCGATATTGATCCGGCCAGGTTTGCCAGCTTTCACCTGAAAATTTATCTTTCAATACCATAAATATGGCATAATCTTCCAACCACGATTGCTGTTTTTCAACAAAATCATCTTTCATCGCCATCAGCTGATGCGGTTTAAAGTAAAGCATACCTTCATAAGCCCAATATAAGACTTTTCTCTTATTTTCATAAATTAAGCCATAATCAACTTTTGCAGGATCTTCACCCCAATCTAAACCGCCGGGTGCATCAGGCAGTAACAATCCATCCTCAATCAGCAAATCGAAATCAATAAAATAAGGATTTCCGGCATAAACTGAAAAATTCTGATAAGGAGAATTAGCAAATCCTGTTGTTCCTAACGGCAAGATTTGCCAATATGACTGACCTGCTTCGTGTAAAAAACGAATGAAACGATATGCCTCCTTGCCCATTGTGCCTATTCCGTAAGGAGATGGCAATGAACTGATATGGAGCAAAACTCCGCTCAAACGAGGCATTGTTTTAATAATCTTTTTTTTGACCATGATTTAACCTGCTTTTATATATGATAATTCTGGTAAAAACACAATTTGCATTTTGTATTTTTAATTTCGGAATATTCGCTGTTCCTTGAAATATAGCGTGACTCCACGAATCATGATACAATAATTCAGCATTTAAGGAAATTATATTTTATAGCTTTGTGGATAAAAATCATTTATTGAATTAAACAGTACATATTTATACATTAAGTAAATATAGAAACCGGCAAACAGTTTAAACTTGTTTGGCTTTTACAGGAGATCATTAATGAGACTAAGCAGAGATTATTTTTTTACTTTAAGAGATGATGTTAAAAACGAAGATTCGACCAGCGGAAACTTACTTGTGCGCTCCGGCATGATTAAGAAAACCTCCTCCGGAATCTATATGATGTTGCCTTTAGGTTTACGAGTCATGAACAAAATCGAAAATATTGTTCGAGAAGAGATGAATGCAATTCATTCTTTGGAATTGAGCATGCCGGCAATGATTGCGGAAGAAGTCTATATTGAATCGGGTCGCAGAGAAACTTTCGGTAATAGCATGTTTGCTTTGAAAGACCGTTTTAATAAACCGTTTGTTTTAGGACCTACCCATGAAGAATTATTTGCTGCTGCTGCCAAAATGCATATCCACTCTTATAAAGATATGCCCATAAGCCTTTATCAATTTCAAACCAAATTCCGTGATGAACCGAGACCGCGTTTCGGCTTAATCCGCGTACGTGAATTTGTCATGAAGGACGCCTATACTTTCGATCGTGATTTGGCAGGACTTGATGTGGCTTATGACAAAATGTTTCAGGCTTATAAAAAGATTTTTGATCGCTTAGAGCTTGACTATGTTATAGTGCGTGCCGATACAGGTGTAATGGGCGGGTTGCTTTCTGAAGAATTTCAGGCGGTGTGCGAGATCGGCGAAGATATTTTGGTTATTGAAGAATCTTCCGGCTATGCCGGCAATTTGGAAATTGCCAAGTGTGTCATCGAAGATGAACTCTCCGATGAGCCGGAGTTATCTTATGAAATTAAAGATACACCACAGGCCAAAACTATAGAAGAAGTTGTTGCATTCCTTAATGAAGATATCAAGAAATTTGTCAAAACTTTAATATATAACATCGACGGCAAGATTTATGCTCTATGTGTCAGAGGTGATCATGAAGTCAATGAAACTAAAGTCCTGAAGCTTTTAGGTGCCAATGAAATCGAAATGGCGAGCGAAGAAGAAGTCGTCGCTGCTACTAACGCTCCGGTCGGTTTTGCCGGTCCCGTCGGTCTGGATATTCCGATTATTCTTGATCAGGAAATAACTGTGATGAAGAATTTTATTGTAGGCGCAAATCAAGTCGATCAGCATTTTATTAATGTCAATTTATCTGATTTCAAGCCTGCTCAAGTTGCGGATATTCGTAAAATCAAAGAAGGCGACATGTGTGAAAACGGTGCAGGTCCGGTCAAGTTTATGCGTGGTATCGAAGTCGGCAATACGTTCAAATTAGGCGATGGTTATGCCAAAGCAATGGATCTCTATTATACAGATCAAAACAATAAATTGATTCCTGTTCAAATGGGTTCTTACGGTATCGGAATTGCTCGTTGTATGGCGGCAATTGTCGAACAAAACCATGATGAACACGGTATTCTTTGGCCGAAGCATTTGGCTCCTATTCAAGTCGCAATCGTAATTATCAATACGAAAAATGCTGAGCAAGTTGAAGTTGCTGATAAACTATATGCGGAATTAAGTTCAAATACCAAGCTCGATATTTTACTTGACGATCGCGATGAGAGAGCAGGTGTTAAATTCAATGATATGGAATTAATCGGTGCTTATGCCCGGATAACTGTCGGTCGTGGCATTGCCGACGGTAAAGTCGAGCTGAAGATTGCCGGTTCCGGCACATCTGAAGATATTGCCATTGAAGAGATTACAACCAAAATCAATGAAATTTTCGCTGATTGATTATGGCAAAAATTATGTCAGAGTTGGTAATTAAGGTTGTTGATTGCGATACCAATAGATATTAATACCAATAGGGAATTATGGAAACATTTCTTTTAATAAACATCGAAACAACAGAAAGTTTAATTAGCAAATGTTTAACATATTAATTTAACGCACAAAAACCGGCATCACCGTAATGTTCGTCACGCACGACATTGCCGAAGCTTTACATCTGGGGGGGGGTACCAAAGTTCTAGTTATGAATGACGTCTATTTACTATTTATACTCCGGACGTGCAAAACCCCTGATCACACTTGATCCAATTGCATATCTTTTTCTCTCAACATATCCTATCTTATGATCTTCTGAGGAAGAATCTTCTATTGAGGAAGCATTACCTTCTATTGTATAAATATAGCCGTCATCAATACCTTCTACAAACCCTATGTGATCCGGAAAATTATCATTCGGCTGTGCGGTTGCAGACCAACTAAAAGATATCAAATCTCCCGGGCGGGGTGTTATTGTTCCATCTTCAATCCATTGATCTTTATTCATAAAAAATTTCATATGATAGTAAACAGAAACTTCTCTGCCAATAATATCTGTCGTATTTGTTTGGATACCTACAAAACTTACAAAAGCATCACACCAAGGATCATCATACCTCATGGGATAGCCACGCGGAAGATTGGGCTGCTCATTGTACGTATCAATAATATATTTATGCCCCTGGTTTTCATCACTAGTACCGATCCATTTACGTGCTTGAGCTAACACCATGTCAAGTTTCCGGATACCTGTTTTGGGAAATACTACTTCTTCTGTAGTATATTTTGCAGCTATATAGGCTGTTTGACCGCCATAGGTTATTCTTATCCATACACCGTCACGGTAGCCTGTTACTTGATCACCTTTTAATAATCTGCCGAGTAACTCTGTTGAGTTCTTGGCCGGGCGTACTGCTAACGGTCCGGCTTTAACGTAGTATGTTTCCGCCTGCGGGGGATTCGTATCCGTGTACTTTGCAGCTATATAAGCTGTTTGACCGCCATAGGTTATTCTTATCCATACACCGTCACGGTAACCCGTTACCTGATCACCCTTTAATAATCTGCCGAGTAACTCTGTTGAGTTCTTGGCCGGGCGTACTGCTAAATAATTAATTTGGACATATAAAACTTCAGCTTCAGTTCCGGCTTTTCCGGACAAATCTTCTTCAGTGGTACTTGCTGATACTAATGTATTAATTGAGAATAAACCCGGTACGATCAACAGTACCAATATCAAAACACACAATATTTCGGAAATTATCTTTTTTTGTTTTCTCATCTATTAGCCTTTATCTTTAAATTTCTTAGCGAAATTGGAATCTTTCGATTTGCGCAGTTTTTGCTTGATGTTTTACTTGCTGATCAAAGCAATCGCTTCAATTTCGATTTTGGCTCCTTTAGGAATAGCTGCTACTTCAATAGCTGACCTGCATGGTGCAGCACCTTCGAAAAAAGATGCATAGACTTCATTCATTGCTGCAAAGTCACTGATATCCTGTAGAAAAACAGTTAATTTAATTGCTTGTTCCAAACTGCTCCCTGCCTCTTCTAAAATTGCAGATACATTCTTCAAGGACTGGGCCGTTTGTTCCTCAATGGTTTGAGACATTTCACCCGTTTCCGGATTAATCGGCAATTGACCTGATGTAAAAACAAAATCTCCGACTTTTATACCTTGTGAATATGCTCCTACAGCTGCCGGTGCATTTTTTGTTGCAATAATTTTTCTTTTCATAATTTAATTTCCTTCTCTTTGTCGATAAATATTTAATTTCAAATCAGATTAAACTGTGATTTCTAAATTTCTGACTATTTATTCCAAACTACTTGAATAACAAATAAAAATATTCTCCAAACAGATAATCTATAATAAAATCAAACTATTGAACGAAGTAGTTATGAATTCCTTTTACTATGGCATTTGCCAAAGTATTTTGATATGCAGAGGTAGTCAATTTTTGCAGTTCATCCGGATTAGACATAAAACCCAGTTCCAATAACACAGCCGGTATCTTGGTTTCCCGTAATACAACAAATGATGCAGTATTAACTTCTCGATTCGCTGCTCCTGTATCTTTTATTAATATGTTTTGGAGTATTTCTGCAAGATTTCTGCTCTTTGCAATTCTATCCGGATCATTATGCATTTCCGGATTAAGAACAGGTGGCTTTTTCGGATTGTATTGATAATAGTATGTCTCTATTCCATTTACATAAGAATTGCCGCTAAAAGCATTATTGTGAACACTTACGAATATATCCGGATTCTTACTGTTGGCTTCCGCCGCACGATCATAAATGTCTATGTATTCATCAGAAGTGCGTGACATGATAACACGATAATTCAATTTCTCCAGACCTGTTTTGACCAGGTTGGAAATTTTAAGATTAAGCGTCGCTTCTCGAATACCACTATAATATGCACCACTATCTTTGCCGCCGTGTCCCGGATCAAGGTAAATAATTTTTTGCGAAGTTAATGTCTCTGTGAATTTTGCAGCTATGTATGCCGGCTTGCCATTATAGTTTATTCTTATCCATGCTCCTTCGCGGTATCCCGTTACCTTGGTACCTTTAGTCAATCTGCCAAGTAAAACTGTCGAATTCTTGGCCGGTCTCACTGCCAAGGATGATACTTTTACATATATAGTTTC
>DUOO01000050.1 GCA_012838795.1 Clostridiaceae bacterium | reverse complement strand
CATACATTTACGCATTGTAGCTGGACTTATACCGTTATAATTAAAAATAACTATATTTTCTATGTTACGTAATGGGAATCTGGCTCTCAATTTGCCATTTTCTCTAATTAAAATATTTTCTTCTTCAACACCAAGGTATACATCTGAATTGGTAATAAATAATGTGTTTAAGAGTTTTCGCATTCTTTTATCCTTTCCTTGATATAGTCACTTGCTGTTGGTATTTTATCCAATTCCGGAAGACATATATCTTTCAGGGAACATGACAAACATTTTTTACTGGTTTTAGGTCTTGGAGTATAGCCTCGATCATAAAGTTGATGCATTTCTTCCGCTACCTTAATCAGGTCTTGCTTATCTTCATTTGTAAATGAATAGGAAGTTCTTCTCCTTACTTCATGATAAAATACGCTTGCTTCAGAAAGTTCGATATTTAACATATCTTCTAATGACATAATCTGAGCCAATAATTGAAAACGATCTGAGTCATCCCGTTTTACTTTTCCTCTCTTGTATTCAACTGGATACGGAATGTACTTACCGTCAAATTGAGGGATATATACTCCCTTTTCATTTTTCTTAAACTCAACCAGGTCACATCGTCCACTCATTCCTAAACGATAAGAAGAAATACTCATTCCTCTTACACTTATCGTATCGCCTCGCTTTTCTTTTATATCATGTTGATCAACTCTCTCATGTAATAGTATCCCATGCGTTGTGAAATAATTTTCTTCCCAAGCTTGTTCTATATGAATTAATGCCCATTGTCTTCTACAAAATATAAAATGCTGAATACCTGAAATCATCAGATATTCAGATTCTTCCCAGCGACCGATTTTAATCATTATTGCCCCTCAAAAATTTCTATCGTTGCACCGGAATTCTTGAGTTTTTCAATTTCTTCCAAATTTTCTTCAATAGAATAGTCCTCGATGTTTTCTCCTGAAAGGTTTTCATCTTTCAAACGGGCAGAAAACAACGAACGAATTTTTGCACTTGATAAAAGACCTAATTTACTCGGATGTTCTACCCAATATACTTTAACAATTTCCATAGAACCGTCCGGTCGTGCAGAGGATGCATCATTAACAAATAAACTTTGTAATATTTCTTTTAACACATTGGCATCATCTTCTGAAAACCCTGTTTTCTCAGCAAAAAACGGATTGATGCTGCCACTAAAGCAGTAAAGTCCGAAATCTACATAATGTTTCATTCCCATAGTATCTGATGATTTTTGTTTTCCTTCCTCGGCTTTCATACCATTAGTACTTCGTGTAATTTGCATAGAAGAAACATTTACAGGATTGATGCTTTTCGCCATGGTTATAGAAACAGGACCACGAATTCCAATTGATCTTTTTTGGGCTTTTTTATTACCAGAAATCATAACTTGTCCAAAGGTAATAACTTGTCCAAAAGATCTTACATCTAAATAGTCATTACACATTGTTTTGTAAACAGAGTCATTATCATCTTCTTTGTTAAATTTATCTTCAAAACGTGCTTCTAAAGATTTAAAACCATCTTCAATTCGCTCATTAGCTTGTACAAAGATATTATGACCTTCATCTTGCATTCTGTTCCGAATCTTTCTTTTAAGACATACATCACTGACAAGACCTTTTAATTCATTATCCTGACGCGGCATATTTCCACTTAAAGGATCTCCATTTGGATTCGCATTCTCTACTGTAAAATAAACAACAAAATCAATTTTTTTATTAAGCATTTTCATTCTCCTTTTTTTCTGCAGCTGATGTGTAAAGATCTCTATTTTGAGCATAATAACCAAAAACAGCATCTTCGTTTAAAGCTTTATTTTTATTAGCAAGATACGTTTCTGCATCTCGTATTTCTGTTTGAATTTCGCCAATTAGCCTGTTGTAATAACTATATAACCCTGCTTGATTGGATTTTAATTTATCCAGGTATGGTCTTATTTTCATATGAAGTGTTTCTAACATTCTTTCCGGAGTTTGAAAAAATGCCGACCACACTTTTTCAACATTTGTAATCCGAAGTGAATTACTTTTATCTTCACCCTTTTCATCTTTTGATCGCATGGCATCCATCTCAATCTTTTCATAGATTGCCAAAAGTCGACCATACAGATAATCTCTTGTTTGCTTATCTTTTCCGAGCATAGTTAACCTCTTTTCCTTTCCTTGATCTTGTCGTACCTTATTTAATAAAGCACAACTCATATATTGAAGATAAATCCAGTTTTTCCTGAATCCAATTCGATTTTTATAATTAGAAAAAATCTGTCTTGCCATATCTTTTGGCAAATTAGCTCCATCAATTACAGATGGCAAAAGGCGTTTGAATGCAGAACTCTTCAATTCATCTTTTAAGCAATCCACTCTGCCATCATCCTTTTCAATACCATAAACAAAGCGGATAATATCCCATGGTCGTGGTGTTCTTTCTACATATTCTTTTGTACGAGAATCCCTTATTTCCCATGAACAAGTTTTTTGCCAATGTTGTAAATTCTTCAAAAAAATCATTATAGGGATTGTTCTTGTACTTTGTATTGCTATACGACCTTTTGAAAAATTATTAATCATCATAAGATAAAAAAAATCTTCCTTGTCACTATCTGAAAGACTCTTCTCACCTCGTAGGATTTTTTTCCAATCTCTAGCTCGTTCGTCTGCTAAACTAGTCAATTGATTTTCTTCACTATCGTCGCTAGGAATATCCCAAGGTTTAGGCTCTTCCATAGTCGGATCAGAAAGCGTAAAATTACGTTTATTCAAGAGATCTTCTGCAAACCACATAATAGCTATTGTGTTATCTTTCTTATCATTATTATTTAGATATTCACGATTATCTTGGTTCTCTAAGAAAAACTTGATTATGAGATGAATTTTCTCTGAAGTTGTTGCCCCAAGATGAACTACTTCAGAGCTGTCGTAAAATCTTCCTATATGCGTTTCAGGATAACTTTCACTTACAATTTTCTTTCTCCCGAAAAGCCCTCGATATAAATTCTCACAATACATTTTCTTTCCACTAACATCACATATATCGAACATATCCTTTTGTTTTTCCTGAGTTTTTTGAATATAGCAGGTATGAGCTTGATGTAATATCTTATTTGTCGTTATATCAATATCCCTTTTTTTTGCATCTGAAAACTGTTTACCGAACGTAATAAAGATATCTGATAAGTTAATCTTTTTCTTCCGTACTCTTGTATTCTCAGTTTTAGGTTGCAATTCTATCTCGACTGTCGTTTCGTTTGGAAATAACACTCTATACTGATCTTTAACGAGTTTTTTTAGTACCGTTAAAACATCTTCGTTTAAAATTAATTCTCTAATTTGCTTTAAGAATATTGCAACATCCACAGCTTCTTCAGAGTTATAATTTTCTAGTTCTAATATAATACCATTCAACCATTCTTCATTTTGCTCACAATAATGCATATGTTTTGCTTCGTTTAAAGATTTTGACAAATATTGCATATTATCACAGAGTGGATGAGCAAATACATTCCTAGTACGATTTAAAGATGCTATTGTTATAGGATAAATAGTATATATTCCATTTTCTATAAAATTAATACGAACAGGATTTCCCTCCTCATCCAGTATGATCTGTATAACATCATACCCATGAGACTGTTCATTCATATGATAAAGTGGCAAAATAACAATATTTCTACCAGTAGCATCAAGTTCTAGATTGTCTACTAAACCATTCTCTTCTGCTTTCTCATAATTTTTATACAAAACATGAAAAATACTCATCTTATGCACCGTCCCCTTCTTCCAGATTCAGGAACTTATTCTCATCATTTATAAGTTCTTCATACTCATCCTCAACTTTAGTAAAACTGTTAGCCGGAAAAGATTTTATCTTATAATTACTCAGTTCATGATGAATTTTACATTCTTCAGGTCGGCAAAATTTAATACAACCATTTTCTATCAGAGTATTGCTAAAACATGAAATCAATGGACCTTCCTCATCCTCGACGTTGCTATTCTCATCCGGATAAATAAACGAATGAAATTGCATACCAAAAGAACGTTTCTCATTAGCAAAAGCTGTCTTGGCATTGTTGTATTGACTTTCATTAATATAATCAATATAACCCACACACTCCCTAGTTCCTAAAAAGATATCTCGCCTGCCCCCTCTTTTCATGGAGCGAATCAGTATTTCCTGATGCTTAATTTCATCACGATCGTTTTCCATTTCCGGACGATTTTCATTCCATTCAAAGTAAAACTTCACCCAGTATTCAACATCTTTCAGATAAGTATAATAGTTACGATCCTTGTCTCCATTATTCAACGGTAAAAAAATCCCGTGAGTTTCTGTTTGAACAGGCTTGATAATTTTCACTTCATCAATGATGTAGTATAGTACCGGTTTCCAGTAACATGCCTCCACAATGCCCTTTAAGGCTTGATACGTCGGCACTTGATAAGAGTATTTTTCACCTCCACCTTTTGTCATCGGATCTGTAAACAAAGCGTAGTCTCCCCATATTCTAAGATAAAAGGGATTTGACTTGAATTTTTCCACGTTAACCAACTTCCTTCCTTTCTTTTAATGCCATTGACACTTCTCCTTTCTTCAAAATCTCTAATAAAATAGTGCTTCATTAATTGTCTCATCAATTTGAACACCGCATATTGCATCATAATATTCCTCTTGTAATATATAGATTCCTAAATCAAATAAGTTTGATTTCTTATATATGAACGAGCATTGTGCATCGGGTTGTTGCCATTTGGGTATGTTTACAGTATAGCGCTGTAATTTTTTCAATAATCTTTTTACTTCTGCAAAGTCAAATTGGTCAATCGCATCCATTAAATTTTCTATCAACTTCTCATTTTTATAGGGAACAATAAGCGACTTCGTTTCTTGTTCAATCAGTTTCATTTCTTGAGATGCTGTTCTAAACGATTGAAACAATCTATGCTTACTTTGAAATTTATTTTGGTTTGCATAACTTTCAGCAGCTTTTACTTTAGAATCATTAGTACTAAGCAATTCCAACGCACTGCTTTTCAAGCTCGGTATTTTCCCAATCATATTTTTCGCATTTTCCAAGAAATATTTTTGATAAAAATCATTCGTTAGTT
>DUOO01000049.1 GCA_012838795.1 Clostridiaceae bacterium | reverse complement strand
TCATTTGGTTGGCTTTGATTTTGGTCTGTGCCAATGTCGGAAGATTGATAATTCAGGAATTACAATTAATAAAGCTCACTTCGTTGAAAGATCGACTGGCCGATGTCTTGCATTTCCAAACCAGGTTTCAATGAAATATCCCAACATTTGCCAATTATTAATAAATTCTCAAAAAACTCCAAGGATAATATCATGTTTATCTTTCTTTAATTTCGTCTAAAATTAACAAACTATCAAAACTGCTTACCAGATTATTACAAAATTATTTATTAAATTGTTTTAATGATTATGCAGAGTATGGCTTGATTTTGATATACTACTAGAAGTCTATAACTACAGAAGAGGCAGCATGTTTAATAATAGTATTGATAAATATCAAAAGCCGGCAGAAGAATATTTGAATTGCGAAAAAAATCATACTCAATATTTACAAGAAAATTCAAATGAACCGGTTAATCAAAACTCGGAAAAACTTTCAAAAGAATCTGAGAATCAGAAAATTCAAAATGTGAAAAATGAATCCGAGATCCGGAATTTGCTGAACACATCATCTGAGGGATTATCTTCGGAAGAAGTCCGGAGAAGGTGTGAAGCAGGCTACGGTAATGCCGAATCACAATCCCCGATGAAATCTACATCGCAAGTTATATTGGAACATATCGTTACACCGTTTAATATTCTTAATTTAATTTTAGCATCAATAGTTTTTTTTGTAGCAATAAAACAGCCCAAATATTTTGTAAATATCTTATTTTTCGGAGTTGCCGTTATTAATACTGTGAGCGGAATTGCCCAGGAAATTAAAGCCAGAAGAGAAGTTCAAAGGCTTTCTTTATTGAGTCAACCCAGAGTTTTAGCAGTTAGAGACGGTATCACTCAAGAAATTTCAAGTGAAGAATTAGTGATCGGTGACTTGATCGAACTGCATGCAGAAGATCAGTTGACGGTTGATGCAAAACTGGTCAGCAGCATAAATTTTGAAGTTGATGAATCACTCTTGACCGGTGAATCGGATGCTGTCTATAAACAAGCGGGAGATCATTTGCTGTCCGGCTGTTTTGTAGTTTCCGGTCGTGGAATGGCGATTGTTGAACAGACCGGTGCGGAGACATATGCAGCAAAGATTACTCGTGAAGCAAAAAAAATTCGGCAAATGAATTCTGAAATGATGCAGGCTTTGAATAAAGTTGTTAAAACTTTAGGGATTGCGATAATAATTGTCGGCATTTTGATGTTAGTTTCTAAGCTGGTAATTCATCCGTTGGAAGATTGGCGTGCAGTCTTGATTTCAACAGTTGCAGCCTTGGTCGGCATGGTTCCGGAAGGCTTGGTATTGTTAACATCTGTAGCTTTTGTTGTCGGCGTAATTCGTCTTTCAGCTCATAATGTTTTGGTGCAAAAAATGAGCTCAATTGAAACTTTAGCACGCATAGATACTCTTTGTGTTGATAAAACCGGAACGATTACCAGCGGCAGAATGAACGTTGTAGGTATACATACAATTAATAGAAATGAATTGTCTGAATTACAACAACAGGCAATAGCTCATGCGTTGGAAGCATTAAATGATCGCAATGCCACAGCCAGAGCAATACTGGATTATCTGAAACCGAATCCGGATTTTCAGCAAGAATTTGCAATTGAACATTATTATTCTTTTTCATCAGAAAAAAAATGGTCCGGTGTGCACTATGCAAAACAAGGAACTTGGATTATCGGAGCTCCGGAAATTGTCTTATCTGCAGAACAAAAACGAAAATATTTGTCTATCTTAAAAACGCAAATTACCGAAGATAAAAGATTATTAGCAGTGATGAACTCTGATCGAGCTTTGCCGGATAATAAAAACTTGATCGATGATTTGTCGATCGTTTGCTTTATTGAAATCGAAGATGAACTAAGAGAAAATGCCCGTGAAATTTTTGATTTTTCCGCTAAACAAGATGTTGAGATAAAAATCATTTCGGGAGACAATCCGCTTACAGTGCAAGCTATAGCCAAAAAAGCCGGAATCAAACATCTGGAACATGCGATTGACATGAGTACTTTGTCCGAAGATGATGATTATTCGGATATTGTTGAACAATATCAACTGTTTGGCAGAGTGACTCCGTTTCAAAAGAAAGAACTGATTGCCGCGTTACAAAAGAATGGGCATAGTGTTGCAATGGTAGGGGACGGAGTAAATGATGTACCTGCCTTGAAAAAAGCTGATTGCAGTGTTGCAATTGCGCAGGGAAGTGATGCTGCCAGAGTAAGTGCGGATTTGGTTTTGATGGAAAACGATTTGTCCAAGATGATTCCTACTGTGTATGAAGGCAGACGTGTTATCAATAATATTGAACGTGCGGCAGTTTTATTTTTAACTAAAACAGTTTATATGAGTTTGCTGGCATTCTCGTTTATCTTTTTGCCTGACCGTTTTCCGTTATTTCCGATTCAAATGACTTTGATCGGCAGCGGTGTGATCGGCATGCCGGGATTCTTTCTATCTTTGATCCCTAATCGCAACCGAGTCAGTGGAAAATTTTTGCCTAAAGTTATGAAATTGGCATTGCCGGCAGGTATAACCGGAACGCTTGCAGTTCTGTTACATCAATTAGGTATGTATATTTTCGATTTTCCTGCAGGATACCATAGTACAATTTCCCTGATTATTTTACTGACGATTAGTGAACTTGTACTTTTGAAGGCTTGCCAGCCATTTGACAAGTTTACCCTGCCGATTTGGCTGTTATCTGTTGCCACAGTTTTATTCGCAATATTTTTCTTGCCGGATTTATTCTTTTTAACCAGGCTTAACAAATATGGTTTAATCTATGCTTTAGCATTTATCATCATAATTCCGGTGATTTTGTTTTTAATTAAACGAATATATAAGAAGATTATAAAAACAAAATCAAATTAATTCTTAAGGAGAAATTTGTGTTAAAAATAAGTCAACTGACAAAAAGTTATGGCAATTTGAAAGCTAATGACAATATTAATTTAGAAATTCCGGAGAAATCCGTTGCACTTTTAGTCGGTCCGAATGGTGCAGGCAAATCAACTTTATTAAAGTGCATTATGGGTCTGCTGCGCTATTCAGGAGAAATCGAAATTAACGGACTTAGGAATAAATCTGTAGAAGCTAAGCGAATTATGGGTTACGTTCCGGAAATTCCTCATATGTATCCATTGCTTACAATAAGTGAGCATTTGGAATTCACTGCCAGAGCGTATAAATTAGATGAAACCTGGCGTGAAAGAGCGGAAAACTTGCTTAAACGTTTTGAACTTGATGATAAGACAGATAAATTGGGCGGTACACTGTCCAAAGGCATGCAACAAAAACTCAGTATTTGTGTTGCTCTGTTACCTGAACCGAATTTTATTTTATTTGATGAACCGTTAATCGGACTCGATCCTTATGCCATTAAACAATTAAAAAATATCTTTCGTGAATTGGCGGAAAGCGGACATTCTTTGTTAATAAGTACTCATATTCTGGATACCGTAGATGAGTTATGGGACCAGGTTTTTATCATGGATCACGGTAAAGTTGTAGCCAGAGGCACAAAATCGGAACTTGACGGATTGGGTAAAACTTTAGAAGATTTCTTTTTTGATGTTACAGATAATTCTCTCACTGATGTTAAATCCAACCTTGATTCTGTTTTTGATCCGAATAATTATTCAGGATCTGATGTTGAAATAGGAACTGAACAAAAATAAAGGGATTATATATGCAAGCATTTGTTTATCTTAAAGTTCGGACACTTATTAATTGGTTTAAACAACTGAAAGAAAAGCCAAGCCGTTTGCTGTCAATATTATTCTATTTAGGTTTACTCGGTATGATATTCCTCATTCCCAAAGGCGACGTTTCGTCTGCTGATTCTGAATTTATGCAAAGCGAGAATTCGAGATATGTTATATCGATAGTGTTTTTTGGAATACTGTTAATCATAAATGCATTTTCCTGGAATTCAGGAACAAAAAGGGGTGTCAGCATTTTCACTTTGCCGGATACTCAATTTTTATTTACTTCACCTTTTAAGCCGGCTTCAGTTTTGTTGTATGGTATGCTTAATCAATTAAAAACATCACTGCTGAGTTCGATATTTTTGTTATATCAAATACCTAATTTAAGCAGACTATATTTAAGTAATGAGCAAATTGCAACACTTTTTGCAGTTTGGATTTTAACAATTTTTTCCAACCATATTATTTCTGCATTTATTTATGCTATCAGTTATAAGTCCGATAAGTACGTAAACATTGTTCAAATAGTAATCTATGCTATTCCGATTCTCAGTCTGTTATCAGGCTTATTTTTCATTCTTAAAGAAGCTGATCCTCTTTACGCTTTAATTCAATTTCTTCAATCTGAAATACTCTATTTGGTTCCCGGAGCAGGCTGGGCAAAAGCGATTTTCGACTTGTCCTTATTAGGATTTAATTGGATGAGAATCATTGGTTTAACAGTCTTTATCATTGTACCGGTTGTATTGATGCGAATGATATATAAGATGGATATTGATTATTATGAAGATGCATTGTCGATGGTACAAGCAACGCCAAATTCACCGGAACAGCAAGAGATTGTCCAGGAAGCTCAACGCAAAGCTTATGCAAAGTTCAAAGTCGGAAAAACCGGGATTAATAAAGGATCCGGTGAAAATACAATTTTTTATAAACAGTTATGTGAATATCGTCGGACCAGACCTCGTATTGTCGGTTTTACCATGATAACGACACTTTTGATTTTAGGCGGTATGGCTGTCCTGTTGAAAAATTCCGAATCTGATAATCCCTTAATCTACTGGGGGATCAGCATAGTTATTTTATTCTTTTCAGCGTTTAATTCAACAACGCTTAAAGCTTTTGCTGCTGATCAATTTTTCACTTTACCGGGTAAATCAATACTGAAAGTAGTATACTCCGGTATTCTGGGAATTCTTTTAGCGATGCTGGATCAAGTTCCGGCATATTTATTTGTTGTTATATATTCCGGTTTTAGTCTGATGTTATTACCGGTCGGTATCCTGTTAAGCGGCAGTATATTCATGGTTATTAACAGTGCACAAATATTAACTTATAGAATTTTCGGTGAAATAAAATCGGTATTTTCAGGTATGATTTTATTAACCTTTTCCTTTATTTTCTGTTTGCCCGGAACAGCAATGATTTTATTAGGAGGCTATTTCATCCTGTCGTCCGGTGCATATTGGGGTTATTTGCTGATAACAGGTGGTTTTATAGTAAATTGTTTATTAGGCTTGATCGGAATATATACCGGCAAGAAGTATTTGGAAGAAGGACCGGCCAGATAATCAAAAACTATTTTACATCTGTTCTTTTTATGAGGATTTGTTGTAATATTATAATGTAATATTCGTTAGATGCAATTGATGAGTAATTGTAATATTAATGAATGTATCGATAAATTATTTTAGTAATTGCTAAGTTACAATAATCGTTAAGAATAATCGTTAAGAATAATCGTTAAGAATTTCAGATTTAATATTAATTTATAAAGATAAAATAGAGGAAAGATATGCAAATAGTAATTGGCGGAGCAGGCAAAATCGGAGAAGATTTATGTTTAGAGTTGGCCGAAGAGGGTCACGATATTATTTTAATTGAAGAAAAAGAAGAATTGATCGATAAAATAATCGAACGGTCCGATATTTCCGGTATTGTGGGCAGTGTTGTCGATTATGATATTCAAGTCGAGGCAGGAGTTCCGAATTGTGATTTGTTTATCAGTGTGACCGGTAATGACGAGATGAATTTAATTGCAGCGATTTTAGCGGATCGCTTAGGTGCGGGCTATACCGTTGCAAGAGTAGGCAATCCTCAGTATGGAACACATATGGGCTTGATGCGGCGAGCTTTGGGAGTTTCCAATATCACTAATCCGAGATTGGAAACGGCCAGAGAAATCGTTAAGAACTTGAGCTCTCCTTCTTCTGTGTCTGTAGAAAGCTTTGCTCATGGCAGAGTCAATATGCACGAAGTTAAGATTATACAGGAAAGCGGATTGGAAGGAATGCAACTGACTGATTTTCGCAACCGTTTTACTTCATTAATTGTCTGTGCAGTTCAAAGGGATGAACAAGTAATAATACCGGACGGATCATTTGTTTTTAAAAGCGGCGATATAGTTTTGATTACCGGACTGACAAAAGATCTTGAACAGTTTTATATAGATATCGGAATTTCTCAAAAAAAAATCAGTAATGTCTTAATTATCGGCGGTGGTGAAATAACCAATTATTTATGTCGAATTTTGGAACGTAATGCACCGAAGATGAAAATAACTGTAGTTGAGAAAGATCCTAAAAGAGCTTGGAATCTTGCTGCAGTATACTCAGATGTAAATGTGCTGTCCGGAGACGGAACGGATCATCAGGTTTTGGATGAGATCAACTTTACTTTTTATGATGCAATAGTGGCTTTAACCGGTATTGATGAAGAAAATATTATGATTGGTTTATTGGCAGCACAAAATGAGATTTCGAAAATTATTATTAAAGTTAATCGAACCGAAATGCTGCCTATTGTACGTCATAACGGTTTACAAACTGTAATTACGCCGAAAGCGATTGTTTCCGACAGTTTAGTGAAATTTGTCAGAGCTCACGAAAATGCCATGGGTTCAAAAGTCGAAGCATTGCACAGAATCTTTAATAATGAAGTAGAAGTTCTGGAATTCAATGTCAAACAGGATAGCAAAGTACTGAATATTCCGTTAAAAGATCTGCCGCTTAAAAATGAAATCTTAATTGTATTTATCATTAGGGGCAATCAAATAATATTTCCGACAGGAAATGATTCTATTCAATGTGAGGATCATGTGGTTCTTGTCTCGAAAGAAAAACAATTTGATGATATTGATGATATTTTGGAAGGACAAAAAGCAAAAACTAAACCTCTTGATAAAGCGACTTATCCGGATCATATTGCTGAGGATAATCCGATTTCCGTCTCGGAGGTTCCCAATAAATGAATATCCGCATAGTACGATTTTTTTTGAGCAGATTATTTCTGGTTGAAGCAGGTTTGATGCTGTTGCCGATTATTATAGCCTTGTTGTATAAAGAACCGTTTTCCAATATCCTAAGTTTTTTGATAGCAATCGGAATCATCGCAGTTGTAAGCATTTTACTTAATGTGAAAAAACCGGATATCAAAACCTTGCATACCAAAGAAGGTATGATTACTGTAGCTTTGACGTGGATCGGTTGGATATGTTTCGGTGCTTTACCGTTTGTGATATCCGGGGAAATTCCTTTTTATGTGGATGCCGTTTTTGAAATGACCAGCGGATTTACGACAACAGGAGCTTCGATTCTCAGAGAAGTTGAGAGCTTAAGCCATTCCATTTTATTCTGGCGCTCTTTTTCACATTTGATCGGCGGCATGGGGGTGCTGGTCTTTGCATTGGCAATCTTTCCGACCGGAGCCTCTGAAACAGTGCACTTAATGCGGGCAGAAGTACCGGGTCCGAAATTCGGTAAATTAGTTGCTCGCTTAAAACAAACTGCAATTATTCTTTATGTAATTTATTTCATCATGACTTTTATCACGATCATTTTATTAATCTTAGGCGGAATGAATGTTTTCGATGCGGCGTGTCATTCATTCGGTATTGCCGGTACCGGCGGTTTCAGCACTCGCAATGCAAGTATCGGCTTTTATAACAGCCCTTATATCGAATGGGTAACCGGAATTATGATGATGTTGTTCGGCATGAATTTTAATCTATTCTATATGATTGTCTTAGGCCAGACTATATCGATATGGCGCGATGAGGAACTGAGAGTGTATTTGGGTGTGATTTTCAGTGCTATTACAGCAATAGTCATTAGCAATTCACTTAACGGAATTTATGATAATCTCAGTGATAATATCAGACATACTTTCTTCTCCGTATCTTCAGTCATTACAACAACCGGTTTTGTCACAGTTGATTTTGCTCAGTGGTCGTTAACTGCGATAATGATATTTGCGTTGCTGATGATGATTGGAGGAATGGCTGGTTCAACCGGCGGTGGCATTAAAGTAGCAAGATTCACGATAGCGAATAAATCGTTGTTTAATGAGTTTCGTTTGATGCAAAATCCGAGACGCGTGGTGGTTACAAAATTTAACGGTAAACCGCTAACTGAAGAACAAGTTACCAGAATCCGAAATTATGTTTTGGCATACATATTTTGTGCAATTACAATTTGTTTGTTAGTCAGTTCGGACACACCGGATATGCAAACGGCAGTTAGTGCAACCTTAAATACTTTTAATAATATCGGTGTAGGATTTGCAACTGCCGGATCTGCTGCACCATTTACAGATTACAGTGTATTCTCGAAAATAGTCTTGACGTTTTCGATGATTGCAGGTCGTCTGGAAATTTATCCGATTATCCTCTTATTTTCACCAAGTACTTATTTGAATAAAAGCTAAATACAAGACTTCACATGATGTCCTTAATATACTTAGTATCTGATTCTGAAAATAAGATAATATATTTATTGTGATTTATCTTAAATTATTAGTATTTTTAGCTTTATTTATGTAAAATAGATAATAAATTATTAAGATCACTTAACAGGCAAAACAATGAGTGATGACAAGTGGTAAATTTTCGTATAAAGGTGATATTTTTATGAGCAAGTTAGGAAGATTAATTAGAAAAACGATAGTGTTCGGATTGATTTTGATTGTTTGTATAACGATGATCGGTTGTAAATCAGACAAGAATAAAACTGATACAGATGATCAGTCTCAAGAAGGAGCTTCGGTAAATCAGGAAGAAAAATCCCAAGATGAAGTTATGATAAATCAGGCAGATGAAGCAGGGAAATCCAATTTAGATCAGCAAATTACACCGATTAATGAAATTGAACCGGTTAGTGATCTTGAAGCTGCCAACGCAATTGTTGCTGATGTGTCAAAGGTTAACAATTTGGATATTGACTCAAACATAAAGGGGATAATGATGATTGTCGAACATGACGGCAAATTAAAAGAAGTTCCGCTTCAATATAATTTGATTAACTGGTTGATAGAACAGGAAAAACCGGTAATTATTGAATTGGTTGCGGACTATTCACCTCCAAGTCAAAAGTCATTGCCTTATTTGAACGGAATTGCTTCTCACTACGGAGATAAAGCGTTGGTCATGAAAATTGATATCGAGCAAAATGAAAATCTGATACAAGACTTTGATATTGAATACTTGCCGGCTTATCGAATTGCTAAAAACAAAACAGTATACAATGTAGAAAATTCTTTTGACCCGACAGCCAAACCGAGTTTGTTTGATAAGATTGAGCAAGTCTTGAGTGATTAATCAGGATTAATTCCTTATAATGATACAACCTGTACTAAACAAAATTAAGCCCTATCGCAAGCGAATTGTAATAGGGCAAAGCTTTAAATTCACTGAAGTTATTCTTGAATTAATCGTACCTTTACTGATCGCACGAATGGTTGATCAGGGAATTTCCGCCGGAAATGCCTATTTGATTATCCGGTATACTCTGCTCAGCTTAGGTTTAGCTGTTTGCGGCATGTTATGTGCATACATTTGTCAATATAATGCATCAGTGGCTTCACAAAGTTACGGTACGGATTTGCGCAATGAATTATATTCTCATATACTCCGTCTTGCTGAAAAAGATATTCATAAATTTGGCACCGCTTCTTTAACCGGTCGCATTACTTCCGATATTCAAACCTTGCAACAGGCAATGGCCATGTTGATCAGATTAGTACCGAGGACTCCTTTCATTTGTATTGGTTCGTTGGTTATGGTCGCTTTAATCAATAGCAAATTCTTACTTCTTTTTCTGCTTGCTGTGTTAATATTTATTTTAATTCTGTTTTGCATAACAAAAGCAATTTTACCTTTGATTAACAGATCTCAACGATTAACAGATCGTTTGATCGGCAGATTATTGGAATTGTTGGCAGGAATCAGAGTGATCAGAGCAGTCTCACGCAGCGAAGAAAAAGCCAAACAATATCACTGGACGAATGAAGATTTAGAAAAGACAATGCGCCGAATCGGAAGCTTATCTGCTCTATTGAATCCGCTAACCATGTTAGCTCTGAATCTTATTGCTATAGCTTTACTTTGGCTGGCTGCAGGTGAAATCAGATTGGGGAATTTATATTCCGGCGAGGTGATTGCCTTTATTAATTATTTAACAATGCTCTTAACAGCACTGACAGTATTATCTAATTTAGTTCTGCTCTACACAAGAGCATATGCAAGTGCTTTACGAGTCGGTGAAATATTAGTGACTGCGGAACGGGTGCGAAATCCCGTACAAGATGAATATATGGGTTCAGCGTCAAACGGTTTGTTTTCTTTCGAAAAAGTAGATTTTGCTTATCCTAACAGTGGAGTTTTGTTATTTGATGATTTATCTTTTTCTTTGCCTCCGGATAAATCCTTGGGGATAATCGGTCCGACCGGTTCCGGCAAATCCAGTTTGGTTTATTTATTGGAAAGACGTTATCCGATCCGAGCCGGAAGGATCGAAATATATGGTCGTGATATAAATTCATACAGTGAAGCAGAATTATTAGATTTGATCCAAATTGTTCCGCAAAGCAGTTCGTTATTCAGCGGCACATTGCGAGACAGTTTGACTGCAGGTTTAAGCGGGATCTCCGACGATGAGATTTGGCATGCCTTAGCTCTTGCTCAAGCGAAAGATTTTGTGAAAAAAGATGAACAAGGACTTTTGCAACAAGTTGAACGTGGCGGAATAAATTTTTCCGGAGGTCAAAAACAAAGACTATGTATAGCGAGAGCGTTGTTACATAAACCGAAAATCTTAATCTTCGACGATAGTTCAAGTGCTTTGGATTTGGCAACAGATGCAGCCTTACAAAAAGCTTTGCGTGATGATTTGTTATTTCGAAAAATGAATTTGATAACAATAAGTCAGAGAATTGCGACAGTTCGCAGATCGGATTTGATTCTTCTGTTGGATAACGGAGCAATTGCCGGATTCGGCACTGATCAGGAGTTGTTGGCTGAAAATAAATTATATCAAGAAATATATCATTCACAAACTGAAGCGGATAGCCAGGATTTACTGCCTGATTTATTAAAGGATAATTTGTGATGTTAAGTGGAGATTTAAGGTGATTTATGTTATGGATAAATCTATCAATAAAAATCAAATTGATTACCGTTTAAGTTCAAAGTCTCCATTTAAGCTTTTGATGCAGAGAATGTTTAAAGCTCCGGGACAATTTGCAGCAATTATTATTTTAGCGATAGTGAGTAATATATTAATTTTGCTGGGACCTAAATTAATCGGACAAGCTATCGACATATTGGCAGCCAATCAGGGTACTATCACAGATCAATTTATCAGTTTAACTTTGATTCTGATCTGTGTTTATTTTCTGGCTTCATTTTTGAATTGGTTGCTCGGTTTACTGACATCTCGAATCTCCGCCCAAATTATTGTCGATTTACGCACCGATATCTACAATCACTTAGATAAATTGCCTTTGAGTTATTTTGATTCTGTTAAATTCGGTTCGCTCAGCAGCTTAATCAGTACAGATATTGATCAGGTTAACGACGGGTTAATCAGCGGGTTGCCGCAGCTATTTTCCGGGCTGGTCAGTTTAGTCGGCTCAATTTATTTTATGTTTATCATCAATTGGCAAGTGACGCTGTTAATTTTGATTTTGACGCCTGTTATAATATTTGTCTCAAAAACTATCAGTCGCAGTTCATATAATATGTATAGACTGGAAGCGGAACAGCGAGGAATACTCAACGGCTTAGCGGAAGAAACAATTGCCGGACATACTTTGGTCAGAACATTACAGGCAGATCGACAATTTACAGAAAAATATAAGCAACTGAATCAAGAATTATATCGCTATGGTCAAAAAGCTCAGTTTTATTCTTCTTTAACCAATCCTTCGACCAGATTGATCAATGCCACATCATATATTTTGTGCGGTGCTTTAGCCAGCTATTTGGCAATTAAAGGTGAATTGACAGTTGGCCAAGTCGGCAGTTTATTGTTTTATGCCAATCAATTTTCCAAACCGATTAACGAAATCACGGAAATCATTACTCAACTACAAGCTGCTTTGGCTTCAGCCGGAAAAATATTTGAAATATTGAGTATCAAACCTGTGTCTGACGAGCCTGCTGAGATGCCTGATTTGAAAGTCGGTCAGGGAAAAATCAGCTTTAATCAGGTTTATTTTTCTTATGATAAAAACAAACCTTTAATTGAAAACTTAAATATTGAGGTTCCGGGCCGTTCAAAAACAGCAATTGTCGGTCCGACCGGAGCAGGTAAAACGACTTTGGTCAATTTGTTGATGCGTTTCTATGATTTGGATTCTGGAAATATCCTGATTGATGATCAGGATATAGCTAAAGTGACAAGACAAAGTGTGCGACGCAGTTTCGGGATGGTTTTACAAGATGTTTGGCTGTTTAAAGGAACTATTCTTGAGAATCTGTCATTTGCCAATCCTCAAGCTGCCAGAGAAGAAATTGAAGCTGTGTGCAAAAGTATAGAAGCGGATCAATTTATCAGACGGTTGGAACACGGATATGAAACGATAATCGGCGAAGACAATGTCTTATCTCACGGTCAACAACAATTGCTGACCGTAGCAAGAGTTATGTTACAAAATCCGCCGATGCTGATTTTGGATGAAGCGACTTCCGATATCGATACAATGACCGAAATGCGTGTACAAAAAGCTTTCAACAAATTGATGCAAGGGAGGACAAGTTTTGTTATTGCACATCGTCTATCAACTATTCTTGATGCAGATTTAATTTTGGTCATGCAAGACGGAAACATTGTAGAGCAAGGCAATTTCACGTCTCTGATGAAAACCGATTCTTTATTTAAAAAGATATATGAAAGTCAATTCTCCGTTTAACGATCATGCTTAGCTAATCTCTAATAAAAGGAAAGGTTCTTGTCAAAAAAGCCGGCTGTGCGGATAGGAAATGATCGGCAACCCGCAGGACCGTAAATATTGACCCTACGGGCTTGGTTTTAAGTGGTGCCGTGCCAAAAAAGCCGGCTGTGCGGATAGAAAACGATCGTCAACCCGCAGGACCGTAAATATTGACCCTGCGGGCTTGGTATTGAGTGGTGCCGTGTCAAAAAAGCCGTCACCCCAAATTAGTGTTTTTCCTGATTATTCCGGCCTATAAGTATCGCGTAAGGAAACGCTGCGGTTAAAAACCGGTTTTTCCTGTGTGGAATCTTTATTATCTTGGACGAAATATCCTTGACGAATAAATTGGAAAGTTGAATCCCGGAATTCCGGTTGTAACAACCAAGGTTCAAGTTTAGCGTGTTCAATTACTTGCAATGAATCAGGATTAATTAATTCATGATAGTCGGCAGCTGAAACGTCAGGTTCTTTGACGGTAAACAAGTTTTCATAAATTCGGACTTCGCTGTCAATTGCGGCATTAACGTCAACCCAATGGATTGTACCGCGTATTTTGCGACCGTCAGCTGCCTTGCCGCCTTGGCTTTCCGGATCATATTCCGCCAATACGGCAGTGATGTTGCCTTCTTCATCTTCGAGATGGCCGGTACATTTTACAATGTACGCGCCGCGTAAACGAACTTCGTTGCCTTCATATAATCTATGATATTTTTTAGGAGGATCTGCAGCATAGTCATTGCGTTCAATCCAAACTTCGCGTGAGAAACTCATCTCATGTGAACCAAGTTCAGGTTTATAAGGGAAGTTCTGTACTTCGACTTGTTCGGTTTGATCTTCGGGATAATTAGTAATAATTAACTTCACTGGATCCAAAACTGCTGAACCGCGCAGAGCATGGTCATTCAAGTCTTCACGCAAGCAGAATTCAAGAAAATCATGGCTGACTACGGAATCAACTTTTGAAATTCCGATTCTTTCGCAGAAATTGCGAATAGCTTGCGGTGTAAAGCCTCGACGCCTTAATCCGCTGATTGTCGGCATGCGGGGATCATCCCAGCCGTCAACTATTCCTTCTTCCACAAGACTGCGTAGTTTACGCTTGCTCATTACGGTATACTCAATGTTTAAGCGTGCAAACTCTATTTGACGCGGTATATAGGGAACACTGCAATTTTCGATAAACCAATCGTATAATGGTCTGTGATCTTCAAATTCCAGAGAACAGAGTGAGTGAGTGATACCTT
Source organism: Clostridiaceae bacterium (assembly GCA_012838795.1). Classification (GTDB taxonomy): domain Bacteria; phylum Bacillota; class Clostridia; order Saccharofermentanales; family DTU023; genus UBA5436. The sequence goes on along the minus strand of DUOO01000049.1, from coordinate 10,936 downwards.
CAATTGCATCTTCTAAAGGATGAGCAAAGTCATACATCGGATAAATACACCATGTATCACCGGTCCGATGATGGGTTTCATGCGCAATACGATAAATAACCGGATCACGCATATTGATATTTCCGGAATTCATATCAATCTTTGCCCGCAAGGTCATTCTTCCGTCTTCAAATTCACCGGCTCGCATGCGACTGAACAAATTCAAACTTTCCTCTACGGGACGATTTCGATAGGGACTGTTTTGACCAGGTTCGGTTAAAGTCCCCCTGGTTTCACGAATTTCTTCTGCGGTTAATTCGCAAACATAAGCCAGACCCTTTTCGATCAGCTCAATTGCATAACCGTACATTTCTTCAAAATAATCCGAGGCATAATAAAAACGATCGCCCCAGTCATAACCCAGCCAATGCACATCTTCTTTGATCGCATCAATATATTCAACATCTTCCCGAATCGGATTGGTGTCGTCCATCCGCAGATTACATAAGCCTTGATATTTCTCTGCAGTAGCAAAGTCAATATAGATGGCTTTGGCGTGACCGATATGTAAATATCCGTTGGGTTCAGGCGGGAAGCGGGTATGTACGGTTCGCCCTTCATATTGTCCGCCTTCCGCTAAATCCTGATCTATAAAGTCATGGATAAAATTATTTGGCATATTTCCGGGATTTTTTAATACAGATTGTTTGTTTTCAGTCATTAATTTCACCTCAATTGATTATTTTCATGCAACCCTTATATCATATAATTAAAAAACAGCAAAGTCTTAATTATTAACAATTTTTACCAAATGATTAATCCTCACAACAAACAATCTAACTTGTTGCTTGATCTTAACTGGCAAGATATTCTGTCAGATTATTGACGGCTTCCGTTAAACGTTTAAGTGACTCTTCTTTGCCGAGCAACAACAGAAGCTCAATTGAACCTCCCGGTGTTACCTGTCTGCCGGAAAGAGCTATTCTGACCGGATTCATAATTTGACCGGTTTTCAATTCCAATTCAGGTCCGAGATTCATTAATAAACCGTGAAGATAATCGCGCTCATAAATATCCGAATCAGAGATCCGGTCGGCAATGATCTGTAACACTTGAACTGATATCTCAGGAGTTAACTTGCTTCTTTTATGAACATACATTTCCGGATTGAATGGATCCGGCTCTTTAACAAAATCCAACATCACGGCCAGATCGGTTCTTTTGGTAATCCGATTTTGCAACATTTCTGCCAGCAGGTCCGGGTCATAACTTTTATTACCGAAGAACTCTTTCGCCTCAGGATCAAGCCAAACTTTAAAGGCTTCAACATCCATATTGCGAATGTATTGTTCGTTATACCAATCGAGTTTATGATAATCGAACGTAGCAGGAGATTTACTGATACCGGAAATTGTAAACACTTCACATAATTCTTTTAAGCTGAAAATCTCACGTGTATCTCTGCTCGGTGCCCAGCCTAAAAATGCAATATAATTGAGAATAGCTTCTGTCAAATAACCTTGATTGCTTAATTCTTCAAAGGTAGTTGCTCCGTGACGTTTGGAGAGCTTAGCACCATCTGAACCGAGAATTAAAGGCAAATGGACATATTTGGGAATGTCCCAACCGAAAGCTTCGTATAATAAGTTATATTTCGGTGTAGAAGAGAGATATTCCGAACCTCTGACCACATGAGTAATTTCCATTTCATGATCATCAATTACATTAGCGAAGTTGTATGTAGGATAACCGTCAGATTTTATCAGAATTTGATCTTCGAGCTCTTTATTTTCCACACTGATATCACCGAAAATTTCATCATGGAAGGTTGTAATGCCGGTTAGAGGCATTTTTTGTCTGATAACATACGGTTCACCGGCAGCTAATTTTGTTTCAATTGTTGATTGATCCAAATCACGACAATGTCTGTCGTATCCGAAATGATCCGGGACTTCACTCTGCTCGTCTTCACTTATTTCTGAATTCTGATGCAAAGCATCCAGGCGTTCTTTGGAACAAAAACAATAGTATGCTTTATCTTCTTTGACCAATTGTTCAGCATATGGCAAATAACGGTCAAGTCGTTCACTCTGAACATAAGGTGCATGAGGGCCGCCGATATCCGGTCCTTCATCATATTTCAAGTTTACTTCGGTCAAAGTTTGATAAATATGTTCAACCGATCCTTCAACCAAGCGTTCCTGATCAGTGTCTTCAATTCGCAAGATGAATTTTCCATCTTGACTTTTGGCTACTAAATACTCATATAAAGCGGAACGCAAGTTGCCGACATGCATGAATCCGGTAGGACTCGGGGCAAATCTGGTTCTTACAATTTTTGACATTAGATCCTCCTCATGTTTTCTGTGAAACCAACCTATATATTATCATATTTAAAGAACAATCGATTGATTTGTTATTCTGAATTTATTTAACTTTTAATTGGTTAGGCTGCATTTTATATTATCTTTTTTGCCGAATATTTTAATCCTGATTATGTTGTTGTGGTCTGTCAATGCGATCTTTTAATTGTTTTTGAATATTGTTTAAGTAATACAAGTGAATTTGGCGTGATAATGCTTTGCCTAAACGGAATATTCTAATCAGCAAAATGATGCATAACAGAATAATTAAGACAACAATTAATTTGCCTAAATTGGGATTTTGTTGCAGAGAATTAATCAGGCTGCTGAGCAGAGTATTATCAGAAAGTATCGAAATGTCTGAGCCGACTTCAGCTTGGATTTGCGATCCGTCATTCAGGGTGAAAACGACATGGCCCACAGGTGTTCCGCGTGCCAAAGGGCGACTGTGCGGACCATGTGAAACATATTTTACTGCAGGATGTAAAAAACTATCGTTGGCAGGATGTATATAATTTACTGTTTTTAAAAACAACAATCCTATTTTATCGCCTTCTTTGGTTTGATCATAACTGGGGTAAGATTGACCTTGAGTAACTAATGATGTAACTACATAATACTCCGACATACTCTGGATCAATCCGACGAGCTGTTTGGCAAAATTGTTATTAGTTTTATCACTCATCAGAATCAGATATTTTATTTGATTTTTTTCACCGCTTACCATGCTGAATGACATATCTTGATGTTTTAAATTCCAAGAACCGCTGATGCCCTGATCGATGGACGCAAAGATTTGATCAAAGGGATGTCTTAAAGCAATCATTGTTCCGTCGGGTATCCGTGTGAAGTACTCTCTTTCACTGAACATTTGAATTGCTGTTTGATTTTTGGTTAAAGCAATTATAAGTTTTGCGAGATCAGATAAGGTGCTTTTTTGATTTAACAAGTCAGCATCTTTAATCAGATCAAAATCGAGCGACCAATCCTTATTATCATGTAAATCGGCAAATCCTAAAATATTGGTAAAATTGGTGTCGTTCATTTCAAGTTGTTCAGCTTTTTTATTCATCAATTCTACACATGCTGCTTCTGAATCCGCCAATTGTTCTGCTAAAACCATGGTAGCAGCATAGGAATGTTCATACATATGTAATGCCAACAGATTTGAAACAAGGTAAGTTTCGTTGTGCTCAATATTAACGGAATGATTTTTCGGATCCGTCTGTCCGAATTCAATTGCATTGTAACTTGGACTAACCCTTTCATCAAGTTCAAGTTGTTCCAAAACCAATAAACTGATCATTAATTGATTGGCCGCCGGCAAAGGGATCGGGCTTGATGCTTGTTGTGAAAATAGAATTTTGTCAAATTCAGTATTTATAACCAAAACATTATTAATGCTAACATCAGGGTTGAAACCGTAAGTCAATTGATTGGCCCCCGAATTTGCATAAACCGTGTGCGAATTCTTGCTGAAAGAAAAAAAAGTCGGTAAAAAACAGACAAATAAGATTATAATGACAGGTATTTTGTGTCTTCTTTTCTTATCTGATTTGTATTTATTTTTTGTCTTTGAATTGTTTTTTAAATTTTGCATATTTGATTTACAATGTTATCTATATATTTAAAATGTTAATTTATTTTGCACTGCTGGTATTAAAATGTGTGGATATTTTGTGTTCTTAATTTTAACAGAAAGCTTGTTGCAGGTCGAATATAAAAAGGTTAAAATAACGATATGATTTTTATTAATAAAATTCGCAGTTTTTCAGTATATTTACTCATACTGGCATTTTTGATATCGTTAGCAGCTTGTCGGGATTCTGACGATGATAAGACAAGTATGCCGGCACGTTACGGTGACAGAGGCAGAACTTTGGCAGTTAGTTTTGCACAAAGTTTTCCTGAAAGATATGCCGGCAGTGAACAAGAGAAATCTGCCGGTGACTGGATAATAAATGAATTGAAAAACCTCGATTATCAACCGCAAGTGCAGGAATTTACATTTGTTGACAGTTCCGGAAAACAACTCACATCAAGAAATATTTCATTGGAAATTGCCGGAACGGGATTTGAATATACCGGATCGGAGTCTGATGTGAAGGCTACACTTGATCATGTAAATTCGCGTTTTGTTCTGATCGGAACCCATTACGATACTCCCGTTAAGGATAAGCAAGCGACAGATACGGTTTCGGCAGTCGGTGACGGAATTCATAATAATGCTGCGGGAGTTGCATCTCTGTTGACAATAGCAAAAGAAATTCAGAAAGACCGTCCCGCATATAATGTACGTTTAGTATTTTTTGGTGCCGGCACACAAGATTTCGCCGGAGCAAAAGCATTGCTGGAACAGATGTCCGAATCAGATCTCGAACTTTTTGAAGCAATGTATAATGTGGATAAAATTTATGCCGGAGATAAAGTATATGCTCATGCCGGACAAAACTCCGTGCTTGAAGGACAAAAAAAGTCATATGAAAAACGGAAAAAGCTATATGAGATGACCGATGTCTACTATAATTATATGCTCTTAACAAATAATGAATTTTCCTTATACACAAATCAAAACATTTTTACGGTTGAAGTGGAGGGTTTTGCTGAGCCGATCTTGTTCAGAGAATGGACTACTCATCTCGGAGATCATACACCTTTTGATCAAGTCGGTATTCCGATCGTCTTTTTGGAATCATTTGAATACGATGTAGAATCTTATGCTGAATTAGGAAAGGAATCCACTGATCCGACATTTAATATAGTCGATGGAATCATTGATCGCAGTAATTTGGATTCAAGTGCTTTTCTTAATGATTATTATCAAATTGCGGAAGAAGAGAAACAGGAAAATATTTTCGGTGATTCCCAAACTGCCGAAACTGAACATGAGCATAACGACCGGGACAATCCGGATCAGATTGATGTCCGGTCTTTAGAAGAATTGCGAGATAATCGTCACATAGATAGGTTAGAAAGAAGAATAAATAATGTTGCATTCCTGATTATCAAAAGTGCCCAGCGCGGAGATAATGATTTTGTCCCGCGAAGATGATTCCATACCTCAAAAAAATACTGAATTTTCAGGTAAATTCTTAATAAATTATCTGAACGAAGAAAGATTGTTGCTAAATATATTGAATAAACGAAAGGCGGAAAAATGTATTTACTAATCAGCTTAAACTTTGTCGGTTGGCAATTTTGGCTAGCAGCCTTGATTTTTTTTATTATTATTGAAGTTGTGACTGTCAGCTTGGTGTCGACTTGGTTTATGATCGGAGCATTGGCTGCTTTGATTTTAGATTTAGCAGGAGCATCGATCGCAGTACAGATAATTGTTTTCTTTATTGTTTCAACAGTTAGCCTTTTGGTTTTTTTATTCGTCATCAAACCGAAATTTAATAAAAAAACCGAACAGATAGAAAAAACAAATGCCGATCGTATTGTAGGACAGGAAGGAATTGTTCTGTTGGAAATAAATCCTCTGGCAAACACCGGACAAATCAGAGTTAAAGGTCAGGTTTGGAGTGCCGGCAGTTACGATGATTTGATTATTACTGAAGATACTCTGGTTATCGTACAAGAGATTAAAGGCGTCAAAGCTATCGTTGTTCCGCAGAGTGAAGCAGTGAGCACAGATTAATTAAATCAGCAAATAGTAACAAATTAACAGACAAAAAACAAAACGGCCAAATATAACGGCTGAAGTCAGATATCAAAAAGCATTTAAAAATGAGTAATAATGGTAAAAGGAGTTAATAATGTTTAGTTTAATAAGTAGTTTCATGATAGAAGGTGTTTTGAGTGTAATAGCAATAGGTATAGTTGCATTGATTGTCTTGATCTTAATAATTCGTAATGTTGTTGTGGTCCCGCAGGCCCATGTTTATGTAATTGAAAGGCTGGGTGCATATAAACAAGCTTGGCATACAGGTTTACACTTTAAAGTACCTTTTATTGACCGTGTCGCCAGAAGGATTTCATTAAAAGAGATTGTTGCTGATTTCCAACCGCAATTTGTAATAACTAAAGATAATGTTACTATGCAGATTGATACCGTTTTGTTCTATCAGGTAGTTGATCCGGTGCTTTACTGTTATGGCATTGAAGATCCGATCAATGCGATTGACAATTTATCTGCGACAACTTTACGAAACATAATCGGTGATTTGGAATTGGATGAAACTTTAACCTCAAGAGACACGATCAATCAACAAATGCGGATTTTGCTTGATGAAGCTACGGATCCGTGGGGCATTAAAGTTAATCGTGTGGAATTGAAAAACATTATTCCGCCTCAAGATATTCAGACTGCAATGGAACGTCAGATGAAAGCTGAGCGTGAAAAAAGAGAAAGCATTTTGATTGCGGAAGGTAAAAAAGAGTCTCAAATCAGAATAGCAGAAGGTGAAAAAGAAGCAGCGATTTTGAGAGCTGATGCCAAGAGAGAACAAGCAATTCGTGAAGCTGACGGTCAGGCTCAAGCTATATTAATGATCCAAAAAGCAAGAGCGGAAGGCCTGGCAATGATTAAAGATGTCCAAGCGGATCAAGCAGTTATTTCTTTACGCGGTTTAGAAACAATGGAAAAAGTTGCCGACGGTCGTGCAACTAAAATAATCATACCTTCGGAATTACAATCTTTGGCAACGGCCGGTCTTACAATAAAAGAAATGATTCAAGAACCGGCAGATCTTCCGGAAGATTCAAAATCAGAGAATTAATGCAAGTTTTCTGTGTTAATATAATTAACAAGTGTAAGAAAACCGGAATAATTAATATAAAAATTAAAGAAAAATGTTAGTTGGAATTAGTATCAAAAATTATGCATTGCTGCAGGAATTACAGCTGGGTTTAGATCCGAAAAAACTCGAGCGGACAACGCAAGTTTATCAATTGGAAAAGCTTGATTCTTTACAGCAGTTTACAGTCCTGATCGGTCCAAATGATTCCGGCAAAACAACGTTTTTTGAAGCATTGGAATTTGTCTCGAATCTTTTGAAACGTGATGCTCAAGTAGCTGCCAACAAAAGCAAACAAGGAAGTTATTATGAATTGATGACTTCTTATGTAAGAAACGGAGCCGTTTTGGAATTCGATCTTGTTTTTAAGCATTTTGAATCGGGCTGTTATCTGCGTTATTTAGTTATGATTGCCGCGGATCACAACTATCGGCCTTTTGTTAAAAAAGAGTTTATACAGCAAATTACTTTTAATTCTTGCGGAGTAAACAAAATAACTCTTTTAGATATTGAACAAGGCCAAGGCTACATTCAGCTTCCAACTTCATCCGATTCAGAGAGCAAAACCGAATTTGAGATACAAACAGATTTTTCATCTCAAAGAGAAACAGTGCAGCTCACTGAACGCAAAATATCTGCCTTGTCTGTTTATGGAAAAATGCAGCGATATCAAATTTTGGTTTGGTTATATCAGAGAATTACCAGATTCTATTTTGCCCGACTGAATAAACTACCTATTCTTACCTCGAAAAACATACAAACCGGCGGGCATAAACATCTGAATCGCAATGTTACCAATATTGAAAATGTTTTATCTTATTTGCGCACGGAAAAACCGAAGCAGTATAAAAGCTTATTAAAACGTTTGAACGACAATCTGCCTTCCGGTAACAAAATTGATCTGACAGGTTCCGATTCGAATATCGGTGCAGGCAATCTGAAGCTGTTGATACTTTATTTAATTCTGGCAGATCAAAGACCGATCATTGCCTTAGATCAACCTGATGCCGGTCTGTATTATGAGATGATTAATGCTTTATTGATTGAATTGAGAGATTATTCAATTCGCAATCCGGAATCTCAGATTTTCATTTCAACTCATAGTGCCAATATGCTGGATGCTTTTGCTCCTGAGGAAGTATGGTCATTTGATCGCACTGTTGATGCTGACAATCAACCGCAAATTACTGCCAAACATATAGCAAATAATCCTGTGATCAAAGCAATGTATGAAGAAGGAGTCGGTCTGGGTTCACTTTGGTATAGCGGATATTTTGAAAGCGTATGATTATTGAAATTTTAACTGAAGATAAATCAAGTGTTCCGGTACTGTCGCAAATTGTTGGTGAACTGCTTCCGGCTTATCAAAATCTGATTAGTAAAGTTAATATTTTACCCCATAGAGGCAAGGGCAGATTACCGGATGACATTAATCAGAAACCGAAAGCTTTTGCCAGTTCTCTGCTTGATTTATTGCCTGCAAAAATTCGTGCTTACCATAAAGTCTACTCAGATCAAGAAATTATTCTGGTAATAGTTCTAGATGCCGATAATGATGATGCCGGCGAAATTTATCGCAACATTGAATATGTCGTACGCAAAGAGGCTCCGAATAAATATTTTGTGATCGGAATTCCGACTGAAGAAACGGAAGCTTGGTTATTAGGAGATACGAATGCTTTACTGAAAGCATATCCCGATATTAAAACTACAATCTTGGATCATTATCAACAAGATTCAATTTGTGGCACGTGGGAGGTTCTTGCTCGTGCGATTATGGGTTCGGGAGCTGAGAATTTAATACAAATAGGCTATCCTGCGGTCGGTGCATATAAACATTTATGGGCTGAAAAAATTTCTCGAAATATGAAAATTGCAAACAACAAATCGGCCAGTTATCAAGATTTTGTCAAACGCTTAACTCAAGTGTTTGATTGGGCAAAACGAGACTATAATCAAATTCAAATACTTGCTGAAGCTTAACACCAAACAAATAATATCCATGGTCTCATGATCAGTGTGTTGATTGTCAGGAAAAGAGGAAACTTTGTCCAATAGTTCAGTCGAATCAAAACAAAATAATCCAAACATCACGGATCCGATCGAAAGTCTCTATATTCATGTTCCTTTTTGTACCAGAAAATGCGGATATTGTGATTTCTATTCGCTCAGTTCTAAAGTTGCAGATTTTTCCGACTTTTATTATGGACTGCAAGCGGAGTTGGCCGCTACACTTTCTGATATTGCACAAAACGATTTACACCTGAATAAACTAAAAACCTTTTATATCGGCGGCGGGACACCTTCTGTTTTACCACATGACGTTATGACATGTATAATAAATTTAATTCGAAAAGAAATAGGCTTTGCTCAAGATTTAGAATTCACAGTAGAAGTTAATCCTGAACCGATCGGTCACAAAACGGTTGAGGCTGCAATTGAAGCGGGGGCAAATCGCATATCCATAGGATACCAAGCCAAACAAGATTCTCTTCTGCAAAAAATCGGGCGATTACACACTTTCGCTGATTTCTTAACAACTTTGAATTTAGTACGTACAGCAGGTGTCGAAAATATCAGTTGTGATTTAATGTTCGGTTTGCCGGATCAGACCTTAAATGATGTACTTGAAAGTGCTGAACAATTGATTGAACTCGAAATTCCTCATATCAGTTTTTATTCTTTGATTTTGGAACAAGGTACTTTGTTTTATAAGAAATATGCTGAACATTCTGAATTACTGCCTTCGGATGATTTAGAACGTAAGATGTATCGAGAATTACTTGATTTATTCGAACAGCATCAATATCAGTATTATGAACTTTCTTCAACCGCAAAACCCGGGTTTTACTCCCGGCATAATTATAACTACTGGAGCACTAAACCATATCTCGGATTGGGACCTGCAGCTCATAGTTACTATAACGGCATCAGACGCGGTAATGTCCGTTCATTCAGGAAATGGTCGGAGAATCCGTTTAATAGTGCAGAACTTGAACCGGTGAACTTTTTTCAAGCGATGCAAGAATATGCAATGCTGGCTTTCCGTTTAGCTGCAGGTTTTTCACCGGATAAGTTCAAACAACGCTTCGGTATAGATCAGCCATTTGATGCCGAACTTGAACGTTTGCTCAATAAAGATTTAATTTCGTACAATTCCAATATAAAAGCTTATCTTCTTACCGAAAAAGGCCTGGATTTCGGAAATCAGGTTTTTATGGAATTTGTTTGAGAATAATATCATTTGAAAACGACAAACAATAACCATTAAGAAGGCTATTAACATAATAATATTTTTTGTGGAGGTGTCATAAATGCCAAGAGCTAAATATCAAGTGCTTGTCATTCCGTTTTTAATTGAAAATGATGGTGTATGATGATGACAAAGTACTTGTTATAGACAGAAAAAAGAAGGATTGGCCGGGGATTACATTTCCCGGTGGTCATGTCGAGCTTGGCGAGTCGTTTACTGACGCTGTTATTCGAGAAATTAAAGAGGAAACAGGCTTGACTATATATGCTCCTCAGCTATGCGGGATAAAAGACTGGTATGAGGATGATAAAAGGTACGTAGTATTCTTCTATAAGACAAATCGCTTTGAAGGGACGTTACAATCATCCGAACTAGAATAAAAAAAGTACAACTGAAACAAACGGATTTTTCTAATATAATGAATCAAAGGAGAAATCAGTTATGAGGCAGCAGTACAGCAAAGACTTTAAGCAAAATGCAGTAGTATACGTACAAACCCACCCGGAGTTATCAGTAGCTCAATGTGCCAGGAATCTTGGTATTAATGAAAACACATTACATAATTGGCTCAGGAAATTCAGAAAGGGAGAGGAATTTCGTGG
>DUOO01000048.1 GCA_012838795.1 Clostridiaceae bacterium | reverse complement strand
GAGCCTGGCTCAAGTTTACCTATAATAAAAAACCGGCTTATGTAGCAATGGTTTCAACGAGGACAAGTTACCCCCGATGACCCGTGATGTATATAATTCATTACTTTAAAAGAATCCGGTAAGATAACCGGTAAGATAAATATAATATTAAACTGATATCCAAAACAGATTTCTCTTTCACTTGCAATGATTGAGAAATCTGTTTTTGTTTTTCGTGTTTATTGAACTATACAAATTGATTGATCAAGATTGTGATACTAAATATTTAATGTCTGATAAAAGATATGAACTTTAAATATAAGGTCTCTTTGTTTACAATAAATACATCTTTTGGATATGGAGATAATACTACGTCTACATCAGTTAGACTTAGTGAAGTAATAAATCAAAGATTTGAAGAGATTAACTGAGCAAATTAGAGGGATAGAAATGGAAAATTCAGATCAAACCAAGATGTTTAAATCAGAAGTAAATATATTGAATCAAGACTTGTTGCAAGAACAAAAAGCGACTCATGATAAAGCAATAGCAAATGAGATTCAAAGATTGACTGCCGAGTTGGATAAGCTTAATCAAGCATACTATGATCTGGATGCACCATTGGTATCTGATGCCGAGTATGATTTACTGTTAAGACGATTACAGGACTTAGAGGCAAAATATCCTGAATTTGCTGCACCGGATTCGCCTACGCAACATGTAGGGGGACAAGTCGCAAGTCAATTCGCTTCGGCACCGCATCGTTTTCCGATGCTTAGCTTAAATGATGTTTTTTCAACAGGAGAAGTTATGGATTTCACCCGGAATATCCGCGAGCAATATCCTGATGCAACTTTTATTGTGGAACAAAAAATAGATGGTTTGTCTGTTAGTCTTGAATATCGATCAGGCATATTAACTGAAGCCTTGACCCGCGGTGACGGAGTAACTTCGGGTGAAATAGTTACAGAAAATGTGCGCCAGATTCAAACCGTACCTCAAGTATTAAAAGAGCCCGTGAATGACTTGGTACTTCGCGGAGAAATCTATATGACGAAGCAGCGATTTGCTCAAATTAATCAGCAGCAAGTTGAAAAGGGAGAAAAGGAATTTGCTAATCCGCGCAATTCAGCAGCCGGAACTTTACGCCAATTGGATCCCAATATAGTAAAAGAACGTGGACTGAGTATTTTTATTTTTAATGTGCAATATTGGGAAAACATTCCTGATCTAAGTCATCATGCTGCACTGGAACACCTCAAAAAGCTCGGTTTTCCGATTAGTCCGGATTATTTTATTTGTCAAACTGATGAAGAAGTTATGGCGGCAATTGAATCGATTAATCAAGTACGATCGGAACTTGATTATGGAATTGACGGAGCTGTGATCAAAGTAGATTCTCTTGAGCAAAGAGAAGTTTTAGGCAGTACTTCAAAAGCTCCGCGTTGGGCAGTTGCCTATAAATATCCGCCTGAACAGCAACAGACAATAGTGCTTGATTTAATTGCCAATGTCGGACGTACGGGCAGGATTACTCCGATGGCAATCTTGGAACCTGTTGTAATTGATCAGACTACAGTATCGCGTGCTACACTGCATAATCAGGATTACATTAATACCTTGGATATTCGTATTGGGGATACTGTGACAGTACAAAAGGGCGGTGACATCATACCGGGAGTAATAGCAGTAGATTATGCAAAACGTCAGCCAAATGCTTTGCCATTTAAATTACCTGAACGCTGTCCGATTTGCGATGCACCTACTGAATACTTGGATGATGGAGCTAATTTATATTGTACAGGTTCAGATTGTCCTGCACAATTAGCTCGCAAAATTGAATACTTTGCTTCAAAAAGTGCGATGGACATAGAAGGTCTTGGTGAATCAACTGTTGAACGGCTGCTTGATAAAGGACACTTAAATCATCTTTCAGATATTTATCGCTTATTCGAAAAACGTGAGCAATTAATTAGCGAGGGTGATATCGGACGTACTAAACGAGTGGATAATTTATTAAATGCGATTGAAAAATCTAAATCAAACACTTTTGATCGATTTCTTGCAGCATTGGGGATTCACAATATAGGTCCGCAAACGGCGAAAAATATTATTGAATATTTTCCCGATATAGATTTACTGGCGAATGCCAAACAAGAAGAATTACTTTTGGTTCCGGATGTTGGACCTGCCAGTGCCCAAGCCATTGTAGATTTCTTTGCCCAAGATCAAACAAGTGTCTTGATTTCTGAATTTAAGAAATTGGGTTTGAATATGGTTCATGATACTTCTCAAAAAACAAATGAGAATCATAGTTTACAAGGTTTGCGTTTTGTTTTAACCGGAACCTTGCCAACAATGTCGCGATTTGAGGCACAAAAAATAATTGAAAATGCGGGTGGCAATGTTGTATCATCGGTTTCAGCTAAAACAGATTATGTTGTAGCAGGTGAGAATGCAGGCAGCAAATTGACGAAAGCTCAGCAATTGAATATTAAAATTATCACAGAAGAAGAATTATCAGCAATGTTAAAATAAGACTATTTTGCAGGAACTGTTAGATGATATTATGGTATTATAAATATAATATTTATCAGCAGCAGGAATTGGAACATGCTTTTATATTTTATATTTTCATTAGGCGTAAGTCTGACATTAGCGATTGCTTTACTTGTTTTGTTAATTAACAGATTGCAAGTCAATTGGACAAGGCAAAACAAAGTAGGCATATCATTCTTACTGCCGGTTTTAATTACTATTATTTTAATATTTGTTATTTATCTGGATACTCAACCGAAAGTTTTGGATCTAATAAATTTATTTCAAGGGAATACCAGAACGGTTGAAGCAAAAAGCGAGGAAATTAAAGTACAAGGCAACAACTTAATTATTGATGATCAGACTTTGCTTATTAGTCCTTTAAGTGAAAAAATTTCTGATCAGAAGATTTATCGTTTCAGTTATTTGCCTAATAGTAAGATTGTTGTTTATCAGGAATATGGTGATATATTACCTGTGATTCTGGAAATACCTGTCGATGAAAACTCAACCGATTCCGGACCGAATAATCCTGAAGATTTTATTGATCCGACAGACACTACAACTACGACAGAAGAAGTTGATACCGAAAATATTGCAGATGTGGCGATACCTGCTGAAGATACTTACTAAATCAATCTATAATGAAGAAACTTGTTAATTTAATTTTTACTGCTATAATCTAAAATACAAAAATCCAAAGAATATTATTACTTTAAATACTTTCAACTATTTTTACTTTAGCTGGAGGTGTTTTTTATGGAAAATAAATTCAAAATAATCCGGGAAAAACCGAGTCTGCATTTTTCTATTTGCAGCTCAAACAAAGAATTATTTCTTAAGTTTGAACAAGTAATGAAAAAAGAAGGAATGATCGGAATTCCGGATATGCTGGGAAATTTACATTATATAGTTGACGCACGAAAAGGATTTTCTACTGCTTACAGTAAAGTCAGGCAGACAACTTTAGAATTAATGGAGAGCAAATTCGAAAAAAATGATAATAAAATTTTAGCATATGAAGAAATTGCTGAAAAATTGATTGTTAAATATGAATTTGACAGCAGTCTGATCGGCACAAAATTTTTAAAATATATGATAGTTCACTGTTTGCTTGATAAATCCCTGATGGTTTCATTATCTAAAAAGCTTTATCCGGCTATTGCCGGGATTTTTTCCAGTACTGTGGATAAAGTTTGTTACAGCACTCGCTATGCATTACGTAAAGTAGAGATTTTAGAGAGAAAACAGAGACAAGAACAAGTGGTTAAAGATTATTTATTGCCAATTGGTTCATCATATAGTAATGGTATTGCATTACACAAATTGATTAATGAAGGTGAATTAATTTTACTTAGCAATCAGTCGGCAGAAAGCTGAGATCAGCCAAAAATGAAATATGTAAAATGCAGAGATATCAGAGGATCAAGGCAATGTTATTTAAAATAAAAAAGGCTATCGATTGCGACAGCCTTGCAAAGTAAAAGATATCAAAGATTATGCATTAACACGATCTTTTAAATTTTTACCGGCTTTAAAAGCAGGTGATTTCGATGCAGGAATTTTGATAGGTTCTTTTGTAGCAGGATTTCTGCCCGTACGTTCTGCACGATAGCGAACTTCAAAAGTTCCAAAACCAACTAAAGTAACTTTATTTTCTTTTTCAAGTTCTTCAATTATTGTTTCTAAAATAGCATTCACTGCTTTTTGGCTATCTTTTTTGCTTAAGAGTGTTTTTTCTGCAACAGCAGCAATTAATTCTGTTTTATTCATAGGAGCCTCCTTTTTTTATAATGCAATCAGTATTATGCTTTGTTTCGCAGGATTTTGTCAATAGTAAAATTGCTAAAAATGCTTATATATCAAGATATTTGCAACTATTTTAAGCTAAGAATTAATATTTATTAAGTTATTTGTTGAATTTGTAAAAAAACCATCAATTTAATCGGCTCTATTATTTAGCTCTATGTAACAGATATAAATATCTTTGAAACAAAGCAAAACCGGTAGTGTAAATTTCATTAGTTGCACGTTCTGTAATTTTTGGCTAAAATATACTTCTGAAATCGGGGTGTAGCTCAGGTGGCTAGAGTGCGTGCTTGGGGTGCACGAGGTCGCAAGTTCAAGTCTTGTCACTCCGACCAATTCGTCTAAGGCTTTTCGCACAGTTCACAAGTTGATACGGTCGGAAAGCCTTTTATGCTCTTTTAGGAAACATATGAACGGAGAAAATTCGAAATGAAAAAAAGAGAAAACTATATTTCATGGGACGAATATTTTATGGGAGTTGCATTACTCTCTGCTCAACGAAGCAAGGATCCCAATACTCAAGTCGGTGCATGTGTTGTCAATCCGGACAATAAGATTGTTTCTGTAGGTTATAACGGAATGCCGTTAGGAGTTTCAGATGATGAATTTCCATGGGCGAGAGAAGGTGAATTACTTGATACAAAATACCCATATGTCTGTCATGCCGAATTGAATGCAATATTAAACAATCCCGGCATTTCATTAAAGAATTGCAGTATTTATGTTCCGTTGTTTCCTTGCAATGAGTGTTGCAAAGCAATTATTCAGTCCGGTATTCGCAAAGTTTTTTATTTATCGGACAAATATGCTGCTACTGACGGTGTTATAGCATCAAAAAGAATGATGGACGCAGCAGGTGTGGTATATAGTCAATTAAATACAGATATAGAGGAATTGACTATTTCATTCCGGGTAGAAGATGTTTGATTAATAAATAATAGAGTCATTCAATTATATTAGTTAATAAACTAAATTTTATCTTTAATTACAATTGAATTTGTAATCTTATTGTAAACCGAACAAAGTTTTGTTTTCTTGACTTTGTCGGATTCAAATGTTAAATTGTTAACAGAACAAATGTTCTGAAAGGTGATTAACATGATTACAATATTTTTCTATATTAGTATGTTTGCTGTCGGGATTATTGTTTATCTCAGAATGAAACAAGAAGCAAGAGTAGAAAAACTGTTGCTGCAAGAGCGGATTGAGCTTGAATATAAATTAAGGAACAACCGTAAGTATGAACAACTGCTGAAACAAAACCAAATAAGAAAAGTATATTTAAATAAAAGTAAATCAAATAAATTGAGAGTTATTAATTACCGTAAACATATAAAACACGGTCCGATAAACCAAATAATATCTGCTCGGGATTCAGTCCGGGGATCAACTTTTTATCTTGAAGAGATGGATAAAATTGCTTAATTTGTATTACTTCGCTATAATTCTAAAGCAACTTCATTTGTGAATGGAAAACTATGGAATGTTTATTTGTTAATGAAATATTTGTTCAATCTGATTTAGCATTAGGCACCTTTACTCAGTATAATAAACAAAGAAGTTTATATAAGGAAGCGTAGCGAAGATGGCCGTAACGCGCCGCACTCGAAATGCGGTTGTCCAGAGATGGGCACGTGGGTTCAAATCCCACCGCTTCCGCCATAATAAGACGCAGGTTATAATACAATCACTTGCGTCTTTTTGTTTGCCGTAAATCAAGGCTTGCTGAGCTTCTGCCCGACACGTTAAGTGTGCAGAAGCCTTCTTTTTTTGTCCAAATTTCAT
>DUOO01000010.1 GCA_012838795.1 Clostridiaceae bacterium | reverse complement strand
GCTAATTTGCGCTGGACCAAACCATGCGTGTCATTATCTCCTACTACCATTCCGCCACCGTGAATGAAAAATATAACCGGTGTGGCTTCTTCAACTTTTTTCGGGTACAACACGCGTACCGGTACTGCAAAATCTCCTACCTGAATTGACAGTTCTTTTGTATCGGCCATTTCAGGTCCGCCACTATTCCATTGTGCTCTTTCTTTTCTGTAATTCGCTCTCAAATCTTCATAGGTTCCGGCAGAAGTATCAAATGCTTCTGCATGTTCTTTCTGAAGTTCAAGAACTCTTGCTTGTTGCCAACTTACATGATCTAGAGCATTTACTTTGTTTTTTAGGTTAAAACGTATTTTTTGATTTCCCATGGTCATTCTCCTTTTCACTTCTCTTTTGAATAATTAACTTTTTATCATTAATCATTGTTTGTTACTTAATACCGACTTTTTAATCTTTCCGGTTGATGTTCGCTCGAAGTCATTAACAAATTCAACGATTGTAGGTACTTTAAAAACAGCAAGATACCGTTCACAATATTGCTTGATTTCATCTTCAGCTATACTTACATTCGGTTTAAGCTGAACAAAAGCTTTCACTTCTTCATCTCTCAAAGCATCCTTTATTCCGACAACAGCAGCATCTACAATCTTTTCATGTGAAGTTAATACACTCTCTACTTCTAAACAACTTATACTCTCACCCGACCTTTTGATCATATTTTGGCTTCTGTCTACAAAAAACAACCAGTCATTAATGTCAAAATAACCATAGTCTCCGGTTTTGAGCCATCTCCCGTCTACAAACAGTTCTTCGGTTTTTTCTTCATCTTTATAGTAACCTAAAATAACTGTTTTACCGGGTTCGCCTGAAACATAAATTTCTCCTATTTCTCCGTGCGGAACCTCCAGACCGTGTTGATCGACGATCTTAATCTGATAACCGGGAGCTACTCTTCCGACAGACGGCCAGTTTTTATTGCCATATATAGGGCAGCAAGTAACACCGGTGACTGTTTCCGTCATACCATAGCTGTTTAACAGCTCTATATTAAATCTCTCTTCGAATTCTTCCTTTTCTTTATCACTGAGTCCCATGGAAAAATACATCTGTCTAACGCAATGATCCTTTTCCCAATCTTGAACCGGTTGCATTAACATTGTCCGATTCATCATAGACATGGTTTCTGTGAAATCTGCCTTAAAATCATAAACTTGTTTCCAAAATCGTCTGGCACTGAAGCGTTCTACCATAATTAAAGTGCTTCCGGTATGGATACAAGGCATTAAAGCCATTTGCTGAAAATCCATATGATAACAAGGCATTGTCGTTAAAAAACGATCTCCATGTTCCATACCCATTTGTGCTGCATGAAACATTCCGCCGAAAACAACATTATAATGAGTATATACAGCACCTTTAGGATGACTTGTGGTTCCTGAAGTAAATAAAATTACAGCCTCATCACTTGTCTTGATCGTATTGCTCTTAGCAATCTTTACATCATGCTTTTTGATTTCATCATCCAAAAAATATATATCAAATAACTCTGATGCACGCTCTTTTGTATTTTCCGCGATCGTCAAACTCTGAAGATACAAAACATTGTCCGGTTCAAAATAAATATCGGACAATCGATCATGTACGACTAAGTGTTGAAGATTGCATTTTTCAATAATATATTTTATTTCATGTATAGTGAAATGTTCATTCAAAGGAACGGAGATCGCTCCTATTTGACCTAAAGCTATAAAACAGGCGAGATAATAAGGTGAATTGAAAAAATGAAGTCCTACTAATTCGCCTTTATCTATACCTATGGCTAAAAAGTGATTTGCAACTTGTTTTACTATAAAATCAAATTCTTTATAGGTATATTTTGTTACCGTATCGTTATTCGTAATATCAATGTATTCTAAAAAAATACAATCAGAATAATAACAGGCAATATCGTTCCACTCACTTTGCAGAGTTTTACTTCCTACTGCATCAACCATGATTAACCCCTTTATGCATTAACCGGTATTAACGCTTTTTCCTGCCTAGTAATATTGGTTGGCACTAATTGTGCCAACCAATATTACTTTTCTCAGATAGACTGCTTTTAATTATTAAATTAAAGTTTTTCAATTAATTTGGGTACAATCTTATACAAATCCCCAACTATTCCGAAATCACAATGCTCAAAAATCGGTGCATTTGCATCTTTGTTAATAGCAACTATTGTTTTTGACTTATTGATTCCTCCCATATGCTGAACCTGTCCGGAGACTCCGACTGTAATAATCAATTCGGGTTTTACCGTTGTGCCGGTAATACCTAAATAATTGGAAACAGGTAACCACTTGTCATTTTCAGCTACCGGACGAGAACAAGCAACTGCAGCATCAATCTTCGCAGCCAGCTCATTGATTAACCCCAAGTCTTCTTCAGCTGATAAGCCGCGACCGACATCAACAATCCGCTCTGCAGCCACTAAATTGACTGTTTTTTCTTGTTTTTCCGCTTTTTCAATGAATTTAATCGCACTCTTCTCAGCAACTTCAAGCTTTTCAATATTATCATTGTCGCCCAAATCAATAAGTTCAAACAGTCCCGGTGACGTGGTGACCAAACCGTAATTTGAAACAAATTTCGTTTTCTGTTCAGCGAGCCCGCCGTAAACTACTCTCGAGAAAACAAGTTCTTCTCCGTCTTTTTCAATAGATGATACATTGGTTAATAAATTACTCTTTAACAATGCACTCAAAGCCGCTAAAACAGCACGATCTTTTACATTGTTACCGCCAAAAACAAGAGCACTGTCATCACCTTTGATTTTTTGTGCTATTGCTGTCACATAATCTTCTGCTATATATTCACCCAACTCACCGAAATAGAGGTTGTTTGCACCACATTTTAATTGGGAAAGCTCTTCTTCGCTACCCAAATAAACAACATTTAATTTATCGGTTTTATCTTTCAAACCCGAACAAATTTCTAAAATCACATCTTTATCAACGCTCAATACATAAGCTACATCTGTTTTCATGGATTCTCCTTTATTTTTAATGTAATTTTTTAATTAAATTTAACTTGCCAATTAGATTGTTTTTCATTATTCGACAGTTAGAGAATATTTTTTATCTAAATCAAGGAATCTCTTAAACTAATTCTTTTTTCAAGAATTCAATCAATTGATCGATCTCTTCTTCACCGTCGCCTTCGATAATCTCTTTACGTCTGTCTGTCTGATCCGGAACAACGATCTCAATTACCTCTGTCGTTTGTTCAAGAGATTCTGCGTTGAGATCTAAAAGATTTACCGGTTTTCTTCCGGCACGCATGATTTCTTTCATTGTAGGAACTGAGGGTTCAATTATTTCAGATGAAACTGTGATCACTGCCGGCAAAGGAATTTCGTAAGTTTCCGTTGAATCTTCAAGAGCTCGTTTAACGATCGCTTTTGAAGCAGATTCATCTATTTCTATTTCCACAACATTATCGATATTCGGCCAGTTCAAGAACGTTCCCATTTGTGTACCAACTGTTTGATTGTAAAAATCTCCGGATCCAACACCGCAAAGCACTAAATCTACATTTTCAAATGTTGTTATTGCTTGTGCTAAATACCACGCTGTAGATATAGAATCTAATTGTTCATATCCCTCACCAACTACCATATTCAGTTCAGCCGGTCCTCTGCTTAAAATATCTTTCTGAATTTTTGTTCCATTTAAAGCTTCCGGTGAACCTAAGGTTAAAACTTGCATCTTTCCTTCAAGTTTTTCTGCAAGTTTTTTTCCTACTTCGATTGCATTGAGATCATAAGCACTAATTTTCCAAGGAACTTCGTCAATTATAAGCTCTTGCTTATCATTGACTTTAATTAGTTCATCATCTCTTACAACTTTACAGCACGTAATAATATCCATCATCATACCTCCTGATTTTTTGCTTTGAGTGCGTAAATATCTTATATAATTCTACCACAACAGTCGTCTTCTTTGAATAATTTCGGGTAAGTTTTTCCAAAAGACAGACCGTTATTATATTTTCAAAATCGATATTTTGCATAGAAAATATTACTAAAAATCACCATTCACCTTGTTCAATTATCACAATTCATTCTTGTTTTACAAAAAAGCTTATGTTAAAATAACAACGTACATGGTGCTTTGGATACTGTACTCTGTACTCGTAATATTTACTATGGTTGGCTGGTTGCCATTATAACTAATCAATAATAATCGCGCAAGAATACTTATAAAACGTTAGAATGTTTTATAAGTTGCTCGGGATTAGTTTAGCTAAAATGGAACCTGGCAATCATTTTTAATAAATAAGATATTATTTTAGAGGAGGAGTTATGGATTTTAGAATTTCAGAAGAACAAGAGCTAATGGTCGAAGCTATCAGAGATGCAATGACACGTGAAAATCTGGAACCATATTTTCTGGAATGTGACAGAAATCATGAGTTCCCCCAAAAATGGTGGGATATCATTTCTGACTTAGGCTTACATAGTATGTTCATTCCGGAAGAATACGGCGGAGACGGAGAGGGAGCAGTATCCATGTTTTTAGCCATGGAAGAGATGGGACGTCTTGGTGCACCTATCTACCTGTTCTGGGAACATGTAAAAGTAGACGACCTGCAAACTGACGGAACCCAGGAGCAAATTGACAAGTTTATGCCTTTATTCCTTGAAGGCAAATCGGCTTTTTCACAAGGCTATTCTGAGCCAAGTGCCGGAACTGACTTATCTTCCAATTCAATTCAAACAACATATACGCTAAAAGAGGACGGAAATTACTCCATTAACGGACATAAGCACTTTATTTCCGGGGCAACAAACAGCGACTATTGTATGACTTTAGCAAAGAATTCAGAGAATCCCGAAGAATTAACTTTGTTTTTCGTTCCTACGAAAGTAGAAGGTGCCAGAGTCGAACCCATGGAAAAAATGGGTCTGAACATGGAAGATGTATGCGATGTTTGGTTTGATGATGTTGTCGTAAGCGAGGCTGCTATTTTCGGCGGTATCGGAAATGGTTTAACGGCTGCTTCCAGTGCTCTGGATTACGAACGACTGGTTGATGCTTTCAATGCATATGGTCAAGCTTTATGTGCCTATGAAGATGCCTGCAGGTATGCCAATCAAAGGCTTGTTCAAGGCAGACCCATTACAAGCAGACAACTGATCAGAAACCATATCATGCAGATGGCAATGCGGATTTATACCATGAGAGATCTTTGCTTGCATTTCGCCTGGAATAAAGATCAAGGTATTCTGAAACGTGAAGAAGCCTCTTTAGCAAAACAGTATTGCTCAGAAGCCGCAAATGAAGTGGTTGATCATGCAATGCAAGTTTTGGCCGGCATCGGTTACTGCGGCAGTCGTGTAAGCAGGATTTATCGCGACTTGAGAATCACACGTATTTCCGGCGGAACAGGTGAAATTCAAACATTAATTGCTACTAAACAAATACTTAGACAATATGAATAAATAAATTGCATATCCTAAACTGATACAATTATCAATCCAAATAAAATAATTGTATCAGTTATTAATTAAATATTAATGAAAATAGGAATGATATGAGGAGGTAAATATGTCAAAATCAAAAACATCAAGAAAGAATCAATTTATTGTTCTTATACTGATGATTCTTTCGCTTGAAACCATTTATGTTCTGCCTTATATCAGATACACCTTTTTCGAACCTTTGCAACAAGCCATGGGTTTGGTAGGTGAAGCTGAAAAATTTGGGAACACAATGTCAATTTACGGACTATTTAACGTAATATTCTACTTGCCGGGCGGAATTATTGCAGATAGATTCAGCCCGAAAAAGCTGTTAGTCTTTTCAATGATTTCCAGCGGTGCATTAGGTCTTTGGTTAGCCACATGGCCGGGCTATACGGTAATACTGATTATTCATGCTTTATGGGCCTTTACTACCGTTTTGACCTATTGGTCAGCATCAATCAAGGTCGTTAACTTAATTGCCGGTTCAGACGAGCAAGGCGGTATGTATAGTGCCTTAGAGGGCGGTCGCGGTATAGTAACACTTGCTTTGAACGCTGTATGGATCGCAGCTTTCTCTTATTTCGCCAAAAAAATAGTAGATACAACTGAAGGTAATATTAAGGGAATCACATTCCTGGTAATTGTTGTATCAATTATCATGATTCTTGTCGGTATATTGATGCAGTTCCTCTTCCCCAAAATGGAGGCCGAAGGTGTATCGAATACTAATATGAGAGAAAGTATCAGAGCTATACTCGGTACATTTAAGTTGCCAATTACTTGGGTATTAATTGTAATGATCTTCGTTTCTTCTACAGCGAATGCTGTCGCAGCATATTACGCCCCGTATCTCCAAGCTTTCGCAGGACTTACTGTAGTTGCGACAGGAACGTTCCAGGCAATCAGAGCTCAAGGTAGCCGGCTGGCAGCATCTGCTGTCTTCGGGATTGCCTCAACTAAAATGAAACGCTCTACATTCATGTTGATTGTCGGATGTGTTATCGCTTTATTAGGTTCATTAGCTCTTGTCGGAGTTGCGCCTTCCAATTCAACATTGATTTTAATGATGGTAATTATGGTAGTAATCAGTTTTGCCAGCTACGGAAATCGCTCCCTTTATTGGGCGATCATCGATGAAGCCGGAACGCCGAAAATGATGGTAGGCAGTGTTGTCGGTGCAGCTTCCTTATTAGGTTATTTGCCGGATACTTTTATCCATACCTTATTTGGAAATTGGTTAGACAATCTGGATCAGTTGGTTGCTTATAAGAGAATATTTACCTTCTTGCTTATTACGGCAGCTGTCGGTATTGTAGTTGCGATATTAGGCGAAAAAATCGTTGTCAAACACAAAAAAGTTGTGGCAGCAAAAGAAGCTGCAGCAGATTAGTAATAATCAGCTGTCAAGAACAGTTTTAGAACGCCAAACAATTACCGGCGGTAATTGTTTGGCAGTTTTAATTTGATCTCATACAGTTGCCGGCCAAAGATTTGCTGCCGGCATATCTGATTTATTATGCACAAAATTTACAAAGTACATAGAAAATTAATTAACAATGCAAAAAAATAAAATACGTCATTTTCTACCCGGGATGCGAATGTTGAAAACAACATTGGCTATATTTATTTGTATCACCATAGATATTTTGCGAGATTCTCCTAATATGGTTACTTCAGGTATATCAGCTATTTTGGTAATGCAAATTAATATGGATAGTTCCTACTCACGCGGAAAACTTCGTATTTTGGGAATCGTCATCAGTGGTATATATTCAATTATATTTTACTATCTTTTTGTCGGTGTATTAAATGTTGAAAGCTTATCTTTACTTTATGTTATTTTATTCTCTCTTTTTACAATACCTTTGATGATAATTTTCAATTTATTGAAATTATCTGACGGTATAGCAATAGGTCTAATCTATTATATGCTTACATGTTTATCTTCATCAGGGATTAGTGATCCTCTTATATATGTAGCAGACAGATTTATTAATATGACAATAGGACTTTGTGTATCATTATTTATTAATTGGTGTCCGCCACTTAATGCACTCGGTCGACATTATGAAAAATTCAAAAACAAGTAATTCGTACTTAACAACAATCAAAAAGATAGTTTTGTCATAGTATATCAAAAAATATTATATTCCCATTAAACAAAGTAAAAGAGCCGCTATTCCTTATAAATAGCAGCTCTGGATACTTAAATAATTATAATGAGCTATTATTTATCTTTTATTTGTCTATCTTTCTGATTCTTGTTTAAGAAAACTTGAACAAACCGGATAAATATCTTGTATTAGGATACTATAGATTTTTCTTCTTCTTAATTCTTTCTGTCAATTTCGGTACAACAGTGAACAAATCGCCTACAATTCCGTAATCCGCAACTGTGAAAATCGGTGCATTCTCATCTTTATTGATAGCAATGATAACATCCGATCCGGACATCCCTGCCAGATGTTGAATCTGACCGGAAATACCGCATGCAATATATAATTTCGGGCCTACCGTTTTTCCCGTTTGTCCTACTTGATGAGCATGAGAAATCCATCCTGCGTCAACGGCTGCACGCGAAGAACCTACTGTTCCGCCTAATACTTCTGCCAATTCTTCAATTAATTTGAAATTTTCCGGTTTTCCGAGTCCGCGACCACCGGAAACGATAATTTCTGCACCTTCCAAATCGACGTTATCTGCATCTTCATCTACTATTACCTCGACAATACGAGAAAGAATTTTCTCTTGCGGAAAGTCGATATCCTTGGTAATAACTTCAAAGTTCGGAGATATTTCGTATTCTTTTCTTTCAAATACACCCGGGCGAACAGTTCCCATCTGAGGTCTATGGTCTGCACATATGATTGTCGCCATGAGATTTCCGCCAAAAGCCGGACGTGTCCATTGAACTTCTTTTTTATCAACTTCAAAACCTAAAGATGTACAATCTGCGGTCAAGCCAGTTGCTAAACGACCCGCTACACGCGGTCCTAAATCTCTGCCCAAACTGGTAGCTGAAATTAAAATTACATTCGGTTGATATTCCTTAACATTTTCTACTACTGCATTGGCGTACACATCCGTATTATATTCAGAGTATACATCTCCGGTTACTGCAATTGCAGATGTTGCACCGTATTTTTTGACTTGCTCTACTGCTTTATCAACATTATTACCAATAATCAAGGCAATAACTTCTTCATCTACCTGATCCACCATTTCACGAGCTTGTCCTAAAAGTTCTAAGCCGCCATTTTTAGCAGATCCATCTTCTTTAGTTTCTATATATACCCAAAAATTCTTGTTTTCAAACATAGTTTTACCTCTCACTGTCAATACAATTTCGCTTTTTCAAGCTCTTCGGCAAATTTCTCAAAAGCCTCGTTAGGATCATCTTCGCGAATTATGATACCGTCAGTCTTGACATCCGGCGTAAACGACTTCACAACCCTGGTCGGGGATCCTTTCAAGCCGATTTTCGTATCGTCAATGCCTTCTAAATCTTCGTAGTTGATTTCTTTGATTTCCGCTTTCTTAGATTTCATCTTATTCATAATAGAGGCAAATCTTAAATCATCCGTTTTGGTAAAAGTAACCAACACAGGAATCCGGGCTTCGACAACAATTTTTCCTTCATCAACTTCACGAGTGATTAAAGCAGTAGTATTATCTTCATTTAATGTGATATTAATAGCATAAGTAATTTGATGTAAACCCAAATGTTCTGCCAATTCAGGTCCTACCTGAGCGGTATCTCCATCTATCGCTTGTTTACCGCAAAAAATCATATCGAAAGAGCCTTCCTCTTCTTCAATTTTTTTCATAGCTTTAGATAAAATATAGCTTGTCGCATAGGTATCGGATCCACCAAATTTGCGATCCGTAATCAAATAAGCCGAATTTGCTCCAACTGCTAAACAATCCCTCAACATCGTTTCCGCTTGTTTAGGTCCCATAGACGCAACAACAATCTTAACATTGGCGGGATTCTTATCCTTCAGTTGCAATGCCTGTTCCAAAGCAAAAGCATCAAAGGTATTCAGGATGCTCGGAACGCCATCCCTGATCAAAGTTTTCTTAACCGGATCAATTCTGATTTCCGTAGTATCCGGCACTTGTTTTACACAAACTAAAATGTTCACTAACGTCCTCCATTTTTCATTCATATTTTTTCTGCTATCTATATATATGCTCGACTTCGAAAAATCGAGCATATATATAGATCATTTTGTTCTTATATGTTGATTCGGTTTCTCGTTATTATTCTTTGTTCAAGTTAACGAGAAAACCCAATTTGAACTATGTTCTTTCAAATCACAATGAAATTCTATCTGTTTTTCCATTGCGGTTCTCTTTTTTCGAGGAATGCATTAGGCCCCTCTTGGGCATCTTCCGTTTTTTCAATATAGTCCCAGCAAAGCGAGCTGTATTTCATGGCATCTTCAAAAGAAACTTGGCCGGAAAGCCGGAGAATTTCTTTAGTCAGGCGTAATGAAATCGGAGCATTTTTCTTAATTGTTTTTGCAATCTCTAACGCTTTTTCCAACACGGCGTCTTCAGCTACTACATAATTTACCAAACCAATTTTTTCCGCCTTTTCCGCATTGATCAATTGTCCGGTCAAAGCCATTTCAGCAGCAATCTTAGGAGGAACAAGGT
Organism: Clostridiaceae bacterium; assembly: GCA_012838795.1. Classification (GTDB taxonomy): domain Bacteria; phylum Bacillota; class Clostridia; order Saccharofermentanales; family DTU023; genus UBA5436. The sequence continues at coordinate 84,167 of DUOO01000010.1, read as the reverse complement.
TCGGTAATCTGACTAAACCGCCACTGGTTGCCAACAAACCGACTCTTACTTCCGATAAGCCAAACCTGGCATTTTCAGAAGCTACAATGATGTCACACGACAGTGCAATTTCCAGACCCCCTGCTACCGCCGTTCCATTCACTGCACAAATATACGGTTTGCTTGAAAATCTTTCGGTAATTCCCGCAAAACCATGTTCTACTGTAGTTTGACTTTCGCCGCTGTCACTAAATACAGACAAGTCTTCCCCTGCACAGAAACTGCGATTTCCCGTTCCGGTTAACACTATTACTCTAACTTCATCATTTTTCTCTGCATCATTGAAAATAGCTTCTAATTGTTGTGCCGTATCCGGGTCTATGGCATTACGCTTTTCTTCACGATTTAAAGTTACTAACAGAATTCCATCTTCCAATGAAGTCAAAACTTTTTCTTTGCTCATTTTTTCTCCTTTATATATTTTAAAAAATAACATTTAACACGAAAAATAATACTGTATTAAAAGGCAAAATATAACTCTTATATTAAACTTTCTCCAATTACATCTTCTTTTAACAATTCCTGTATGTTCTCTTCAGAGTATCCTATATCTTCTAAGATTTCGACCGTATGTTCTCCGAGCAACGGAGTTCCGGAACGAATTGAACATACTTCATCATTAAATCGCAAAGGATTCGTATAGAAACGCATCATACCGATATTATTTTGATTGACCATTTGCAGCACATCGGTTGAATTTGTATGATCTGATGTGTATGCTTCAATAAAAGTCAGCATAGCGGAAGCCGGAACTCCTGCTTCCAGTAATTTCTTTTCTATTGAAAATCGAGATAATCTCTCTGTTTTATTTTCAATAATTTCAATTAACTCTTCTTTATTCTCAAGTCTTTTCGCATTATTAACAAATCGATCATCATCCATAATTGAAGCGAGCTCTAACTCCTTGCAAAATACCGCCCAACGTTCCTCTGAATCAACAATAATCGAAACCCAGCCGTCCGCAGCTTTAAAAATTCCATAAGGAGCAAAATATCGATCATGATTTCCTGTTCGCATTTGAAAATCTTGATCATAAGAATAATCGATCAAGCTTTCTGCTACCGTTTCCATTGCGACGTCCGTCATACTTAAATCGATATGTGTTCCTTCTCCCGTTATTTGAGCATCGATATATGCCATTAATACAGCGTTAAGTGCATAGGTACCTGCTAAAGTATCGCAAATAGCATTACCGGCCTTCACAGGAGCTCCGTCCGGTTTGCCGCTGCTGCTGGCAAAACCGCTTCTGGCTGCAGCAATAGCATCGTAACACGGATAAGGTTTTAAAGGTCCTGTTGCACCAAAACCGCTCAGTGACAAGAACACTAATTTAGGATTGATTTCTTTTAATTTTTCATAGCCTAAACCTAAGCGATCTATTGAACCGCTCTTGAAGTTTTCTAATACAATATCGCATTCCTTAGCCAGATCATAAATTATTTGTTTGCCTTCATCTTTCGACAAATCTATTTCTATGCTTTTCTTATTTTTATTATATGCCACAAAAAGTGTACTCAACCCGTTCACAATAGGATCCCAATGACGAGCCTGGTCTCCGTAATATAAACGTTCCACTTTATAAACATCCGCCCCCCAATCTGCAAGGTTCCAAGCTACAAAAGGACCTGATAAAGCTAAAGTGAAATCAAGTACTTTTACTCCGCATAACATTCCTTTGTTTTCTTCAGGCATGATTTCCCCTTTCTTTTATGGTTTTATGGACAAGCTCCTATTAAATAATTCCTTGTTTTTTCAATAACACTCTTTCTTCTTGGTTGATTCCAAGTTGATTGAGTATTTCTTCCGTATGCTCTCCTAATTCAGGCGCAGGAGCTAAGTTGTTATCCATTTCATTTTCTTTTGAAAATTTAGCAGCTTTACCGATCTGCAGACTCTTTTGGCCATTGGAATCTTCCATTTCCAAAATCATTTCTCTGCTGGCAACTTGCTCATCTTCGATAAGCTCGGCAATAGTATTACATGGACCACCGGGTACCATCGCTCTTCTGCAAATCTCATCCGCTTCCTGTACCGTAATCGTCTTAAAGAAATCATTTAATTGTTGATCCAGATCACCGAAATAATTCTCCATAGATCTGGCGGGATCATGTGCATATTTAGGATCCTCGGCCCAATCATCACGACCACATTCCCGTGCAAACGAAATCCACTGTTTATCAGTACCGATACTTAATGAAAACCAGCCATTCTTACAACGAAATGTATCTGTCGGATTAGTTGTCGGAAAGCCGTTGCCGATTCGTTTAGGCAACACGTTTAACCCGAGAAGATTTTCGACATAAGTATCGTCAACCGACATCATCATATGCCAGGAACTGTTCGATACTTTTGCACCTTCTCCGGTCTTTTTGGCACGTATATAAGCTGCCAACATTCCTGCACTTAAAAGCCAGCCGCTATACATGTATGATAATGGGAAACCCAGTCTTGTCGGTTCTTCCGGGAAACCGGTATTCTCCTGCAAACCGCTGCGGCTCATCACCAGCAGATTATAATCAGGATAGTCCTTCCACGGACCCTCCTCTCCGAAAGGTGTTAATAAACCGTACACTAAATCCGGTTTTAAAGCTTTCAATGTCTCATAAGAAATATCATATTCACTAATTTTTTCCAAAGATATATTGGTCAAAAACATATCTGCGTTTTGTACTAATTTTTTTAATATTTCCTGACCTTCCGAAGTGCTTATATCAAGAGTTATGCTTTTCTTTGCCCGATCATAGTAGCTATGGTATCTGCCTTCTTCGCCTGGTCGGCCACGCTGACGCAATTTATCTCCCAGATCAGGTTTTTCTATTTTTATAACCGTTGCTCCATAATCGGCAAACATACTACCGGCAAAATAATTGCCTTCTGTCAGATCTATGACTGTCAAAGATTTTAATGGTTGCAAAATTACACTCCTTATCTTTTCTAAATTAAAATATGTTTTTCGAACTTTAGTATAATTAATAATCAGGGTTTGCTGAACTAATCATGCAAACCCTTCTTCATTGTACCTGTAACCGGCTCAGCAGTCCTTAAAAGAACCGAATTATTACATTCTGTTCAATTTGCCCCAAATAACCATCTTCATGACTTCGGAAGTTCCTTCATAAATTTCGGTTATTTTTGCATCTCTCATCATACGTTCTACCGGATATTCTCTTGTGTAGCCATATCCTCCGAACAGCTGCACTGCTTGCCATGTAATCTCACGGGCAGTTTCTGAGCACACGAGCTTCGCCATGGCAGCTTCTGCTGAATAAGGAACTCCTTCATCTTTCATGCAAGCCGCTCTGTATAACAATAATTTAGCACCTTCTATACGTGAGTACATATCAGCTAATCTAAATTGAGTATATTGGAATTTGGAAAGCGGTCTGCCAAATTGTTCGCGTTCTTTAACATAGGCAAGAGCCTCATTAAATGCTCCCTCAGCAATACCTAAAGCCTGAGCTCCGATACCTAAACGTCCGCCATCTAATGTTGCCATTGCAACACCGAAACCTTTATTCAGTTCACCTAACAGATTTTCTTTCGGCACTTTTACATCATCAAAAACCAATTCATAAGTTGCAGAAGCACGAATTCCCATTTTTTTCTCTTTTGTACCGAAGCTAAATCCCGGCATACCTTTTTCCAGAATAAACGCACTGATACCTCTGTTTCCCTGTTCTTTGTCAGTCATTGCAAAGACAACATAAATATCAGCATAAGAACCGTTCGTTATAAAAATCTTATTTCCGTTTAATAAATAATGATCACCTTTATCTTCAGCTTTCGTCTCTTGTCCGGCAGCATCACTACCTGCTCCGGGTTCTGTCAAACCGAACGCTCCTAATTTTTCTCCACTTGCTAACGGGACCAAATATTTTTGTTTTTGTTCTTCTGTCCCAAAATGATAAATTGGCCAAGCTGCCAGAGATGTATGTGCTGACACAATAACACCTGTACTTGCACATGCTTTAGAAATTTCTTCTACCGCAACAACATAGTCTAAATTTGTCATTCCGGCACCACCGTACTCTTCCGGGAATGGAATACCTAAAAAGCCTAATTCAGCCATTTTAGCTACTACTTCCTCCGGAAATCTTTCTTCTTCATCAATTTCCGCCGCAATCGGTGCAATTTCTTTTTCCGTGAACTCACTAACCATCTCCTGCAATAATTGTGTTTCATCCGTAAATTTGAAATCCATAAACATTCCTCTCTTTTTCTATATTTGTTAAAATGTTTTTCTGTCTTTTTAACTATAATCTATAATATTATAGTTTATTTTTACTAAAAAGTTAATCAAGTTACGCAAAACAATCTTAACGAATTTCGCTTTAGTTGCTGAACATCAAAATAAATACAGATATTTACTCCGAACCTCATCCTGTGATGATTCAGCAAATTATGAAATAAAGATTTACAGCTTTGAAACTGCGTTGGTAAACCGTCGAAGTGCATTCTCTAAATCTTTTCTCGGACATGCAAGATTTATTCTTTCAAATCCGTCACCACCGCTACCAAAGATATATCCATGGTCAAAAAACAGCTGTGCCTCTTTCTCTAAAAACTCGCCCAGCTCTTTGCTTTCCATTCCGAAACAGCGACAATCAAACCAAGCTAAGTATGTTCCTTCCAGGTCTGCTACCCATATTTCAGGATGGTTTTTGCCCATATATTCTTTGAAATATATGTAATTGCCATATATATGCCGGATTAATTCATCCAACCATTGGCTGCACTCTGTATATGCGGTAACTAAAGCTTGATTGCCGAAAATGCTGTAGGTATAACATCCTGAAACATTTACTTCCAAATCAAAACGTTCTCTGAGCTCGGCATTGGAAATAATGGCATTACCTACGCAAAGTCCGGCCAATGAAAAAGTTTTACTTGCAGCATTGAGTGTAATCGAATTATCGGCATATTCTTTTCCTAAATTCGCATAGCAAATATGTTTATGACCCGGCATAATAAAATCAAAATGAATCTCATCGGCAAAGACCAATACATTATATTTATTGCAAATATCTCCCATTCTTTTTAATTCTTCCGCCGTCCAAACACGTCCGACCGGATTGTGAGGGCTGCACAGGAAAAATATTTTTGCTGTCTTCGCTTTTTCTTCAAAATCTTCAAAGTCAATTTCGTAACGTCCGTCTTTTAACACCAACTCATTTTCTACTACTACTCGATTATTCAAGTTTATTGCTCTATAGAAAGGACCATAAACCGGCGTGGTTATTAATACTTTATCTCCCGGCTCTGTAAAAGCGCGTACTCCTGCATATAAACCTTGGACTACGCCATTTAACTGAACAATCCAAGACGGATCTATCTCCCAACCGTGTCTGGTTTGCATCCAATGACGCATGGCATCGGAGTATTTTTCATCCCACCATGTATAGCCCCACATCCCGAATTCAGCCACTTTTTTCAAAGCTTCTATTATTTCAGGTGGGGAAAGTAATTCCATATCGGCTGTCGATAAAGGAATAACATCCTCCGGCTGATCACCCATGGCATTCCATTTATAAGAACCCACATTTGCCCTTGATCTTCGTTCTTCAAAATTATATTTCATTCTGGAACTCCTCACTTTCTTAAGAATTATAATATTTAATCAGAAAACATCTTTCTATTGACCGGAGAACGTAAATCTGCTTCCGAAATTTTCCTTCTGCTGATCATAGTATAGAATGTTTTGATTTTTTATAACACATAAGCATTAATTAAATATTCGATAATCAAAAATCTGTTTATACATTAAAAAGATGATACTCTCTTCTGTTTCGGCGTAAGTTTCTTCTCAACAAATCCCAATAATATATCCAGCAAAACTGCCATAAAGGCTGCTCCAATTGCTCCTGCCCATACTACTTCACCTGCATCTACCATATTGATTCCTCGCGTAATGATATCACCGAGGCCGCCGGATCCGACAAAAGTACCGACAGTTGTAATACCTACCGCAACAACTATGGCATTTTTAATTCCTCCTATGATTATCGAAATGCTTAAAGGAAGAACCACTTTAAATAGTCTTTGAATCCTGGTCATTCCCAAGCCTTCTGCAACATCCAGCAATTTCGGGTCGACATTCGTTATACCTGCATATGTATTTTTCAGTATCGGTAATAAGGAATAAAGAAAATTCGCAATTATAACCGTATTGCTGCCTAATCCGAAAAAAATCATCAATACTGACAACATTGCAATCGACGGAATAGTTTGTAAGATATTGGCGATCATCATTGATAAAGAATTACTTTTCTTTTTATAAGCTAACAGAATTCCTAACGGTATCGCAACTAAACAAGCTAACAAGACACCATATAATGAAATTAGAAAATGAGTTCGACTCTGTATAAGAATATATCGCCAATTTTCAGAAAAATATTGAAATAAAACTGTCATTTCTCTTTCTCCACTGCACTTTTAATCTTGTTCAAAATCTAAATCAAAATCCTTGTAAAGCGGTATCTCTTTTAAAGAACTGCGAGCCACTTCTTCAAAAAAATTATTTTCTGCCAAAAAATTCTTCGCAACTTTATAGGGTTCCGTTTTTAATTCATCAGCCGCATTATTCAAGTCCTGCATTGTCTCTAACGAAATTTGTCCTTGCAGCTTTAACAGAATCCATTCCAGTTCCGGTTTTTGTTTTAATAAATCCATCGTGACTACCGGACTTGTTTCATAAGGCGGAAATAAGTCTCTGTCATCTTCCAACATAACCAAATCATATGAGCTTATTCTGCCATCCGTCGAGTAGCCTAGGGCAATATCGAGACGATCCGATGCAATTGCTTCATAAACTAAACCGATGTCCATAGAAAAAAGATTGTCAAAACCAAATCCATATACATCCAAAAATCCTTGATAACCGTCTTTTCCCGGACGATCAAGCCAAGCCGAATCAACACCAACGCGCAAAACATCTGCGTATTGTTCTAAATCACTCGTATTATTCAAATTATATTTTTCTTTGGTTTCTTTAGTAAGCATAAAGGAATATGTATTTTCAAAACCGTAAGATGGAAACCAAACTATATCAAAACGCTCATAGTAACCTTTGACTACTGCTTCCATTGTCTCCTCTGCCGATCCCAGAGGATCCATTCCCAATTCTCCTGTCAAAGAGGTGCCTGTATACATCACTCCGGCAACATTAGTATCACCATTTATCAGAGAATTATAAATAATAGGAGTTGAGCCCAGATTATTGATTATATGAACCTTAGATTCCGGTAAATAATGCTGAATCATTTGCTTAACAATTTCTGATACAATTTGTCTTTCTGTCGTATTTCCACCCGCTATTACAATATCATTATCCTGAGCAGAGCCTCCTAAACCGGGAAAAGCACATGAGCAGGAAGTTAGTAAAATAATATTTAAACAGAAGATCAAAACCATATATATCAGCTTTTTTTTGTTCTTCTTCATATTTTCCCTTTCCTCAAACACTACCTGTGGGTTTTCGGTGTAACCTTCTTCTCTATTTTCCCAAAAAGCAAATCAAAGAGGATCGCCATCAGAGAAACGGGAATCGTCCCTCCCAGAATATAGTTGATATCATAATTTTGTAATCCGGTATATATAAAGTCTCCCAAACCACCGGCTCCGATATACGCTGCGAGTGTTGTCCAAGCAATCAAGTATACACCTGAAACTCTGATTCCCGACATAATTACAGGAGCAGCCAAAGGTAAAATTACTCCTCTTAAAACCTGAGCTGAAGACAGGCCCTGGCCTTTTGCTACATCCACTATTCCTGGACTCATATTCACGATACCCAAATAGGTGTTTCTTAATATGGGTAATAACGAATATAAAGAAAGTGCCACAATGGCCGGTATTTTTCCGATACCTAATATAGGTACCATAATAGCCAGTACTGCCAACGATGGAAATGTTTGCAATACTGAAGTCACAGAAATAATCGCCTGAGAAGTTTTTCTATACCTGGATATAAAGATTCCCAGAGGCACAGCTATTAATATTCCGACAATTAAAGCAATTGCAAACATATAGACATGTTCAAAAATTTTCTCTAAAAGCCTCGTTCCATTTTGCATAAGCCAATCTGTCATTTCATTCTTCCTTTTTGATGAGAGAATCATTCTTGCAGGTATCTTTTATGCTAGTCGGAGGCGTATGAGAATCAAGTAATTGTTCATGAATTTGGCTTGATATTGAAGACACTGTGATTAAACCTTGAAACTTGTTATCCGCATCAACTACAGGTATGTGTTTATAATCAAGGCGTTTAAGTAAAAACAACACATCTTTTAAATTGGTGTCCAAATCAGCATATGCCGTATCCTTCACATAATCTGATATCGGCATGTCATGTGCAGCTTCACTAATATCATCAGCATCAATATATCCTATTAGTTTCTCATCATCATCTACGACATAGATATATTTTGAATTTTGCTCCGCCTGAATTTCTAAAGTATCTTCAACTGTACTTGTGATATTAACCGTTGCCGTGGGTATTAAATACGGTCGCAAAGCATTTAAAATCAGCTGACCTTCTGAATGTCTTCCTGCCCCGACAAATTCTTCAACAAATCCATTAACCGGATTATTAAACAGATTCTCCGGAGTATCATATTGAACAATCTCCCCTTTATTCATTATCACAATTTTATCTGATAATTTCAGCGCTTCATCCATGTCATGAGTAACAAAAATAACCGTTACATTCAATTTATTATGCCATCTTATAATAAAATTCTGCAAAGCATTTCGGGTAACAGGATCTAATGCTCCAAACGGTTCATCCATCAAAACAATTTTTTGTTTCGCTGCTATAGCTCGCATTACTCCGATACGTTGCTGCTGTCCACCGGATAACTCGGCCGGATAATATTTCAGATATTCCTCCGGTAGCTCTGCATAACGGATTAATTGATGAGCTCTTGCCTTTAGCTCTTCTTCCGGCCATTTTAACAGTTTCGGAACAGTTATAAGATTTTCATAAATTGTCATATGAGGCATTAATCCGATTTGTTGCACTACATACCCGATCGAACGTCTTAAAATCGTGGGATTCAGATCATTAATGTTCTTCCCGTTGATCAGAATACTGCCTCCGGTTAATTCTGTCATTCGATTAACAGTTCGTAAACATGTTGTTTTTCCACAGCCTGAAGGACCGATAAGGCTGACAAACTCACCCTTTTCAACAGTAAAGGAAACATTGTTTAAGGCAACTGAACCTCCCGGGAATTTTTTATATATGTTTTTTAATTCAATCATTTTGCACCTACTTAGATTCTGTTGAAACGTATCCCGCATTCCTCTTAATATTTCCTGTTTTCCACATTGCGCCTAAACATGTTATGTTGAAATCTATGGGAAATATTTCAGTCTGCCAGAAACCTTTCGGAAAATGAGTATCTTTATTGTATTACTCTACAATTACTTCTAATATTTTTTTATTATACGCATTGCATGAAAATCTGTCTAGTTTACATCTTTTTTTTGTTTATTTATTGTACTTAAAGATCATATAGACATAAATCGACTATGACACATCTTTATATGTAATTGGGGGTAATGGATTGTAATTTTGTCATCTCTCAGCAGGCTTATTGTTTACCTATTTGCTCAATTAATTGGTTATCGTATTATTTAACAAAAAATCATTTGCCGCTTTGAGTAAGTGTCTTTGACTATCCCAATTAAAAACTTTTAAGGCATCATCATAGGACATTAATGCAATTTTTATAATTTCACCTTCTTGGGCTGTAAATTGCTGATTTTGATATTCTGCTAAAAAATAGACAACTTGTTTTATTACATTGTCTTTATTTGGTAACGGATACTCATCTGATACTTTGAAACCGTCAATTATTCTCGGATTCAACCCGGTTTCTTCATTTATTTCCCGGAGTGCAGTTTCAAGCTCGGTTTCATCATTTTCAACATGGCCTTTAGGAAAGCTATAAATACCATTTTGTTGTTTAACAAGAATGTACTTTATCTCGCCATTCAAACGCGTAAAAACGATTGCACCACATGATTTTTCATATTTTGTATCACTCATTGACTTTTCCTTCTAAATTAACATCAATTACTTTCAAGATTATTCTCGTTGTTTTTTTGTTCTTTTTATATCTATTTCATTATTTTAATATAAACATTGTCACTGCTTGTATTTCGTTTTATGAATTTTGCGTTCATTTTTATAGACTATATCAATTTGATAAGCAGTGAACCCGCAGATGCGTAATTATTGGCACATCAGACCGGTTTTCAAATGAGTCTGGGTCAAAAAAGCCGGCTCTGCGGATCTGATCATACAGTGAACCCGCAGGAACGTAATTATTGGCACATCATAACCTGTTACCTTTTATTTTTGACATATCAGAATATAGGATCTGTTGTATTATTGTCACAATTATTTATTTTTTTGGTTGACAATATAAAAAATCTGATTAGTATTTATTAATATAATCATTGTTTGAATCGGCCTCTGATTTATTCGATTATTAGAAAAGTTTATTGATACTTGTTATTGAATAATTGTAATAAAACATAGAGTCTATTTCATTTATATATTAATATTTGCGAATAAGAATGAATGATACTAATGAATGATACTATTGACAATAAATATATAAATAAGATTGAAATTTTCGTATTGAAAAAACTGGAATCCAATACCGGTGAATGGATTTCAGGCGGCATTTTGGCAAAACAAGCCGGAGTCAGTCGAAATACAATTTGGCGTACAATCAAAAAACTGCAATCTGCAGGATATTCAATTAAATCCGTAACCGGCAGAGGATATCAATTGCAACATGAACAGGATCAGCTTTCCGCTGAAGGGATCAGATTAAAACTCAATAATCCCGATACATACCAAATTGAAGTTTTTGATACGCTTGATTCCACTAATAATGCTCTTAAAATAAAAGCCCGAGAAAAAGCAGCTTCCGGAACACTAATTGTTGCCAATGCTCAGGAAAACGGGCGTGGCAGGAGGGGAAGAGATTTTTTCTCACCCCCCGGAACCGGTATATACTTTAGTTTGTTACTCAGACCAAATCAAGACTATAACCTCAGCCAAAAATGTCCGGCTTTAGCTGCAGTAGCTTTAGCAAAAGCGATCGATAAAATTTCCGGTAAAAACACAGGAATTAAATGGGTTAATGATGTATATATCGATAACAAAAAAGTAGCCGGCATTTTGAGTGAAGCTGAGTTGGATTTCGAAACCAGAACGATATCATATCTGGTAATCGGCGTAGGCGTAAATGTATATCAACCTAAAAATGATTTTCCTGAAGAATTAGCCAATACAGCAGCTGCAATTTATTCAACAGCTGAAAAGCGTCCAGGATTAAGAAACAGTATCATTGCCGAGTTTTTAAACCAATGGGAAATATTCGGAGAATCGAAAAGTTCAGAATCGGCTTTAGAAGTGTTTCGTGAAAAATCTATACTGACAAATAAAGTTGTAGATATTTGGCATAACAATAAGTTATTACAGGCTGAAGTTCTGGATATTGACGATGAATTTGAGCTGATGATCAAACTTAAAGATGGTTCTATTGAAACAATCAATCATGGTGAAGCAACTTTACACAAGAAATCAAACTGAAATATAGTTTCAAATCAGAGAAGAGAAAGCAAAAGATGACAAATTCAAGACTATCAATTCGACAAATCACAGTTTGTGCTTTTATGATTGCCGTTTTAATTGTTTGTACACAAATATCTTTTAATCTTCCGGGCGGAATTCCTGTTACAATGCAAACCTTTGCAATTGCCTTAATCGGATTCCTTGTAGGTTCGAAAATGGGCATATTCATCGTTGGAGTCTATTTGCTCTTAGGTTTGATCGGTTTGCCGGTTTTCTCAAATTTCGGTTCCGGGCCGGCAAAACTAGTGGGACCTACAGGCGGATATCTGATAGGATTCATACCGATGATTATCCTGATCGGTCTGGCCGGCAATTTGATAAAAAATAACCCCCCGCCAATCTTATATTTATGGGCTATTCTATTATCTCTTTCAGGACTGATCTGTTGTCATCTGCCTGGGATTCTCTGGCTAGCAGCAAGTACTGAGATGAACTTTATTGCTGCGGCAATCGTCGGATCTTTGCCTTTTATCGTTAAGGATATCGTTTCGGTTGTTTTAGGTTATTTCACTGCGGAAATTCTGGTAAAGTCGCTGAAGAAAGTATTGGCCAAAACTTAGCTCTTCCTGTGCAAATTTCAAGTAATTATTCCAATAAGGGCGGGTAATCGATTGCTAATATCTTTTTACTACTCAGATTTTGATCCAACTAAATCATTGTCATTCAATTGTTGTGGTGCAACTGAAATCACACAAAAAGCTTCTATGCCTTCGCCACGTCCGACATCTGTCAAACCTTCGCCGCTGGTTGCAGTAATCATAACTTGTTCAGAATCAAGTTCCGTTATTTGAGCAATCGATTCTCTGATTTTTGGGATTAAAGGTAAAAGTTTAGGCCGGCGAGCTTGAACTGTAAAACTTATATGTAATATCTCATAGTTAAGATCCTCTAAATCTGCTAAAGCTAATTCCAAGTACACTTGACTATCCGTAATCCCATGATTTAAACACAATTCATCAGCAATAGTTCCCAGAATCGGTTTACACGTAATTCCTGATATTGCATTTGTTAAAGCATGAAGCAGAACATCTGCGTCACTATTCCCTGCAAGTCCGGAACAGTCCTTTATTTCTACTCCGCCCAATACCAAAACTTTCGGATCATCTGTTTCCACAAATCTGTGGCTGTCTTGACCTATCGCTTGAATGGAATATCCTCTTTGTTCAGATTTATTCGACATGATATCATCTCCAAATTTTTAGAAATAAATGTAATTCGTGATGCTTTGACTATTCTTTAATCTTAATCAGGAATAGGAGTTCTACAACGAATCGTATGATAGCCACCTGATTTATCCGCAACAATTACATCTGAAAATAAACTTTGCAAATATTTTAATGCCGAAACTGCACCTTGTTTTTTTTGAATAACAGTATAGAAAATGCCGTTATCATTGATGACCTCAGCAACTTCAGCGAACAACCGATAATAAACATCTTTTCCTGTACGGATTGGCGGATTTAATATAACTAAATCGAATTTTATTCTTTTACCAGATCCATTTGATGAAGTCAGTGATTCCGGAATACCATCAGATTCAATTGCAGTAATATCCAAACCAAATTTTTTTGAATTTCTTTTAGTTAATTCAACCGCTCTTGGATTTATATCCGTTGCATACCATTTTTGTTCCGGAAAAATAGTATTCAGAACAATCGAAACAGCTCCATAGCCACAACCTAAATCCAGACATTTCATCGCTTTATCCTCAATCTGTTCAGTGAAAGTTTCTTGAACTTTGTCATGTTTTACATAATTGTTAAGGCCGGAAATATCTGAATCGTTATCTCTTGATTCTCTGAGAACAGTTTTCAACATAACATTTGTACCATAATCCACTTTGTTACGAGAGAAAACACCGCGATCCGTAATAAAGCTAAAATTACGCCGGTCAATTGTGTAGTCAATTATTTTTATTTCATTATCTAAATTTTGATCCGGATTAAAATAATGTGATTGTGTCATATTTTCTTTTTGATGTGTAACTTTTTCTTTTTGATGTACAACTTTTTAAATTTACTATAGCTTACAAGCAATAATATATCAGATATATTTCAAAATGGCTCTATTTTTACTCAAACCAATTAAAAGAGGTAATCCCAGCCCGAAAATTACAATCGTTTGAGATACTGTTATTGATAATATTGTTGCCAGGATAACACCGATAGCAGGAGTTTCCGCTGAGAATAGAAATGGTAAATATGTTCCTACTATCAATCCGTTAAGAATTACCGGCGGAAGCAGAGCAACTATTTTAGAAATATTTGCACGATGGCGTAATCCGGTCTCTTCAACTTTTTGGGATTGAGTCATTTTCAAATATCGCCGAAACGGTTTTGCTAAATAATAAGTTAAAAAGGCTGCCAATAAAGTTGTCAGACTACCTCCGATAATGTCAACCGGACCGAGATTTTGCGGATTAAGCAGATTTGCCAACAAACAACCGAGAAAAACTCCGGGAATAGCCGCCGGAGTCAGAGCAGGTAAAACAGTCATTGTTTCCGCTAATCTGAACTGGATCATTCCGGATGTAATTTGAGCAAAAGGTAAGGTAAGAACTAAATATAAACCTGCCAAAACACCGGCCAATATCAAATTAAAATGGTTTTTGTTCACTCCTTTTACCTCTAAAGATGAGAAACAGTCATCCGGGGATATCAGGTTTAACTAACCTTAATTTAAGGTTTAATTATCCCTTTTATAAAGTCTTTGTCACGTGCAAAGACCTCCCTGATCTCACGCATAAATTGACCGGGGAGTCTACGTTGATCCGCAATCACACCAATAGTTTCAAGTTCCAGTTGATTGGCAAGATAGACTGCACGATAAAGATGATATTTTTGGGTAACCAATAATACTTTTTGTAAATTGTAAGTTTTCAAACAACGTTCAATACTTTCGTAAGTAGAGAAACCTGACTTATCAAGAATCAGAGCTGTATCGGGTACATTCTTAGCCAAGAGATATTCTCGCATTACTATGACTTCATCATATCCTTGACCATCAGCTGAACCTTGACCGCTGAGTAATAACTTAGGCACTATACCGGCTTGGTATAATGCTACTCCCATATTCAAGCGTTCTTGTAAAATCGGCGAAGGTTTTCCGTCACGTACCCCTGCTCCAAAAATTAATGCACATTCATAGTCTTGAGAGTCTTGGGTGGAAATGTGCTCAAGCGTCGTTATTTGACCGGAAGTCGTTACTAAAATATATAAATTAGGCAAAAAGATCAGTAAAATCAAAACTAATATTATGATCAATATTTTTTTTAACATAAATGTATCATGTCTTTCTTAAGTTTGCTCAGAATTCCGAGCTGTGCAAATTCTGATTTGCAGGACTCTGAAAAGTGAGCAGATTCCGGGGTTGAGATACCGGTTTCTGCTCAAAATCTTTAGCTGACAACTTCCAAGCCGATTGTTAAATCTTTGCCATTAATGTTTACACTTGATACATGAGGTACACCGCCAGGCAAAGGTGCAACAGACACAGCTAAAACATCTTCTTTTATTGTATCGGCAAAGCGCTCAATCAATTCTCCCAATTCTGCATTGTCCGCATAGTACAGATTAATACGGTCAGCAACTTCAAATCCGCTGTCTCGACGCATATTTTGGATTTTTGAAACGATTTCACGTACATTCCCTTCATCAATTAATTCAGGAGTTAATGCTGTATCCAAAGCAACCGTTACACCATGATCGGAAGCTGTTGCCAAACCCTCAGCTTGAATTGAAGAAACCAGCAAATCTTCTTCCGTGAAAATTTCCGGAACACCGGCAATTTCCAATTCGATTTGACCTTTTGCTTGCAATTCTACATATGCTGCCCGACCATCAATCGACGCAAGTTTTTTGCTTACCTCACCTAAGTTTTTGCCGAAACGCGGTCCTAATAAGCGGAGTTGCGGTTTGAATTGATAATCCTGTAATTCAGTTGCATCAGTTACCCATTCAATTTGCTTGACATTTAATTCATCGGCAACTAAAGGAATATATGCATCGTCCAGTTTGTCATCAGAAACGATTGACATTTTTGCCAAAGGTTGACGTATTTTTATTTCTGAAAGATTTCTGGCAGAACGGCCGAGATTGACTAAGTCCAAAACAAGTTGCATTTGTTGCTCCAATTCCGGCTTAATCATAGTCTCATCATAAATCGGAAAATCAGATAAATGAACGCTTTCCGGGGCATCTGCAAAAAAGTTTACTACTATATTTTGATAAATGCTTTCTGTCATGAAAGGAACGAACGGAGCGGACAATCTCGTCAAAGTTTCCAAAACGGTAAACAATGTCATATATGCATTGATTTTGTCTTGTTCCATACCTGAGCCCCAGTAACGATCACGTGAACGGCGAACATACCAGTTCGTCAGATCATCAACGAAATTTTCCATAACCCGAGTTGAGCCGGTGATATCGTATTGTGCCATGCGTTGATCAACATCTTTGACCAAGGTGTTTAAACGACTCAAAATCCAATGATCCATGACACTTAATTTGTCATAATCAAGTTGGTATTTATCTGGATCAAATTTATCAATATCGGCATATAAAACATAAAAAGCATAGGTGTTCCAGAATCCGCTGATAAATTTACGTTTCATCTCATTAACCATTTGAGCTGAAAAGCGCGATGGCAACCAGGGTTGGCTATTACTGAAGAAATACCAACGCACGGCATCCGCACCTTCTTCATCCAAAACTTCAATCGGATCGACAACATTCCCTATATGTTTCGACATCTTGCGACCTTGTTCATCCTGAACATGCCCCATTACGATACAATTTTCAAACGGTGAGCGATCAAATACTGCCGTACCCAAAGCCATTAAAGTATAGAACCAGCCTCTGGTTTGATCAACGGCTTCGGAAATAAAATCAGCAGGGAATGTTTTCTTAAATAATTCCTGATTTTCGAAAGGGTAATGATATTGGGCAAAAGGCATTGAGCCTGAATCGAACCAACCGTCAATAACTTCCGGAACTCTTTGCATCTTACCTTGACATTCAGGGCAATTAAGATGTACTGCATCTATGTAAGGACGATGTAATTCAATATCTTCAGGACAATTATCCGACATTGACTTCAGCTCTTCAATTGAACCGATTAAATGATCATGTCCGCAATCTTTACAACGCCAAATCGGTAATGGAGTACCCCAGTATCTTTCACGTGATAAAGCCCAGTCTACGACATTTTCTAAAAACTTGCCGAAACGACCGGTACCGATGGTCGGCGGGATCCAATTGACAGTATTATTGTTGGCAACAAGCTGATCTCTTAATTCAGTCATTTTAATAAACCAAGACTGACGGGCATAGTACATCAACGGAGTATGACAACGCCAACAGAACGGATAATTATGCGTATTTTCCTGAGTTTTGATTAATAATCCGCGTTTATCTAAATTTTCAATAATTTTCGGATCTGCTTCCTTGAAGGATAAGCCTGCAAAATCTGTTGCTTCTTCCGGCATAGTTCCGTCTTCTTTAATAAATTGAACAAAAGGCAAATTATAGGCACGACCGACACGTGCGTCATCATCACCGAATGCAGGTGCCTGATGAACTATTCCGGTACCTTCATCCATTGTGACATATGTGTCCATTACAACATAAAAAGCATCTTTTCTCTGTTGTGCAATCAGGGGTTCGGCATACGGGAATAACGGTTGATATTTCTTGTTAACCAGATCCTTACCTTGCATCCTTTCGATTACAGTGTAATTTTCACCTAAAACATCCTCGGCTAAGGATTCACCGACATAATAGCGGATTTTCTTTTCTGTTCCATCCACATCTTGATTTACTTCGGCTAACACATAATATTCTTCCGGATGTACACAAAGTGCCAGGTTAGACGGCAATGTCCAGGGAGTCGTTGTCCAAGCGGTCAGATATGTATCAGGTTCACCCTCAACGGCAAAACGCACATATACCGAAGGTTCAGTGACATCTTCATAACCTTGAGCCACTTCATGACTCGATAAAGCAGTTCCGCACCGCGGACAATACGGCACGACTTTATGTCCTTGATAAATCAAACCTTTATCCCAGATTTGGCGTAATGCCCACCAGCCTGATTCGATATATTCATTCTCGTACGTGATATATGGATTCTCCATGTCTGCCCAAAAAGCAATTCTTTCTGACATTTCTTCCCATTCTGTCGTATATTTCCAAACACTTTCTTTACATTTTTTTATAAAAGGTTCTATTCCGTATTCTTCAATTTGATCTTTACCGTCTAGACCCAGCAGACGTTCTACTTCCAGTTCAACCGGTAAGCCGTGAGTATCCCAACCTGCTTTACGATATACGTTTTTGCCTTTCATGCTGTGATAACGCGGAATAACGTCTTTAATAACTCTGGTTAAAACATGGCCTATATGGGGTTTACCGTTTGCTGTCGGCGGCCCGTCATAAAAGACAAATTTCTCACCATTTTTCCGGAGTTCTGTTTGCTTGTTAAAAATATTATTGGCATTCCAAAACTCACTTATTTTTTTCTCGCGTTCAACAAAATCTAACGAACTATCTACTTTTGTATACATATTTACTCCTTCAAGTAATTTAAAATCAATTTCATTTTTTCAATAAAAAAGCGCCTCTTTACCCGGGGCGCAAATCTGCACGGTACCACCCGTTTTTATAAATTAATTGTATTATTCACTCTATTGAATAACTTTATAATAAAAGTTATCTATTCTGAATTACAAATAAATTTATCTCTTTTTCCACTAACGCAGGACTATTATAAGCAAGCGGTTCGCCTTACTAATTTAGTCTTCTTCTTTTCAAAGCAATCAATAAAAAATACAAAGATTTCGGCAATTAATTTGCTAAAAATTCAGGTTCACTGCTCAAGGATGATTTTCGATCCGGCAGAGAAACGGAGCTTACACCATCCCCCATTCGCTATTCTCCCTTTGCGCCTGATTTACTGTTCCCGTCATCGCATTTAATTTAATTGTCGCTTTATTATAGATACTTCAGAACAAGAATGCAATTCATCCGGAAGAAGAAAATTAACTTGCACGAAATTTTAGTTTATGCCGTAAAAAATTTGGATAAACATAAATTTGTGCAAGTCCGAAATACAACTCTACAGTTTATTCAAGTGTCAGCAAGCGCATAATTTCATTCATTGTCAAAGCCAGATCTGATTTGGCTCTCAATTTAGCCTTTTTAAAAGGTACGGCAACTCTGTTTGTACTCATAATTGCCGTTACCCCATAGTCGTAAGCTTCATCCATGTTATCACCGATGTCACCTACTACTGCGATTAAAGGGACATTTTGTTTTTTAGCACGTTTTGCGATGCCTATCACAACTTTTCCACTTAAAGATTGTGAATCTATTTTGCCTTCTCCTGTAAAAATAATACTTGTATCAGCTAATAATTCATCAAATTTTACAATATCCAAAATTACATCTATTCCCATTTCCAATTTGCCATTTAACAAACCATAGAAACCGCCACCTATACCGCCTGCTGCACCTGCTCCCGGAACATCAAGGATATCTGCACCAATGTCACGTTTAACAATTTTCGCAAAATTTCTCAAACCGGCATCCAATGCGATAACATCCGATTCCGTAGCACCTTTTTGCGGTCCGAATACAGCAGCTGCACCATTTTCTCCACAAAGAGGATTGTTGATATCACACATCAATTTGATGGTCGCATTATTCAAATCAGGATTTTTACCTGAAGCATCAATACGTTCAATATCAATCAGCGTTCTGCCGACCGGTACAAATTCATTATCATCTTTATCAAAAAATTTAATTCCCAAAGCTGAGCAAGCACCGGCACCACCGTCATTTGTTGCACTGCCTCCTAAACCGACAATAATATTAGTATGACCATTTGCCAGAGCATCACTGATTAATTGGCCTACACCATATGTAGTTGCATCCATAACTGCAAGTTTTTCCATTTGGGGCAATCCGACAACTGCAGCAACTTCGATTACTGCCGAGCCATTCGGTAAAATGCCGTAAAAGCTTTTCATGTCCTGCATTAAAGGACCTTTAACATCAACATTGACAATCTCTCCGCCAATCGCCAAGATCAAAGCATCTACCGTTCCCTCACCACCGTCTGCAACCGGAATAGCGGTAATTTCCACATCAGGTAAGAATTTTCGCACAGAATTTGTCATTATTTCACATATTTCAGTTGCAGAAATCGTTCCTTTAAAAGAGTCGGGAATCAAAATGATTCTGTTTTTGTCGGATGTAAATTTCATGTTAAACCTCCTAAATAGTTATCTCCATAACAGGTTCGCTCAGTCAACGGATTCGCCAGTGATGAATCGTGCTGAAATCTCACTATTTCGAATAATCTCTGAGAATTTTCTTTGAAGTATTCTTCTCGAAAGGTTCATTACGTAAAGTTACCTTTTTAATTTTCTTATAGATCGGCTGATCTTTATTCAATTCTTTGACCAAAGAATCTACCAATTCATATGTTTCTTCTTCGGTAACAGATTGTTTGCCTAAAGTTTCTTGCACTGCTTCTTCGTCCGGAAAAATTTCCACGACAATATCCAAATCGCCATTTCTCCCTTCTACACCGCTGACGACTGATTCAGCAATTTCAGGATTACGATTTAAGAGTGCTTCTAATTCTTCCGGGAAAATGTTTTTACCGTTTTTGGTAACAATGACATTCTTTTTACGTCCGGTGATGATTAAGAAATTATCTTCAGTCATATAGCCGTAATCTCCTGTGTAGAACCAACCGTCACGTAATGTTTCAGCAGTTAAATCTTCATCACCATAATATCCCAGCATAACATTCGGACCCTTGGTTCGGAATTCACCAATTCCGTCTTCGTCCGGATCGTAAACTTCTGCTACAGTTCCGGGCATTGGCAAGCCGGCCGATTCATGCATGTAATTAACATCACGATTCAAAGCCATGATCGGACCACATTCGGTTAAACCGTATCCCTGAATCGCCAGGAAACCGAAATCATTTAAGTCTTGTAATACCTGAGGATCAATCGCCGCTCCGCCTGAAATTAAGAGACGCATATGACCGCCTAATGCTGCATGAATATCTTTGAAGATTTTTTTTCTTAAATCTATACCGATTTTTCTCAGACCGCGTGTCAATTTTAAAGCAAATTCTACTTTCTTTCTTTTACCTTGTTTATCAATTGATTTCCAGATTCTTTTATGTAAAGCCTCCAAAATTAAAGGAACCGTTAAAATTAAAGTAGTTTTACTCTCAGCCAGGTTTTGGACCAGATAGCGCAAGCCTTCAAGTTCAGCAACTGCATTGCCTCTGTATACTTGACAAAGAAAACCGCAGGTACATTCATATGTATGATGCAACGGTAATACCGAAAGACACACATCATCATTGATATATACCATTGAACACATTGCCATCAGATTAGAACTGATTGAATGATGTGAATGCATTACAGCTTTGGATCTGGCAGTAGTTCCCGAAGTAAAAAGCAATATTCTCATTTCAAAAGGATCTATTTCACAATCCAAATAATCTCTGTATCCGTCTGCCAATAACTGTTCACCGTCTTTTCGCAACGCTTCCCATGAATACTCCGGAGGCAAAGTTTCACTCACTTCACGGCTGGTAAAAGGTTCTACTTCATTTTTATAATTATCCATTAAAATCAAAGTTTTGAGTGTTGCAAGCCCTTCAGCCGCTTCTAGTACTTTTTCGCGCAATGTCGAAGAGTAGACCAAAACGGAGACTTTTGCTCTTTGCAACATTGAATTGATTTCGTTCGCAGGCAATTCTTTATCTAAAGGTACAATGACACCCAGACCGGTAACCGTGGCCAAATAAGTTACATACCACTCATAGCGTGTTTCTGACAGAACAGCTACTCTGACATCATTAACCACACCCATTTCTGTTAACTTACTGCCGAAAGCTTCAATGTCTTTGCCATATTTTGCATATGTCACCGGTACATAGGGTTTGCCTATTTCAGGTTTAGTTAAAAAAACTGTTTTGTCTGCATATTCTTTCACACTGCCACGCAACATCTCGCGCAGGTCATCAATTTGTCTTACATAATGTAATGGTTGATTTTTCTTCACTTAGTTCTCCTCGTAATTCTAATACTGCTTTTAATACAACATTAATCTCTGTTTTTTCTTAAATCACATAGATTATGCTATATCAAATTACTATATAATGACTCTTATGTCACCTTTATTCAGTAACATATTTATGCATCAAAAAGTTCGTTTTTAACAGCTAATATTTCTGAATAAGTCGGCAAAGACTCAATTGCGCCTTTTTGCTGTACACAATAATAGCCTGAAACAGCTCCCATTTGTAAAGCATTCACAAAATCGGCTTCAACTAATTCTTTTGCCTTTAATTTTCCCGTACGTAATATTTCAGCCAAAAAAGCACCCCAAAAAGCATCACCTGCACCGGTCGTATCTTTTACTTTAGCCTTGATGCCTTCCTGTTTAAGTATTCTATTCTTTATATGACATTGTGACCCGTCTGCCCCGAGTGTTTCTATAATTGCCGTGATATTATAATGATCAAGTGCTTCTTGAATCGGCATCCCGATCATCTCCACTTCTTCTTCTGAAACTTTCAAAAGGTCAACATAAGGCAAAACATTTTGCAAAGCCTTAGAACATGCTTCCGCATCATAATTCCATAATTGATCACGATAATTAAGATCAAGCGTTACAATTTTTCCCTGACGATGAGCTTCTTGCAAAGCATAAATCGTTGTCTCTTTAGCAGGACCGCTGACCATTGATAAAGTTCCTGCGTTTAACATTTTAGTTTCGGCTATTTGTTCCGGTGGTATCTGTTCTTTGGCCATGAACATATCTGCTCCCGGCTTTCTGGCAAAAGTAAAACTTCTGTCCCCACTTTCACTTAGTGTGACAAAAGCTAAAGTTGTCGTAGCCTCTGTTGTGAATTCAGGGCAAAGAAAATCAATGTTTTCCTGCGCAAAAGTTGAGGCAATTAATTTTCCGAAATCATCATCGCCTACCATACCGCAAAATGCCGTGACAAACTGATTTCTGCTCATTGCTACTGCAACATTCGCCGGAGCACCGCCGAAATTCACACTTAAATCTCTGCTTTTTCCGGTCGGAATAAAATCAATCAAAACTTCACCTAAACTGATAAAATCGTATGTTTTCATGCACTACCCTCAATTACAAAAAATCTTGAGCAACTCAAAATTTTTTTGTCTTTATTTATTTGATATATAGTTTTATCCATTTGAGATATTTTTATGTTAAAGTTAATTTGAGTTAATTGCAATATTAAATAAAATTTTATAATATTCAGCAATCATGTTCTTTGACTAAATTGCATCATTTAAAGGAATATAAGGCAATGGAACTTTCAAGTAAAATTAACCCTCACAGAACAATTTTACATTGCGATTGTAATGGTTATTATGCTTCAGTAGAATGTTTATTGCGCCCGGAATTACGTAATTTACCGATGGCAGTTACAGGTAATCCGGAAAACAGACACGGTATTATCTTGGCCAAAAACCAATTGGCAAAAGAAGCAGGAGTTATTACTGCCGAAACAATTTCCGAGGCTAAACGCAAATGTCCTGATTTAATTTGTGTAAGTCCGCACCATGATCTTTATCAAGAATATTCCATTAAAATCAATAATATTTATCGTGAATATACCGAACGGGTTGAACCTTTCGGTATTGATGAAAGTTTTTTAGACATGACTGATTTATGGCAAAACTATGCTGCGAGTCCGGCACAATTTGCCGATTTGCTCAGAAAAAGAATCAGAGAAAGCATCGGTCTGACAATATCAGTCGGTGTTTCTTTTAATAAAATCTTGGCCAAGCTGGGCAGTGACTTCAAAAAACCTGATGCAACCACTGTTATTTTACCGGAAGATTTAACAACAAAAGTTTGGCCGCTTGATATTACAAATTTACTTTACGTCGGAAAAGTAACTGCTGAACGTTTAAGAATCCTTAATATTAATACTATCGGTGATATTGCGAAAACCGACCCTGATTTTCTTGCTTCTTATCTCGGTAAAATCGGAGAAAACCTTAGTTTATATGCACGCGGTTTAGAAAATAGTGAAGTACAGAAGTATTCCGAATTAGATGAAGCTAAATCGATCGGTAACGGCATGACATTCAGCGAAGATTTAACCGGTTGGGAAAAAATCAGAGAAGGTTTATCCGGTTTAGTTGATGAAGTTGTTACACGATTAATAAAATCGAAAAAAGTATGCAATGTAATACAAGTTCAATTGAAAAGCTCCGATTTTCAAATTTTTTCCCGTCAAACCACATTGAACCGGCATATTCAAAAACGTGATCAAGTCTGGCCGATTGTCTGGCAGCTGATCAATGAATTATGGGATGAAACAACTCCAATCAGGTTATTGGCAGTCACTGTTTCCGGTTTGGAAAATCAAGGTGAAGTTTATACTCAAATGTCTTTTGCCGATATTGTTTCAAGCAACCTATCCGTTGCGGATGATAGCAATAAATCCAAAAATTCAGCAAAACAAGATCAAATCAAGAATCTTATCTTCGAGCTTAATCAGCAAATGGGTGGTGATTTTCTTAAACTCGGCAGAAATCAATAATTTTTAATATTTTTTCGCCAGAGCTTAATTCAGTAAATTTAAACTCCTATATCTCACGATAAGTTATCTGTAATGATGTTTTGTATCAAATCTGATTCTGCGTTATGATAGCAAAAGATATTTTCAATATTAAGATGTGTTTGTTATTTTCAAATCCAAATTCCAAATAACAAGCAAATTAGAAAGAGGTACTATGGTTAATTTAAGATTTTATCAAAATGGGGGAATTCCCGTTATATTTAGTTCAGATCAAAACCGGGTTAATTTGATTAATTGGGCAAAGGATAATACCTCATTTAATGCGGAACACATTGAAGTTTTTTATTTGCCGAATCCGGAATCCGGAGGTTCAATCCTAGTCGGATTGAATGCCGATCAGAATTTGACTTTTGACGAGTTACGCTATTTAGGTTTTAAAATCTATAAAACCGCAAATGCAAATAAAATTTCTGAAATTGAGATTACAATGCCGCCAATTTCTGAAAAATGTGATGTCCAAGTAATGCAATCAATTGCTGAAGGCATGATTCAGGCTACTTATAAATTTGATCGATATTTATCTGAAAAATCTGAAAACCCGGTCAAAAAATTGACGATAAATTATACTCCGGACAACGGCTCAGAAGAAAAAATGCAAGATGCATTTAACAAGTTAAAAGATATTATGGACGGAGTTTTCTTAGCCAGAAATCTGGTAAACCAAACTTCAAATTACATTTATCCTGAGACTTTGGCTCAAGCAGCAGCGGACTCCCTTCAACATTTAGGTGTTGAAGTAAGGGTATATAATCGTGAGCAAATAAAAGAAATCGGTATGGAAGCCTTCCTGGCAGTTGCCCAAGGTTCAAGTAAAGAACCGAAATTAATCGTCATGAAATATCAAGGCAACCCGAACTCCGAGCAAATTACCGGTTTAGTCGGTAAAGGCATTACCTACGACAGCGGCGGCTATTCGATAAAACCTTCTGACGGAATGTTAAGTATGCATTGCGACATGGGCGGTGCAGGTACAGTCATCGGTACAATGTATGCATTGGCCAAAACTAAAGCTGAGACAAATGCGTATGGTGTTATTGCAGCTTGCGAAAACTTGATTTCCGGAACTTCATTCAAAGTCGGTGACATTATTAACTCGTTGTCCGGCAAAACAATTGAAATCGGTAATACGGATGCTGAAGGACGGGTTACTCTGGCAGATGCGGTTTACTATGCTACGAACAATCTGAAAGTTGATCAGGTAATTGATTTAGCAACCTTAACCGGTGCCTGTCTGGTCGCTCTGGGTGAAGAATATACCGGTGTCATTACCAATAACAATGCTTTTTATCAAAGATTTGAAGCAGCTGCAAATAAAGTCGGAGAAAAAGTCTGGTTATTGCCAAATGATAAAAAACTTGCAGAAGCCAATAAATCGAGAGTTGCCGATATTAAAAACGTTGGCGGACGTTTGGCAGGAACAATCACCGGAGGTCAATTTATCGGTGAATTTGTTGCAAACAATACACCTTGGATTCATTTAGACATCGCCGGAACGGCTTATTTAAGTAAAGAAAATGATTATTTGCCGGAACGTGCTACAGGTGTTCACGTTAAAACATTGGTAGAATTATTGTCGGCCAATTAAATATTATCACAACACAAAAACACTCCGAATTGAAAGTAACTGCTTTTTCGGAGTGTTTCAATTAATATTTATTATAATTTTATTACTAAATATCTGCGGTCACTTCAATTACCGAACGAACAGCAGCAGCAGATTTGTGCAGAAGTTCCATCTCATCCGGCGGCAATGGTACTTTAAGCACTTTTTCAATGCCTTTGCTGCCGACAATACAAGGAACATTAACAACAACATCACTCAGACCGTATTCACCATCTAAAACACAACCTACCGTACGAATTGTATTTTCATTATTAATAAATGAATTACAAAGTTCAGTCGTTGCAATACCGATACCGTAAAAAGTCGCACCTTTTCGCTTAATAACTTCAGCTCCGGCTTTTTTGGTTTTTTCAGCTATTTCTGATTTTTCCTCTTCCGTCAAGTCGATCCCGGATGCTGCACAATAATCTTCAATGCTGAAACCGGAAATATTCGAAAAACTCCAAGCGGGGAATTGAGTCTCACCATGTTCACCGAAAACATAAGCATGAACATTTTTCATATCGATATTAAATTTTTCGGATAACAAAGTCCGTAAACGAATACCATCAAGAACCGTACCTGATCCGACAACCGTACCGCGCGGTAATCCGGTCCATTTGCTGACATGATATGTTAATACATCAACCGGATTTGATACAACTAAAATGATTCCTCCATCATAATATTTCATGATGCTTTCGGTTATTGATTTAGCTATACGACAATTTTTTTCCGCTAAATCCAAACGAGTTTCACCGGGTTTACGTTTGGCACCTGCAGTTACCACAATAATGTCACAACCCTTGATATCTGAATAATCCCCTGCATATATTTCCATTTGATTTAAAAAAGGCAAGCCATGTTTGATATCCATAACCTCGCCCTCTGCTCTCTTTTGGTCAATATCTATCAATACCAACTCATTGCATGTATGGCGTATAGACATGACATAAGCAATGTTTGCTCCGACTTTTCCGGCACCTACAATAGCAATCTTCTTACCTTCAATTATTCTCATGGTTATCTCCCTATGTAATATCTCTTGACTTTGATTGATGAAACTTCACTGCAAAAAAGCCAAATTACTATACATCTTAAACGTTTATAATTGATAAGACAAGAACTAATTGATAAGTATTTTACAAATTATAATTATGAGTTTGATTCCGAGAAAAAATCTATTTTTCGTTGAATTATTTCTGTAAGACGCCCGACATAATTTGTTAAATCTTTTGGATTATATATCCGCTCCAAACGGTCACCATTTACTCTTTTCGAACTTGAACCGCTGCCCAGGCCCACAACTGAAATTCGATCACTCATCATACCGACATTATAGATACAAGCATGTCCCGATTTCGCAAATCCTATATTCTCCAAACCGCCACGCACATTCTTTTGGCGATATAAATAATAAGGCTGATAACCTTGCTTTTCCAATTTCCGAATCGCAACAGTAAATGCATCGCTTAATTCCGGATCAGGAAATCTTAATTTCAGATATTGTTCGGCATGTTGTTGTAAGAAAGCAGATCTTTTCAATGCCATAGTATGAATTGTAATGTTTTCGGGATCCAGCTCCAGCAATTTTTCTAAAGAATATAAAAAGTCATCTCCCGTTTCACCCGGAAGCCCCAGAATTAAATCCATGTTAATTGATGAAAATTGATGAGCTCGTGCGAGTTGATATGTCTGATAAACATTTTCAACCGAATGGTCTCTGCCAATCGTACGTAATGTTCGGTCATGCATTGTTTGAGGATTGATACATATTCTGGTCTCGGATAACTCCTTGATCGCGGTAAACTTTGCAGGTGTAATCGAATCAGGTCTGCCGGCTTCTATCGTAATTTCACAATTCTTTGTTTGCGGAATCCGCTCCTTAATTGCTGTCATCACTTTTGCAAAGCCTTGATCGGAAAGAGCTGTCGGTGTTCCTCCGCCCATATAGATTGCTTGAAACGGTTTATTAATTTGTCTCAAATAATCTGAAACTTCGACAATCTCCTGCAATAAAGCTTCCACATAGATATCTAATTCCGCACCTAAATTAATCGAATCTTGTGTGATGAAGCTGCAATAGCTACACCTTGTTGTACAAAAAGGTACTCCGATATATAACATCGGTAATTCGGGTTGTAAATCTGATAGAATTGCAACTTCAGCCAAAGCAGTTTTCAATCCGATCTCTGCTTTCTCCGGGATAACGTACCAATTCTCGATCAAATCTTGAATTGTCCGGTTTTTATTCTGCTCATTCTCCAAAAAACTGCGATAGGCTATTTGAGTCGGTCGCACACCTGTAAGTGATCCCCACGGATAGCGGATATCTGTTAACTCACTCAATAAGAAGTAAGTTTGTCTTTTTATTTCACGTCTAAGAGCTGAAGGGATTACCTTTGCTGAAATCGATAAATCCGAATCGGCTATTTGACTTTGGACTAATATTTCAGTTTGATCAGCCTGATTACGCATTTGTTCCAAGCTTACTTCATATTCAATGGCAGAAAATAAAACCATATCCGAATATTCCGAATCCGCTACTAAGATAACACCTGATTCCAATTTCCCGACTTCAAGAAAAAATAGTCGTAATATTTCCGCAATGCTCTGATATTCTTGATGGTTCTCTAAAATGACTCGCATAGATTATTCTTTCTTAATTAAAATAATTTTGTCCATAACCAAATCACAGCTATCAAAATCGGTTGATGAATTGCATAGATTAACAAAGCATGCCTGCCCATAAAAGCCAATGGTCTGAAGACTTTTCCGCTGCAATATTGTTTTTGTATCCTGCCGCCGGGATAAATAATTTTACCCAAAGCTACTCCGATAAAAAAACATCCGCTATACGGAATCAAGGGTAAATAATCAAGCATTCCGGGAACTTCCGGACGCAAATAACCGATTCCGAACGGTAATAATAACGGAGATCCTTTATAATCCAAATTAAAAACATTAAATATTTGCGGTACATAAAAAAGGATTATAAAACCCGTAAGAAGCAAAATAACTATTTTTATTTTTTCAGACAAAACCGTTTTTTCCAACAAACCATTCAGTAAATTACAGAATGCCAGACAATGAATAACTTGCCACAAAATATAATAATCTGATTTGATGACTGCTGAAACAATTGAAGTTATCAGAGTTAACCCCAAAGCAATCAGAGCCAGTCTGCCTGAACGTTTCAAATTATTGCGGGAAAAGCAGCTGCAGGCACCGGCAACGCCAAGAAATAAAATATAAATCAGCGGATGATAAATGCTCTCCATCGCCGGACCGAACAGCCAACTGAAATTAGGATAGCCGAATATATAATGAACATCATACATAAAATGATGACCGAACATTAAAATAATTGCAAAGCCCCGGATCACATCCAATTCAGTAGCTCTCAGCCTATTATTTATTGTCGTATCTGATGTGTCTGTTGATCGAATAGTCATAATGTTAAATGATAACAATTATATTGATACTCAATCAAGTGCCAAATTAAAAACGTGCTACTTGTGCCAATTCTATACTTTGATAAAGCTTTTGTCCTGCTTCGCTTAAAGGAATCAACCGTTGATTACGGGAACCGCGAAAAGGCAACGCCAAAGTTTTTAGTTTCTTTATGAAGGGCCCATCTATTAGTAAGTCTGTAGATAATAGAAGAGCGTCCACATCCTGATCATTCATTTTCTGCAGATTCTCAAAATAATATCCGGTATATGTTATTACATCACCACCTCTATCTTGTATGGCTTTGGCTAAACAGGAAAAAGCTTTTGCTTGTAAAAACGGCTCACCGCCGGATAGTGTAACTCCCCGCAACAAAGCACTTTCCTCATAATTTAAGATCAGCTCTTCTACAGTTCGAAGTTTACCGCCGATAGTCAAATGAGTTTCCGGATTATGGCAACCGGGACAACGGTGAGGACAACCTTGTGCAAATATCACCATTCTAATCCCCGGTCCATCAACAACAGAGTTTTTTTCCAAACCGGCAATATGTAGAAATTCACCTTCCAAATGTTTATCTTCAGTATGTCTATATGGAATGCTTTTCACGATCAAACAACTCCTTCTTTTTGGCATCATTGAAGCGATCAATAGTTCCTACCAGATATCCCGTGATGCGTCGTATGCGGTGAAAACGCGGACCTTCGCTCTCTTTTCTTCCGCAACCGGGGCATACATCTTCGATAATACCGCTATAACCGCAAAGCGGATCATGATCAACAGGATGATTGATAGAACCGTACCCTATTTCTCTCTCTTTCATATAAATAATCAATTTTTCGAATGCTTCCAGATTCTGCAGCGGATCACCGTCCATCTCAATATAAGAGATATGACCGGCATTGGTCAGAGCGTGATATGGAGCTTCAAGATCAATTTTCTTAGTTGCCGCAATAGGGAAGTAGACGGGAATATGGAATGAATTTGTATAATAATCACGATCAGTAATTCCGGGGAGATTTTCGAAACGTTCCCGGTCAAGTTTTACAAAACGACCGGAGAGCCCTTCTGCCGGTGTAGCCAGTAATGTGTAATTTAACAGTTCTGCTTGCGTGCGCTCATCACATTTTTTACGCATGTAAGTGATAATTTCAAGACCCAGTTTTTGACTTTCGCCGGATTCGCCATGATGACTTCCGGTCAAAGCAACAAGACACTCCGCCAGACCGATGAAACCGATTGAAAGTGTACCGTGTTTCCAAATTTCAGTTAGTTCATCATCTTCTTCCAAGTATTCAGATCCCAACCATAATCCCTGTCCCATTAAGAAAGGATAATTCTTGGCTTTTTTTCTGCGTTGGATTTCAAAACGCTGTCTTAACTGTCGAAAAACCAGCTCCATCGTTTCATCAAGACTTTGATAAAATTTCTCCAAATCACCTCTTGCCTCAATACCGAGTCGTACCAAATTAATCGAAGTAAAGCTTAAATTGCCTCTGCCCTTGGTACACTCGTGATTCGGGTCATAAGCATTACTGATAACTCTTGTTCGACAACCCATATAAGCTACCTCGGAATTGCTGTCACCTTCTTTATAAAAAGCAAGATTATAAGGAGCATCAAGAAAACTGAAATTAGGAAATAATCTTCTTGCAGAAACTTTGATCGCAAGCTGAAACAGATCGTAGTTCTTATCACCCGGTCGAGTGTTTATACCGTCCTTTACCTTAAATATCTGCACGGGAAAAATTGCCGTTTCTCCTCTGCCCAAGCCATCCCAGGTTGCACGTAACAATTCGCGAATCACCAGACGACCTGACTCTGAAGTATCCGTTCCGTAATTAAGTGAACTGAAAGGAACTTGTGCTCCCGCTCTCGAGTTCATTGTATTCAAATTATGAATTAATGCCTGCATCGCCTGATTCGTGCTGCGAATTGTGCGTTTATTAACAATATCCAGTAATACGTACTCTGCTTTCCCTGCTTCAAGTTCTGCCATTATAGCCAATAAATCATCATAGCTTTTGTTTTCCAAGTTTTTCAGCAGTTCAGTATCTATATTTTGCAAATTTTCCATACCGGAAAAGGAAGAATTTAGAGTACTTGTTAAATCCTCAAAACTATTTCGCACGTCAGTAAGATGTTTGCGGAAACTTTTGTTCACACCTTCCGCCATAGCATAATCAAAATCCGGAATGCTTTGGCCACCATGCATTTCATTTTGATTGGCTTGGATTGCGATGCAGGCAAGAGCCGCATAGCTTTCTATACTTTGCGGACTTCTTAAATGTCCGTGACCGGTTGAGAATCCGTTTTTAAAAAGCTTTTGCAAGTCAATTTGACAACATGTCGCTGTCAACATGTAGAAATCTTTGTCATGGATATGGATCAAGCCATCAGCATGTGCATGGGCCATATCTTCAGGTAGAACATAGTTGTCAACAAAAGATTTTGCACCTTCCGAGCCGTACTTCAACATAGTACCCATTGCCGTATTGCCGTCGATGTTGGCATTTTCTCTTTTCAAATCACTGTCGAGCGAGTCGGAAAAAGTTATCTGCTTATAGTTCTCCATAAGATTATTTGCTGCCTGTCTGCGTTTAGCATGTTCTGCTCTATAGATAACATAAGCCTTCGCAGTACGCATGACACCGAAACTCATCAACTCAAATTCAACAATATCTTGTATTTGTTCTACTCCCGGAGTATCAATGTCCTTAAGTTTACGCACAACATTCTCAGTAATCATATCCAATTCATTATCGTTCATCGTTTCACTGGGTATTGTACGATTAGCTTTATAAATAGCTTGGCGGATTTTGTAAACATCAAAGGGCATCAACGAGCCATCGCGCTTAAGAATATTTTTCGGGTATGCCAACCCCGTTTTCTTTAACATAAAAACTCCCTTCCGACAGAAGAGAGTTATAAACGACACAGCTTAAAATAAAATCGCAATATTGCTTACCCGCTCCTGTCATACATCGTGACACGGATAACTTTCAAGACACATATTCTGGCTTCGCTCCCCTTCCACCCTTCCCAAGCTCAATGCTCAGTGGTTATGTGAAAATCGATAAGCGTTACAGCGGCGGGACCGCACAGGATTTACACCTGTTTCCGTGTACGTCTTGCGACGACTTGAAAGTACTATATGTAGTTGTCCTTTAACATTTTTACCATACATGTTGTAGTTCGTCAAGAATTCAGATGGATTATTTATATTAAAATTGAGTTACAGATAACCAGAGAAATAAAAAAACCGCTTGTACAAAACACTAAGCGGTCTTTTTATTTCTCCTCATGATCTGCTCGAACAGTTTCTTATTTCGAGTCTATACAATAAATACGGAGTGATATTAAAAATTATCTCGGATTCTTAATTTGAGCTTGAGCAGCTGCTAATTTTGCAATCGGTACACGATACGGTGAGCAGGAAACATAATCGAAGTTCAAGCTGTGGCAGAATTCTACCGCACCGGGATCACCGCCATGTTCACCACAGATTCCTAAACTTATTTCAGGTTTAGCCTTGCGACCTTCAGTTGAGGAAATTGTCATCAAACGACCGACACCCTCAATGTCTAAATGAGCTGTCGGATCTGAATCATAGATGCCGCGATGAATGTAAGTATCCAGAATCTTGCCTGCATCGTCACGGGATAAACCATATGACATTTGGGTTAAGTCATTTGTACCATAGCTGAAGAAATCTGCTTCTAAAGCGATCTTGCCTGATGTTAAAGCAGCTCTTGGGATCTCAATCATCGTACCTACGTGATATTCTAATTTTTTACCACTTTCAGCAATCAGTTTATCAGCAGTCTTAGTAATGACTTCTTTCAAGAATTCAAATTCTTTAACATCACCTACCAACGGCACCATGATTTCCGGAACAATCGGTTCGGCATCGGTGGTTTTCGCTAAAGCAGCGCCGATAATCGCAGCTGTTTGCATTTCAGCAATCTCCGGATATGAAATAGCCAAACGACAACCTCTGTGTCCGAGCATCGGATTGATTTCTTCTAAGTTGTGCATTTTTACTTTCAGATCATCAACTTTAATGCCCAGATCATTTGCTAATTCTTTAATTTCTTCATCTTCTGTAGGTAAGAACTCATGGAGAGGCGGGTCTAATAAACGAATTGTTACCGGTTTACCTACCATTACTTCAAAGATACCCTCAAAATCAGCTTGTTGAACCGGTAAGATTTCATCTAAAGCAGTCCTTCTTTCTTCCTCAGTATCGGCAACAATCATGCGGCGGAAAGGTAAAATACGGTCTGCAGCAAAGAACATATGCTCGGTGCGGGTTAAACCGATTCCTTCGGCACCTAAATCGATCGCAGTTTGTGAATCTTCAGGTGAATCGGCATTTGTTCTGACTTTTAATACTCTGATTTCATCAACCCAGTCCATGATGGTTTTCATATGGTCAGTAATTTCAGCTTTAACAGTGTCAATTTTGCCGGCATAAACAAAACCGGTTGAGCCGTCTAATGAAATTGGGTCACCTTCTTTGTATGTTACGCCTTCAACAGTCATTGTGCCTGCTTCTTCGTCAATAGAAACAGCGCTGCAACCGGCCACACAGCAAGTACCCATACCACGAGCTACAACAGCTGCATGAGATGTCATGCCGCCACGAACTGTCAGGATACCTTGAGCAGCATGCATTCCTTCAATATCTTCAGCGGAGGTTTCATCACGAACTAAAATTACACTCTTGCCTTTTTCAGCTTCTTGACTTGCTTGTTGAGCTGTGAAAACAATGGTACCCGTTGCTGCACCCGGTGAAGCCGGCAAGCCTTTGGCAATCGGTTCGGCAGCAGCTAATTTTGCTTGGTCAAATTGCGGATGCAATAAAGCATTAAGTTGAGTCGGATCAATTGTCATCAAAGCTTTTTCTTTGGAAATTAAACCTTCTTCCGCCATTTCCACAGCGATGCGCAATGCAGCTTGGGCTGTACGTTTACCATTTCTGGTTTGTAAGATAAATAGTTTACCGCGTTCAATTGTGAACTCGAGATCTTGCATATCGCCATAGTGTTTTTCTAAAATCTCACCAATTTCTTCAAATTGATCATATAATTCTTTTGATTGGTCCTCTAAATGAGAAATCGGTTCAGGTGTGCGTACTCCGGCAACAACATCTTCACCTTGAGCATTCATTAAGTATTCACCGTACAGAACATTTTCACCGGTAGCAGGATCTCTGGTGAAAGCAACACCGGTGCCGCATGTATCATCCATGTTGCCGTAAACCATTTCTTGTACGTTAACGGCTGTACCCCATTCTGCAGGGATATTATTCATACGGCGGTAGTAGATCGCTCTGTCATTATTCCAAGAACGGAAAACTGCCGTAACAGCTAAAATTAATTGTTCAAACGGATCTGTCGGGAAATCATCGCCTGTTTGTTCTTTATAAATTACTTTATATTCTGCAACTATTTTTTCTAAGTCATCCGCTGTCAAATCTGTATCAAGCTCAATATCTTGGGCTTCTTTTGCAGCATCAAATACTCTTTCAAAGTTGGCTTTGTCAATTTCCATAACAACGTCACTGAACATCATTATGAAACGACGGTAGCTGTCTAAAGCAAATCTTCTGTTATCGAACAGTTTAGTTAATCCGTCAACGACTTCATCGTTTAAACCTAAGTTTAAAACTGTATCCATCATGCCCGGCATTGATGCTCTGGCACCTGAACGTACTGAAACCAATAAAGGATTCTCAGGATCACCAAAATTCTTTCCCGTTGTTTGCTCTAATTTTGCTACTGAATCTTTGATTTCCTCTATAATTTCAGATGCGATTTCTTCGCCGTCTGCATAATAACGAGTACAAGCTTCAGTTGTAACTGTAAATCCTCCCGGTACAGGCAGGCCCAAATTGATCATTTCTGCCAAGTTAGCACCTTTACCTCCGAGCAATTCACGCATTGCAGCATTACCCTCCGTGAACATATAAACATATTTTTGCATTTACATACCTCCGTTATTTTTATTGCTATATAATACATCTATTTTTAATATAAAAAACCATACCACTGACATTGCACAGTAGTACGGCTTATCAATATATCAATCCTAATATCCTTAATATCAATCCTATTTTAGTTGAAGCTACATTTTTTACAACTCTTTTTCTCATATATAAATCTATTCGTTAATTATTTCATGTTTATTTGTCACTTTTTCAGATTCTTAAAGTAAGATATAAGTAAAACAGTGACAAAAAAAGATTATCATTCTTAGCTATGTTAGTCAAATTTTTATCTGTTATCTGCGACATATTATCTTTTTTTCTATTGTTGTACCAACAAAAATTTGTTAACCGTTACACCGAAATTCCATATGAAACAATCGAGAGTATTATAAGCTGCACAACAACGAAAATCAATCAAGTTTTTCGCTGAAATAACTTAATAATTCTATAATCGGAATACGGATTTGTTCCATACTGTCACGTTCGCGAATCGTTACCATCTCATCTTCCGAAGAATCAAAATCAAATGTCACACAGTAAGGTGTTCCGATTTCATCATGGCGACGATATCTTCTGCCGATAGATTGACGATCATCAAACTCACAAGTGAATTTCTTCATCAGCATTGAATATACTTCGTTCGCTTGTTCGGATAATTTCCCTGACAAAGGCAAAATGGCAATTTTCACCGGTGCCAAATCATTGTGCAAGCGTAAAACTGTTCTGATACTGCCATCTTCCAGCTCTTCTTCATCATATGCATTACATAAGAATGCCAAAAGCATTCGATCAACACCCAGCGAAGGTTCAACAACATATGGAATATATTCTTCATTGGTATACGGATCACGATAATAGAGATTTTTGCCGCTATGCTCAATGTGTTGTCTTAAATCAAAATCAGTGCGGTCGGCTATTCCCCATAATTCACCCCAACCGAATGGAAATCGGAACTCAAAGTCGGTCGTTGCAACGGAATAATGAGACAATTCTTCCTGACCATGATCTCTTAAGCGTAAATCTTCTTCTTTGATTCCTAAATTAAGCAACCATTGCATACAGAAATTTCGCCAATATTCGAACCATTCCAAATCGGTCCCCGGTTTACAGAAAAACTCCAATTCCAATTGCTCAAACTCGCGTGTTCGGAAAATAAAATTACCCGGAGTTATTTCATTTCTAAAAGACTTGCCAATTTGGCAAATCCCGAAAGGAATTTGTTTTCTTGAAGTTCTCTGAACATTACGGAAATTCACAAAAATACCTTGTGCAGTTTCAGGTCTTAAATAGATTTCTGCTTGACTATCTTCGGTGACACCCTGGTATGTTTTGAACATGAGATTGAATTGACGGACTTTGGTAAAATCTTTTTTACCGCAACTCGGGCAAGGAATCTCATTCTGTGCGATATAATCGCTCAACTGTTCATTGGAGAAACCTTCAACACTTTCTTTAATGCCGCGTTCCTTGTTAAAATCTTCAATTAAATTATCCGCACGATAACGGTTGCGACATTCTTTGCAATCAATTAAAGGATCAGAAAAACCGGCAACATGACCTGATGCTTCCCAAGTACGCGGATTCATCAAAATCGCAGCATCTATTCCTACATTATACGGATTTTCCGTAACAAATTTTCGCCACCAGGCTTTTTTGATATTATTCTTCAGTTCAACACCATAGGGACCATAATCCCATGTATTTGCCAAGCCGCCATAAATTTCTGAACCGGGATAGACAAAACCGCGATTCTTCGCCAGATTTACAATTGTCTCCATGGATTTATCTTGTGCCTTCATAATATCTATAGTCTCCTTTTTCTAATATGATTGACATATTTTACAACTTAATCTTCATCCTGTGCGTTATTGCCGAATCCGGCATTTTCATTAACTAAACGCAAAAACTGCTCAGCCAAATTCTTGTTGACTTCTTTTTCATCTTCAGCAAATTGAGCTCTTTCAAGCACTCTTTCACGTGCTTGAACTCGTTCGGCATTACGTTTATTCTCGGCATGTTGAACTTCTCGGCGTTTTGCTTCAGCTTCCAATTCAGCATTCAATCTTGCTGCTTCAACTTCCGGTCGCAAAGGCACTTTGATATCATGCTGCCCTTTAACAGCTTTGACTTGATCTTCTTTAATCTCTTCTGCTGCCAAAGAAACAAAATTGTCAGTTTTTTGATTAACCATAGGTTGTGCTCCGTCGACTAATTGTCTTGCTCTTTTAGCAGTCAACATCGCCAAAACATAACGATTTTCGGCTTTTGGCAATAATTCTTCTATTGATGGTTCGGTCAGCATATTTTTTCCCTTCCCTGACATAAGTTTTATTTATCAGTCTTTTTATATATTATAAATCAAAAAATTTTTTTAATATTGCAGATTGATTGTAATATTTACATTCTTCAGCAATAATAATTGCTTCCAGTTTTGAAACAGTGTCTTCTATTTTATCATTTAAGATGGCGTATTCAAATTTTTCCACATGTAAGATCTCAATTTCCGCTTGTTTGATTCTGGCCTGAATCTGATCTTCGGTTTCCGTATCTCTTTTTAATAATCTGTCATATAGCGCCTCCATTGACGGCGGCAATAAAAATACCATTAGCGCTTCAGGAAATATTTTCTTCACTTGTAAAGCACCGGCAATTGTAATGTCCAAAATTACATTTTGTTTGTTTCTAACAAATTCCCGAATCGGAGCTACCGGTGTTCCATAATATTCTCCTGAATAAACATCAAATTCCAAGATTTCTTTTTTAGTAATCAAATCCTGAAATTCAGCTGCAGAGCAAAAATAATAATCAACCCCATCTTTTTCCTCACCGCGCGGGTTGCGAGTCGTCATAGAAATTGACAATACAAAATCTTGACGTTTTTCCATCAATTTGCTGATAACCGTACCTTTTCCTACACCTGAAGGTCCGGATACACATAATATTTTGCCTTGCTTCATTATATTATCCTTTATATTATCCATCATAAAGCAGCTTCAATAATCGTATTCAACTGTTCGACTGTTCGCGAAGATAAAATTACATGGTCACTATCCATAATCAAAACAGAGAGATTCTTCTTACCATAAGTCGTATCGATCAAAGTTCCACGTTCGCGTGCTTCTTGAATCATTCTGCGAATCGGAGCCGAGTCGGCATCAACAATCGCAATTAAACGCTGTAATGAAATAACGCTTGAATCTCCTACTTTGATAAATATTGAGCTCTCCACCTAATTCACCTCGAATTCTTAAAATTATTATTTTATTATTATTTTAAATTTATCTCAATACATTGTTCCAGTGGTTAAGAATAACAGAAATCTTTAATACTCTCAATCTATCTTAAAAATTATTCAATATTTTGAACTTGCTCCCTGATTTTTTCAATAGTTGATTTCATTTCCACTATCATTTGAGTAATTTCCAAATCGTTGGCTTTGGAACCTATTGTGTTAGTTTCACGCAGTAATTCCTGTACCAGAAAATCTAAATTTTTGCCGATCGGTTCATCCAATTCAAGTATACCCAAAAATTGTTTGAGATGACTTTTGAGACGAATGATTTCCTCGGTTACATCAGCACGATCAGCAAAAACCGCAATTTCCGCAGCAACTCGTTGACCATCGTAATATTCTTCCAAATTCTCATCAACTAAATTTGCCAACCGTTCCAAAAGACGCATTTTATGATATTCAGGTACAGTTTCGGCTCGTGATGCAATTTTCTCTACAATGCTTTGCATTGTTTCAATTCTTTGTTTTAAATCGGAGATTAAATGGGTACCTTCAGCTTGTCTTGCCGCATCAAACTCTTGCAAAGCCTGTTCACAAGTTTTAAGCAGAATCGGTAAATATCGGTCTTCATCCAGCTCCTGTTCTGCTTTAGTTATCAAATTATTATTTCTCGCCAAGAGAACTGCTTTCGAGGTCAATTTTTCTCCGGTTAATTCTTCGATTTCACTATATATATTTAAATAGGCTATGGCATTGTTCAAATCCAATTTTAGATTCGGTTCACTTGATAAATCTTCATAATTAATGTTGACATCGACATAGCCACGACTGATATAAGTGTCAAGCAATTTTCTTATTTGAGCATCAAAAGAATTGAGAGTATAGGGCATATGTATTCGTAAATCTCTGTTTTTTTGGTTAACCGATTTAATTTCAACAGAAAATGTCAGATCATCTTCTGTAATTAAAGCTTTACCGAAACCGGTCATACTTTTTGCCATTTATTGTTATTCCTTTCAATCATCTAAAACTATTTCGCCATTTACGATTTCAGATAATCATCTAATAGTATAGGCTGAAAATCAACTTGATCACAAGCCGTCAAAACAAGCGGTATCCCATGAATTAATTTGCCTGAAAGTTGATAAGGACTTTCACTATGATGAATATGTCCGAACACGCAAACATCTGCCTGATGATTATACATCAGTTTGGTAAATTCGGAAATTGCAAGTTGTTGATTTACCGGCGGGAAATGAGTCATCACAATCATTTTATCCCCCGGTTGTCTCAAATTTTCCGCTCGGCTCAATGATAATGCCAAACGTTGGATTTCTCTGTCAAATATTTTTTGATCAGCTTTTTGCCATTTAGGGTCATTAGGAAAAATCCAACCGCGTGTACCTGCTATCAATAAGCCACCCAAATCCGGATCTTCAACTCTGAAAGCATTATTTTGTAAAAAGTCGATGTTATCAATTTGCCAGGCGGCCATTGCCCGATAATTTTTATTTAGTGTTCCCCACCAATAATCATGGTTACCGCGCAGAAGAATTTTTTTTCCGGGCAATTCACTGATAAAAACCAAATCTTTTTTTGCTTCATCCAAATTAATCGCCCAAGAAGTATCTCCCGGGATTAAGAGTAAATCTGCATCAGTCAGCAGATGTTGCAGATTTTTTTTGATTTTCAAATCGTGGTCTATCCATTCCTGACCGAATTTATGCATCGGCTTATTGGCTTGATTGCTCAAATGAAAGTCTGCCAAGCAATATACAGACATAAATACCTCTTTTCAAATATCTCTATTTCTGAAATGTTTATAAACGGTTTCCGCAGCTTTCTCCGGTAAACCGGGAACTTGTTTCAATTCCGATAATTCAGCTTGAGAAATATTTTTCACAGTGCGAAAATGTTTTAATAAAGCTTTGCGCCTTGCCGGACCGATCCCCGGAATATCTTCCAAACTGTAACGGATCGTGCTTTTAAGTCTTGATTTTTTATGTAGACGCTGTGCAAAACGATGAGCTTCATTCTGAATTGCAGTTACCAGTCTCAGCAAGCCTAATCTTTCGCTTCTTTGATCGGGTGTTTCCTCTTTATCTGAAATTTCCGTTTTTAATTTAATCTCTTTACCTGTAGTCAATACTAAACCCCTGGTACGATGTCTTGCATCTTTTACCATGCCGGCTATCGGTATTTCCGGTGCGTATTTTTCTAAAATTGATTTTACTGCGTTCACATGCCCAAAACCACCATCAATCAAAATCAAGTCCGGCTGACTGCCAAACTTATCATCTTTAAGACGTTTAAGCCTGCGCGTTAATATTTCTTGCATTGAACGATAATCATCGATTCCTTCAAAACTCTTAATCTTGAAATGACGATATGCTGAACGCAAGGGTTTACCTTCAGTAAAAACAATCATCGATCCGGTACGATCTTCAACTCCGATATTTGCAATATCATAAGCTTCAATTCTATGCGGCACTTCGGATAAACCGAAAATATCTGCCAGATTTTTCAAGGTATGTGATAAACCATTCGCCGATCCTCCGATCAAAGTATGGCGTCTCAGATTTTGCTCTGCATTGGTTTCCGCCATCTTTAACAATTGTTTTTTCTCACCGCGCTGCGGATGACGTAATTGCACTTTAAATCCTGACAATTGTGATAAATATTCCGCCAGCAGAGTCTGATCATTCAACTCGAGCGGCAACAAAATCAGTTTCGGAATATATGAAGACTCAGCATAATGTTGTTTAAGAAAAGCTGTCAACAATTCATCCCCGGATTCATCCTGATCCGGCAAAAAAGAGCTGACCGAGCCGATCATCCGACCATTTCGAATTTCCAGTTTCTGAATGCAAATTTCACTGCCATTGCGAAAAATTCCTAAAACATCTATATCTTCGGGATTTTTTGTAACTGTCACTTGACCGGCAGTCAATTTTTGCAAATCTTGATAACGGTCACGCCAAACCGCTGCTTTCTCATATTGCATGTCAGCTGCCGCCTGATTCATTTTCGTCTTAATTAAACTCAGGAGATCATCATATTGCCCATCAAGAAATCTGCAAATTTCCATCACGCTGGCTCGGTATTCTTCGACAGAAACATCGCCTTTACAAGGGCCGATACAGCGATCAATATAATATTTTAAACATGGACGCTTTTTATCTATGTCTCTGGGCAAAACTCTGTTACAAGTCATCACCGGAAAAATTCGATAAATCGCTTTCAATGCTCTTTCCAAATCACCTGCCGGATACGGGCCATAGTATCGTGTACCCTGCTCTCGATCTGAACCGATCCTGTAAGCTTTGAGAATCCGCGGGTATAATTCATTCAATGTCACTCTGATATAGGGATACTCTTTATCATCTCGTAAAAGAGTATTATACTTCGGACGCTCGTTTTTGATTAAATTGTTCTCTAAAATTAAAGCTTCCAGTTCGTTTTGGCAAATAATATAAGTAAAATCTGCAATATGAGAAATCATTGCCAAGATTTTCGGATCTGCAACCGGATTAGGCGCAAAATAGCTGCGTAATCTTTGAGGAAGATTTTTGGCTTTACCTACATAAATAACAGAACCGGATGCATCTTTCATCAAGTACACACCAGGTTCATGTGGTATCAAGTCTAGTCTGGCATCAAAAGAATTATGATTTTCAGACATCTTATTTCAACAATTGTTCCTTTACGAATCAGGATTTTCTAAAAAATCCGCTACGACATTTACTGCTTCTTCTGCATCAGGTCCCTCTGCAGTAATACTTAATTCAACACCATCTTCAATCCCGAGCGACATCATTCCGAGCAGACTTTTGGCATTAGCACGGCGGTCACCACGAGAAATATATATTGTTGAATTAAAGGCGGAAGCTTTTTGTATCAACAAGGCTATTGATTTCATTTCAATGCCTTCTTCCCAATTGATCAGAATAGATTTGGTTGCCATATTTCCTCCAATAAAATAATTTTATAAGGTTCTATCCATAAAACCTGCACTATTATTTTTAATAAGTATAAAATCATTGGCTTTATTATGTCAATTTAATAAATTCAAATCTACAACAAAGCTGATTTTTGCAGCTTTTATTTCTTCTTTTTAGTTAAATTGCGTTCCGCTTGAGTAACCACACAGTAATTCGGCTTTACCGGTTCCAGGTAACCTTCTTCAGACAATCGGAAGTTTATTTCTAATTTCTCCCATGCTAAATGACCGATTGAAGATGCTGAAATATAATCCTGTTTGGTCAGAACCGACTCACGTGGTGTTAGCTTAAGGTCAAGCTCGCTCAATAAAGTTTTTGCCATTTGAAATCCGTCACCCAGAATCGTAATCGATTGTTCTGCGAAAGAATTTTGCTTTGAATCTTGCTTTTTCTCAATTGCTTTTGATTCTTGAATTAACAATTTTTCTTGAAAATCTTGGTTTAAGAATTGAGTTTTGACCAATTCCGGTAAATCCTGATCAACAAATTGCTGATCTTCCGTAAGCCTTTTTCCTTGTTGGAAAAATGCACCGTAAAGTCTCCCGCCGCGAGCATCAAAAACCGCTAATATAATATCCTTTTGATTCCTATACGGGAAAGCCAAAGCTTCAAGAGCTGAAATTCCTATTACAGGAATATTCAAACCGTATGCCATCGTATTTGCGGTAGACACACCTATCCTGATACCCGTGAATGAACCGGGCCCGACAGTTACGGCCACAGCCGATAAATCATCATAAGATTTCTCAATTTCCTGCATCATGCTATCCAGAGCAGGCAACAAATTTACCGAATGCTGATTCGATATATTAAGAAATTTTTCTGCTCTAATTAAATTATTTTCTGACAGAGCAACTGAAAGACTTGAACCTGATGAATCAATTGCCAAAATATATTTTGTCATATCTTTAAATTATCCGCCTCGTTCTAATTTTCGATAATGTATTCTTGAGTTGTTTGTCAATCCTATTTTCGATTGACAAACATAATATAATTTTAGTATAAGTCTAATTTCAGTTCTTGTGTAATCTCCCAAGCAGTCAAATGTTCCAAATTAAAACTCGAATCACACTCAATATTTAATCTGAAAATCCTTTGATTCGGTTTTACAAGATCAGTTGTAATATACAGCCACTTTGCAGTTGGCGGTAAAACATTCTTTATTTTAGACGCCCATTCAATTATTACAACTCCCTGATTATCAAAATAATCCATAAAACCTGCATCATACCATTCCATTTCATCTGTAAGCCGATATGCATCAAAATGGAATAAGGGTAAATTGCCGGTACCTGCCGGATGTTCAAACAATAACGTAAAAGTCGGACTTGAAATCGGAGAAGTGATACCCAATCCTTTCGCAATCCCATGGCTTATCGTAGTCTTACCTGCACCTAATTCTCCGTCCAGGGCTAAAACATCACCGGCAGCCAAACATCTGCCAAGTGCTTCACCAAAAAGATATGTTTCTTCAACTGAATTTGTCTGATAAAATTTTTCCTGCATTTTTGTCCTTACTCAAAACCTAATTAATACCGATTTTGCTCAGAATCTTGAGCTGTGCATATTTTCATTTGCTAACTTCGAAAAGTAAGCAGATACTGAAAAAGGATTTTTTCATTTCATTGCAGTGATCTTTCTGAACCAATAGAGTCATCTTCAGTTTCTGCAATTCGTTGCCGGGTTTTTAAGATACCTTCTTCAGCTCGTTTTAGTAATTTATCGGACATACGATCATTATATTCGTTAATCCTGATATCAAAAAAGACTTTGGCTTCATTGTAAAAATCCAATGCATCTTCTAAATCAAAAAAATCTGTTAAACCGTAGAAAATGCAATCTGCCAGCCGTAAGCAAACATCCGGGTAATTACTAATATCAGGATATTCATCTTCTATTACTAAATCATAAGCCGTCAAATAATATTCCACGGCTTTTTCTCGATCTTGCGTAATCGGAAATATTCCCCAATAATAAAAATCTCCAACTTTATATGTGGCATTAATATCACCAAGATCA
This sequence comes from Clostridiaceae bacterium, assembly GCA_012838795.1. Taxonomy (GTDB): domain Bacteria; phylum Bacillota; class Clostridia; order Saccharofermentanales; family DTU023; genus UBA5436. The sequence goes on along the minus strand of DUOO01000010.1, from coordinate 39,518 downwards.
GCTGCCGCTTCATAACATTCCAGGGCTTTTATCGTATCTTTAGGTACAGAACGACCGTATAAATAACAATATCCCAAATTGCTTAAAGCAATGACATTTCCCATTTCTGAGGCAATTGTGTAATATTCAAAAGCTTTCGCAAAATTTTGTTCACGTACAACTCCATTATAGTATTCTGATCCAAGATCTAAAATATAATAAGAATCTCCTTTTTTTCGAGCTTCTTCAATTAATTGCTTTTCGACTGAATCGATTTCTTCTGTATTTTTTTCATTCAAATCTTTTAAATTCTGATTTACTTTACTTGAATCACTGTTTTTCATAATTTCATCCTTTTTTACAGATGGCTCGGTACATTAATATAAAATAAATTTAAAAATTCTTTAACACATTTGTATATTAGCATATTCAAAAAAATCAAGATAAATTAATTTCTAATTGTCATTTTTAAATAAATTTTCCCTTGATCTAATTAACCGAATTTCTATATAATCTACTTGAGACAAAAAGAACGTTTGTTCTTTTTGTCGAGTACTTGAAAGGAGTGTTATAAACAATTGAGGCAGGATCGAACAATATTGCATTGTGATATGAACGCTTATTATGCTTCAGTCGAAATCAAATTAAATCCCAGTCTGCATGGCAAGCCGGTAGCTGTAGCCGGATCTCAGGCTGATCGCAACGGTATCATTCTTGCTAAATCAGAGGAAGCGAAACAGCAAGGTGTTAAAACCGGAGAAGTTATCTGGCAAGCAAAACAAAAATGTCCGAACTTAATTACCGTTCCGCCACAATATGATCAATATATTTTACACTCGAAATTAGCTCACAATATCTATTATGACTATACAGACCAAATTGAACCCTTCGGTCTTGATGAATGTTGGCTTGATGTAACTGCCAGCAAAGCTTTATTCGGCGGCGGCATGCAAATTGCCAAACTTATCAGTAATCGAGTAAAAAAAGAACTTAAACTGACATTATCGATTGGAGTAAGCTTCAATAAGATTTTTGCGAAACTCGGTAGCGACATGAATAAACCGGATGCTATAACCTATGTATCCCGGGAAAATTACACTGATCTCATATTCAAACTACCGGTCAGAAGTTTACTCGGGGTAGGGTATGCTACCGAAAGAAAACTAACTAAATATAACATTTTAACCATCGGCGATTTAGCTCGAACCGATCCTGCTTTTTTACAATCTAAGTTAGGCATAAACGGCATAAAATTATGGCTATGGGCTAACGGTTTAGATAACGGCAGGGTCAGGGTTTATGGTGAATCCATCCCGGTCAAAACAGTAGGGCACGGTATAACTACAACCGAAGATTTATATACTGATATTGAAGTATGGCGTGTTTTGTTAGCTCTCAGCGAAAATGTCTCTAAAAGATTGCGTTCACACAGCTTAAGGGCAAGTGGAGTGCAGATCGGTGTTCGGAGAAATGACATGTCCAGCACAGAATTTCAAGCACCGTTACCATATGCTACATATAATGCTTTTTATATTTCGCAAAACGGTTTTATATTATTTAAAGAGCGTTACGATTGGAAAAAGCCGATCCGTTCATTAACAATTACAGCAATTAACCTCGAGTCGTCTGATATCCCCAGACAAATAAATATATTTCATGATTTCAGCAAACTTGCGAAACTGGAAGACTTAGAAGATGTTATGTTCTCTTTACATCAGAGATATGGTACCAAGAGCGTTTATCCTGCTCGTTTAATGGAAAATCTAAAAATAGCAAAACAAGTCCCATATGACATCAAACCGCCGGGTCTGCCTGTCTTTTAATCATAAAATCTCGATCAACTTATATATCGCAACAGTCTTTATTTTTCCCGAATAATCCTGACAAGTATTAAGGGTCATATATTTGCTATGCGGATCATAAGATTGATTACGCATTATCAAGTTGCCCTCAACAGCTGAATTCTCATAAAATTCTATAAAATCTGCTTGCTCCCAAGTTTTATATTTGTCGTACCATTTGCTTTCTACTTCTACTATCTGAACAAGCTCATAGATTAGTATTCCGTCGTAAGTATAAAGTTTTACTGATTCTATCAGCTCTTTGTTTTTCTCGTAATCTACAAGCTTTTTAAGTCTGGTTCCGTCCTGCATGGAATGACCGAAATAGTTCGTATAATCATCAAGTACACTATTATTTTCTTTATAAAGAAAGACTGTTCCGCTATGATCGTAGTTGCCTTTAATATCCCGTCTGTCGTAATAATCGCTATCCGGATCAAAAGCTATTATCTCCCTGATACCGCCTTCGCCCGTATCGAGAAATGCAATGATCTTATCTGTTTCATACCGTTCATTTAATTGATCTAGAAGCAGCTTTGACTGTTCCGGATAATTTACTTTTCTTTCTTGAGTTTTTATCTGGCTCGGTATATAAGAATGATCCGGATCGACTGTTTGTTCTGCGTAAGTTGTTTCAGTCGCGATTATTGATTCTGCGATCACAATGTTTTCTTCAATATCTTTTGTTCTTTTTGATACTTCTTTCTTCGCAAGAAAGTATTTTGCAAACAAGATTCCGCTAAGCAATAGCAAGAATATAAGAATCATCAATCTGATCGGTCTTTGTTTTTTTTCTGCATTTTCTACAAACATCATCTCGTTTTTTTTAATATAATTCATACTCATAACTTTCATCTAATTGTATTTTTTCATCTGTAGTAAAGCTCAATTGTCCGTTGAAAATTCTGTTTAACTCTTCGGAAGTTAACTGTCCGGATAATTCAGTATCTTTAATTTCTCTGAATGTCTTCGGAAAATCTTCTAAAATTAATCTTTGAGCATTAAGTTTTTCAAGTTCTTTTAAATTAAAGTATCCCCATTCAGGATCAAGACCTACTACTAAACCGAAAGCATCACCTGTTTCTTTGTCACATTCTGTTAAATACCAAGTCCAATCATATCCGAGAATAATATAAGCAGCATGAACTTCTTTATCGGCAAGAGCAACATCCTCTTGAGAATAAAGTTCAGGAACTCTTTCAAGCATTTCTTCTGTCATCAGGTCATAAGGATTTACCTTGGAATAGAAAGAAGAAGCATGTTCTGCTTTTTTGCTTTCTGAATGATTGTATCCGGTATTTCGATTTATATAATCTTGTCGAAAATTATTTACTTGCATTACTTTTCTCCATTTCTATTTTTTAGACAATTTGCAGTTAGAGAGGGAGATCTAAGAATAAATCTCCCTCAAATTTAGAGGCTTTAAATTCTAATCATATAAACAATTAGAGTCTCTTATTCTTTTTTCTTTCCTGTTATGAACATGAAAGCTACTGCAAATAGCAGAGCAATACTACCGCTTGCCAGATATACTACAAAGTTAACACTATTGTCATTGGTTACCGGTTTAGTCGGTATAGCGGGTGCTGCCGGTTTTTCAATTGTTATGGTTTGTTCTTTATCATTAATGTCTTTATGTTCGGCAATCAGTTCACTATTATAATAAAGCTCTTCAAAGACAACTAAGTCTTTCCCGGCTAATTCGCTTCCGTCAAAAGTAAAGGTCATCTTAACTGTACCGTCTGTTGTTTCAGCAATAAATGTAGTTTCAGCTGTAACTTTTTCACCATCTATTAAAAGAGCTTCGCCTGTAGATTTATCCATTAGCCAGCCTTTGACCATGTAGGTTTCACCAACGATTAATCCTGTATAGGAAACAGTATCTTTGACTACCAGCTCTTTCAGTGCATGATTTTGCTTATTACCATTGTCATAGGAAGCTTTAGTTCCTATTTCTACCGGCACTACGGTTATTGTCTGATCTTCGTCATTAATATCTTCATGACTTGCAACTTCGAACCCTGTTGTCAGATCAAATACTTTTTCAAATACCACCAGCTGTTCACCGGCTAATTTCGTTAAATCAATTTCGCCAAAGCATACCGTCACTTCTCCGTCTTTTTCTTGCGGAGTAAAGATTATTTCAGCTTCTGCTATCACAACTTCGGGATTATTCTTCAAGACAAGCTTCGCTACAGCTTTATGTTCTCTGCCTTCGATTAGGTCAACGTAAGTCATTAGGTCACAAAGCTTGGCTTTACTGATTGCATGAACTTCTTTTCCGTTGGTATCGCTGTTAAAGGCCTTGGTTTTAATTTCAGGTTCATACGGTGTATTAGGAATCTCAGTTAATTGTAATCCTGTTTGCTCTACTACTCTGAAGCTGACCGGTTCAGCTTTGTGATAGCCTGCCGGTGCTTTCACTTCGATTACGGTGTACAGAGTATCTATAGATAACCCCTTGACAATAAACGGTGTACCGTCTGTAAGCCATTCGGCAAGAGTTCCCTGATCTTCGGTTGTGATGTATCCGTTTTCATCTAAATAAAGCGGATTGCCGTCCCGGTTAACAAGCCTTAAAGTCGCTCCGATAACAGGTTCACCTGTTTTACCGTCGATCTTATTAAAAGATACCCGGGTCGGCTCGTTCTCTACTTTAATCGCCAGCTTGCTGTCGTCTGCAACGGAAATAGCCCGGCTTTCGCTTTCTTTGATATAACCGTCATGTGCTTTTATCTCTTCCAAAGAGTATGTGCCATGCGGTAAACCCTCGATCAGGATTTCTCCGTTCTGATCAGTGATAAAAATATAATCAGAGGTTAAAAGGTTGATGATCGGCAGTTTAGAACCGTCAGCCATTAATTTGAATAAGTTAAACTCTACTCCGATAAGGGGCTTTTGTGTAAACTTATCTACCTTAACAACTTTAATATTTTTGGTTGCCGGCTGGTTAACAATCGGCTCTTTCAGGACTGTGATTTTATCATCTGTAGCATTTTCGTCTGCTTCAACCGTAATACTGTATTCAGTTTCATCTAAAATGTAACCGTCTTTGGTTGAGATTTCCTTGAAGTAGTAATTGCCTTGCGGGATATTTTTCGCTGTCATTTTTCCGTCTTTGTCCGGAGCCATTACAGCTACTAAACTGTCTTGAGCCAGACCCAAAATTTCTTCTGCCGTGTACATTCCGATCACGATATTCTCAAAACCCGTTTCTTCAAAGTAGGGTGTGGAGAGAAGTGTTTTCTGTAAAGAAACATCAAGCTTTTGACGTACATTCTCGATTAAAGGTGTTTCTTTTAAGTCTACCAGGACTGTTTTCTCCCGGGGTGTGAACTCAAAGCTTCTTTCTTCCCTATCTAAAATATAGCCTTTCGGTGCTTTAATCTCGGTTAAAGTATATTTACCTAAAGGAATCCTTGATAAGACAATCGCCTGATCTGCTTCGGTTACAACTTTGCTGTCCACCAAAGTCTTATCCGCCATTTGTTCAGCAGTGAGTTCCGGTAAAGTAATAACTTCACCTTTCTTATAAATGACTTCGCCTGAGCCGTTCTTTATATCCTTTTGGGCGAACAGCAATTTATCGTCCTTTTCGTAGAAAACTGTCTGTCCGTCATAGGATTTAATCTCTTCTGCTGCTTTCAGCTCAAATTCCGCTCCGGCTAAATAACCTTGCTCATAAACAGCCTGATTATAGGTAAAGACCTGGTCAGTAACTTCACCTTCCTGATAGACACCTTCCATTTTAGTTTCGGTCAGTGTAAATTCTAAAGTCGCTGTTTCACCATCGGGTACTACAAGCTCAGCCACAAGATTACCGTCTTTATCGGTTACCGTGTATGTGCCTGTTTCAACAACTTCTGAGAAATATCCGTTTTCATCGGTTGCTATTTCAGTCACTTCAGTAATGGTTTCTTCTTCCGAACCGTCACCTGCAGGTAAGAGTGGTTCTCCTGTTCCTTCTGTCTCCGGATTAGTTTCAGATTCAGATTCTGTTTCAGTTCCAGTTGCTTCTGAATCTATTTCTTCTTCCGCAACAGATTCTTCGACAGTTTCTTCGCCAGGTTCCGCTATTTCCTGATATACTCTGGTTAAGCTTAGAGTTTCGTTTGCTCTTGGCACTTCAACCTCTTCGCCGATGGTATTACCTTCGGCTTGAACCGGCAGAGTAACGCTTCTTTGTGTCCATTCTTTGAACAATTCGCCTTGCTTATGTAAGGTTAATTCTCCGTATTGCGGTTCATTTTCGATCACTACTTCGATGATCTCGTCTAAGTCCTGGTCGGTATGGGTTACATAATCTTCACCGATAATCAGTTCTTTCGGTTCTTCCAGAACAACAAAACCCTCCGGAGTTCCTACTTCTTCGATAAAGTATGTTCCCGGTTTCACTTTAAGAGGAGTTACCGTTGTACCGTCGTCTTCGGTCGGTACATAGAACGTGCCGGGCAGGATCTCTCCTTGCTGTTCAGCTGTAGTCATGAACGTGTCATACCATCTAGAACCTACTTTTTGTTTAACATATTCACCGGTAGTTTGATCCTTAATCTTAAAGCTTGCGGAATTAAGTATTACATTTTCTCCGGTAACAGCATCTTTTTTCACAATCCGCACAGGGTATCTTGCAGGAACGTTGTTTACCGTATATTCGACAATCTCCTGGTCTGTTGACTTGACTTCAAAGGTAAACGGTCTTTTAAGTAAACTTGTTTCATCTTTACCTTCGGTTTGTACTACCCGGTATAAACCATAGGCTAAAGGCTTGGATGTAGCATTACCGTTATTATCTGTAACCAGTCTGTCCCATTCGCTCGGAGCATATTCGGCTGTATGCTTTAACGCTTCTTCCATTGAGCCGTACTTCACAACATATTTATCAGCAATCGCTACAAATACCGCATCCACTTCCACGTCAACGACTTCAGATTGTTCGCCTGTTGTCATGACTTTTCTTAAACTGAACGGTGCTTTAATTACTTCTTCTTCAACCTTTTTTTGTTCTTCGGTCAAGTTTTGTAAAATAGAAATAGTTTCTCCTGTACCTGTGGAATTAATCTTATATGAGATTAACTTATCATTAATTAAATAACCTTCTGGTGCAGTAATTTCCTTAATCGTTAAATAACCTAAAGGAATAACCGTTTCACCTTTACTGTTTTTATAAAGATTGCTGCCTCTGGCACTGGCCATACTTGCTTTACCTGTCTCATCAGTAGTAATAATCCAGGTAGCATTCGGTGCTGCCGTCGGTACTGTACCTAAAGTATGTTCGCCTTTATAGTAATTAACTTCAAATTCCGCTCCGGCTAAACTAGCGTCGCCCTGCGGTATAGCCTGACCTGTTTCGCTGTCTACTTTTTGGATTAAAATATTTACCGGTGCAGATTGAGCCAAGTCTTCCGTGTCCATCACATTGACTGTGATCAAATGCTCTCCTACTACGTTAACTGTATGAACTGTATTGTCTAAAACGTAACCGCCACTGGTTTTAGTTTCAGTTACATAGTAGGTAGCCGGAATTAAATCCCCGATAATATTCGAAGTTCCGTTTACTTTTAAAGTAAACATACCGATTTTATTTTTCCTTGCTTCAGCATCGGCTTTTGTCTTAAACAAACCGTATTCAATACCTGTAAAGCTATACTTGGAGTTATTATCCGTCATATCTTTATTGGCGGATTCTTTAACCACTTGGAGTTTACCGGGAATAGGTTCATTCGGTATAGTAGGCGGATTATAGGTAATAACGCTACCCGGATCTACTCCCGGCTGGATCTTCCTGACAAAGACTTCATTGTTAATTTTATAATCTTGTGGTGCTTTAGTTTCCCGGATCGTTACTGTACCGAGAGGGAAGGTGGGGTATCCTTGTGCTGTTAAATAGAAATCATCACCGGATACTTTATAGCTATAAGCTTGACCGTCATAAGTAAAGTTTTCTTGCCCTCTTCTGAAATTTGCAATACCGTTTCCATCAGTTCTCAGTACCCATGTTCTGGTCGGGGTTGCACCTAAAGTTTCCGGGTCAACATTATCTGCATAATCTCCGCCATAGAATTTAACAGTAAATTCCGCCAAAGCCAGGGGTGTATTATTATGAGCAGCTTCTTTTTTTAACAGAATAGATACCGGGTCATCCAGCGGTCGGTCTTGTACTGTGACTTCAGTTGTTTTTCCCGGTTGTAATATTGCTTCATATACTTTATTGTCCAAGATATAACCTTTAGGGGCTTTGATTTCCTTAACATAATATGTTCCTGCAGGCAGGTTCATGATAACGTTAGTTGAACCGTTGGCTGTGGTAGTTAAAGTACCTTTAGAATTAGTATTGCTGTTTGCGTCAGTTCTGGTCACATAAACACCATAGGTGGCTCCGGCTAAGCTATAGCAATTATTACCATTTGTCGCAATAGTATTGGCTGATGATTTTAACAGCTTTAGTCCTGTATTTTCCGGCACTTCAGTTGATTTAACTTCAGCTGTTTCACCCGGTTTTACTTCAACCTCGTAAACATTGGGATCTAGCTTAAATCCTTTAGAAGCTTTAATCTCTTTTACATAATATGTGTCGGCAGGAAGATCTCTAATGATATTTGAACTGCCGTCTGTCTTAGTAATAAGTAACTGTTCTATACCGTTGTTATTTTTGTAACGGTTTCTATCAGCATTGGCATCTGCTCTTGAACTATAGATAGCATACTCGGCATTTGCCAGAGAATAGTTTGAATTATTATTTGTATCTGCCGGTCGGGAAGATACTTTCAACAGTTTCAGACTTCCTTTCTCTTCAATTTTCAAACTGCCGGAAATTGCATGAACTACTTGCACATTAGAGCCAACAGGTACTGTACTCGGAGTATTTGGTGTGTAGTAGATATTGACTGCAGGGTTTAACAGCTTAATTGTACCGTCTGCAATTTTCGAATAAACAAAGCCGTAAAAATTCAAAAAAGAATTGATTACATCTGATGAGGCAAAAGTTGTGACTGATCCGCCGGTAGCTCTTGCTATCTCGGCATCAAATGAATAATACCAACTGAAAAAGAAAGCATTAGTTGTAGCTTTTAATTCAGCTACATTAATTACATTCGCTATATCTTCACCCGGTCTTTCTGTTTTCCAGGTATCAATTAACTCTTGCGTTATTGCATTTGAAATATTTGATTGTTGGATAATACCGGATAAAAAAGCAATTGCAGCATGATTTATTATTACTTGCTCATTACCATAATAATTAATTATCTTTTCTTTCAAATAGTGTAGCGGATAACGATAATTGGAATAAGAACCAAAGAATTGTTGGTAGTTCTCACTATTAACTTCAGTAGAACTGATCGTTACTTTATCGGTATAGGTTGTTCCGGCTGCGACAGTGGGATTAGCACAAAAAGCAATCTGCCCATCTATATGTATATCGTGTGTCTGGGGTTGATATATACCACCATCAGTCAAAAACAATGCACCGGCACCATAAATTTGTCTCAAATCTGACATAGCTTCATCTGTCAGATTCATTTGAAGTATTTTTCGTGGCTCACCGCTTGTACTAAGTGTATGAGTCCCAATGCTGTGACTTATAGACACCGGGGGCGGAGCAGCTTTGACTTCCGAATTCGACATCGCAGGAATCATACCTGGTACCATGATTAACGCTAAAATAAGCATTAATAGTCTGTTCTTCTTTTTAGCTTTAGTTTCAATCATATATTTCTCCTTTTTGTTAAATTACTTTCTAATTTTTTTGTTTTTTGTTTTCGATTTTTCACCTTCTTTCCGAACATCAAAAAAGCAAGTCAAAACTCAAAATTTTAACTTGCTTAAATGAATTGATTTAATTTGAATTTATTTTTGAAATATTGCTTGGTTTATTAATCCAAGCACGGTTTATATTTCTATCTAAAAGCCTTTGCTATAGGCTATTAAATTTACGAAGCTTTTGTTTGTCCGCAATTACATTTATAGTAGTCGATAGCCTGTTGTTGTTCAGTTACAGCAGGGTATTCTATCGTTATAGTAGTTGTGCCGGTCTGTTCATAGAGCCAATCCGAATAAGAAGAAGCCGCCGTTGCTTCGGCAGGAGGTGTTGTCGTAGCTCTTGTGGGCGGTGCAACTGTTATTTTTTTAGTTGTATGAGTTGTTACTTGTGAACTACTTCCTGTAGTTATAGTTTGCTTTGCAGCAGCAGTGGTTTTAGCATTTTCCTTGACTTTTTGTCCGGCTCTCTTGGTAGTATTGCCGGTATTTTGGGCAATTGTGTTTTTTGTATTTGTAACAGTCTTTTGTATAGCCTTAAGCTCTGAGTCAGCTTCTTTATCTGTTTTAACAGTATGTTTTTCTTGTCTTTCCTCATTAATATTTTCGATAACCGGTTTTACAGTAGATGTATCTCCGGATTCTTCATTATCGCAAGCAGCGCAAGCAGTTAGACTAATAATTAAAGCGATTATTTGTATGATCAATATTATTCTTTTCATTATTCTTGCTCCTTTTTATAGATTAATTAAATTAATAATAAATATCAATTTAATTTGAGTATTCATTAAACCCAAGAGAATTATTTGTTATTTTGCGGACTTAATATTTTTTTGGTCAACAAGCTCCTTTCCGGAAATCAAAAAAGCAAGTTAAAACTTTATGATTTAACTTGCTTAGTTGACTTGATTTAATCTCGAATTTATTATTTCTAATAGCTTAACTTAATTTGCAAATAATAGCAATTTAAATAATTGTTAATTAAAATAAATTGTAGATTCTTTTTATTAGCAGATCTTGATTCTCATCGCGAAAAGGTTATTCATCAATTACAGGAGAAGAGGGAAACCAATAGACATAATGTGCTTTCGGTTCAACTTCATAAATTTCAAATAATTCTGACAAAGTGACAAATCGATATCCTTGCTCATATAAAATCGGCAAGGCTTGCTCAACTGCCGAAACGGTTTCATTAACGATAGAATGACATAAAACGATCGAACCGGGAGGTGCTCCTAAAATACTATCCCGAATATAATCAACATCCAGTTCCGCCCAATCGCGTGTATCTACATTCCAAGTTACCAAAGGGTAAGGCAATGTATCTAATGTCACTTGATTGTATTCTCCATATGGTGGTCGGACAAAAACAGGAACCGTACCGGTTATACTTTTAATCAAATCATTTAATGATTCGACTTCTGCCAGGGTCTGCTCAGCATTCATAGTATTGAGATTAGGATGATTATATGTATGATTCCCCAGCTCTGATCCTTGTTCTAATACTTTATTCAGTATATCGGGATCATTTTCGATTTTATATCCGTTATAGAAAAAAGTAGCATGACCATTATATTTGCTAAACAACTCCAATAATTTTTCGTCATTTTCGGAAACCGGTCCATCATCAAAAGTAATGGCAATATAATTGTAATCAGCTAATTTTCGTAAGTCTATATCATTTTGAACAATATTTTCATCTTGTTCTCCATCATCTTCAAGTACAGCATCTGCGTTATGTTGTTCAGATTCGGCTTGTTGCTCGCTTTCGGCTTGTTGTTTGTTAGATGCAATTGTAGACAAATCCTTTTCAGAAATATTCGAAAAGTCATTCTCTCCTTCGGATGTATTTTGAGAAATATCCTGAGAAATTACATTTGATTCAATATTTAACGTTTTGTTTGCCGATGTTGAATTGGTTTCCGCTGTTGAACCGGAATTACACGCAATCAATAATAACAAACAAATACTACATAGAGACAAAAACAAACTTTTTAATATTTTCATGAAATACCTTTTGTGCCCTTAATCATATAATAAATACACATTACATTTACGACATATACAAATATCAAACGGATTTTATTTAGCTTAACATAAAATAGCTCTGTCTTAAACATGGATAGTGAAAAATTAATCTGTGCCAAGAATTACGAGCCTGCGGGTGCACTGTCGGCTCGGATCAGCAGAGCCGGCTTTTTTGATATAAAACAGCTGGAAAGCGGCTCATCTGTGCCAAAAATTACGAGCCTGCGGGTGCACTGTCGGCTCGGATCCGCAGAGCCGGCTTTTTTGACATAAAACAGCTGGAAAGCGGCTCATCTGTGCCAAGAATTACGAGCCTGCGGGTGTACTGTCGGCTCGGATCCGCAGAGACGGCTTTTTTGACATAAAACAGCTGGAAAGCGGGCCATCTGCGCCAAAAATTACGGGAAAGGCGATTCAGGTTTTGAGGATTTTAAATTATTGAGGTAACGACCAAAAAGGGAATGTCTCGGGGAGACATTCCCTTCTGCTTTTATAATTTCGAAATTTTACAGGATCGAACTTTTGAAATAATTCGATTTTGAGATAACCCGAATTTCCGAAAACTTGACAAAATAATGAAATGATAAATTAACGTTTTGAGAACTGGGATGCTTTACGAGCCTTCTTGAGACCGTATTTTTTACGTTCTTTAACTCTGGAATCTCTGCTCAGGAAACCGTTTTTCTTAAGAGTAGCTTTGTATTCATCAGCATCTGCTTCAACCAATGCTCTTGAGATACCGTGACGTACTGCGCCGGCTTGACCGGAAATTCCACCGCCGTGAACATTGACTTTAATATCAAATTTGTTGCCTGAACCGGTTGCATTCAAAGGTTGCATCACAATATAACGCAAAGTTGCGATATCAAAATAATCTTCAAATTCTTTACCATTAATTTCGATATTACCCGTACCCGGATATAGACGAACTCTTGCTATTGCCCGTTTACGACGACCGGTTCCATAATAAAAATCTTGATTTGCCATTTAATCGCTCCTTTCGCTAAATTTCCCAAACTTCAGGTTTTTGTGCTTGATTATTGTGCTCAGGTCCTGCATAAACTTTTAATTTCTTTAGCATTTGACGACCTAAAGCGTTTTTCGGCAACATGCCTTTAACAGCATGTTTAATGATTCTTTCAGGATGTTTTGCTCTGACTTCACCTAAGGTAACTTCCTTCAGACCACCGGGATAACCACTGTGTCTGCGGTACACCTTGTCTTTTTCTTTCTTACCGCTAACTTTAATTTTGTCTGCATTGACAACAACTACATAATCGCCGGTATCTAAGAAAGGTGTATATTCAGGTTTATGTTTACCGCGCAAAATAGTCGCAATCTCCGTCGCAACACGACCCAATATTTGGTCTGCAACATCGATCACATACCACTTGCGTTCAATTTCTGATGGTTTCGCAACATATGTTTTCATCAACTTTCCTCCCAATAGGCATTTTATTCAAATTGTTATTTTATAAAAAACGTGCTTTATGAATATACCTAAGGTCTTTTAGGTTGTCAAGCTTTTTATGTTTTACAACAAGCTAACTTCGTTTTTCAAGTTATTGCTCTATTTTTCTCGGATTATCTCTCTAGGCAATTTCACTTCTCATAATTCTCATAATTGTCGATTTAGTAATCATCAATTGAGAAAATTGTCCCGGATGTCATTATCAATTAAGTTTTAGGCTTTCTCGGTTTGGATTTTAGAATTGTATTAATTATTAGGACAGCAATGACTATAAATAATAAAATCCACATGGCAAGTAACAGATACTGCGATTTCCTCTGCCCTAAAAGAGATAGGAAAGAATTATCTTCTTGAGATTGAGATTTATCACTTTTTTCATTGTCCGGGGGTTGTTGGTTTTGCTTGTTTTGATCAGCTTGATCAACTCGTGCTGATTTTTCCCACAGATCTACAGCAACATTTTCTGAAGCAACCTGTTGAGATGATTCTGTCTCAATTCCATTTTCCTGATCTGAGTATTCGACTAAAGCAGCTATTTGTTCATCAGATAATTGACCTTCTTTATATAGCTGAGAAATATGGCAAAGATCCTGGAAACCGCCAACTTCTTTTGCAATTTGGGGGTTATCGGCTAAAAATTGATAAGCCTCTTTTTCGGTCGGACAATTGGCTGCTTTTGCTCCCTCTTCCAATAAGGTACGCAAAAGAACCGAGACACTGAAAAACTCTCCGGGTCGATCGGCTAAACTTCCGTTAAAGATAATTCCGCAAAGGTGCCTTCCGTCATATGTATGAACCGTAGCAGATAAACAATTCCCGGCAATATCCGTATTTCCGGTTTTAACACCGTCAAAAGTATGTAAATATTCCGAACTTAAATTCAAATCACCCTGCAACATTAAATAATTGCTGTTAATAACCATTGTCCACGCTGTATAAGGATTATGGCTTGTAGGCTCGGAAGCATATGCTTTGGTCGTTACTAATTTACGAAAAATATCATGGCTCATCGCTCTTTTGATGATTTTGACCAGATCACGCGGTGTGAAATGATGATCTTCCAAACCGAAACCTGCGGCATCAACTAAATGTGTGTTTTTACAACCTATATCGGCTGCCAGTTCATTCATCATGTCGGCAAAATTTTCTTCTGTGCCTCCATAAGTTTCTGCAAGTGCTCTGGCACACTCATTTGCTGATTGAACCATCATTAAATACAAAGCATTTTCCGTCGTAGTTTCTTCACCTGCGACAAAACCCGCTCTGGCAGAAACGGGCGAAGGTAATGCTACTGCATATTCAGAAAAAATAACCGGTTTATTAAGATCAAAATCAGGAGATTCGATAACAGTCAAAGCTGTCATAATTTTAGTCATACTGGCAGGATAAGCTACTTCATCTTCGCGATACCCGAGCAAAACTTCTTCTGTTTCCATATCTGCAACAATATAATTTGACGCTGCAACTTGGTCCAGAGTAGGATATACATGGTTTTCTCTGCCACCGGTCGGTATTCCCACAACTTTACGCGGATAAAGCCAGGTTTGCTCACCGACAATAACTTTTATCGTTTCATCTGCCTGAATTGAAATATCAACTTCCTCTGTATTATCTTCTGCTAAAACAGATGCCGTAAATAATTGTACACAAAATACTGATATTAAAATCAAAATAAATATTTTTCTGATTTTCAATAATCGACTTTTAGATTTTTTCATAAATACCACCAAAACATTTTTCAGAATTTGAAAAAATAATTATTAAAATATTCACCTTTTGGAAAATTAAATTAATTAATCTTAACCTAAATAGTATAACATAATTTTTATTCACATTGATTTTTGCTATAATCTTGAAGGTTATAGACAAAATTATAAAAGGAATATTAAACAATTTAAATAAACGAATGACAAAAGAAAAACAAGAAACTCAATTTGAAATAAATAGAAGACGTACTTTTGCGATTATTTCGCATCCGGATGCCGGAAAAACCACAATGACTGAAAAGCTTTTACTATACGGTGGTGCCATTCATTTAGCAGGTACGGTAAAGGGTCGTAAAGCTGCCAGGCATGCAACTTCAGATTGGATGGAAATCGAGAAACAAAGAGGTATCTCCGTATCTTCTTCTGTTTTGCAATTTGAATACAATAATTATTGTGTAAATATTTTAGATACTCCGGGGCATCAGGATTTCTCGGAAGATACATATCGTACGTTATGTGCAGCCGATGCGGCAATTATGATGATTGACGGTGCCAGAGGGGTTGAAGAACAAACAATCAAATTATTCGAAGTTTGTCGAATGCGCGGGATTCCGATTTTTACATTTATTAATAAAATGGATCGGGCAGCACGTGATCCATTTGACTTAATGGATGAATTGGAAAAAGTCTTAGGAATCTTTGCTGTACCGATCAATTGGCCGATTGGCACTGATGGTGATTTCAAGGGTGTTTTTAATCGTAAATTAAATCGAATCGAATTGTTTGACGCCCAAAAACAAGATCACGGAGCAAGCATGGTCAAAGTAAAAGTTCAAAATCTCGAAGACCCGGACCTGGCAAATAATATCGGCACTTATTACCACAATAAATTGATCGAAGATATTGAATTGCTGGATATTGCAGGTGACGAATTAGATTTAAGCAAAGTTGCCAAAGGTCAACAGACTCCTCTGTTTTTCGGCAGTGCTTTGACAAATTTCGGTGTTGAATTTTTTTTGCAAGAATTCTTACAAATGGCTCCTGCACCGGTTGCACGTAATTCGAACATCGGCAAAATTGATCCGTTTGAGCATCCGTTCAGTGCCTTTGTTTTCAAAATCCAAGCCAATATGAATCCGACTCATCGGGACAGGATGTCTTTTATTCGCATTTGTTCAGGCAAATTTGAAAAGGATATGCAGGCAAAATTAGTACGTACCGGTAAACAGATCCGATTAGCCCAACCGCAACAATTCATGGCACAAGACAGGTCACATGTAGAATCTGCTTATGCCGGAGATATTATCGGCTTATTTGATTCCGAGCAATTTCAAATCGGAGATAGTCTGACTATCGGTCAAGATCTGGAATTTGAAGATATTCCGGTATTTCCTCCGGAACACTTTGCCAGAGTTTACGCTAAGGACTCAATGAAACGCAAACAATTTCAAAAAGGGATTTCTCAATTGGCTGCCGAAGGTGCAATTCAATTGTATCAACAACCGGATATCGGTACCGAAACTTACATCATCGGTGTAGTAGGCGTTTTGCAATTTGATGTTTTAGAACACAGATTAAATGCCGAATATAATGTTGAAATTTCCTTACAACAAATTAATTATCACGTGGCTCGCTGGGTCAGTTGGGAGGATCCGACAAAAGCCAAAGCAGCCAAAGATATTATTATTGCTTCGAACAACTTATTGGTTGAAGACAAGCAACAAAATCCGGTTATCCTTTTTGAATCAAAATGGGCAACTAATTGGGTTTTACAACAAAACCCGGGGTTGCAATTGAACTCAATTCGTAATCAGGTAAAGTTTTAACAGTTCATTCGGGATGACACTATATAAGGTAAAATATTATCAAATTAATGTATCTTTTGCTTTTAATACAACTCTGTTCTTTTGTTGTATAATTTATGAATAAATAATAGCGAAAGGACAAAATTTCAGATGAATATCAAAAATGTTTATACCATATTTTTCAGTCCGACAGGCGGTACAAAAAGCATTGCTTGCATGATCGGCGATGGAATTGCAAGTCAATTATCGGTTGTAAATAATAAGATTGATTTTACTTTGCCGGATCAAAGATTGGATAAACATTGTTTTACCGAACATGATTTAGCCATTTTCGCGATGCCTGTCTATGCAGGACGCATACCGAATAAAATTTTACCTTTTGTTCAGAGCTTATTCTCGGGAGAAAATACGCCTGTAGTCTTAATTTCCGTTTTTGGAAATCGCAGTTTTGATGAAGCTTTAATGGAATTGAAAATTGAACTTGAAAAACGAAATTTTAAAGCAATTGCTGCGGCAGCAATTGTCAGCCAACATGTGTTCTCTGAGCAACTTGCTAAAAACAGACCGGACCAACAGGATTTACAAGAAATTCAACAGTTCATTACAGATATAACTGAAATGATTTTAAGACAACAAAACAAAGTGGATAATTCGGATAGGGTATATCATACAGAACAAAATATCCCCGAAGAATCGGCACTTATTAATCAGAAAAATGTAATTAAGACAAAATCAGCCGGTCTTGATCTTCCGGGACATGATCCAGTTGGACCTTATTATGTGCCGCTCGGTGCAGATGGCAAGCCGGTACATTTCTTGAAAGCTAAACCGGATACTGATATCAATTTATGTATTAATTGTAAAGCATGTGCAAAATCATGTCCGATGGGTTCTATTTCGATTGATGATGTCTGTTCAGTTCCCGGAATTTGTATTAAATGCCAAGCTTGTATAAAAATCTGTCCGACAAATGCCAAATATTTTTCAGATCCTGCTTTTATATCACATGTAAAAATGTTGGAAAAGAATTATTCTGACAGAGCTGACAATGAGTTTTTCTATAAATAACTGATCTGTGCTTAATTCCATCCACAGCAATTATTACGAGCAGATCTGACTGTTAATTTTTTAATTAAATCCGGTCTTGAATAAATCCGCTTGAATACGCTCATTCATCTTATCAATATCAAGGTTGACCACTTCCGGTTTTTGTTCAGCGGAAAGAGCAGCCAGGGGTATTGCAACGCCGGATTCTTGAGACAGTTCCTCCAATAATCTGTTATAATTACGCTTGACAATGTTTTCTTGAGCAAAAATTGCTTCAGCAGAAACTTGAGCAGATAGTAACGGGCTTTCAATTACAGGTAAAATCGTTTTGTTTGCTTTTGATATATTTTGCTCAAAACGTTCCAATACAAACAGAGTTAAAGCTGTATACGGATCAAAAAGATAATCTGTCTTTATATACCAATCGCGAATCTGTTCTACGGTTTGATTGTTATTAGCATAACCGGAATAAACCAAGCCGGAAATTCTTTGTTTGATTTCAGGTGTTAAATTGATCCGCTCAGCTCTGAACAAATCATTCATTATTTGACATGTCATTTGACAATCATAATCTGTTATCTCAAACAAGACTCGTTCTAAATTCAGGAAATAAATCCGGTCAAGAGCCGGCGTATTCGTTCGTGAAAATTTACGTTTTGCTTTGTTTTTACCCTTATGTAAGAAATCAACCATCGTCCGATTGTTATTGGATGCGGCGATCAAGTTCGAAACCGGCAAACCCATTTTTTGCATAAGTTGACCGACATACAGGAAGTCAAGATTCAGATTTGGAAAGGCTAAGTCAAAATCCTCGCCATCAGAAATTAATTCTTTATTCAACAAATCAAGATAAGCCGATAATAATATGATCAGCAAAGCCAAATAATGTGTAAAGGCTAAACTCCCCACGGCAGCAAGATATTTATTTTGCTCTTTTAGTTCTAAACGCAGCTTTTCTTGATAAAATAAATTTTGCGGAAAATATTCAACACTTTGAACTTTACCGTTGATCGTATATAACATTAACCGATCGACATTTTCATTAACGTTATTTTGTATATGTTGAATTTCTCTTAGGATATAATTATTAACGGCTTTACTATCAGCAATTAATACCGGTTCCCATCCTGAATCACCGGAATTCAAAGCCACCAAACTCTTAATACTTTGGATTGATTCACCGGCTACTATATACCATTTTTCATCTTCTTTGATCACGGTTTGGAGACAAGCCAAACTAAAAGCATGTGTTATATCCGTATAACAACTCGTCGGTCCATGTTCAACAAATAAAAATAAAGGATTCATCAAATAAGGATTAAGCGGTTTTATTTCATAAATCAAATCCGACTGAAAACGCATGGGATCAAAAGCTGTTTGACATATTAAATTAATCTGCGATTCAGACAGTTCAGGAGCAAATAATTTTACGATGACGGCTGCCCGATCTTGAACAGAGAGCGGTTTAAGTTTTGCGAGGAAAGCTTGGTCAATCCTCGGCAATTCACAAGGTACAAAAAGTCCTCCGCACATCGGTACACTTTCTCGCAGCATCTGAGAAAAAGTGTATTCTCTGCTCGCTAAGATTGTAGATTGATATTGCATTTTATTCTCCCGTTTCTCCGGTTGTTTCCGCAGATTCATTTACTATCTCTTGAGCAGATTCCTTTAGTGACGGTTCATCAGTTTTTTCACTAGTTTCAGCAGATTCCCGGATTGTTGTATTGTTATTTTCAGATGTTTGATTTGAATCAATCGGCGGATTGGCGGAATAATTATTTTGATAATCTGTCAATAATTTTTGGATTTCCGCTTGACCTTGCCCTGCTCTTGTTTCCATTTCCTGCTCCAGCCAATGTAAACGCTTAACAGCTTGATCAGATTCAATACGGGAATTCAAAATTGCCGGGCGAACAACTAAATAAAAAAATAAAAAAACGATTCCGGCAATTGCTATAACTATAGCGGTAAATTTCAAATTTGCTTTGCGATTTTCCAAAGCTAATTCTCCCGATAAATCAACCGGATCCTCATTGCCTAATCGACGATTTATTAAAGCGATTTCTTCTTTGTCGGCACCGGGAATGTGTTTTCTGCGCGGTGCTTTTTCTAAAATATCCGCAATGGAAATCTCTTTTTTTACTGAACTGTATGCAGCATTACGTTTTTTTTGCAAATCTTCTTGTTGCTCAAGCAGATTAATTTCATGAGCCACAAGCTTCATCTGTTGTTGAAGCAAATTAGCTTGATCTTGATCAATATCTAACAGAGCTACTTTTTTGAAATAATCATTCGCTTGCTTGAAATCATTTTGGGCGGCCATAATAGTGCCGTAAAGATGTGAAGCATATGAAAACATAGGATAATCGTCAGCTACTGTTTTCAACATCATTATTGCTTGATCCTGCTTGTCGGACTTCAGCAAATCAAGAGCACGATTGTAAGTGTTCAGAGCTTTTTTAAATTCTCGCGGTGTAGAAAATAATCCAACCTGATCGGTTGTTACTTTTTCAAAAAACTGATATTGTTTTTGCCAATTCAATTCTCCAATCCCCCCAATAAATCGAGTAAATACGCTCTGACTTCGCCGATTAAATAAAGTGAGCCAAACGTAATCAGTGCAAAACGTTTTTTATGTGCTAATCCATAAGCAAATTCAGTTGCAACTTTTCTGTCAGACGTATACCATATTTGTTTTTCATTATACAAAGGAATTTCTTTTGATTCCAGTTCAGTTATTTCCTTGATTTGATAGTTGTTTTGCAATTTAATCAGTGTCTTATCTGCTGATTTATTCTGAGATTTGTTCTTCTTTGTCTGATTAATATCCCGATTATAGTATCGGGCAAATTCAGCAGCTAATTTTTTTGCTTTAAGAGCTCTCGAACAATCCGGACAAGTACAAACAATCTCAGCAATATCATAAAGTTCGGAACTGCAAATAATATCCAGCATTTGTTTATAGTCTTTATCTTGCAAGACACCTACTAACAGAATTATTTTTCGATCATTGACAAATTTTTCCAAATGTTGCCTTAAACCGTAAACTCCTTGCATATTGTGAGCTCCATCAATCAAAATGAGAGGCAATTGTGAAATACATTCTAAACGTCCCGCCCATTTTGCCAAGGATATTCCATTCTGAATTAATTTTTCATCTTTTACAATTAAGCGGCAAGCTTCTATTGCCAAAGCTGCATTTTGTGCTTGATAATCACCGCTTAATTGAATATGAAAAGGGACAGATGCTTTATAAGTAAAAGTTTGGCCTGTTAAAAATGACGATTGATATTCAATATCCGATCTATTGATCATTGACAACGGTGCATTCATTTTTGCCGCATGTTTCAGCAATGTTTGTTCGACATCGAATGCATCTGTTTCAGAAAGCTCCGTATCATGAGGATTATACACAAACACAGGTACATCCGGTCGCATGATTCCGGCTTTCTCCTCAGCAATTTTTGACATGGTACTGCCCAGTCTGCCTGTATGATCATAGCTCAAAGCAGAAATAATTGTTGCTATCGGTTTTGTTACGACATTAGTTGAATCAAGTCTGCCGCCCATACCGGTTTCCAATACTACTAAATCACAACCCATTTCCGCAAAATATACGAATGCAGCAGCAGTAATCATTTCAAATTCGGTCGGTCTGTCAAAACCTCTGACTTTCATAATTTCTGTTTCATACGCGATTAACATTAAAGTTTTGGCAAAATCTTCATCGCTGATTTCCGATGAGCGTGCATCTTTGTATAAATTTTGAATTCCTTCATGTCCGTCAATTATGCGAATTCGCTCGTTGAAGTTCGTTAAATACGGTGAAGTAAAAAGACCTGTGCGCAAACCGGAATTCGCTGCAATATATGCACACATCGAACTGATCGAGCCTTTTCCGTTAGTGCCTGCAACATGAATAACCGGACAAGCATTTTGCGGATTCCCCAAACGTTCCAATAGTTGCTTAATTCTTGTCAACCCGGGACGAATTCCTGATTTTCTGACTTCGGCTAAATACTCAAGTGATCTTTCTAAAGACCAGTATTCGCTTTTTACTTTACTGTTATTATATTTTTTTTTCCAAACTTTTGCGGTCATTATTATGCTTCCTTTGTTTTGTTATTGTTTTTTTGAACACCAAATACTTGCTGACAAAATAATTTCCTAAAACGACAAATACTGAACCCAAGACTTTTACAACTTGAAACTCATAGCCGAATATTGATATTCTCGGATCAAAACCGATTACAGTAAGCAACAGTTCCATTAACCCATGTTCAAATATCAAAGATATTAAAAATCTGGAAGCGAAAAATTTGAAGATTTCAGGAAAAATATTTTGTTCAGATCGAAAAACAAAAATTCTATTCAAAAAATATGCTATTAAAATTGAAAACCCTATTGAAATAAAATTTGAAATTCGCCAACTGCCTAAGTTAACTAAATTCTCCAATAGAGAATAGGTTACCCAATTTGTTAACGTCACTATTATGCCACTGATCAAATATAGAATAAACTCACGTTGACGGAATTTTTCCAATACAGTTTTACTCATTAAGAACAGATAGCCTTCCTACCTCAGTCTTAGATTGTTTTTGATAATCAAAAAAATCAGAGCTCCTAAGGAACCTATTGCTGTAACAGCTAAACCTCCCAGCATTAGTTTATTATGAAGATTCAATTCATTACCTGTCAATTTGAAAGCTTGTTCTTGTTTAGCTTGTTTCTGTTCTTCTATATTAATTGAAGTTATTTCAGTATTTTGACTATTTTCTACAGATTGTTGAACAGTAGTGGGAATCGTTTTTGCATTTACAGCACTCGTTGTCGGTTCAGTTTGAGTAGTAACCGTTTGTATTTGATCAGTCGCAGTTGCAGTATTATTTTGAATAACTTCTTCTGTATCCGCTGAAGTAATTGCTACTAAAGCCATTGTCTGTACAGTTTCAACAGATTGAACTTCCGTTTGACTCATTGCCGGTTCGGTAATCGAAGCAGTTGTCGTTTCTGCAGTAACAGGTGCAAGAGTAGAAATAATTCTTATTACGTCCTGAGTTGTAGCAGCAGTCTCTATTTGTATAACTTCAGAAGTCATCGGATTAGTCTCTTGGCTTTCATTTTCTGAAAGATTATTTTCTTCATCAGAATCCAGCAATTCCTCCAGTCGCATAGTAGTCATCGGTTCTGTTGGTTCGCTTGGTTCAGTAAATTCTGTTATTTCAGTAGTATCAGTCAATTCACTCGATTCGGTCGGCTCGACTGATTCGTCAGGCTCGGTTGATTCACCGGGTTCGCTCGGCTCACTCGGTTCTGCAGTTGATTCTGTAGGCTCGCTCGGCTCACTCGGTTCTGCAGTTGATTCTGTAGGCTCGCTCGACTCAGTCGGTTCAGGATCTTCCGGTTCTAAATGATCTTCTTCTGCAGGTTCTTGTGGCGGATCAGGATCAGGTTTTTCAGAAATTTCAATTTCCGGATCAACCGATTCATCGGGTTCAGGATTCATAATGTTCACTCCCGCGGTAGTTCCGCTGACTTCCAAATTTTGAACATTTTCATAAATACTTCCGTAACCTATTTTTGATTTTACTAATTCAAAGGTTGCTTGACCATCAGCCGTATCTTTTAATTTAAAAGTAATGGCGGCAATATTCTGATCGGAATATGCTTGATCAGGCGAAAGTGGTATCGCAGAAATTCTAAATTTATTCGTTACTCCTTCTTCAAAATAAAACGGCATTACACTTTCCTGAAACAAAGTTGCCTCAACAAGTTCAAAACGCTCCGAATCATATACTAAATCAAATTGACCGGAAGTAACTGCAATACCGCTGTAATTCACGATTGAAAGCGTTATGTTTTCACCGGGAGATGCATTTTCCGACGATATAACAAATTCAACACCTCCGGCATAAACCGGACGGATCGTCAAGCCCCCCAGATATAATATACTTATTATGAATAGAAATATTTGTTTTATATATTTGCGCATATTTTCTCCTAAATACTACTCGGATAAAGGTTCTAAATTTTGAGAAACTTGTACATATCCCAATACGGAACGATAAATCTGATCAGCATCTAAAATATCTACTTCCGAATCTTGCAAAGCATTTGCAGCCAGCAACTGTGCATCATTCAGATTCAAATAACCTGTGAGATATCTATAAATTGAATCTACGTCCAAAATATCAATATCTCCGTCACAATTTACATCACCTATCACGATAAACGTATACTTGCCGACAATTTCTCCGTTTTGTTTTTGTAACAATTTATACCCGGTAGCAATTGAACCTTTAGTTACTTCCTGATCAGCACAATCGACAATACTTAAAGAATACTGATCCGTAGTTGTTATATTGTTCAGGACATTTTCAACCAGATTCAAATTCCGTGAAAAATCTAAACCATAAATATTGCCATCCGGTTGAATTTGATAGACCGAACTTTCAACTCGCGGTACTTCCGCCGTTGTCTCACCATGATAATTGACAATAATTTCATAATTACGAATTGAACCGTTAGTTGCAGTAACCGTAATCAGAATCTTATTTTTACCTTCTTTTAAAAAATAAGATCCTCGACCGGTAACTACGGCATAAGGATTGTAGGGTGTTGCATCAATTGTAATTTCCGAATTAGGTGCATGAACTTCTATTGAATATGAATAGGTGGAACTCTCAAAACCAGGTAATAATGCTCCGTCAATCGAAATTGAACGCAACCAGTTATTTGGTGTGCCCGAACCTCCGGTCGGATAAGGTGCAGGCAGCTCTGAAATCGAAGTAAAAATCGGAATTAAAAATTCCTTCGATTCAGCAAGACTGCCTTGAGTTGAATAAGCATGATACATCGTGCGCGCTTCACTTTGCGGAGCAAATACATTTGCCATATATTGATGCCAATAATCCGGGCCGTGTCTTAAATCAAATTTCTGAAAATATAAAGTGTTCTGTAAATTATTAATATAATCTCTGCCTAAAAAGATGGCTCCACCCTTGATTGATTTTTCCGGCGTATCCCAGGGAATCAAAAGTCGCTCATTTGCAGCGGGATTATTTTTATATCCGTCACGAGCAAAAACCAAACCTTCATATACCGGATCTGCACCGTAAGCGCCTATATTAAAGAAATTGTAGTAACCTTCGACGCCGGGATAAGTTCCGCTTGAAGATCCGGAACCGTTGGGCGAAACTTCCTGTCTGACTCTGGCAATTAAATGGTATGGTGATACCAATGAAATCTCTGCCGCATTGCAGAAAATATTTGCATATTCATCGGAATCCATAAACGTTCCTGCCAACTGATTACGTATACCTTGCCAGTTTTGAACATCCGCATTATAACTCAAACTTTCAAATTGAAAAATATGCTGTTCATCCAAAAAATTTCTCGGATCAAGCTGATGAGCAATTATTTCTTTGCTCGCAGCAACCCAACCACGTTCTTTCTCAATCCATTCATTAGTTTCTTTGTTGAAATCTGCTGACGAGGTTGATTTTAAGGCATCTTCTGAGGTAGCCGGAACAAAGTTCATCGAATTTTCAGGTTTATATTGACCATTGACCGCAGAATTAAAATCCACATTTAATTTAATCGGTGTGAAAATCCAATTCGGATACTTTCTGTGTAATTCACGCAATCCGGCCCGATAAGAATGAGGGAAACCCTGCTCTTCAAGATAATTTTCAAAATCCTGATCATTCGCCGTTGGCGGCAAATCAAAACTCCAAGGTGAAAATTCGATATATTGAGCAGAAACATAGCCGTCCTGATTTCTGAAGTCAATTCTGTACCAATTAGTATCACCGTTGATTGCTTGACCTTCAGCATGTTCCAAAAGTAAAATTTCTTGACCGGTAGCTATTGATCCGATCGGACTTTGCGATAAATCGGGAGTTTTTCTGATATTAAGTCTGGGCTCGGCAATAACCTTTGCCTCAATTGGGAAATTCAATTCTGCCGCCGTTTCCCGAGAAAAAAGCAAAGTAATAGGAATTATGCTCAATAAAAAAACAGCAACAATAATTGTACTGATATTTTTAGCACGTTCTCTATCCATCAGCTACTCCAAATATTCGTTTTATAAGTATATTAACATGTGGAAAAGCTCTTCTGAACAAGAAAACCTTCACGAGATACAGATTTATTCTGTCTGTAAAATCGTTGCAATAATATCTTAAATCAGAGATTTTTTTGTAATAAAATACTTGTTTTAACAGATAAACCGTATGATCTCGAATGCTGATAATAATCCAAAATCACTTTGAAATTACCATTGAACAATTATTCGTTTTGTAATGCTTGTAACTGATCCAGATTTAATTGATAAGCCGGCAAAACATTCTCCATAAACCAATGTAATTCCGGTGAACCGTCATTGAGCAATTTTGCTTTGGTTGCTTCTGCCGCATCAACAAATTCAGTATTTCCTTGTTTTATTTCAATGATACATTTGATGTACGCAGCTAAACGATCTGCCTGTTTGACGATTTTATGCAGATATTTTTTTTCTGAAATTGCCCTATCTTCAACAAGATCCGCAATTTCCGTATCTGCCGTATTTTTATTTTCTGAAGAATTTAATTCATCAGTAAAAAGATTATGTTCTTGCAGAATGGAATTCTTTGACAGAACGTTCACATCATAGGGAAAATATTCGGCGTATCTCTGTCGGAGTTTTTCAGGAAGCATTTTGAACAGATGTTCAATTGCATAATTCTCAACTTCAGAATATTGCGAACGCATTTGCGGATTAAAATATTTGACCGGTGTAGGCAGATCCCCGGTAATAATTTCACTCGCATCATGATACAAAGCATACAAGACTGCTTTACCCGGATCCGGTTGGGGTTGTTCATCCGGGAAATATACTTGGCGTATTTCACATAACGCATGAGCAAATAAAGCAACATCAAAAGTATGTTCTTTCAAATTCTCTTTTTCCGTGTTACGCATCAAACCCCAGCGTTCAATATATTTCATTCTGTATAACATTGCAAAGAATGCTACGGGATCATTATTTTTCACGTTATTACCTATTTCTTTTTTCTCAAAATATGTATCAAACTAACTAATAAATCTTTGTCTTAAACTTGGAAAATTTGATTAAAACAGGTTTGAGCAAAATGATCAGTCATACCTGCTATATAATCTGTAACTTTTCTAATAGTGCTGGCTTTAGTCTCAGGATGTTTTTCCAAATATTCTTTAAAATTGCGAAACATCATGTTATACTCCGACTCTTTTGCCAATTGCTTCGGTTTCACTCCATATTCGAGGAAAATTTCAAAAAGGCCACGCACTATATTGCGTACAGTAAAATCATAACGCTGAATCCGATCTGAACGATAAATATGACGCATATTGTTATTCAAGAGTTCTTCCATTGCCTGACCCTTTTCTTGTGACATTATGACAGCATCATGACCGTAACTGTTATCTATAATATCTTTGACTAAAGTATTGATTATTTCGCCGTTTGTTGTACCTAATTCGGTTTTTATTGCTATCGGTAAAGCATCAAAGCTCATCAGACCGGCTCTTGCTCCATCTTCAATATCTCGTCCGATATATGCAATTTTATCTGCCATACGCACTACACAACCTTCGAGAGTTGCCGGAGGTTCATGTTTTTGAGCTCCGGGTATCAACTCTGATTCCGTTTTTTCACGATTCGGTTTTAATTCATATTCATTATATTTTTCACCGCAATGAGAAACGATACCGTCACGAACTTCAAAGGTTAGGTTAAGTCCATTTTGATTAGGTTTACGTTGAGCTAAAACATCAACTACACGTAAACTATGCAATTCATGTTGAAAACTGAAATCCGCATTATATTTTTCTAAACAGGCTTGCAGCTCCTTCTCACCTGTATGACCGAAAGGAGTATGTCCTATATCATGTCCCAAAGCAATTGCTTCAATTAAATCCGTGTTCAGATTTAATGCCTTACCTATAGTTGATGCAATATAATTCACATATAGCACATGTTCCATGCGCGTACAAATATGATCATTACGAGGATTAAAGAAAACTTGGGTCTTTTGCCTTAAACGTCTGAAATCAACTGAGTATAAAATTCGACCAACATCACGTTCAAAAGGAGTTCTGATTCGGCAATCCGTTTCCTCTGTTTGACGTCCTCGTGATTTAAGGCTGATTGCAGCATATTGGCTTAAATGGTCTAATTCTCTCTGTTGCTTGAGTTTTCGCGGAATAACTTGCATATGCTTTCTCCGTTAAAATTTATCAACCGAATATCTATAATACTTTATCATGATATAAAATCTAAATACACTAACTAATCATCGATTTTTTCAAGTTGTGCCGTACTTGCCATCAAACGTTTTATCTGACCATTGAAATTCATAGTCAAAATAGCATCACTGGCAACATAGTCTATCTTCTTAATTATACCTGTACCGAATTTTTTATGTGTAAAAGATTGTCCGACTGAAAAATCCATTAAGTTTAAGCGACTGTTTTTGCCCGAATTGGCTCGTTGCTTATCTCTCAAACCGAACGATCCTAAAATTTTGGATTTCACTCCCGGACTATGATCGGAATAACGACTTTTATCAGGAATTGACTTTCCAGAATTACTTTCAAAATTATTTTGGCGGCTTCCGCCGATTTCTCTGATGTATTCATTTGGAATTTCAGACATAAAACGTGAAACCGGATTGTATTTAGTCTGACCATATAATAAACGATATCTGGCGGCTGTCATATGCAAATAACGTCTGGCTCTTGTAATTCCTACATATGCCAAACGACGTTCTTCTTCCAATTGTTCAGGTGCCTCAAATGAGCGATAACCGGGAAAAATACTTTCTTCCATACCGATTAAAAACACTGCATCAAACTCAAGGCCTTTCGCACTGTGAATAGCCATTAAGCGTACCGTATTCTCCGCTGTATCCTGATCTAAATCGGAAAATAAAGCAGTCTGCTCCAAGAATCCTTCAGTCAAAGCAGATAAACTCAAATCTTTTTGATAAATATCAGGCTCATCTTGGGCTAATTCAGGGACTTCAGCTTGATCGTAATTTTCATCCAACAATCTGAATTGTTCTATTTCCTGCTTCATTCTATCGGTGAATTCAATCGTATCGGACAGAATTTCTTGTAAATTTTCAATCCTGCTGATCGCTTGTTCTTGCCCGGATTCTTTTTGTTCAATCAATTCTTGCAGAAGGCCGCTCTTTTCTTGGATTATCTGAGCAAATTCCGGAAATGAAATCTGATTATCAAGCATTATTGTACGTAATTCTGCAATAATCTGAACAAATTGTTTAATACTATTCGCAGTTCGTGACAATTCCGGGAACCGATCAACATCAACAAGCACTTGCATCAAAGATATATTTTCCCGGCGAGCAATATTTCGTGAGCGTTCGATTGTTAAATCACCGATACCGCGGCGCGGAACATTAATTATACGAGCAATCGCCAATTCATCGTTATCTGAAAAAACCACACGTAAATAAGCCAAAAAATCCCGGATCTCTTTACGGTCATAAAAGCGTAAACCTCCATAGATGCTATAGTTTATTCCTTGCTCTCTCAAAGCAAATTCCAAATTTCTGGAAAGTGCGTTAACCCGATATAGTATTCCGATATTACCCGCCGGAATCGGATCCCTGTTCCGTTCAGTCAAGCGTTTAATTTCTGTAGCTACATAACGGGCTTCTTCATATTGATTTTCAGCCAAATAAAAATTGATCGGATCGCCTTCATTTTTCTCCGTCCAAAGCCGTTTTGCTTTACGACTTGTATTTTGTTTGATAACTGAGTTTGCAGCTGCAAGAATTGTCTGAGTTGAACGGTAATTTTGTTCTAACTTAATAACTTTACTGTATTTGAAATCTTTTTCAAAATTTAAAATATTCTCAATATTGGCACCGCGAAAACTGTAGATTGATTGATCATCATCACCTACTACACAGATATTTTTGTACTTTCCCGATAATAATTTAACTAATAGATACTGGACATGATTCGTATCTTGATATTCATCAACCAAGATGTGTTTGAACCTTGTTTGATAAGCATCCAGAATATCCGGATTTTGCTGTAACATTTCCACCGCAAAAACCAAAATGTCATCAAAATCCATGCTGTTTCCACGTTTCAAAACTGCTTGATAACGTTTATATATCTCAGCAATTTGTTTATGCAAATTATCATAGCCGGATTCCCGTTCGAATTCTTGCCAAGTCTGCATTTGATTTTTAGCTGAACTTATTTTATTTTGCACAGTTCTGACATTAAACAATTCAGTATCCAGGTTGAGTTCCTTCAGTATCTCTTTAATTAAACGCTGTTGATCATCACTATCCAAAATTGTAAAATTCGCTTCAAAACCTATTCGATCCGCATGTTGACGTAAAATTCGCAACATCATCGAGTGGAAAGTTCCAATCCAAATCCCGCGGCTGTTAAATCCTAATAATTGCTCAACTCTTTCTTTCATTTCATTGGCAGCTTTATTAGTAAAAGTAATTGCCAGAATTTCGCTCGGCCAAACACCGCAACACTTCACCAAGTAAGCAATTCGATAAGTAATGACTCGGGTTTTACCGGAACCTGCCCCTGCAAGAATTAACAGTGGTCCGTTTTTATGTAAAACAGCCTCTTTTTGAACAGGATTTAAATCATCTGTGAATAAATTCTCTAATTCAGATTCTGTTAAATTTTCGGGTTGAATTTCTGATTTGCTCATATTTACTCCATTCAAAAGTTTCCCTCATATTCTAGCATACTGTCACAAGCAAAATCGCCTCAATCGAGGCGATTCTGAAATGAAATAAAATAATCTATATTAAATAATATTTTTAATTATGAATAATCAGCATCAGTATTCAAACTCTATCCAACCGTAATCCGCATCATCCTGTCTTTTATATACAAGATTTACCATACCGGTTTCTACATTGAGAAAAGCAAAAAAGTCATGACCTAACATTTCCATTTGCAAGGTTGCTTCATCCGGATCCATCGGCAAAATCGGGAAAGATTTACGCCGAGAAATTCTGGATTGCTCTTCATTTTCATTATCGGATTCCTGTCCTTCTTCGGTTAAATATTGTTTCATATAACCGAATTGTTTGCGCTGGCGTTTGATCCTGGTCTTATGCTTGCGGATTTGACCTTCCATAATATCTACCGCAATTTGCATTGCCGAAAGCGCATCAGGTGCTGCGGCTTCCGCCCGATAATAATGACGATCAATATTCAAAGTAATCTCAACTTTCAATTGCTCTTGAACAGGCTGTAATTTGACCTCGGCAGTCGTTCTGTCGTCAAAATAACGATGGAATTTATCCAATCTGCGTTTAATCATATCATCTAAATGATTTGTGATTTTAACACCTTGCCCTACTATATTGATTTTCATTCTATTTACTCCCTTCTGCTTTCTGCTTGCACAGAATTAAGTTTACAACTTCTTGCAGGTTTTAAATGCATTCTATATGTATATTATATACAAAAATACTATGCTTTGGAAGATATTATTATAGCTAGATATCTAAAATAAGATTCTTGGATTATCTGGGCAAAACGTTTAAATATTTCGAATGTTAAATAATATGAAATTAGTAATCTGAATCATATATACCACATAAGTTCGGATCACAAGACAAACAATCACCTGAACAAGAAAAATTCATAATTTCTTGTTCACTCGGAAAATGATGATGCTCTATTTTACTTGCTTCTTTAACTAAATCGGCAAAGCTGATATTATCCAAACTTTCAAACCAAACAGCGAATTCTTCTTCGGTCGGCAGAGAAGAACATTTAACAAATTCATCATTTAAAACGGTAATAGGAAAAGCCTCATCACCTATTTCAGAAAGTTTTTCGTAAATTACAGTATCCGTCAAAAACCTGCCGGGTGAATCTTGGAAACTGATCATCTCAAAAGGAATTCCGTCACGCTTCGCTATTGCCGCATAATCGAGATAATCTTCATAAGACTCCTTTTCTTCGAGAGGAATTAAAAATGGTACTGTATAATAAATCAATAATTTTTTCATATAATCATCCTTGATAATATATTGCAAAAATTTTGTTGTATATAATTTACAGTATTTTTATAAAAACAACGGTAACAAGTAATACAAGGAAAAATCATAATCTTGCAGGTATCCTAACAATTATTAATTGGATAATGTTTAGAGTAAACGGTAAAATTATTTATACAAAATATTAATTCACATATTGTCAGATGCAGTTAATTAATTAAGAGTAATGGATTTTTTAGACAGGAGAGTTCTTATGCAAAACATTAGTTTTTACAACGGCATTGAAATGCCGTTAGTCGGCTTAGGTGTATTTAGAGTTGAAGATGAATTAATGGATCAAGTAATTGAATCCGCATACGAAAATGGTTATCGTCACTTTGACACAGCTCAAATGTATCGTAATGAAAAATCTTTAGGCAGAGCATGGAAAAGATTAAATGTTCCACGCGAAGAATTATTAATCACGACAAAAATTGATAACGTCAATCAAGGTTATGAAAAAACATTAAAATCTTTCAAACAATCCTGTCAAGATCTTCAGGTTGACTATGTCGATCAATTGTTAATTCATTGGCCGGGACAAAATCCCCAACGTACGGCAGACACTTGGAAAGCATTTGAAAAACTTTATGAAGAAGGATTGGTGAAAGTTATCGGACTCAGTAATTTCACCTTGAAACATATAGAAATAATTGAAAAAACCAGAAACATTAAACCTATGAGTAATCAAATTGAACGCAATCCCCTGATAACACAATTGGAATTAATTCCTGCATTACAAGCAAAAAACATTATACCGATTGCTTGGGCGCCTTTAAGACGTGGTAATTTTCTTAATGATGTCATCATAAAAATTGCTGAAAAATATAATAAAACTCCGGCACAAATTGTTTTACGCTGGAATATTGAAAGCAATGTTATGGTCATTCCCCGTTCCAAAAACCCGGAAAGACAATTAGAAAATATTAAGCTGTTTGATTTCAAATTAACAGAAGCAGAAATTGCCGAAATCAATGCTCTGCACACCGGAGAAAGAACCTCATTTGATCCGGTTACTTATGATTTTTAACAAAATACAGGTAATTCAAAGCAAACTCAAAAAAGGGCTGTCTTAGTAAAGCAGCCCTTTTCAGTATTTAATTCAATAATTACATCAAAATATTATTACTGACTGTTAAGTAATATTACAGATTGCCGTCTACTTTTGCCATGTGGATTAAGAGATCGACTGTACGGTTTGAATAACCCCATTCATTGTCATACCAAGATACAACTTTGAAGAAACGTTTTTCACCCGGCAGATTGTTTTGTAGTGTAGCCAGCGAGTCGTAAATTGAAGAACGTGAATCGCCGATAAAGTCGGTGGAAACAACTTCTTCGTCACAATAGCCTAAGATACCGTCAAGATAGGTTTCTGATGCTTTTTTCATCAATGCATCAATTTCTTCAATTGAAGTATCGCGTTTAGCTGTGAAGGTTAAATCAACAACTGAAACTGTAGGTGTCGGAACACGGAAGCTCATTCCGGTCATTATACCGTTAACTTCCGGAATTACTTGACCGACAGCTTTTGCTGCACCTGTTGTAGAAGGAATAATATTAATGGCGGCAGCACGTCCGCCTCTCCAGTCTTTCTTCGAAGGACCGTCAACGACTTTTTGGGTGGCTGTATAGGAATGGATTGTTGTCATCAAACCCTTTTCGATGCCAATTCCTTCTTCCAAGACAACTTTAACTACCGGAGCTAAACAGTTTGTTGTGCAAGAAGCATTGGAAACCAAATCGTGTTTTTCAGAATCATATTCGTTTTCATTAACACCTACAACCATTAATTTTACTTCGCCTTTGCCGGGAGCAGAGATAATAACTTTTTTTGCACCTGCTTCCAAGTGGCCTTTAGCTTTATCTGAATGAGTAAATAAACCCGTTGATTCGACAACGTAATCTACTCCTAACTCTTTCCAAGGTAATCCACTTGGTTCTCTTGTAGCCATGATACATTTTGTTTTGTGTGTACCATTTACGATAATAATATCGTCTTCTTTCAAACTCGGATCTGATTTTTCAGTATCGAGATCATGTTGAAATTTACCTTGTGTAGAATCGAATTTTAATTGATAAGCAAAATATTTCGCATCTGTAGAAATGTCAGCAACTGCTACAATATCGATTTTATCACCGATTAATCCTTGATCACAAATTGCTTGGAAAACCATACGACCAATCCGACCAAAACCGTTTATACCTACTTTAATTGCCATTAAATATTCCTCCTAATTTTGTTAAAATAATGATATCATTATTTTCATATTGTAATAATAACCTTATTAATTCTACTCGATAATTCTTTGCTTTTCAAACCATTTTATAACTTTGAAGCTTTTAAGCACCAAAATATCAGATTTACTAAATCTGTTCGATTAAACAATCATTTTTTAGTCATTATTACTTTCATATTATTAAACTCAAGCTTTTAAAATAGGATTGCGGGCTGCTTTGGTTTCGTCCGGTCTGGTAATCGACATATTATGCGGAGCACTTTTTAACAAATCAGGATTTTCAGCAGCTTCTTCTGCAATTGCATTGAATGCATCCGCCAAGCCTTCCAAGCCTTCTAAAGTCTCCGTATCTGTCGGCTCTATCATCATTGCTTCCGGTACAATCAAAGGAAAATATACTGTTGGCGGATGATAACCGTAATCAATCAGACGTTTGGCTATATCAATTGTTGTCACTCCATATTTCTCTTTTTGCCGGGCAGCGGTAATAATAAATTCATGCATTGCCGGTTCTTGGTAAGGAACATGGTATGAATTCCGTACTCGTTCCAAAAGATATCTTGAATTGGCAACGGCTGCTTCCGATACCTCCGCCAAACCTTGCCTGCCATAAGCCAAAATATAAGCATATGTTTTAACACAAACGGAAAAGGAACCGATAAATGCCCGAACTTTGCCGATTGACTGCGGACGGTCATAGGCTAAGATGTATGTCGACTGATCAGCATTGTCTATCTTTTTAATAAGCGGTGTCGGTAAAAACGGTTCCAATATTTTTTTGACTCCGACCGGACCTGCACCGGGTCCGCCGCCACCATGCGGCGTACCGAATGTTTTATGTACATTGAGATGTACAACATCAAATCCCATATCACCTGGTCTGGTTTGCATCAAAATTGCATTGGCATTAGCTCCATCGTAATAGCATAGCCCTCCTGCAGCATGAATCAATCCTGTAATTTCTTTTACATCTTTTTCGAATAAACCTAAGGTATTGGGATTCGTTAACATGATTCCTGCAACTTTATCATCGATTTTTTGTTTCAAATCTTCAATATCAACTAAACCGTCAGCATTTGATTTTATTTCTCTGATTTCAAATTCTGCCATAGCAGCAGATGCCGGATTAGTTCCATGGGCCGAATCGGGAATCAGCATGACTTTTCGATCAAAATCTCCGTTTGCTTCATGGTAGGCTTTGATCATCATAATTCCGGTCAATTCACCGTGGGCTCCCGCCGAAGGCTGAAAAGTAAAGTGATCCATACCTAAAATGGCATTAAGTTGTTGTTCTAAATTATAGAGCAACATTAAATTGCCTTGCACCGTTTCCATTGGCTGGAGCGGATGTGTATTTCTGAATCCGGGCAAATTTGCCATGTTTTCATTGACTTTCGGATTATATTTCATCGTACAGGAACCTAAAGGATAAGGTCCGTTTTCCACACCGAAATTTTTTGCAGACATATTAGTATAATGGCGCAACACTTGAATTTCAGATAAATTCGGTATATTTAACTCTTCTTCTCGCAAGAGATCTTCACCATAAAATTCTGCAAAATTCGGCTTTATTACATCACATTTTTTCAATATACGATTGGTATTATCTCCGGTTTGCGGCAGATCGAAAATTAAATCTGTTTGATATTTCATGTCAGCCCCCTAATATATTTTCTTGTCGAATTAAGTTCGATACCAAGGCAACAAAATCATCCATCGCTTTTTTCGTTTTATTCTCGGTTACTGCTAACAGCCATACATCGTCAGACAATGCTAAACCGCCGATTACCCGGTGTTCCAATAACTTTTTATTTAATACGTCAAGCGAACCGCCATGCCTTAATTTGACTGCGAATTCTCTGAAAAACGGTTTGTTATAAACCGCTTCAAACAAACCGGTCTGAATTAATTTATTGTGCAAATAAATCGCTTTAGCCGCGGATTGTTCAGCAACTTCTTTCAAACCGGATCTTCCGTTAAGAGCCAAATATATGGTAGCTGCAGTTGCCAGCAAAGCTTGATTTGTACAAATATTCGAAGTCGCCTTTTCACGACGAATATGTTGCTCGCGTGCCTGCAATGTCAGCACATACGCAATTTTCCCCTCTGTGTCAGTAGTTTGTCCCGCAATTCTCCCGGGCATTTTGCGCATTAATTTTTGTTTTGCAGCCAAGAACCCTACTGCCGGGCCGCCGAAATTCAAAGGAATTCCCAAAGGTTGCGCTTCACCGCAGGCAATATCTACCCCGACTTCTCCTGGTGACTTAAACATGGCAAGGCTGATTAAATCGCAGGAAACAACAGATAACGCCTTGTTTTGTTCCGCTTTTTTTACTAATTCTCTCATATCTTCAATTATTCCGAAGAAATTCGGACTTTGAATCAGAAAGCCGGCATAATCATCACCGGAAGGATACGTACCCGCTGCAGTTCCTTGTTCATTCAAAGCACCGACTTCTACTTCCAGACCGG
Source organism: Clostridiaceae bacterium (assembly GCA_012838795.1). GTDB lineage: Bacteria > Bacillota > Clostridia > Saccharofermentanales > DTU023 > UBA5436. The sequence goes on along the minus strand of DUOO01000010.1, from coordinate 3,096 downwards.
CTGCATGAAAATAGGTTTTAATCGTTGCTATATATTCCGGATTCAGACCTTCCGAAACCCATACTTTCGTTTTTTTCGTTTGGCGACAAGCTAAAAGCAAAGCTTCGGCTGCTGCCGAAGCACCGTCGTATACAGACGAATTTGAAACATCCAGTCCGGTTAAGCGGCAGATATAGCTCTGCCATTCAAAGATAGCTTGCAGCGTACCTTGCGACATTTCCGCCTGATATGGTGTATAAGAAGTTAAAAACTCCTGTCTGCCGATTATGTGATCAATTACTGCCGGAGTGTAATGATCATAAAAGCCTGCACCTAAATATGAATCATATTGATCAACTCTTTTATTTCGTTCAGCCAAGTTAGATAATTGAGCTGCAATTTCCTGTTCACTTAATCCTTGTGCATTTAAACCGGGAAAATCCTTATTTTTAATTTTTATTTCATCAGGAATTACATCAAATAAATTTTCTAATTTTAATCCGACCGACTCTAAAAGTTCAGCACGTTTTTCCCTGCTGATAGGTATGTAACCACTCATATGTTTCTCCGATCGATAATGTATATTCTGTCAGTAAAAAACAGAAGACTTATTTTTATTTCTGCCGAACAAAGCTGCAAAATAATATTAATATGATTTACTCAGCAATCTCTTGGTATTTTTCAGCATCCAACAAATCATCTATTTGTGAAGGATCGGACACTTTAATTTTGATAATCCAAGCAGCATAGGCATCTTCGTTGATCAATTCCGGTTCTTCTTCCAGAACCTCATTAAATTCCAATACTTCTCCGTCAATCGGCATGAAAAGATCCGATGCAACTTTAACTGATTCGACACTGCCGAAAATTTCACCTTTTTCTAAACTTTCACCAACAGAATCAGCTTCTACATAAACAATATCTCCCAACTCTTCTTGGGCAAAATCTGATATTCCGACTGTTGCGGTATCACCATCTGTTAAAATCCATTCGTGTGATTCTACATAATAACGATCATCCCTATATTCTGCCATATTATCCTCCAAAGCTGCAAAATTGACTGTTAAATTTTGACTATTAATATTTAAAATTAAATGTTAAACAAAAGGTGTTGTTGTAATTTTGTACGTATGTTTTTTACGTCTGATCGCAACTTCAACTTCTGTAATACCTTCCGCTAAATCTGCTGTAACCAAGGCAAAAGCTATACCTTTATTCAATGTCGGTGAAAAACTGCCGGATGTGATATAACCGATTTCCTGATCTTGAAAAAACACTTGATAACCGTCACGCGGTATCGATTTGTCTTCAGAAATTAAGGCAATTGACTTCCTTTGTTGTTTACCCATCATCGCTTTGCCAACGAAATCCCGATCCAATTCAACAAATTTGCCCAAACCTGCCTCCAGAGGATTAATTTGCGAACTCAGTTCATGCCCGTACAAAGGCAATCCTGCTTCTAATCTTAAGGCATCACGAGCTCCCAAACCACAAGGTTTGATATTCTCTTTTAATAAATTTCGCCAGAGCTTGGTCGTATCATCTGCAGGTAAATATACCTCATAACCGTCTTCACCGGTGTAGCCGGTCCGGGAAACTACTAAGTGCTTATCATTCAACGGAAAACTCACTTGTCTGAATCTCTTTAAATTTCCAATTTTTTCCGAGATATTTAATGCGGGATAGATCGGAGTTAATGCATTCAAGGTCGGAATCAAGCTCCCGGTACCTTGAATTGCTATTAAACCGTAGTTATCCGTTTCATTACTTATTGAAATTTCGTTTTGTTGTTCATACTTTGTCAAAATCTCTTGCAAATGAGCAAAATCTTTATCTGTATTTGCAGCATTAACAACCAGCCAATAATCTTCAGTATCCAATTGATAAACCATTAAATCATCCACCACACCGCCATCTTCATAGCAGAGAAAAGCATAGTTGGTTAACTCCGGATTCTTAAGGCTTATTTTCCTTGATAAGACATAATCCAGAAACTCACCTGCACCTGTCCCTGCAACTCTGATTTCTCCCATATGAGAAACGTCGAACATCCCTTGAGCTTCACGCACGGCAGCAGTTTCATCTTTAATACCGGTATATTGTACGGGCATTTCCCAACCGGCAAAATCAACCATTTTCGCTTTAAGTGCAAGATGCTCATCATAAAGTATCGTTCTCTTCATCATTGACTCACTTTCCGGATAAATTAATAAATTTTCTTACAGCAATCTTTTCTGCTACATCTTTTATACATCTAACCAATCATATTTAAAAGCAATATTTTTGTAAATCTGATAAAAAATATTGATAAAAGATTATCACTAATAATATATGTTTACAATGTAGTTTCATTTGTTGCAATTGATTCAATTATTATTTAGTAAGAAAATATTTGTTAATATCAGTAAAATTAATAGTATCCAAAGAATTAATAAAAACCTTATTTTTCAACTATTTTCCGGTCCCCAATTTGATAGCATTATATAATTTCTTGTGGTTGCCGCATATAATTTTAAACCGGCAATCAAGATACAAACAAAATTTATTCAATGCGTCGGTAGTTAAAGGTTTTACGATAAAAAACGATCTCTAGCCAATCATTGCTGAGCAAATAACATTTGACCGTATAGGTACGCGGATCAGAACTGTTGGTGTCACCAATGTATTGAAAAGAGCTTGTGCTGGTCTGGATGTAATTACGATAACCAATCGCATTCTTGCCTGCTCTGGCATCTTCAAGAGTATAGTACGCAGTCATGGTACCGGACCCAATAGTAAAGTAATAGATTTCATCACCAGACAAGAACTTGCGGAAATATTGCCGACTTCCGGCACCGGTATACCAACTGTCAGCCCGCCAAATTCCATCGGTCTGATACCTTGGTGCGGGTGGTCTTGTCGAACTGAGTAACGTAGCATACACATAACCCGGTTTGCCATTATGAGTTATCTTTACCATGTTGCCAACCAAAACTCCTTTGACCTGACGACCTATCGGGATTGTTCCGACAACCGATCCTTTTGGGGTGTTTCTTACATTCAAGGTTTGTTTCGCATAGCCGGTCATCGGCGGATTTTTGCTCATTGTTGCAGACATTGCTACATATGCAGTTTTTT
>DUOO01000047.1 GCA_012838795.1 Clostridiaceae bacterium | reverse complement strand
TAGTTTTTTAGCTTTCGTTTTTGAGTTTCTATCCTCAACCTCCCATGTTGGTAGTTTACTATTTTTTGTCCAACATCTGGGGTTCAGTTCAGACTGTGGACTTCCCAGAGCGAGCCGATGGCCTTCCAAAAGCGCGTTTTTCATAAAGTATCTTTAGTTGTATTTTCGATTATTTTTTCATCTTTATTATCAGATATATTATTTAAAGAAAAATAATGTAAGTTATGTCTGTCATAAGGTTCACCTTTTGATGCTTGTTCAAGAAAAGCCTCGCATAAATCAATAAAATAATTAAACGCTTTTGAATAATTTTCATTTCCAAGATCTTCTAAAAATTGATCCATAATAAAAGCTTGGCCTGCATCTGTGAACGTTTGGATCCCGGACCCATGTGTAGAAAACGCCCAATCGCTATATTCCATGCTCAAAAGAAAGAGGATTCCATCACGAGTTGAATGAAAACCATATCCATTATAATCAAAAAAATCATCCGCATATTCTGTGGCTGTTTTTCCATCTAATGAATAATTTGTTACAATAACTACATCAGTATAATAATTCTCACTGATTGAATCCAAACGATTATTCAGAATATGCTCTTCTTCATTTATAAGTAAATCAGCATCATCTATCAATAGAGGTAATAGTCTCTCTTGAGGTAACTTATCTGCCAATACGTTATGTGAAAGTATCATCATTAGTATCAAAGCTACCGTTAAGTTAAATAAAACTATTTTCTTTGAGTATTTCATTAGTGCTGTTTCTCCTTTCCTTAATCATCTGAACAAATAAATTTAATGTATTTTAATTAATACAGATTTAGTAGTTTACAATATTTTTGAAACTGTAATCATCACAAATCGCGATTATACAACAATTTGTATTCCAGGTGTATGATTCCCGTTGATTTTTTCCATAACCAGAGTTGAGAGCGGACTGATGTTGATTAAATTGCTGCCTTCCTCCAGTTCCAGAATTTTCGGTTCGTCTAAAAAATATCCGTTATCGGCAAAATATATTTTATAAGTTCCGGCATCAATCAAGGTCGAACTGAATCCTTCATATGAATTGAAGAACACCCAGAAATCAGCGCTGTAAGAACTATTACTGAAGATACGCATTTTTATCAAATGATCCGACAGAAAATCTACCTGAACATTTTTCAGAATTTCGTTAAACGAATGATAATGGAAAACCTGATGTTCTTTACGGAATTTGACTAAAGCACGAAAGTAATCTACTGAATAGCGATTTGTTTCAGACCAGACTATTTGATTGACTGAATCCGGTGAATTATAACTATTGGGATTGCCGAATTTCGTACGCATAAATTCCTGGCCTGAATGGATAAATGCTACACCTTGCGAGAGCAAAACCATGCTGTTAGCCAAGTTTTGTCTGCGTTCATATTCCTGAAAACTTCTCATTGGTAAAGAAGATGTAATTTGATCAAACAAAGTATAATTGTCGTGTGCAGATGCATATTGAACCATTTGACCCGGTCTCGAATAACGCTCAGCCAGCAGATCATAATTAAGAAAATCAGAATCGGTTTCACCGCCGGCAGCAAATCCTTGAGTGTATTTATCAAATACATTTCCGCGGATGGAATTACGGAACTGATCGTTAAAAAAACCTACGCCGCGTAACATTTGCGAGCGAGCTGCTGTTGAACGCAAAACTTCCGGCAATACATCTCCCATATTCCAGCCTTCACCCAGCATGATAATTGACGGATCAATTTTATCCAGCTGTTCACGCACGGTTCGCACCGTAAATACATCAAGGATACCTAAAAGATCAAATCTGAAACCGTCCAAATTATATTCGCGTGCCCAATATAAGACACTGTCAGTAATATATTTACTGACCATACTTCTTTCACTGGCAACTTCATTACCGCAAAAAGTTCCGTTTGCCAGTTTACCGTCTGCTCTGTGACGGAAATAATAACCCGGAACTAAAATCGTAAAAGGATGTGTTGCAACATCATAAACGTGATTATAAACTACATCCATAATCACTCTTATGCCTTTATCATGCAGGGCTTGAATCATCTCTTTCACTTCGCGAATTCTGGTTAACGGATTATATGGATCAGTCGCAAATGAACCATCCGGAACATTATAATTTGCAGGGTCATAACCCCAATTATATTCCAGCGAAGGATGTTCTTCATCTACAGTGGCAAAATCATAAAAAGGCATTAATTGGACATGAGTTATGCCGAGAGAAGTCAGATAATCAAGACCGACCGGTAAACCGTCACAATTGGTGCGCCCGGTTTCCGTTAATCCCAAATATTTCCCTTTATGTTTTATATCTGTATTCGGATATATTGTAAAATCACGAACACTCATTTCATAGATAATTGCATCAGCCGATCTGGTAAAATCCATTCTGCGTTGATTCCAGTTTTCCGGCTGTGTCCGATCCAAATCCAACACGACTGAATGAGCGCTATTTACTGTTGTAGCAATACTATACGGATCATGACAAGTTCTCTGTTCACCGTTATCATAAGTAACACGAAAACGATAAATCAACAAATGGAGATCTTGATTAATTTCCAATTGCCAAACACCATTCTCAAAATATTCCATTGGCCAAATTGCTACCGGTTTGAGCGGTATATCATAATCATCTGACCAAAATCCAAAGCTTAGAATTTCAACATTTTTGACGACCGGAGACCACACTTTAAATACTGTTTTATCTTTGTTATATATAAAACCTAAGTTTCCGGAAAAATGATAATCATGACGAAATTCCAAAGAATCGTAATCATATTTCTCTACAAAGGGATTTACAAAATTATAAAAATCTTTTTGAGATTGCATTCGTATCTCTGTCCTATCTAACCATTCGGGATATTCTATCTACAATACTCTTATCTATTACTCTGAAAAATATTTTGCACTGCAAGAATCTAAATCCATAATCCTCCGTTAACATTGATTACTTCACCCGTTATATATTCATGCTCAGCTAAGAACAATGCTGTCTGAGCTATCTCTTCCGGTTTGCCTAAACGCATTAACGGAATTTCCTGAATCAACTGTTCAATTTCATCCGCGGAATATTCATTTAACATATCCGTTGCAATTACTCCCGGCGCAATCGCATTAACTCTTACATTTGAAGGTGCCAGCTCTTTGGCTAAAGCTTTTGTCAGTCCGATAATGCCTGCTTTGGTCGTTGAATAATGAACTTCACAGGCTGCACCGGTAACTCCCCAAATCGAGCTGATATTAATTATACAACCTGATTTTCGTCTGACCATCCCCGGATATACTTTTTGTGCCAATAAAAAACATGCTTTCAAATTTACTGTTTGAAATCGGTCCCAGTCAGCTTCCGTAATTTTATCAAATAATTTATTTTCCGCGATTGCAGCATTATTAACTAACACATCGAGCGGTTGCTCAATTTTTGAAAACATAAGATCTATTTCCGATTTGTTGCTTAGGTCTACCGCAAGCGGAATCAGGTTTTTGGGATTAGGTAAGGTTTGTTGCAATTCGAATAAACTATTCCGAGTTTGATTACAGGTAGCATAAACCCGATAACTATTAGCCAAAAACAATTTTGTCATCGCAAATCCAATGCCGCGTGATCCGCCGGTAATTAAGATGCTCTTCATATGCGTTTCTCTATTATCTTTCCTACAAACACAATTACAGGTATTATACATCATGACATTGATTTTTTAATAATATATATTTCATATTTTCAAAAAATAACGTGTCTTTTTAATATCTTTTATCTGCAATATCTGCAATAATTGTTTATAATAATTTTTAAGTATAATGTTACATTTTGGCATTCCCTGACTTATTGTCAATTAGGAATGCAGTCAGAGTAAAACTTATAAATACCGGAGAATAAAAATGCAACTGAATATAGAACAATTAAAAGAATTAGTTTTTAAACCGAATAACAAAATATATTTTGTCGGCATTGGCGGTATTTCAATGTGCGGTCTGGCTGAATTGGCTCAACATCACGGAATGCAAGTTGCCGGATCGGATTTACACTCTAATAATCGCACCAAATATCTTGAATCTCTGGGTATTACAATAAATTATCAGCAAACAGCAGATAATATTGAAAATTTCCGACCTGATGCTATCGTGTATACATTGGCCATACCGGAAGATAATCCGGAAAGAGTTAAGGCCGGAGAACTCGGTATCGCGGAAATTGAGCGTGCCGTTTATCTGGGATTGTTAAATCGTAATTACGAGAATTCAATTAATATTGCCGGAACAAATGGCAAAACTACCACTACAGCCATGTGTTCTCTGATTTTGATCGAGCAAGGATTAGATCCTACAGTACATCTGGGTGCTGAACTGAAACAATTTAAGACTACGGTCAGACCGGGCTCAAATAATCATTTAATGGTTTCGGAAGCTTGCGAATTCGGCAGAAGTTTTCTTCATTTTTATTCAACCACGGCTGCTGTATTGAATATCGACCATGATCATGTCGATATTTTCCCGACAATTGAAGATGTTGTTTATGCTTTTGCAGAATTTGTCGCATTGCTTGATCCGGGTTCAAACTTAGTTGTACCTGCATTTGATCCGTTGATCCCGAAAATGCTGGAGCAGGCTTATCGACTAAATCCGGCTATCAGAAATCAATTGAAGGTCTTCAGTTTCGGTTATCCGCAAGACAGATTTGCAGGACATAAACCCGATCTGTGCTGTGAAAAATTAGATTTTATTGAAGGCTATCCGTACTTTAGGTTAAGTCTTTCCGGAGAGTATTTCGGAAATTTCAATCTCAAAATTCCGGGGAAATTTAATGTAGAAAATGCAATGGCCGCTATCGCTTGCGCCTACTTAAACGGAGCGGAAGCGGAAGCTGCTCGCAAGGCACTGGCTGAATTTACGGGAGCTGAAGGCAGGTTTACCGAAACCGGATTATATAATGGTGCCAGAATCATTGCCGACTACGCTCACCATCCTGATTCAATTACTGCTACTTTGCAAGCTGCCGAAAAAATTCCTCATAAAAATCTTTACGCTGTTTTTCAACCGATCACTTACAGTCGTGCCAAGGGTTTAGCCGATGGTTTTGTCGAAGCTTTAGCCAAGGCAAAGAATCCGATCTTAATGGAAGTCTACGACGACCGGGAAAAAGATCATAGTTTTTCTTCCGAAATAATCGCCCGACGAATTCAAGAAAAAGGCGTTAACGCGTTATTTTTCGGTTCTCTGGATGAATTGGAAAAACACCTGCGTTCCGTCTTGCAAGAGGGTGATTTGGCAATTATTATGGGACAAGACGTCCGAACCATTGCCGATAATCTCACCGGCAGAACCGACCATTTCAAATAATATATTTTAAAAAATATTAAAATATCAGATATTTTAATCTGCAAAACTAAAACGTCCAAGCAATCGTGGCTTTTAAAAATTAATATAAATCAGTACGAATATCTCCGCGGCGATATGCGTCGATCAGCGCTTTAAGATCATAAATCTGGGCGATAATTTCTCTGCCTTGATCGGTATCACTGATCCTTAAACGACGCGGCATCGATTTAACTACATGAATTTCCGGCAAATAACTGCCACTTTCTTTTGCCGGATCAAAAGCATGGTGTTCTGCTAAAGCCAGTTCGTGTGAGTTGAAAATCAAAGTATATCCGGCAATCCCCGTAGTTGCTTGATACGCTTTGGATAAGCCGCCGTCAATCACAAACAGTTTACTGTTTGCTTTGATCGGTGTTTCACCGTCTTTGATTTTGACCGGTACATGCCCGTTGATGATATGTGAAAACTTCGGATTAAGGCCAAATTCACGCAAGATAGCATCAGCACCTTCTTCAGTACGCGAATATATATAATACGGATTTCTCTTTTCTTCATGTAACTCTTTCTCCGCCAAGAAATACCTTTCGAAGGTTGCCATTTTTTCTTTGCCGAATAACGGAGAATCTTTACCGCACCAGAGATACCACATAAAGTCTTGACCTTTACGGCGTTCAGGTGAATTTTCCATACTGAACCAAGCACGACGTACTTGATAATAGATGTAATCCATCAATTCTTTACCAGCATATTTTTCACCGTCGAATTCCATTGCGGTGAAACTACCGTCTTCATTCATCGGAATACAACCATGATAAAGCAAATTGCCGTTAAAAATCTTATACATACTGCCTACAGAATAGATGTAATTGATATGTCTTTGTAATTTTGGCGATGAAGTAAAAGATACTTTTAATGAATCAACCAATTCTTGTTCTTTCTCACTCAGAGCAAGAGGATCTTGCGGATCAATCGTCGGGAAATTAGTATCCAGCATCGGATATTCTTTGCCGTTTTCGATAAAGACATTGCGTTCAAAATCAACTTTCTTCAGTACGATACGATCTTCCATGTCAAAGTCCGGATTACGTTCGTATAATTGACCTTCCAGCTTAGTTTCAATGATCGCAACCATTTTTTGCATTTTGGCGGCTATTTCAGGATCAATTCTGGCAATTTGTTTGTCTTCTTCAAAAATCCTGGGCATAAAACGCTCGCAGGGATCATCAGCATAAACATCTGTAGCATAACTGTAAAGCGGTCTTAAATTAATTCCATATCCGTCTTCCAAACAATCAAAATTATTATAACGCAAAGCTATGCGCACTACTGCCATAATCGCTACTTCACAACCGCCGGCAGCTGCCATCCAAATGACATCATGATTGCCCCACTGAATATCAACGTCAGGATATCCCATTAACACATCCATGATTTTATGCGGTCCTGAACCACGATCATAAATGTCTCCGATAATATGCAAATCATCCACCGAAACATTCTGAATCATTTCGCACAATGCGGTAATGAAAGGTATACTGGCTTCCTGTTCAATAATCGCAAAAATTATTGCCTGATTATAAATATCACTGTCTTCTTCATCAACAATTGTATTCAGCAATTCATTAATTATGTTCGCATACTCTTTCGGCGTTTTCTCCTGAATTTTCGGCAAAGGATATTTTGAGGAAACATATTTTAATAAATCAATCAGTCGGAAAATAATAATTCGGACCCATTCATCCGTGATTTTTCCTTCTTCATCCAGTTTTTTCAAGGCAGTTCGCGGATTATAAACAAGATAAGCTAAATCATTTTGTTGATCTTCGGTCAACGTTCTTTGGAAAAGCTTTTTGAGTTTACTGCGAATGCCGCCGGAAGCACTATGTAAGAAATTAATGAATGCATCAGCTTCACCATGCAAATCCGAAAAGAAATATTCAGTTCCTTTAGGCAAAGACAGCAGGGTTTGCAAATATACTAGTTCTCCACGTGCCGCTTCAATTGTAGGATAACGCTTGCTTAAAAGTTCTAAATGCTTATCCGCTTGAAAACTGGGTTTCATAATAACATCTCCTTAATTATTAAAAAGTATTGTGTTGAGCGTGCACACTTTAAAGCTTACCAAATAATCCGGTGATACAATCTAAATTCTATGTAATTTTTCACGAATTTTAATTCATCTCCGATAGTTTATTTTCATCATTTATATCATTATTCGGCACTTCCGAGTCAGACACCGCTGATACCTCTTCCGAATTTTCAGCAGATTTGTTCATGCCAAGTTCAGCAAGATATTGATCGTCGGGATCTGCTAACGGTTTGAATTCCACTGCATATTCCTGATACAGTTTTTCAAATTCCGGGCCTTCGATTTTTTCAACTTCAAGCAGAAGCTGAGACACCTTTTCCAAGAGTAACCTCTCACGTCTCAGAATTGCCAAAGTTTCATCATATGCCTCATCCAAAACACTCTTTACTTCCTGATCGATCAAAGCTAATAAGTATTCACTGTAATTACCGTTACTGTGTGTATAATCTCTTCCTAAAAATACTTCTTCATGTGAAGTCAGAGAATAGTTCTTCAATTTATCACTCATACCGTATTTTGTGATCATATCACGAGCAGTTTTATTACATGTTTGCAAATCGGAAGATGCACCGGTAGAAATTTCGTTAAAGACAATTTCTTCCGCTCCTCTGCCGCCTAAAGCATATAAGATCTCATCATATAATTGTTCCTTAGTTAAATAGTTGAAGTCTTCATTCGGTTTTGCCGCAGTATAACCTCCGGCACCGCCGGCAGGAATTATTGTAATGCGCTCCACGCGTTTTGTATCGGAAACCGATCTCAGTACAACGGCATGTCCGGCTTCATGGTAGGCCGTGATTTTGCGATCCTTATCAGACATTATGCTGCTCTTCTTTTCCGGTCCGATTGTAACTTTGTAAACTGCCTCACTAATATCTTCATAAACTATTTTATCGGCATTTTTTCTGGCAGCCAACAGTGCAGCCTCATTTAATAAGTTTGCTAAATCAGCGCCGGTAAAACCCGGAGTCAGCTTAGCTATTTCTTCTAAATCAACCGAGGAGTCCAAAGGCTTATCTTTAGCATGAACCTGAAGAATTGCTGCGCGTCCCGCCAAATCAGGGCGCATAACCGTAATTCTGCGGTCAAATCTTCCCGGCCTTAACAAGGCGGGATCCAAAATATCCGGTCGATTCGTCGCAGCCATAACGATTACACCCTCATTGGGACCGAAACCGTCCATTTCAACCAAGAGCTGATTTAAAGTTTGTTCTCTTTCATCATGTCCGCCGCCAAGTCCGGCACCACGTTGTCTGCCGACGGCGTCAATTTCATCAATAAAAATAATTGATGGTGATTTTTTCTTAGCCTCATCAAACATATCCCTGACTCGGGATGCACCTACACCGACAAACATTTCAACAAAATCAGAACCTGAAATCGAGAAGAACGGAACTCCGGCTTCACCTGCCACAGCTTTGCCCAATAAAGTTTTACCGGTTCCGGGAGCTCCGACCAGTAGTATACCGCGCGGGATGCGGGCACCTAATTTGGAATACTTGTCCGAGTTTTTCAAGAAATCAACAACTTCCTGCAATTCAGCTTTTTCTTCATCAGCACCGGCTACATCATCAAAAGTAATCTCGTTGTCATCAGGATTGCTGAGTCTTGCACGGCTGCGTCCGAAATTCATCGTACTCCTGCCGTCACCGGCTTGCCGATTAAACGTGAACCAAACAAAGAAGACCATCCCGCCGATCATCAATAAAACCAAAATAACATTAAACACACTGTAAAAATCTGTTGGCTTATTATAATCGTAAGTTTCTATTTCACCTTTTTTATAGGCTTCTTCAAAATCCTTAAAAAGATCACCGACTAAAGACGGATGAATTTGTTTTGAATATACTTTGCCGGGTTGACCGTTTTGTTCTTTCAAAGTAACTTCAAGCTTATCGCCATCCAACTTGACTGATTTAATCTGTTTTTCTTCCAACTGCTTTTGTACATCGGATAGATAAATTTGATCCGGATTGTTAACCCGCGACATAAAATATGATGATAATAAAATCACCGCCAGTAAAATTATATAAAAAGACATCCCGGAAGGGCGGTTTTTCTTTTTATTACCCATCTATTTCCTCCCGATCATACTCTGAAAGCACACAGACATCCGGTAAGTTTCGATATTGCCCGTTGTAGTCAAGACCATATCCGACAATAAATTTATCAGGAATTTGTTTGCCTATATAATCAACATCCACATCCGCTCTTCGGCGATCCGGTTTATCGAAACATGCACATATTTTCAAACTGGCAGGCTTTCTGTTCTTCAACATCTCTACCAAGTGAGAAAGAGTTAAACCTGAATCGATAATATCTTCAATCAGAATCACATGTTTATCTTCGATTGTATCATCCAGGTCTTTGATTATTTTTACATCACCTGAACTCTTGGTACCTGTATAACTTGAAACCGACATAAAATCAATTTCACAGGGAACTTCAATTTCTCGCATTAAATCTGCCAAAAAAACAGTAGCTCCTTTCAAAACACAAATTAAAACTATCTCTTTGCCTTGATAATCTGCAGTTATCTGTTTGCCTAAACACCGGCAGATTTCTTTAATTTCTTCTTTGGATACTAGAATTTCCGAAATATACATCATATAATTATCACTTTCAATTTTTTATTTTTTAATTATACCAAGAGACTATTTTATATTCCACTTATCTTTATCTGATAAAATCTCAATCATTGTAAGTAATATTCCGACTTCCTTTTCTTTTCCTGTAAACAACTGTAAAATCGTTATTCTGATAACAAAATCAATCTCGATTTGTATCTTTTAATTCTGACGTTATCACCGATATTTATCGATTTGTTCCCATGCTCACCGTGGACAATCTGCCAAAGCTGTTCAAATTGAGAATGACTGAGAATTTTATCAGATATTTTACTTTGCACCCAGTGATCAATTACTTGTTTAAATAAGGCGCGCGGCAATTGTTTAACTTTTCTCAAAGATAATATCGTCTCTTCCATTAAACAATCTTTAAAAATCTTATTCTCTATCCAGAGTAATGTATCTTCCGCTTCATTTAAATTATGTGCCATTCTCGCAATGATCGGTTTTATATCATAACCGACCGTTTCACTCCATAAAGGAAGCAATTGATTACGAATTCTATTACGCAAATAATAATCGGATTGATTAGTATGATCTTCAACCCATGACCAATTCTGATCGGCAACCAATTCACATATTTCACGTTTACTGACACAAAGCAAAGGCCGGATTAAATAATTTTCTTGAATTCTCAAAGTACTGAGTCCGGCCAATCCTGTACCACGTCCGATGTTCATCACGACTGATTCGGCTAAATCATCTTGGTGATGCCCCAAAGCTACTTTGATATCATGATCTGTATATAACTTGTCCGTTTTTATTTGCTCGACCAATTCTGCAAAAAAAGCATAACGAGCATACCGTCCGGCTTCTTCTTCTCCTTTTTGTCTTTGTTCAGCCAAAACCGGAATATTTACTTTTTTAACATAAAGGGGAATATTTAATTCAGAACAAAGGTTTACGACAAAAGCCTGATCCTGATCGGCTTCTTCTCTGATTTGATGATTCAGATGAGCCGCAACAAGATCCATCTTATAAATATTTCTTTGTTGAAGCCAAATAAAAAAATGGAGCAAATAAATTGAATCGATACCCCCGGACAAAGCAATAATCACTACAGTCCGTTTATTAATTAAATTATGTTCCTGACAATAGTTTTTGATTTTGATAAACTGACCGGAAAATTCTTCAATCATTTTAATAGCTCGACATAGAACTGCTGTGTGCAGGCGGAGCATCCGGCAAAGGAATATTTTCAGGCTCAAAAAACATCGTATATTCCGCACGCCAGCCTAAATGAATGGTTCTGGTTTCACCATGCCTGTTCTTTGCAACAATTAATTCCGCCGCTTCAACATCTTTTTTTAAGCTTTCTTTATCATAATAATCATCACGATAAAGAAACATAACAACATCAGCATCCTGCTCAATTGCACCTGAATCTCTGAGGTCGGATAAAATGGGTCTTTTATCACCTCGATTTTCACATGCCCGCGATAATTGGGAAATTGCAATAACCGGAACATCCAATTCGCGCGCCATGATTTTTAACTGGCGGGAAATATCGGAAATTTCCTGCTGACGATTATCATTACGAATTCGATCACTTGACATCAATTGCAAATAGTCAACCACAATTAAACCGAGATTTTTTTCAAGTTTTAATTGTCGGGCTTTGGCAAGCATTTCTATAGCCGAAATACCGGAACGATCATCAATATAAATCGGTGCTTCATATAAAGCTGTGAAATTATCAGCAATTTTATCCCAATCTTCTTTGGTTAGTTTTGCGGAACCGATTCTTCTTGAATCAATTGAAAGATGTGAGGATAAGAACCGATTAGATAATTCTTCTTTTGACATTTCCAAGCTGAAAATAGCTGTGGGAACCTGATAAATCATTGCTGCTTTATGCGCAATATTCAGAGCCAATGCGGTTTTCCCCATTCCGGGTCTGGCTGCAATAATCAATAAAGCGCCTTTCTTTAAACCACCGAGAGTTTCATCAATTGACGGAAAGCCTGAACGTATCATATCTTCTTTACCACCCTTGGCAAAGGCTTCTAAATAATTCAAACGCTCGGCTAAAACCGGTCCTAATTTGGCAAAACCGCGGCGATCCTGATCTTCCCGAATATCGTACAATTTTTTCGCAACCAGATCGATAATCTCATCAATATTTTCACTATCACCGTAACAAGTTGCAATTACATCATTTAAGCTTAAAATCATCTGACGCAATTTAGATTTTTCCAAAACAATATCAGAATAATATTGGTAATTGCGCAAAATTGGCGTTGAATCAGCAAGTGAAGTTAAATACTCCAAACTTCCGACGTCCGCCAATTGCCCTTTGAGTGATAAATACTCTGATAAAGTGACCAAGTCAATCGCTTTGTGATCTTTGTAAAGAATTAAAATTGCTTCAAAAATAATTTGATTTGCCGGGAAATAAAAATCTTCCGGATCTAAGGTATTAATTAAATCCGGAATACAATCAGCAGAAATCATCGCACTGCCAAGAACCGCTTGTTCAGCTTGCTGATTATGCGGCGGGATGCGATTTAATAATTTTTGCCTGATTTCTTCAGGTATGTAATTTCTTCTTGTCATATATTCCGGTTTAATCAATATGAATATTCTGCAGAAACATGTTTAGCAGAAAATTATTTTTATGTTTCTGCGGAATCTTTTATAATTTATTCAGAATCTTCTTCCGAATCCGCCAAAGCAGCTTCAATTTGATCAGCTACTTCTTTGGCTTCTGCGGCTTCTTCCGCAACTGCTTTTTCAGCAGCTTCTTTTGCCTCTGCGGCCAATTTTGCCTCTGCTAAAACTTTTTGTTTTGCCGGATCCTCATCTTCTACATTAATAGTGAAGTTAACCGAAATTTCCGGATGCAATTTGATATTTGCAGTATATGTACCAATCTCTTTGATGTTCTCTGATAAAGACAAATCTTTACGATCAACTAAATAACCGTTATCGGCTAAAGCTCCGGCTAAATCCATTGTAGTAACCGAACCGAATAAACGACCTGCTTCACCGGTTTTGACTTTAATTGTAAATGCTTGGCCACTGATTTTTTCTGCTTTTTCCTGAGCTTCGGCCAAATTGCGAGCTCTTTTTGCTTCAAAAGCTTTTTTCTGAGTCTTCAGGGTATTTAAATTTTCTTTAGTTGCTCTAACTGCAAAATTTTGACGTAATAAATAATTGTTGGCATACCCGCGCTTAACTTCTACAATCTCACCGGCTTGTCCTAAATTGTTTATATCTTCAAGTAATATGACTTTCATCTACTATCCTCCAGATTAATAATTTGTATATAGGCTGACTCCGATTGAATCAGCCTGCATGTTAAATGAAATTTAAATTATTCTCCAGTGTAGGAAAGTAATGCCATTTGACGTGCACGCTTGATTGCAGTAGCTATTTCTCTTTGATGTTTGGCGCAAGTACCGGACATGCGACGCGGTAAAATCTTGCCGCTTTCACTCACATAGCGTTGCAAAGTATTCACATCCTTATAGTCTATATGATCAATATGCTCAGCGCAAAAATGACAAACTTTTCTACGACCACGGCGGGGGCGGAAATTTCTACGTTCGCCTCTTCTATTATCTGCCATTAGTCAAACTCCTTTCAAATGAGGTAATTTAAGTTTAATTAAAGATCAAAAGGTAGCGATGTATCATCGACCTCAGGCATAAATCCTTCTCCTTCCGGAATGGTTAGACTTACTTTCGGTTCAGATGACTGTTCAAAAGAACCGGATCTGCTGCTACCGGAATAATTTGATCCGCCATAATTATCATCTTGCTGTCTTCTGGAATCAGCAAAATAAATTTCATCAGCAATGACTTCTGTAATATAACGGCGTTCACCGTTTTCATCTTCCCAGCTTCTCGGTTGGATTGAACCGACCAAAGCCATGCGAGAACCTTTGCTGAAATATCTGGCAGCAAATTCCGCTGTCTGTCTCCAAGCCACAACAGGAATAAAATCTGTTTCGCGTTCTCCCTGCTGATTTTTAAAACGACGATCAATAGCTAAAGTGAATGAACAAACTGAAATATTATTCTGTGTAGTTCTTAATTCGGGGTCCTTGGTTAATCTTCCCATCAATATCGCTTTGTTCATAATTTCTACCTTTCTTTTCTTTTTGGGACTTACTCTTCTACCGTTGTTACTAAATAACGTAATACGTTATCTGTGATTCTCAGGATACGGTTAACTTCAATTGGAAAATCAGGTTCAGATTTGAAATTAATTAAAACGTAATAACCTTCAGTTTCATCTTCAATTTCGTATGCCAGACGTCTGCGTCCCCATACATCAATTTCCAGAATTTCCCCCTGACTGGCAATCAAATCCTGAATTCTTTGATTTAAAGAATCCAAAGCATCTTCACCTATCGCAGGGTTGAGCACATAAAGTAATTCGTATTTTCTTGACACGTAGTTCACCTCCTCTCGGTCAAATGGCTCTATATACATGAATAGAGCGAGGAATACACTCGACGAGTGTATGATCCTTAAGGATCAGTTCCATTGTTATTATCAGCTAAATAAAATTAGCACAGTTCAAGTCAATTAGTCAAATCTTTTTCAAAATATCAGGCATTATCGAGATCAAAATTTCAGCCGTTTCTTGATAATCTTCAAGCGAACCTCCGTAGGGATCTTTGATATCGCCCTCCAAACCGACAAATTCGTATATAGTAAATATCTTTTCCGCCATATTCGGATGATAGATATGCAACAAATCTCTTTGAGTAGCTGTCATGGTTAATACAATTTGGGCCTCTTTCATCATTTTTTCATCAAGTTGACGTGAACGATGATCTTCCAAATTGATTCCGGCAGCTGCAAGTGCTTGTTTTGCTTCAAAAGTAACCGGCAAGCCGCTTTCCGTGGCCAAACCGGCAGAAATTGCAAACCATTTCTTATTTTCCTTTTCAGCAAGATTATTAAAAACAGCAACAGCCATCGGACTGCGGCAAGTGTTTCCGGTACATACGAATAAAATATGATTTTGGAAATTATCTTCTATTCTCATCCTTCACTCCATCAAACTAAAATACTTATCAACCTCTGTTAAAAAACATTCAACTTATATCTATAATAATTAATACATTATATATTGTATCAAACTAGATTTCATATGAGGCAGCTTTTTTCAAACGATTCATATAAGCAATTCCTGCTCCGCTCATCTGTTCAGCAGAGCAGATGATTAAATCCGCTTGCAGCTGATCAAACTCTCTGAACCGATTAAACAAATCATGTGCTGCATCCGCTGCACCTCGTTGATTGTTGTATGATTCTAACTTAAACCTGACATTGTAACAAGTTGACCTATGTAAGGAATTCTTAAAATAATCTAAATCCAGTCCTTTGCTCAATTCTTCCGCCAAAAACAAACCGACCGAAATTTCTTGTGGATTATCTTTTTTCAAGTTGTTAGCTGAAATTTTATTTTGGATAAATTTTTCAATTCCATTTAATAAATTGTTTAGTCTTGCAGCCAAATCAGGATTTTCCCGTAAAATAATAACCGTTGCCCGCGGTGAATAATGACGATATTTCTGTCCCGGAGCTTTCGGTTGGAAATCGGGCTCAATCCCGGATTGCTCTGCTTGAAATTCTGTAATTTTTATGCCTGTAGATTTTTTAATGTCATAAGCCGTAATAAAGCCCGGCCGCAAAATAACCGGATCTGCAACGCTTAAATCAATAATTGTTGATTCCAAGCCGTAAGCGCAAGTTCCTCCGTCCAAAATATATGGTATTTTGCCGGCCAAATCTTGATATACATGCCATGCTTGAGTCGGCGAAGGTCTGCCTGACAAATTTGCTGACGGTGCAACAATCGGTACCCCTGAAAGTTCAATTAAAGCCCGGGCTACCGAATTATCAGGAAAACGAATTGCAACGGTTGATAAGCCGGCACTGACAATTTCCGGTACAAGATCACTTTTAGGTAAAATCAAAGTAAGCGGACCGGGTGCAAAAACTTCTAACAAATCATAAGCGATTTGCGGAATATTAATTGAGATTTCAGATAAATGTTCAAACTTACTCAAGTGAACTATCAGAGGATTATCTTGAGGCCTGCCTTTAACTTCAAATACTCTTTTCACGGCTGTTTCACAAAATGCATTTGCACCCAGACCATATACCGTTTCTGTCGGAAACGCCACTAATTCACCTGATCGCAAAGCTGCAGCGGCCGGCTTAATCAGAGATAAATCAAAATCAGGATCCAATTTTATTAGTTCTGTTTTAGTCATTTGTTTTGACATTAATTGCTTTTTCATGAGCAGCCGCCTGCAGGCTGTTAATAAAGGGATCTAAGTCGCCGGACAAAACATTATCCAATTGATATAAAGTTAAATTGATTCGATGATCACTTACTCTGCCTTGCGGAAAATTATAGGTCCGGATTCTTTCACTGCGATCTCCGGTTCCGACTTGGTCTTTACGATCACTGGCAATTGCCGCATCTTGTTTTCTCTGTTCAATTTCATAAAGTCTTGTACGTAAAACCTGCATAGCTTTATCTTTATTTTTATATTGTGAACGTTGATCCTGACAGGTTACAACTAAGCCGGTCGGCAGATGGGTAATTCTAATTGCCGAGCTGGTCTTATTAACGTGTTGGCCGCCTGCCCCTGATGCCCGATATGTATCAATTTGTAAATCTGCCGGATCTATTTCAATATCCACTTCTTCCGCTTCCGGCAAAACGGCAACGGTAACGGTAGATGTATGAATTCTGCCGCCGGCTTCTGTTTCGGGTACTCTTTGGACTCGATGCACACCGCTTTCATACTTTAATTTCGAGAAAGCTCCCCGGCCGACTATTTCAAAAACAACTTCTTTAAAACCGCCAATCTCATTTTCGGATGCATCGATCAATTCAAAATTCCAACCTTGATTTTCAGCATATGCCGTATACATCCTGAATAAATCACCGGCAAATAAAGCGGCTTCATCCCCTCCGGCACCGGCACGTATTTCGACAATAACATTCTTCTCATCATTAGGATCTTTAGGAATCATCGCATCCTTGATTGCTGCTTCAATCTCCGCTATTTCAGATTCCAATTCCGCTATTTCTTCTCTGATCAAATCACGAAATTCCTGATCTTCCGTTTCATATAACATAGTTTTATTTTCAGTTAATTCCGTTTCCGCTCGATCTAACTTTAAAATATTTTTGACTAAAGGTTCGAGGTCATTAAATTCTTTAACTAAACCCAAATATCTGCTCTGATCATTGATAACCATCGGATCGGAAAGCATCATACTCAATTCTTCATAACGTTTTACTGAATTATTCAAATTCTGATTCATCAAATTCTCCTGTAATCTTCCGGACAAAGTTAAGGAATATCATTCTATAATAAACCCCAGAACTCTGTCGAGTTTTTGATAATCGTCTATTTCAATTATTTTTTCTGTTTTCAAGTTAGTTTCTGCAATAATTTGCTTAATCGCTTCTCTTTGGCCCGTGCCATGCTCCAGTATTAAAACAGTACTCCCCGTTTCAGATAAAAAGGGGTTAATTTCATTCGCTATTCTGCGATAAAAATCTAAACCGTCTGAACCTCCATCTAAAGCTAAATGTGGTTCATATTCGAAAATATCTGATTCTAATTGCTCAATATCTTCTCTCTTCACATAAGGAGGATTAGCAATTATCAAATCATATTTTTGCGGCTCAGGGAATAAATCCGCTATAACAGCATCTATTTTACTGCCCGATTCACAATATTGTCCAATATTCGCTTTACAGGTAGCTATGGCTTCTTGTGAAATATCGGTCAACAGGATATCCGGTTCTGCAAATTCGGTTTTAAGTTCCAAATACAGTGTTATGCCCAAGCATCCTGTACCGGTACACAATTCAAGAATTCTCGGATTTGCAGAAAACCATTTGTTTTTATTGTTTAAGACTAATTCAATCAATAATTCCGTTTCAGGTCTGGGAATCAAACAATTCTCAACCTGAAAGGTTCTTCCGTAAAATTCTCTCTGTCCCGTAATGTAAGCAAAAGGTGTCCGCTCTCTTCGTAATTCGATATATTTATTAAAAACTTGTACTTGATTGTCATTCAAATTTCGATCCGGTCGGACCAATTGTTCTTTCAGGCCGATTCCGGTTGCTGCTTCCAGCAAAAGTCTGCTTTCATTCAAGGAATTCTCAATTCCTGCTTGTGCTAATTGTACTGCAGACCGGCGAATTAAACTATCAATTGTTTTCGTCTTTTTACTGCCTGACACTTTTTCCGGTTTTACCGGTTCACCAATCATCGCTGCCCTCTTGTTCAGGAATTACCGCCTCCATAGCTGCAATCGCCACTTCAATCATACTGTCATCCGGTTCTGCTGTAGTTAATTTCTGCATTGCCATTCCCGGTTTGCTGATTGCTCTGGTCAACACATTGTCATAACGACCGACAAGACGAATTATTTCATAAGTTATTCCGGCAATTACCGGTAATAATAATAATCTGACAATCAGATTGATCAATCGACTGTGCCAACCGATAAACGACAAAATGATGATACTGACAATCATTATTAAGAACATAAATGATGTACCGCATCGCGGATGGAATCTGCTGAATCCGCGGATGTTTTCTACTGTTAAGGGCATTCTTGCTTCATAACAAGCTATAGTCTTATGTTCTGAACCATGATATTGCCAAACACGTTTGATATCATCCATTTTTGAAACTAACCACAAATAAAAAATAAAAATTCCGACGCGAATTATACCTTCGAACAAGGTTAAAGCTAAACTGACCAGACGAGATGATAAATCAATCTTAAACAATAACTTAATACCGTCAACAATCAGACCCGGCAATAACATAAAAAGAAGAACTGAGAAAAATATACTGACAATGGCTGATACATACAAACTGAAATTCGGATACTTTTCAGAAAAACTCTTTTTCCTTCTTGACTGTTCGGAAGTCTCTCTCGATTCAGAAATCTCTGTCGTAGTGCTTTTTGTTGAATCGGCATTATCTGCTTCGGTACTTTCTCCCGATTCCGCAATTTCTGCTGAGCGCATCAAAGCTTTCGTACCTGTCACCAGTTGTTTGAATACTCTGACCGGCCCTCTGATAAAAGGAATTTTTTCTGCTTTGGATATCTTGCCTCCGGTCAAAAACTCCAATATAATTTCACCCTCGGCATTCCTTACCGCCATTGCTTTTTTATCGGGTCCGATCATCATTAAGCCTTCTATCAAAGCTTGTCCGCCAATTGTTGTTTTGCGTATTTCCCTGGTATTCTCTTGACTCATTTATTTCACCTGTGCCATTCGTAATTTTCACGAAACGATTGACAAGTCCTCTATCATATTAATTGTTAAAGATTGCCGGCAGACAAATGAATTTGATTTGATAATAATCTCAATAGTTATCTGCACTGTCTATAATTATACTTGATGTTTAAAACCTACATTAAAAAAGGAGTTTGCACAACAAAATGTACACCCTCCTCGTTTTTCATTTAACAGTTCAAAAATCTATACAGATTTTTTTGCACGATCCATACGACGTTTGAACTTATCTACACGACCGCCGGTATCAACTAATTTTTGACGTCCGGTATAGAACGGATGACATTTCGAACAGATATCTACAGTAATACTCTCTAAAATTGAACCTGTTTCAAAAGTTTCACCGCATGCACAACGCACTTCACATTTCCCGTATTTAGGATGGATTCCTTCTTTCATTTCTTCACCTCACATGCCATATCGCCCGTAAGTTTCCAGCGTCCTCTCACGAATGCGATATGAGTTTATTGATTAGTCACATTTAATGACTGTAAAACAGCTTAAGTATAATATACCCTTTGAAATTAAAAGTCAATTCAACAAATATAAATTTGCCAAATACGGATGACTGACATTTGCCAAATGTTATTAATAAAAATTAAAGAAATCATATTTAATGATTATGTTATCATTGTACATGATTTTACATAAAATATTTTAGATATAAGCGGAATATTTATGAGTGATAAGAATAAAAAAAATAAAAATCTCAATGTAATAAAAATAATTATCAGCAGCTTGTGCCTCATACTTGTAACAATAACAATTCTTTTGGTCAGCAAACCTGAATTGTTATATCGGGTACAGGGATTTTTTCTGGGACGTAATGATAAACACATATCATTTAAGGAGAATAAGGCTTCAGAAAAAAATTTGCAAACTTTTGATTTGCACAGTCAGTCTGATTGGCGTGCGGAGCAAAGTTTGATTTTGCTGAACAAAACACATGCTTTGCCGGAAGGCTTCGAACCGCAAATGGCAGAGTACAAAGATAGCGGTGTTCAGATGAATGTTGCTATGTTGGATGCCTATGCACAATTGTCAGCTGCAGTCACTGAAAATACCGGAGATAAGATGTATGTCAGTTCAGTTTACCGTTCAGTTGCAGAACAAGCGGAAATTCAGGCAAATGATCAGGAATTAGCTTTGCCGCCGGGTCATAGTGAACATCATACCGGTTTGGCGGTTGATGTTTACGTTTTCGAACATGCCGGTATGAATTTCCTGGAAAGTGAAGCCGGACAATATGTAAATAAAAATTGTTATGATTTCGGTTTTATTATTCGTTATCCTGAAGGCAAAGAAGACATTACAGGTATAACTTTTGAGCCTTGGCATTTGCGCTACGTCGGTCTGCCTCATTCTAAGATTATCCAACAAAAATTTATCACTTTTGAAGAATATATTGATTTGTTACAACCTGATAAATTTTATAGTTATGATAATTATCTAATTACAAGACAACCTTTCAATTCAGAAATCAAATTACCGGCAGAATTACAAAATATAGTTTACTCTTTTGACAATACCGGCCATGTGATCATTACCGGACAAGTAAACTGATAATTTATGATAACCTATGGCAAATCGGTACAATAATATTCGTAACAGGAATTGGTTATTGCTTCTGCAAAGATTTTTTGTTGGTCCGGAGAATTCAAAATCTGCAAGTCGAAATTGTGACTTTTTTGACCTACTTCAATTTCTAAAGATGTCAGATTGATTAAACGCAGGCTTGGAATAATTTGTTCAACTACTGCCTCTTCACCGTTATAGGCCAGGCCGGGAATTAATTGACTGATATTTTTCTCAGATAAACCGGCGAAGCGTTTGCGATCTTCGATTAAATAGCCGATATATGCCGGTTTTTCGGGACTTTCCGCATCAATGACATCGGATTTTGCACCAATCGCGGTAGTTTCATTTCCCAGGTAAGAAACTCGGCTTCCGGATATTTCTTTAGATTCCGATTCACCATATAGAATATTGATAAAAATTCTATCAGTATATTGGCGCTCTACATCAAGTAATAATCTCTGATCTTTGGAAACTCCCACATTCGGGAAAAAATCATTAGTTGCCTGTTGATTGTCCGGTGAATTTTGAATTGTTTTCAAGGGTTCGATTAAGCCTTGCAAACGCTCACTTTTGAAATTTTGTTCAGCTAATTCCTCTAAAAAATCTTCTAATATATCTTGCCCGATAAAAGCTGCTTTTTGGGTATCCGTTTGATATTTTGAATCAACTATGATTACTTCCGCACCTAATGAAGTAAAACTTTCCTTGGTATATTGCAGAATGTTATCTAAGTTGGTTTGCAGACCTTTTTTATTGACCAAAGCATTGGGAATTGTTTCAATCACAATCTCTGAATCATCCATGTTTTCGGCAGATTCCGAATTTTCACCGTTCAGATTATCATTTCCGCTTATTTCCGCATCAGCAAAGGCATCTCCGAACAACTCGGCTTGTTGTCCGCTTCCCGGATAATCATCTGAAGTTGTATCTGTATCTGCCATCTCTTCTGCATTTGCGTGATTGTCATCAATAACCCGATCCATTGCAAGATATACGGTAATACCGTTTAAGGAACCTTCTTCTTTCGTTTTTCCCGAATATATATCTAAATTAGCATGATGATACACAGGAACAGCAGAATCATAAGGCCAACTCCAAACATCACGATTATTTTTCGTAGTGTTGACTATTTCCATCTCATTGATCGGCAATTCATCGGCTTCCGATTTATTCTTGGAATCAGTATCTTCAACCTGTTTAAGATGTTTTTTCGGACCAAATTTATCCGGAAACTTTTTGACCAAAATTGCATTGATTGTCAAAGCCAAAACACTGATTAAGACCAAAATTCCTACCGTTTTTAATGCTGTTTTTTGCGACATATCAGATTCCGTATCGACTGGTTAACAAATCAATAATACGATCTGCTATAATATTTATTTCTTTATAATCTTCGCCTTCAATCATGACTCTGACCAGCGGTTCAGTACCGGACGGTCTGACTAGAATACGACCCTTATTCTTTAATCTGGCTTCTTCTTGCGCAATCGCCTTTATAACATCTTCATCTTCCATAGCTGCTTTTTTACGCTCGTTAGCAATCTGAGCATTTTTCAATACTTGGGGCAAGGGTTTCATGATTGAATGTGCTTCTGAAAGACGTTGATCAGAAGATTTCAGAGTTTTTAACAATGCAAGTGCGCTTAACAGACCGTCGCCGGTAGTTGTATGCTCCAGCAAAATAATATGGCCGCTTTGTTCACCGCCTAAGATTATGCCTGATTTCAACATCTCTTCCAGCACATAACGATCGCCGACTTGTGTTTTATACAAATTAATACCGGCTTGATCGGCAAAAATATCCATTCCTAAATTACTCATCACCGTGACACAAACTTTATTATCGCGCAAAGTGCCCCTGTCTTTCATTCCTTTAGCAATAATTGAAATAATTCCGTCACCGTCGACCACTGTACCGTTTTCATCAATTGCCAGCATTCGATCCGCATCACCGTCAAAAGCAATTCCGATATCACATCCTTCGCGTCTGACTGTTTGTCTCAGTCTGGCCAGATCTGTCGAACCACAATTGAGGTTGATATTCTCGCCATCCGGCTCAATACCGATTGATACGACATCCGCACCTAAATCCGCAAAAATTCCCGGCGCAATATGGAAACTGGCGCCATTGGCACAATCAAGAGCAATTTTCATACCGCTTAGATCAACACTCATGCGTCGTTTCAGATGTTCCGCATAGTCGCGTGCCGAATTCGATTTTTGAATGCGATGACCAATCCGATCCGCAATCGGTCTGGAAACATCTTCTTGATATTCATTGATTACCTGTTCGATCTGATCTTCAATCTCATCAGGTAATTTATAGCCTGTACTGGCAAAAAATTTGATTCCGTTATATTCATATGAATTATGTGATGCTGAAATCATGACTCCCGCATCACAATTATATTTACGTGTCAAATAAGCGATACCGGGTGTCGGTACCACTCCGGCCAAAAATGCATCAGCTCCGGCTGATGTGATTCCGGCAACCAATGCAGATTCCAGCATGCTGCTGGATATCCTCGTATCGGTACCTACTAAAATAATCGGTTTGTGGCTTTTCTCACCGGTTAATACTCTTGCTCCGGCAAAACCTAAACGAAATGCTAAATCCGGCGTTAATTCTTTATTGGCAATACCTCGCACTCCATCAGTGCCAAATAATCTGGTCATATTTCCTCCAATTTTTAAAAATTTTACAAAAATACTTTTTCGATCTTTAATGCAAACATTTCCGGAACATATAATTGACAATGTTACTTTTCAATTTTACGAACAGCAATCGTAATTTCATCAGGTGTAATATAATTAGTTCGCGTATATAATGGTGTGTTTTTCGAAATATTGATTTTGATCGTTTGTATTCCTTCTTCTTCAATTTGAGCCAAATCAAGATAAGCCTCAAGATCTCGATTTGTCATACTATCCAACAAGTTCTTTCGTCCTGTCAAAGATATTTGAATGTTCTTTGTGGGATAAGTCACTTCAAAACCTTTTTCTGACGGAACTTCCGTATTTTCAAAAGAGAGAGGAACTGAAAAAGATTTTGCCTCAATCGGGTTGACAGTAGCCTGCACATAAAACCACAAAGCAAAAGCGGAAATCAAAGAAACAAATAGCAGCAAAACACGTCTGGTTTTGGGGATTCTGGGCCCGAACATTGTTTTGTTTTTCTTCTTTCTACGGAAAAGTCGGAAGTGACCTTCCGTTTCTTCTTCATCTTGTAAAAGAAAACGATGGAGCTGGGTTCTGAGAGCATCGCTATTTTCTAAAACATATAGTCTGCCCTCAATCGCAATACTGATCGTGCCTTTTTCTTCAGAAAGTACAATTGCAATCGCATCACCCATCTCGCTCGCACCAATCGCAGCTCGATGTCTGGTTCCGTAATCTTTCCGCAAATGATAATTGTCAGATAACGGGATATGTATTCTCGCCGCGGCAATTCTACCGTAGCGAATTAAAATTGCACCGTCATGGAGCGGTGTGCTGTCAACAAAAATCTGTTTAATCAAGCTGGTCGAAACCGGTGAATCAATCTCTACGGCATTCTCCTGATCCTGTAATTCTCCCAAAGGAGTAGTTCGTTCAATCACAATCAGAGCACCTGTATAACTTTCGGCCATTTCGCCACACGCTTGCACGATCGATTCGATCATCTGGGATACTGTTGTCGCAGCCCTCTCTCCCTGATATTCTCCGGATCGGGGATTAAATAAATTCAAACCGGATCGTCCGACTGTTTCGAGAGTACGTCTTAATTCCGGTTGGAAAATGATCACAAAAGCCAGTGAAAAGACTGAAATAGTATTCATTAGTAAGTAACTCAATAAACTCAGACCGAAAACCCGAGCAATAATGGTTAGAAAAATTATGAACAAAATACCTTTTAATAATTGCCATGCTCTGGAATCTCTGACAATACGTAAAATATAATAGAAAATAAAAGTTGTAATTAAAATATCAATTACAGCAAGTGCAATATCTAATGGCTCGCCTACAAACAGTATACCCTCTTGTAAGGAATTAAATAAATTCTTAAAAAAGGTTACCAGCTGATCTAATTGTCCAAGAGCATTAAACAATACACTACCTCCTAACATTTATTTATTATAACGTTAAAAATCGAAGATGTGAACCGTCAAATCCTGACTGTTCACATCTTTTGCTAATTCGATATGTAAACATATCTGCAACACTTCGCTCCGGAAAATTATGATCAAGGGAAGTGTGGAATCAATTAATGCTGATCACCTTTTTTTATTTATGCAAAATCGGACTCAATTTTTTATAAATCAACATAACTATTATGGAAATAACAACACCTTTGAAAATGTTGAAAGGTACAAAGACAAAGGCAA
This sequence comes from Clostridiaceae bacterium, assembly GCA_012838795.1. Taxonomy (GTDB): domain Bacteria; phylum Bacillota; class Clostridia; order Saccharofermentanales; family DTU023; genus UBA5436. The sequence continues at coordinate 1,447 of DUOO01000047.1, read as the reverse complement.
GTAAACTTCTCATGTCAGTAACCAGATTATTCCCTACACTATTGGTCATACCGATAATTACATCTAAATCTATTCCCATTGCTGTAGCATAGAAGGGTAAATTAATATAATAATTTACCAGAACTCCAATTATTGTCATTGTTATTGTTCCGGCAACCAGACTGAGAATTGCAGATTTGCGAGTTTTGTTGTTACGATAAATCAAGCCTGCAACAAAAACAAAACTGCTGCAAACTATAAAATTCGCTAATTCACCGACATATGATGTATGGCTGAACGGTAAATGTGAAAGATTTTTGATTAATTCAATGATCACACCTGTTAAAGGTCCCATCGCAAAAGTACCCAGTAAAGCAGGTATCTCGGCAAAATCAAATTTCAAAAACACCGGCATAAAGGGTATGTTAAACTCCAAGTACATCAAGATGATTGCCACCGCAGATAATATTCCGGTCTTGGCAACCCATCGTGTACGGCTGCTGCCGGCTTTGTTGACAGATGCTGATTTTTGTTTCAATTCGAATTCTGACATAAATAAACCTCCTAATCAGAAAGTTCATTTGTCAAAGTAAAAAACCCCGACAAATGACGGGGCAAAACAATTGGCTTTTACCGAATATGCTACTTCCTTCCATCCAGACTTTACTGTCGGCTAAGGATTTTCACCTTATCAATCTCAGAGAGAGTCGCGGGCTGATGATATAGAATCAATTACCGCCGGTAGGGAATTACACCCTGCCCCGGAAACATAATTTATATTTTTTTATATTTATACTATAAGTACTATATTATTATAAAGCAAATTATAAATAACTCAAGTTACTCGGATTTGACTAAATTCTTCAGATTGACTGATATCATGAGTTACACCAATCCGAAACTTTAATCATAAAAATATGATTAAAATAAAATTAAGCTAAATTGTTGAGTTTTTTAGCTATTTGTGCTTTTTTGCGTGAAGCTTTATTTTTATGAATCAAACCTGATGTAACAGCTTTATCAATTTTCTTCTGGGCATAAACCGCTTTTTCAGCCGCATCTGCTGCGGAAGAGTCTAGTGCTTGATGAGTATTTTTCAAAACTGTTTTTAATTCGCTTTTTTTGCGTTTGTTGATTTCAGTTTTTGCTGCAGCAACTTTCACACGTTTTTTCGCCGATTTAATGTTAGGCATTCCTTCACCTCCTGCGACTTAATTTTGTAAGATCGAAACTCTAAGCACTCTAAAAAATGGATTAGGCTCCGAATACAGATAAGTATTCTATCACTAACAAAAAATGCTTGCAAGTACAAAATCTTAAGACACAATTCATCAACTTAACTTATAGTATATAAATTAGTTAAAATATACTTATCGATAAATAATATACTAATTATTAGAACAATTTTGAATTTTATTATATTTTGTTTAAATTTACACTGTTTATATATATATTAAATGTTTTTCTT
>DUOO01000046.1 GCA_012838795.1 Clostridiaceae bacterium | reverse complement strand
CCGATGATTACTTTAACCTCAAGTTTTCATGTTGCGATGACAGGTGTCGCAGCCGGTAAAAATCTGATTGATTTTTTTGCTTTGCCTGAACAAGATGAAAAGCACAAAAATGAAATCGACGATAAGGCAAAGTGGATTACAGTGAGAAATCTCACCTTTTCTTATCCGAATAGTGAGCGCAAGGTTTTAGATGCGATCAATGCAGAATTCACAAGTAACGGCTATACAGCAATTGTCGGCGCATCCGGTTCGGGGAAAACAACTCTGGTACGGCTGCTGGTGGGTCAACTGGATGGTGGTGAAAAAGCGATTTTTTGGGGAGAAAATTCATATCTCACCTACAAAAAACAATCTATTACGGAAAACATGATTCGTATTGCACATGATGCGCATGTCTTTGAACAAACGATTCGTAAAAATTTATTAATGGGGAAAAGAACCGCAACGGATGAAGAATTAATCAATGTGCTTAAAACTGTTCAGCTTTATGACGAAGTCGAACCGCGCGGAGGTCTTGATTTAGAAATTAAATCCGACGGCAGTAATCTTTCCGGCGGACAAAAACAGCGTCTTGTTTTGGCAAGGGCGATTTTGCACGATGCCCAGGTATATGTTTTTGATGAAGCCGGTTCCAACATTGATGTAGAAAGTGAAGCGATTATTTTGCAAGTAATGGAGGAAATGGCAAAAGAGAATATTGTTATTCTTGTATCCCATCGATTATATGCCGGCAGAAATGCCAAAAATATTTATGTCTTAGATGACGGCAAACTGGTTGAAGAAGGTACTTTCGAGCAATTGATCAATCAGCGAGGAGTTTATCAACAAATGTGGCAAAGTCAAAAACGATTTGAAAGAGTCAATCTATGAGAAAAAGAAATTCCTTGCGCATCATGCTTGATTTGATGATTTTAGCCAAAGAAGAACTTTCTGATTTAATTATTGCGATTATTGCCGGTATTATTTCGTTTCTTTCAAGTACAGGAATTGCTGTATTCGCAGCTTTACTCATTGTTCAATCAGCCGGTTTGATCAGCATATCCTTTACAAGAATTGTTTGGCTGATGGCGATTTTTGCGTTCATCAGAGGGATTACCAGATACTTAGAGCAATATCTGAATCATTTAGTCGCTTTTAAAGTCTTGCGTATGTTGCGGGACAAAGTATTTGCTGCAGTCAGAAAACTTGCTCCGGCAAAAATTGAAGTAAGCAATAAAGGCGAATTGATTTCAATGATAACCGGCGATATTGAATTAATTGAAGTTTTTTACGCTCATACTATTTCTCCGATATCAATAGCCATTATTTGCGGCAGCATTTATCTGGTTCTGATTTCAATATTTTCACCGATCATTGCATTAATAACACTTCTTGCATACTTAATTATGGGAGTTGGTTTACCGCTGATTTTTTCTAAATGGGCAAAAAATACGGGACGTGCACTGCGTCAAGAAATTGGCAGCTTGAATAATATTTTCCTAGATATTTTACGTGGCATTACTGAAATTATGCAATTTGCCTATCATGATAAAGCAATTCGTCTTGTGCAAAAGTCAAATCAATCCTTAGTCAAGAAACAAGCAAATCTGATCGAACAATTAGCTTTGTTATTAGCTTTAGAAGATACAATTGTGGTATTAACAACCGGTATTGTTGTCTTGATCGGTATAAAGACAGGTCTTGCCTGGTCTATTCTTTTACCATTAACATTCGGCATTTTTTTCAGTTTTCCGGCAATTGCCAATGTGGCGTCTCTTGGTAATGGCTTATCCCAATCTTTAGCTTGCGGCGAACGTGTTCTTAATCTTTTGGAGGAAGAACCGGTGGCCAATGAAGTGACGGACGGAGTTGATTTAAATCTTGTAAATGAGCTTGCAGATCCCATTATTAAGATCGATAATCTGACATTTGCTTATGATGAGCAACCGGTTTTGCAAAATTTCAATTTGGAAATTTCATCAGGCGAAGTATTGGGCATTCGGGGAGAAAGCGGTTGCGGCAAATCGACTTTATTAAAATTGGTAATGTGTTTTTGGCCTGTGTATCAAGGTGAAATATTAGTCGCCGGTCATCCTGTCGAAGAGATAAACACTCAATCTCTATGGCACAATATCAGCTACATGACACAAAGCACTGAATTTTTTGAAGGAACCATCAGAGATAATTTATTGATAGCAAAACCACATGCGACAGATCAAGAATTGAAAGATGCTTTACGGAAAGCATCCATTCTGGAATTTGTGGAAAGCTTGCCAAATGGTTTAGATACTGCATTGACAGAATTAGGTGATAATTTTTCAGCAGGAGAAAGACAACGTTTCGGTTTGGCAAGATGTTTTTTGGAAGATACGAAAATTTTGCTACTAGATGAACCAACCAGCAATCTTGATGTATTAAATGAAAATATTATTTTGAATGCGTTAAAACGTAATCAAGCGGATAAAACAATCATTATGGTGAGTCACAGAACAAGCAGTTTTAAAATTTGTGATCGGATTATTCAAATGTCGGAATAGGAAAAGTTTGTGAGTAAGCAATATAAACAATTTCCGAATTTAAGAAAAATGTTAGTCATAAATAAAGAAGAAGAGCAGGAAAAAAAGAAATTTGAAAAAAAGATTTTCTTTTTAATGGCAGCAATTTATTGCGAGGACCATCATTTAACAGAAAAAAATAAAATTTCAGTTTCAGATTTAGAGTTTCCGAAAGAAATAAAAAGCTGGATTTTAGAGGAAAAACGCATTGCTAATTATCTATTATGTGCTGATTGTTATGAATTAGTAAATAAGGCTTTTCAACATACACAGAGATGCCCTCACAGTACCTATAAAACATTTTGTCACGAATGTCCGACAATGTGTTATCGAAAAGAGGACCAGGAAAAAATGCTTCCGATTATGCGGTATTCCGGTAAAAAAATCATGTGGAAACATCCGATGTATACTTGGAGATTTATAAAAAATCTTCTAAAGAATAAAAACAAAATTAAAAATATGATAAGAGAGGAAAAAAGAGGAGCAGAGGGATGAAGAAAATTGAATTTAAAGCTTTTACAATTAAAGACATTGTATTTTTAGCAGTAATTACAGCTGTTACATTGTTAGCTTCCGGACCGATTGCACCACTTGTTATGACAGTAACAAAATTGGGAGCGCAAGCCTTCGCCATGGCATTACCATTTGCTTTGTTCACATCCATCGGTTTACGCAAAGTAGAAAAAAGCGGATCGCTGACTGTAATCGGTATATTTTCCGGTTTGGTCCTTTTGTTAATGGCACCGGTTATGTTTTTTAATCAACTGATTGCTTCTTTTCTTTCAGAAGCAGTGGCATTAATTCTTTTTAAGAGTTATGAAAATAAAAAAGCTGTTCTCTTTAGTGCCGGATTGTTTTCTTTCTTTACAATTCCGACAACAGCAGTAGTTAATATCCTGGTAAAAGGCAGAACAATTATAGAGCAAATCGGCAATCCCTTAACTTTTATTTTATTCATTTTAGGTGCTATCGCATTAGGTTTTATAGGCGCGTTAATCGGTAATAAAATTTCAGATGAATTACAAAAAGCAGGTAAATTGTAGGATTTAATATGTGTAAAAAAAGCCATGCGATTCATCCGATTTTGTCTTTACTATATAGTCTTTTGTTATTTGTTGCCGGATTATTATTTGTGAAAGAAATTTGGTTTTGGCTTTATTTGATAACTTTTCTTATTCTTTTTTTACTATTCAGATTTGAAAAGATTATCATCAAGACAATCCCGTTTATTTTGATTTTTGGATTAATAATGGCGGGTTTGACAATTATCAATGGCAATAAATCAGATGTTTTATATGCTTTCTATCGAGTACTTGCTTTAGGTTTAGCAGCAATACTTAGTATCAGTGTAAAACCGATTAATCTTGTTCGTGCATTCAATCAATTAAATATTCCGCGCTGGATTAGTTTAGGACTTTTAATTGTCATCAGGTTTATACAAATATTTCGGGAAGAAATGAGGCAGATCCGACAAGCCATTACGTTAAGAGGTATACGTTTTATTGAAACACCTATTTTATGGGGCAGAGCTTTCTTTATTCCGCTTATTATACGAGTGTTAAGCATTTCTGAGGGTTTGGCTATTTCATTAGAAACAAGAGGATTTTCTACAGAAGTAGATGGTAGTTCATTTGAGATTATCTGTTTTAAAAGAAGAGATTTGGTTTTTTCTTGCATTTTTATTGCCTGCTTAACATTTTATATCTATTTATTTTTTCGGAGGTTTTAGATGAGTTTTGCCTTAGAAATAAAAAATCTATCTTTATCCTACGATTTGACTGAAGGGAAATCTGATAATTTGACTCAAATAAAATCCGATGATTTAACTGAAATAAAGTCCGATGCAGATAAACAATGGATTTTTAAAGATCTTAATTTTCAAATCAAATCGGGTGAATTTATCTTGGTTGCCGGTCCTTCCGGTTGCGGTAAATCATCATTGATGAATGCAATTAATGGTGTTATCCCTAATTTGAAAAAAGCTCATGTCAGAGGAGATATCTATATACAAGGCAAAAGGATTACGGACAGCATGGTTCGTGAACGCACAAAATTGGTCGGCAGTGTATTTCAGAATCCAAGAGAACAAATTATTTTCGATGAAGTGGCAGATGAAATTGTTTTTCCCATGGAAAACCTTGGAAAATCGCCTCGGAAAATG
>DUOO01000045.1 GCA_012838795.1 Clostridiaceae bacterium | reverse complement strand
GCCAAGTGCTATTAAAGCAACACTTCCGCCATAAGCAATCCATTCGATTAAAGTGATCGAATTTAACTGCATTCGCAAAATATTCATTGTTTCAATACGAAAGGTTTCCGATTTCTCATGAATTTCTTCTGCTCTCTTTTCATCTGCAGAAAATATTTTTAGGGTTGTCATTCCTTGTAAACTATCCAAAAACAATTGGCCTACATCTTGATAACTGCCCCAATATTTTTTTTGCTTCCGACTTACCATTTCTAAGATTGCTTTCAGCATCAGAGGAATAACCGGAGCCAGAATCAAGAATAAAATCGCGGATTGCCGGCTGATAAAAAATAATATGCAAAATGTCACTAAACTCATACCGAAACTGCCAAAAAATTGCGGCAAGAAACGTCCATAATAATTTTCCAACTGTTCTATAGTATCCGAACCCATATTGATCATATTGGAAGTAGATGTGTAATTCAGATAGGTCGGTCCGATCCGCATGGCTTTGGTAATCATTTCCGTTCTGATATTAGTCTTCACTTCACCGGTAATTTTAGTTTGGTATTTTGTTACACAATAAAGACTGCCGGATCTTAAAAGATAGCCAATCAAGAAAATCAGAATATTTAGTCTGAAATTTTCAAAAACTGAATAATGCAGATCTTGAAAAAATCTGCCAAATGATAGAGCAATCAAATAACTGCCGGCAACTTTTATCATCATCATTAAGACACTGATAACAATATATTTTTTGGCATTTCCTATATACCGAAACAGTAACTTGTCTAACATATATCACCTTAATTCTTAATATAAATTTTGAACTTTAAGATAAAGTTAGTTTAGGCTACCTAAAATTAGCATATTCTAACTTTTTATGCAAAATTAAAATTTTTAAGCTTGACAATAAAAAAATAGATGTTAGAATTCTATCAGTAGTTAGCAATTGCTAACTGCCATTTTTGGGGAAAGTTTAATTGTTAAAATGAGCACATGTTGTCTTGATGAATTACTAATACGTTATTCTGCTCCGACCTTAGCCGGGATTAAAACAGGGAATCTTTTTGCCGTTGCGAAAAGATTTGATCAAAAATTAAAAAAATCAATTGCCCAATTCAATTCTCATGCGAATCAAAAAAACATTCGGCTTATTCCGATCAAATGTCTAGTAAATAGAACATTGCTCTATATTTACAGACCGAAATTTTTAGAAAAAGATTTTAAATGTAAGACATGTAGATATTTTTTAGGTAATTTAGGTTATCCCGTCGAAAAGCCGGCAGCTTGTCTCAGAGAGTATATTTTAAGACTCTCGGAAAGTCATGAATTTTTACATGAAATCGGATTCTTCTTAGGCTATCCGGCTGAAGATGTGGTCGGCTTTATGAAACGGGGACCAAAAGAAGCAAAGTATAATGCTACATGGCTGGTTTATTCTGACGTAACAAGTGCACAACATACAGCAAAAACATATAAAACTTGCAGCAAGATTTATCATACAAATTGGCAAAAAGGAAAAAGTATAGAAAGTTTAACTGTATCAATTTAAGAACTTCAGGAGGTTATTATGAGTAAAATTGCAGTTATTTATTGGAGTGGAACAGGCAACACCGCAATGATGGCTGATGCTGTTGTTAAAGGAGCAAAGGATAAAGGAGGAGATGTCGATTTATTTGATGCCTCAGATTTTAATAACTCGATGCTGGATACTTACGATGCACTGGCACTTGGCTGTCCATCTATGGGGGCAGAAGTTTTAGAGGAAGATGAATTTCAACCTATGTATGATTCTATTAAAAATAATTTGGGGAACAAAAAAATTGTACTCTTCGGTTCATATGGTTGGGGTGACGGAGAATGGATGAGAAATTGGGAGGAAGAACTGCGAGCACTGGGAGCAAATCTATTAAAGGACGGTCTAATCATAGTTGATCAACCGGACGCAGACGGACTCCTTGAATGTGAAGCTCTGGGTGCTGCACTGGTTTGATAAAAAATTCTCAAAGAAACTCTGTAAATCACCGGAAATTTTTGGATCGTGTATAACTCCGGAAATTTGCATGTAGTTATTATAGAAAATTTACAGACAACCGAGTAGTATGCTGGCCATTAGCTGACTAAATAAGGGGAGTGCAGATATTTTCTTGGACTTCCTCAGCAGGAATACCAAGAGATTGCCTGCACTCCCCAGCCGTTTCATCTTCTGTTTTTGTTTCTTTTGTTAAATTAACAACTTCTGATAATTTTAAATTTCCTGCTTTTTTTAATATTTGTCCGCTAATTTTTGTACATCAATTGGAAACTCTCTTATTGTAATAGATTTTAAAAATAATCCATCAATATCTTCGTTAGCCTGTCCGCCAAATTCTAACCCGATTAATCCGTTTAAATTTCCTTCAGAAAATTCAACTATTTCATACTTATTTCCATATTCGGTCACCGGTGTACCATCTGCCGGGACATTTGTATAAATCCTCATAATATGACTGCCAAATTGTCTATAAAATTCATTTAGCTCCATACCCATATATAATTCACCAACTCCGGTGTCTACAGAAAATATCTCTTTTGTTCTGACTAATTCTTCTATGGTTGGGTATGTTGCATATTCTGCCACAGTCACTCTTAAAGCTCTGGCATCTAAGTCAAAAACATCACCGGTTTTGGACAAACCTGCTTCAAACCATAATTCTGCATAGTCGCCTTTATCTTTTGTTTTATATGTTCCTTTATCATAAAAATCTACAGATTCTTCACTTGCATATATATGCTCATATTGATGATACCCACTACTAATAAAATTTATAAAATCAGTAAATCCTTCTCCACTATATAAATTTGTAAAACTAACCGGTAATGCAAATCTGGAACCATCTATTTTAAATGTTATTCCTTCATAACCTTCCGGTACATAATCTTGAGGTCCTTTTGCTAAATCAGTATTTTCATCATATTCGGTATATTCTGTATTTTCAGTATTTTCAGTTATTTCTTTCTTATCATCTTCATGTTGTTTTTCAATTACATTATCAAAAAATTGTTGCAAATGACTCTTATCTTTATCTTTTTCTTTAGTTTCTTTTTCTTTGGTTGTTTCTTTTCCTGTTTTATAAGTTTTAATTTTATTTGATTTATTACAGCCAATAATACTAAATGCCATTAAACAAACTAATACTACACTAATTACTTTTTTCATTTCTTTGCTCCTTGTTTATTATCCTGGTCTGTTTAAATGTTCTTGAAAATGTTCATCTGGCATATAAAGCATAGAAGTAAATAAACTTTGTTTACTATTTCTAGATGTTCCTCTTACTTTTCCATTAGCAGAACTTCTACGTCCGGAATTCATAATTTATTGAACTCTTGGATCAAAACCTAAATAATTGGGAATATGGAATCACCTTAATCTAATTCTAAAAATTCCGCTTCTAACGGTTTAGTAGCATCTACGTCAAAATATAGATAATATGCCTCATAATCTACCGGCATTGCTAATTCTCCAACTATTTCATGTAATTCATTACCGGTGAAAGCGAATTCTAAATCATTTCCTGTAATTCGTACCAGTTCTTGTTCTTCATCTATTGTAACATCTAATGTTCCTCTAACATTTCCT
>DUOO01000044.1 GCA_012838795.1 Clostridiaceae bacterium | reverse complement strand
TCACCAAATGCTTGTTTTAAATTCCGGTAATAACTTAATCCTCTATCGTCAAAATCACGACGCGCGGCAGTTTTTTCCATCAGATTGACAAATTTTGCTAAACGCTCTTCTCCATCATAACTTACACTTAGATTGTTTTTGATTGTTTTTCTTATATTCTGTCGTGTTGCATGATCAAAACTATCAAGTAAATCTTGTTTATTCTTAAGCCCGGAAAAGTCTTTATAGAAAAACCAACGTCCCACACCGTTAATTGCACTATTATCATAACCTTGATGAATTACTCCAATTTGGTTCAAATAATCAATTATATTCAGATTATTATCTTCCCCGCAGATTTCCCCGTTTATATCACGCGGATATACTTCAAAGTTGGGAGTTATCACACAGTTTATACACTTATATGGCTTTAAAGCCTGTTTTAAGTTTTGAAAAAAGAATTTTACAAGTTCTTGATTTGTCCAGTCGATTAAAGGACCTTGATTACAATGGCCAATATTGTATGGACCAAATATTTTTCTTAAAGAAAATAAACCTGCGGCAATAATTTGATTATTTTCTTTTACACCGAAGATTAACACTTTGCGTTTTTGTAATTCAAGTAATTCAGCCATTTGCTTACTTTGAACAAAAGCACTATCAGCATGGACTCTTGAAAAATCATCAAATTCATCTCTATTTAATAAAGTAAAAATCATTGATACACCCACCATGTTTTAATATCAAAAATACTATATCTTAAATATTAGAATAATAGCAACTGAAACAAAACATTAGCAAATATAACTCAATTTGTATTTATTCTTAAATAATCAGCAATTTGCATTTCATTATTATTTTTTTGCAGCTATTAGCATTAAATTAATTTAGCTTTTCTCCGCAAGAAGGACAATGATTTGGCAAACCACCATCCCAAGGTAATCTGGTATCGCAGTGCGGACACTTATACAGAATAAACATCCAAAGATATCCGCCCAGAACAAACACTGCACCAATAATCATTAAAATCAACTGTATCGTTTTTGAAAAACCACATTGCGCTACTATCAAAAACAGTGTTCCGATAGCAGCAAATATAAAAAACATTTTTCGCCCATATTTATAATTGAAAAATTTTTTCATATTCGTAAAGCTCCTTATTCAACAACATATTATTATGTATAATATCAAACACTTATTAAGAAATAAAATCGCTTGGCAAAGTGTTTGCAGGAAAAACTCCGAAAAAACTTAGCGAAATTACCGTCAGAAAATCACACTGTTTGATGGCTTTAGCCTGAGTTTGTGATTTTCAGGTAATGAGCCTTAGTTGTTCGAGTTTTTATCTGCTACACAGGAATAAGCGATTTTATAACCTTATTACATGTACCAAATAATTCATATGAAATGTTTCATATTTCATAGATGCAGCCGTTTTTTCAACTCATGAACTATTAGTCTATAGCGGAATATTATGAGTAAAATCAACATTATTGAACTTAAAGCAATCGACAAAATTGACGGCCACAGGACATCTACCCAACCGAAAATTATAAATAGCAGAGGGATTAGACCTGCAATTGCAACGGCACCCAAATACAATACATAATCACCGAATTCTTTCTGAATGAAACCGATGGCAATAATAATTGCAAACAATGCAACACAAACAAGAAGCGGGATTGCATAAGTAATTGACCAACCGCTCCAATCAGAAAGCTTATCCAGCAATAACAATAAAACAGATAATATATTGAACTGATAAAGAATGCTTTTTGCTACATTTCGTCTTTTTCTGACGATTGCCGAAACCAGCAGCCATAAACTCACTAAAGCAAAAAAGATATAGCGTGGCAACAGACCGCTCTCCGGAAATTTCAGATATATCAACCACATTATTACATAAACAAAGATCGAAATAGCTGATAATACTGTCAGCAAAGTATACTGTTTGTAATGTAAAGGTACAATCGGAAATGGATCAAATGAGCCATCAGCTTCAATACTATTGACTTCTGATAATTCAGCATTTTTTGTTCCTGCTTTTGTCGATTCTTCTTTTGAAAATTTTGTTATTGCATCAACCGCAGGTTCTTTACATAAAGGACAAACACGAGGCGAACCTTTTATTTTTATTTTACAGGAATTACAATATTTCATGCTTGATTCTCCCGCTGCACGAGCTGCTGTTCAAACAAATAATCAGAATGATCCGCATCCTGTTTGGTGTTTGGCGGATTAACATCATTTGCTCCTATGGTTACGGGTATTCCCATTTCAGTTAAACGCCGTAAAAAATTCATCTGAATTTCCGTATCCTGATAAGGAGAGCTGAAATTTATCGTTAAAATACCTTTATGAGTGATACAGGCAAATTGAGGTCTGGAAGCTGTTATATAAACATAAATCTGATCAACGTATTCTTCTATGTTTTTCGGAAAACTTATTTTACCCATATTAGATAAAGCAGCTGTAATACTCAAATTGTTGATCTTGTTGGCAAGTCGCAATATAAGATTTTTAAGCGGTCTGATGATGATACGCAATGCTAGATTTTTTTCCAGTTTGACTAAAGAAAAAAGTTTGTGTTCAATATTTTCGACCTTTGTCGCAGTTGAATACTGCTCTGCTACACATTCACAAATCTCATCAAAAGTATCCGTTTTGCCTTCTTGACCGAATGTATATCCGATTAAAGTCGTTGCAAAAAAATTACGTGCAGAATGTGACTGATAAAATTGTCGCAGATTAATCGGCACTGAAATTGTAACACTGCGTTCCTTGTTTTTACGCTTGATTGTTTTATGAATCGACTCAATAAAAATAGCAGTAAGCAATACGGATAAAGTAATATTACGATCTTTCGATATTTTCAATAAATCTTTAGCCGGCATTTCGGATTCAATAATCTGCATGCGGTTATCCTGTGTTTTGCGTCCATATATCTGATAGACTCTTTTCCATTTTCGCTTTTCAGACTCATCCGGATTCATCTCTTTTACATTAATCGACTTTTCATTTTTTTTCTTGTTGAAATAACGCGTAAAACTGTCATCCAGCTGTGAGCCTGATTCGTATCGGGTATACTGAAACTCTTCAGGTAATTCGATCCGTTCTGATCTGCTCTCCGGATAACGTAAAAGAACATAGTTTGTAATCAAAAGTTGTAAAAACCAAGAAGCCCCGGTTCCATCAGACAGGGCATGAAAAACTTCTAAATGAATTCGATTGCGATAGTACAATACACGAAACAGTAATTGTTTTTCATCATAATGAAACAACGAGCGACAGGGATAATCGGTTTCTTTCTCTACAACAGGATGCAGATCGCTCTCTTCATAGTAATACCAAAAAATACCGCGACGCAAAACACCTCGATATAGCGGAAAATGCTTGTACGATTGATCTAATGCCATCTGTAACAATTTCGGATCAATATCATCTTTGACGGTTGCCGTAAATCTGAAAACTTTTGTATCTGTTGCATTCATTACTGAGGGAAATAGTTTAGAAGCATTATCCAAATCAATCCAATTCCTCTGTTTTCTATATCCCTGTTTTGTCCAATAAGAGAAATACTCAGAAAAACGTCGTTTTGCCCGAGCGAATACGCTCTTTTTCTTTCGATGACGATATTTTTTCAGTTTGTATTTTGACTTTGAATATTTAGTCTTCTTGCTTTTCATCATTATCCCTCATCAAAGCAATGAACTCTCCTAATTTTTCCTTTTCTGCCAAACTAAGAACTCTGCTCCTGCCTTCCGATTCTTTTCGCAGCAAATTTAAAATACCACCGGATATCGGCTTATCTTCGTTTGCAGACTCATATTTATTTTCAGTTTGGACTTCTTTCTCAGCTTTCGATTGTAACTCACTTGATTTATGGTTTGAACCATAAAGAAAACGATTTATTATTTTATATGTTTCTTCAATCGCTCCGGTAACATCAGGATAAGTCAAGAAGCCGTGCGGCGCTCCGAGAATTCTGCGTAAATACACTTCGTTTCCCGCTTTTTCTAATGCATACGCGTATGCTTCACCCTCATCACGTAACGGATCATGTTCGGTAGTAATTATCAATGTCTTCGGTTGTTGACTCAGATCCCGGGCCATCAACGGAGCGACTTCCTGATTCTTGCGATTTTCAGGATTCGGCACATACAATTCCATATAATCCTGAACTTTTTCCGAGGTCAAACCGAAATCTTTACCGTTAATTCTTATTGAATCAAAAGGACTGCTGTCTTCATGATGATCCCAATACGTCGCAGGATAAATCAAAATTTGCTTGTCCGGTAACTTTTTACCGCGATCGCGCAACCGTAATGAAACAACTGAGGCAAGATTTGCTCCGGCCGAATCACCGATCAGAGTAAATTCACCTGTCATTAAAGCATCATTTTTTTTATAATGTTCCAGTAAATATTCACAAGCATTGTAACAATCATTCAAGCCTGCCGGAAATGGATATTCCGGTGCTAAGCGGTAATCCACCGAATATACTATTTGACCGGTTAAATCTGCCATCCGGGCACAAGTCGGGGTATAAGTCTCAATGTCACCGATTACCCAACCTCCGCCATGAAAAAAGAGTAAAGCTCCCGGTTTGCGAGATGCATTAGGCAAGAAAACCCGAATCGGAATATTATGTCCGCCGGCATCAGAGTATATTTTATGATCCAAAATCGTATACCGGTTACTAACATCAGGCGTTATAGCTTGCTGAATATTACGAACTTTTTTATAATTCTTTTTCATATCGATTTTCAAACCGGAAACCAGTTTCAAGAAAAATCTTATTAACGGATTCATAATATACCTCAATTGTCTGCCTTGTCAGAGAAGATTACTGAGATTATAGCACAAAATTATTTAAATCTTTGATTTAGTCCGTTCAATTAAGCCTGTGCAATTGCAATATGTTTTTTAATCAAGCATAATATTTTACTATAAGAATAATATGCTTGGTTATAAGGGGTTTGTTCATGATTTTCAAAAATAAAACTACAAAATTTTTACCGTTAATAGTAATAGTTCTTACTGTTGTAGTTTTGATTTCAGTTATCGAAGTTCCGAAACTTTTCAGCAAAACAAAGTCCAAGGATAATTTATTAGATTCAATATTGATAAACAAAATTGTTTCAATTCCGGAAAAATCGTTAAAAGATAATCATTCGTCTGATCAGGATAATTATCTTGTCGATCAAAATTCAACAATACAATCTTCTGCCGGTGAACAAGATGAGCAACCGGACCCGGTAAAGGATCCTGCAAATTCTGATCCGGATCAACTACAAGAATCATCTTCAAATTCGGATTCCGACAATTCCAAAGATCAAAAAGATTTAAGCGAGATGGTCGTTGAAGTTGAAAATATCGATTTGGATGAAATTGAAACAATGATAAAGATGTACGATTATGATCGTGCTTCGGAATTATTGGAAAAATATCCGGATCAAAGTGACAAACGTATTTCCGAGCTTACTTTAGAGATTAAAAACGGAAAGAATAATGTCGTCTTAAAAAACCCTTTGGAAAACATGCATGTTTTCTTTCATTCTTTAATCTATGATACATCAAAAGCTTTTGACAATGATTATAAGGCTGACGGTTATAATCAATTCTTCACGACCTGCCTTGAATTCGATCGTATGTTGGAACAGTTATATGAAAGAGATTATGTCCTAGTCGCCATGCATGATCTGGCAAAACTCGAAACTGACGAAAACGGAAATCAAGTGATGGTTCCGGGAGAAATTTATTTACCTGAGAACAAAAAACTATTGGTGCTTTCAGTCGATGATGTTAATTATTATGAATACATGGAAGATGACGGCTTTGCCAACAGATTAGTGTTGGATCAAAACGGCAAAGTAACCTGTTCAATGCTCAATGATCAAGGTATGACCGTCTTAGGTGACTATGATGTTGTACCGATTTTGGATAAATTTGTTGAAAGTCACCCGGATTTTTCTTACCGCGGAGCAAAAGGAATTCTCGCTTTGACCGGCTACGAAGGCGCTCTCGGCTACCGAACCGATGAAAGGTATAAAGATACTAATCCGAACTTTGATGCTGATATTGCTGAAGCCCAAAAAGTTGCTCAAGCTTTGAGAGATACCGGCTGGGAATTCGCCAGCCATTCTTGGGGTCATATAGATCTGAATGTTGTCTCCTTTGAATCTTTCCAGCAGGATGCTGATCTTTGGGATAAGAATATTGAACCGATTATCGGTGAAACAGATATCATGATTTATCCTTTCGGTTCGCCGTTCTCCTGGTCAATAGATGATTATAATTATGACAATCAGTGTTTCGCCTATTTAAAACAAAAAGGATTCGATTATTTCTGTACAGTAGATGGTTCAAAACAATACACTACATCAATTCGCGATGACTTTCTGCTGCAAGGCAGAAGAAATCTGGACGGTTATCGCATGTTTTATAATCCGGAATTGATTGATGATTTGATTGATGCGGATTATGTTTTCGATGAAACCAGACCATTACCGGTTCCACCGCTTTAGCTGAAAATATCATTTAGCGAATAGATGCTGTTCTAAATAGTGATACCTGTTTATTTCGCTAGATAACAGTCATTGACTCTATCCTGTAAATACACGTTGGTCAATCCTGAACCGGATTTTTCATACATTTCGTATCCCTCACTCTGACATTTAGGACAAGCATCACGGGGAATGGTAATACCTTTTATTTTTGAACCCCTATCCGATCTTGAATCTATATAATTCAGTCCCGAACAATCCCAGCAAACTTTGAAATTTTGAGTTTGATGTTCCATAATGCCGTCTGTATCGTAAAAGATATTTCTCTTTCTCTGAACCAGTTGTTCCTTACCGTATTCTTTGGCAGCTAAAATTTCACGTTGTTGCCATCTTTCATATACGGTATCCGCAAGCTCTTTAATATACTCAGTAATTCGCGGATCTTGTCGCAAACGATCGGGATTATAATCCGGTTCTTTGACACCGGAATAATCCAGTCCTGCCATTGCCAAAATAATACCGGTATTAACATAAGGCAAAGCACTTTCTATCGAATAACCACCCTCAAGAATTGCCACATCCGGATTCAGTCTTTCATTTAATATTGCGTAACCTTGTGCAGTGAAATTCATATTGGTAATAGGGTCGGAATAGTGATTGTCCTGACCTGCAGAATTAACAATTAAATCAGGCTTGTATTCTGCAAGAATCGGCATAATTACATGTTCCAGTACATAAAGATAACCCTCTTCACCGGTTTTCGGAGGTAAAGGAATATTAATATTATAACCAAAAGCACCAGGTCCGCCTGCATCACCAATATAACCCGTACCGGGATACAGAGTTCTCCCATCTTGGTGAAAAGAGATAAACAAAGTATCAGGATCATTCCAATATATATCTTCCGTACCATCTCCATGATGGCAATCCGTATCAATAACCGCAACTCGCAAATCTCCATATTTTGCGCGCATTGCTTCCATACCTACCGCCTCAATATTACCAACGCAGAAACCGCGATCACCATAGACCACCCGATGAGCATGATGCCCCGGCGGTCTGACCAGAGCAAAGGATTTATCAGCTCTGCCTGAAAACACTAAATCAAATGCCTCAATCGCACCTCCCATACTTACCATATGAGATTCGGAAAATCTGGTTTTGACATCGGGTACAGCAAAGTGAACCCGTTCAACATCTTTTGCTTTCGCAGGAACAGGATTGTAAAATTCAATACCGGAAATATCCTGAATTCCTTCTTCAAATAATTGATCCTGAGTATATAAAAGGCGTTCTTCTCTTTCCGGATGACTCGGAGAAATTGCCCAGTCAAAAGCCGGGAAAAAAACCAAACCCAATTTATTCTTAGCTTGCATAATTCACTCCTATTCCCTAGTTATTCAGACAATATTGTGTCTTTTGCGTTCCGTTTTTCGCGTTCTGTTTTTTGTGTTCTGTTTTTTGTGTTCTGTTTTTTGCAGTCTATGTCCGAAGTTCAGGGTCAGGTGTCAAAAAAGCCGGCGCTGCGGATCGCTTCTCTTGCAAAATCCCCAAGACCGTAATTTTGGGCACATCTGACCCGATTTAAGACGGTCAGGTGTCAAAATAGCTGGCTCTGTGGATCACTTTCCTTTCAAAATCCCCAAGACCGTGATTTTTGGCGCATCTGACCCGATTTAAGACGGTCAGGTGTCAAAAAAGCCGGCGCTGCGGATCGCTTCTCTTGCAAAATCCCCAAGACCGTGATTTTTGGCACATCTGACCCGATTTAAGACGGTCAGGTGTCAAAAAAGCCGGCGCTGTGGATCACTTTCCTTGCAAAATCCCCATTCCCTATCTTTATTCTATCCAACAGCTCAAACCGGGTTTAATCTGAGCTTTGATTCGGATATTTTTTCCACTACGGTACCCGTCCACCATGTTAAAACTTGATTCTTCAACAATTTCAGTTTCTAATTCTGAATCACTTAATTCCTTTGCTGCTTGCTTCAGATTTTGCAAAATATATTTGCGTCCTTCGTTCAGAGAATAACGTGAGCCGATTTGTTCATAGATGTTTAATTCCGGAATAATCAGAATCTTACGTTCGGTATCTGCTAACAGGTTTAATTCCATTGTCGGTTGTGCAAGTGCCGCTCCTATTGCATTGGCTACTTGAAATTGTTCGGGTAACAAGACATCAAGCTTAAAAGCAGCTTCCAGATAGTTGGCTAAGATCTGAGCCGGACCGCCGATTACTTTTACTTCAGAAGGTTTAATCTGCCGATCGGCTAAGATTTCGCGAACCGTATAAACCGGTTGACTATTAAGATGCAAGAGCAAACTATCCACCTTGTTTTTAATAGTTTGAGCAGCTTTCATTAATACGAGCTCCGCAAAATCTTCTGTCGATAATTCCAATTGTTCCGCTAATTCGGTTATACCTTGTTTTGCCCGCACTATTTGCTCAGCAGAAATATGATCGAAATCTAATTGATGCAGTACCGACATAGCATCAGTCAGAGTTGGTGCTGATCCGCCTAATAATAGCGGTGCCCCTTCGCGTTCCGGACCGATCTTAATTTTAGCTGCAAGATCTGTATTGGCAGAATTACCGTGTAAGGGTGAATAGCCTGCATTTTCATTATTCGTTGAATTCTCTATTGATAAACAACTGTCACCACCCAGACCGATTGATACACTGTATATAGCTCTGACCAAAGTTTTGTGCTGACCTATTGTGATACCGGTCGGTTCGAAAACCGGCACACCATCTACCAAAAAGAAAATATCGGTAGTTGTGCCGCCTATATCTAAGAGAACACTATCTGTTTCATTATCGAATAAAGCACTCATTCCCATAAAACTGGCAGCAGGTCCGGAAAGAATTGTTTCTACCGGACGAGTAATTGCATCTGCAAGCGGCATCGTACCGCCATCAGCTTTCAAAATATAAATCGGAGCAGTAATGTCGACTTCACGCAAAGCTGCTGTAATATTATTGGCAAATTCTTGAAAAATATTATAAACTGCGGAATTCAAATATGCCGTATTTACTCGTCGGGGAAAATTCAGTCTGCCGGATAAAGTATGGCCTTGGGTTATCTGATAATAATCATCTGCAAAATATTTCGCTAAAGCTTCTTCATGATCGGGATTTCTAGTCGAAAATTTTGTTACTGCAGCTAAGTTTTTCCCATGTGATGTTTTTGAGCTTTTTTTATAATTCTCCGTATTGGTTAATTTTTTTCTCAAAGTGGCTAATTGTTGATAATCCAAATCCTTGACCATTTTTCCGCGGTGATCTACATACCCGTCAATATAATTGATTTCAGCCGGAATCTCCGGAAATTCAAAATTAATTCCCGGACCTTTTTGTAAAATCAAATCGACCGCTGTTATTTTGTTTTCAACAATAGCATTCGTTGAAATCGTTGTACTCAAGTTCACTCGGGAAATCTGAGTTTTATCCAAGTCTGAAATCAAATCAAATATCGCCTTGAGAATAGTTTGGTAAAGATCTGTATGATCTACCGGATGCTTAATTGTTTTTACTATTTTATTATTGTTTACAGCTACACCATCAATATGTGTACCGCCCATATCAATTCCGATCAGCAAGTTACACCTCCTACATATTACACTATCCAATTCAAGCACCAATTTCACATGAAAAAAGTGCTCAACTTACAGCTTCCTACATATTACCTAGTCTAACCCGATTCAAATATTGCTCAGCTATTTTTTTCAATTCTCTGATTATCATCTTGTCCGTTGCAGGTTCAGTATACTTATAGCAAGGAAAATACCTGCTCAAATGTAACGGCAGATTCGGATTGAGCGATGCTAAATATTTAGCCTGTGCTCTCATTTCTTCTTGATCATCGGAAATTCCGGGAACAACTAAGGTTGTAACTTCAACATGAGCCACGGCTTGTGTCAGTTCAATAGTTTTCAGGACAGTCTTCAGATCTCCGCCCAGTTTGCGATAACCTGTCTCAGAAAAACTTTTCAAATCAATATTCCAAGCCGAAACATAAGGTAACAGTTGTTCAAGATACGGCTGATTAATTTGGCCATTACTGACAATTATAATTTTCAAATCTTCAGTTTGTGCCAATTTAGCAGTATCCAGAATGAAATCAAAGGCTATTAACGGTTCATTATAGGTAAAAGCGATTCCGATATTGCCTCTTGCCTTTTCAACTTGTGCCAGCTCAATCAATTCTTCCGGAGTAATATCCTGAATCCGCACCTGTTCCCTCTTACTAGTTGCTATGCTGTAATTTTGACAAAAAGGACACGCCATGTTGCAGCCAAAACTTCCTGCTGACAAAATCATACTGCCCGGATGATAATATGCCAAGGGTTTCTTCTCAATCGGATCCAGTGCCAAGGATGTGATTTTGCCATAATTTAACGAAATTATCTTACCTGAATCAGCCTGTCTGGCACCACAAAAACCGATTTGTCCTTCGCTTAATTTACAATAATGCGGACATAACTGACAAGTTACACGATCATTCATAGCGGATAACCTCAATCAAATCTTAATTCTTTACTGCACAACGTACAAACGCAATTTGGAGTTACCTGATTATTAATAACGGACAACTTCAAAGCGCTCCAATTGATATTTCTCATCTGCTCGGATACCGGCTTTTTGTCTGGCTATCGCAACTTGTTGTTCAGCAGTATCTACACCCTCTAAATCAGGCAGCAAAACTCCGCGTCTTTGACCGCAGCTGACAATTACTCCGTACCGCTTCGGATCCAATTTGCTGATGTCATTGATTTTTTCAGCAGGTGAAAGTACATCGACACTGATTTCGAGATCATGCAATTCGTTAACTCGCAGCGGACTGAACCTCGGATCACCGGTTGCTGCAGAAATTGCATTATGCTGTATTTCCGCAGCAAGCGAATCTTGATACGGTTCTAAAGTACCGATACAACCACGCAATTGACCGTTTCGGTGTAAAGATACGAAAGTCGCTGCACGTTCCTGTGTCATTTCAGCGGGTAAATCAGTAAACAAATCAGCCAGAACACCCTTAGTGATATATTCTTCAATGGTATAACGCGCTAAAGATACATAAGGATTTTCTTCAGTTACTTTCATTGACTCAATTTGTTCGGCATTTTGTCTGTGACTTGACTCATTGCTTGCCATAGAATCTGATCCGGAATTCGACCCGGTCTGTCTTTGTTCTTTGATTGGTAATTCGAGGAACCTGCGTTGTGAATTATCTTCTAACGGATCAAATCTCAAAACTGCATAGCCTACGCCGAAAGTACCTTCATATGAATACAATTCTGCCTCAACATTCTTCCCGTCAAGAGCACCTGCCATAATCTGAAAAGATGACAATCCACATTGAGCCGCCGGTTTGGTCAAACTTTTCGGCATAGTCAACAATTCATCAAAAGCTGCTCTGCTTAATATGTCAGTTACAGCTTGATCGAACTGCGGTCCTTCCGGTTTGAAACCATATGGTCCGTCATGTTTCAGAACATGCGATAAATCTCCGGATGCAATAAACACAGCTCGCCGCTTTAAACTTTGTGCCGATTCTGCAATTATTTGACCCAGAGCATAATGTGTTTTATCAGAAAAACCGGACAAACCTATACGCAAAAATTTGAATTCTTTATATTCACTGCAAATAAAACGTAACGGTACTAAACTTCCGTGATCCAGTCTATTATCCTGATCATCGGCAAATACCGGAATATTCTCAGCATCAGCGTTTTCCAAGATTAATTCCGCCAATTCCAAATCGTTATTCAAAGTTTCACTGACAGCAGGAAATCCGAAATTACCCATATCTCCTTGATCAGTCTCGGAAAAAGACAGAAAAAATGCATCGCGGTAAAGCGGAGCATGCGGTGAAGATAAAATAATTGTATCAGGTGCCAGCTCGGCAATTTCTTTAGCTACTCTTTTCAGAGACATTGCCGTAGCTTCAATTTCAGATTCTTCGCCTCTGCCAATTTCAGGCAAAACAATGGGCGGATGAGGCACAGCATATGCTTTTATAATTCCAAAGTTTCTACTCTTAGTCATCGGAAACCTCCTGCTCACAAAGTTTTTGGATTTCACAATTTCTTAATTACATTTCACAAGCATTATCTTTGTCTCAAGATAATGTCCAAATTAAATTTGCGTTTAACGGCTCAAGACTGACCACATCAAAACAAGCCATATCGCCTGTGTTGTACGAAACCAAATTTCCGCTTAAGTATCTTGACCAATAGCTGAGACTGGGTTGATGTCCTACAATAATCAAAGTTGTTTTCTGATCTAATAATTTAAATTTCGAATATAAATCTTCAAAATCTCCATAGTAGATGGATTCTTCAATATTTCTCTCGAAGTTAAATTGCAGGTTTTCCACTATAATATCTGCTGTTTCTCGGGCTCGCCTTGCCGGACTTGACCAAATTACGATGTTTCCCTCACCGGAAAGTTTTTCTGTCAATGTTTGTGCCCTTCTTTCAAACATTCTGACACCTTCTGCTGTCAGAATCCGTTCACGGTCGGTTTTACCAAATGAATGTTCCGCTTTTGCATGTCTTACTAAAATAATTTTCATTATTGTCACCATTAATCTGACTTTGATCTTGAGGATTGTTCCAAGGCTTGCTCAATCTTCTTAAATTCAAGGGTAACTTCGTCAACTTTTGAACAGCCTGTGAATAATATGCCTATAAAAAATATACATATTATGAGATTTTTTTCACAATAGCACCTCACATTAATAATATTCTACCACGAAGTACAATGTATTATATAGCCAGATATTTGAGAATTTGTTTTTTATGTTCCAAAAATTCAGGGCGAAGCGTGAAGTCTTTTTGTTTGCGTAATTGCGGATCAATGATTATTTGTTGCTGAATATTTTGAGTTTGAGGTTGTAAAATAACAACTCTATCCGAGAGCCTGACGGCTTCGTCTATATCATGCGTGATCAAGATCGTTGAAAGTTCCAATTCCTGCATCATTTCAATATACCAGGATTGGACTTTGTCCTTAGTCAAAGCATCCAGGGCTGAAAACGGTTCATCTAATAATGCAATTTCAGAAGAAAAGAGATATGTCCGCAGAAAAGCTGCCCGTTGAGCCATTCCGCCGGAAAGTTGTGCCGGATAACAATTCTCATATCCGACTAATCCGAATTTCGGAATTAATTGCATTGCTTCTGCTCTGGAATCCGACTTGCTTTTACCGCGAATTCGCAGCGGCAGTCCTACATTATCCAAGATAGTTAAATGTGGTAACAATAAATCTTTTTGCAACATATAGGCAAGATGTCCGGTTTTTCCCGTTATTTCTTCTCCATTCAAAAAAATGCCGCCTTGATCAGGTTTCAGAATTCCCGCGATAATATTAAACAAAGTAGTTTTGCCGCTGCCGCTTATTCCCAGTAAGGAAATAATTTCTCCCTGAAACAACTCTAAATTCAAATCGCGCAAAACAGGCTTTCCGTCAAAAGCCTTGCTTACTCCTTTAATTTCCAAAATCGGTATTTTATCGGCTTGGTAAATACTCATCTTTGTTTTACCTTCTTAGAAAATGTTAATAGGTGTTTTATTTTCCCGGTAAGTATTCATTGGTGAATCCCATTCCTTGAGGAATTTGATATTCAATCAACTCTTTTTCCCAGAGCCAGGCATAAAAGCCGTCCCAGCGTTCGGCATCGATATATCCCCAATACGGAGCGTCCGAAATATATTCATTGGCTAACCATTTTTGACTTGCTACAACGATTTCCCGATCAAGCCCGGGTGCCGCTTCAAGTAAAATTTCTGCAGCTTCTTCCGGATTGTCAATTGCATATTGATAGCCTTTATTGACAGCACGCAAGAAAGCTTTGACCACATCCGGATTTTTTTCCAAGAAATTATTATTGGCAAATAAAAGCGGACTATAATAATCAAATACAGGATTTATATCTTTAAAGTACCAGTAATTTGTTTCAAGATCAGTTTGCTCCAGAGCTACACCGTCCCAACCGTAATAAATCCAGACAGCATCAACTTGTGTTTGTAAAGATGCTTGAATATCGGTAACTGTTGAAGGGAAAAGTTCAACCTTTGACCAATCACCTTGATCATCTGCCATAACTTGTTTTAGTATTGCTTGTTCAATCGGTAAATTCCAAGTTGCATAAGTATGCCCTTCAAGTTTTGACGGAGAAGTAATTGCCTTATCTTTAAGCGAAACAATACCCGAAGTATTGTGATCAATTAATGCTGCTATCGCAGTCAACGGCAAAGGATCTTCCATGGCGAAAGCCGGTGCCAAATAATCCTGAAACGATACGCCGATATCTGCGCGTCCTGCTGCTACCAAGGCTTCCGCTCCATCTTCAGGTGCACTTTGAATATCCACGGTCAAACCCTCTTCGGCAAAATAGCCAAGTTCGCTCGCCACATATATTCCGGTATGATTTGTATTTGGAGTCCAGTCGAGGACAAAAGTAATCTTTTCCGGTTCCGGCAAAGTAATATCACTTTCAGTTTCTCCGGAATTTGCAGAAGCAGTATTATCTCCGGAATCAACTTCAGAATCTTTATCGTAAAGATCAGAAGCATCCGGCTCTTTTTGCTCGGAATTTTGATTGCATGAACAAAGCAAAATGACAGCTAAAATACATACAAGCAGAGTACTAAGAATTCTTTTCATTATTTGTATCCTTTCCAGATTGAAATTTCTTCCAAGGCATAACTATCTTTTGAATTAAATTTAATACAAAGAGTAAAGCTAAACTAAGGGCTGAAATTAAGAAAATCACAGCAAACATCTTGTCATAAGCAAATGATTTTCGAACTTGCGTCATATAAACTCCGAGTCCCTTGGAGCCACCCAGCCATTCCGCAATCACAGCTCCGACAATTGAATAAGATGCTGAAACTTTTAAGGCTGCAAAGAAACTGTCCAGAGCACCCGGCCATTTAACATAATAGAAAATTTGATAATTTGTCGCGCCCATAGCTCGTAAAAGTCTGATCTGATCCTGATCTGTAGCCTGAAAACTCTCTAGTAGATTTACTGTAACCGGGAAAAATGTTACCAGAAAAATCACCGTAATCTTAGGAGCCAAACCGTACCCCATCCATAACACCAATAACGGAGCTAGCGCAACCGTAGGCACTGTTTGGGAGAAAATTAAAATCGGATAAATTGCTTTGCGCAATCCTTCGTGAGAATCCATCAAAATCGCCAGACAAAAACCGGCAATCACTCCGAAAATTAATCCCAACAAACCTGCAAGCAGAGTTATTGAGAGATTATCCATAAGCACAGGAAAATCTTTAATAAAAGCTTTGATAACAGTGACCGGTGACGGTAACATAAATGAAGGCACAATCCCGACATCTGAAACAACTTGCCAAACAATCAACAATACTGCAACCAAAGATAGACTATAAAATTTTTCCGAGATTTTTTTGTTATTGGATAACAGTTTCATTTTCTTGGCTTTCAATGTTTTTTACTTGTTCTTATATTTTTCTTGTTGATGTTTTGAAATTTTCTCATCTATAGTCAAGATTGCTTTGTTCGGGGCATAATTGATTTTGACATATGTATAAACTTGGTCTGCACCTTGTTCAACACAGATTTCATTTGACCGCCGAATAACTTCAATTAAGGTTTCATACGGACCTTCTACAGTTGTTTCAAAAGGACCGACTTCATATCGTAAGTCCAATGAAGCTATATAGGAAATCACTGCATCTATAACATTAATCATTTCTTGATCCGAACTTTCCCGCTCAAACTTCGGTAATACTTGAATTGCAATTGATGAATTGATCATAAAACCTCCTAAAATAAAAAACCTCCAAGCCGGTTGGAGGTTCGTAAAAAATATATGAATCCCTACGCCGGCATTATCCGAACAGGTTCTAAGGGTTTCTACGAGATTTATCGTAAGTCTCAGCCGAGTACGCTCAGCTCCCCTGTTTGTATGTATACTTTACTCTACGAGTAAATTAGCTAAAAGTCAAATTATTTATTTCATTATTAAGCCGGATCTAATTTCATCTACGGCCGCTAATAAACAAAGTTTTAATTATTCTTACATCTAAAACGATCAGCAAATGTGAAGATCTCTGGCGATCGACACAATGTCTCCGGTAACCGCTGTGGCAGTTTCAAGTGAACCGGCACCATATCCGGTGAAAACCAGTTCTTTTGCATATTTGCTTGTAATTAAGATTGTGTTAAGTACACCTTCTGTATGATAAAGCGGATGATCCGGATTTAAAGCTTCCGGTTTCACACTGTAAGTAAATTCACCGTCAGCATTTTTGGTTGCACGTGCAACCAATTTATAGGCTTGACCATTTAGTTTGGCATTTTCAATATCTTCAGCTGTGATCTTCTCGATACCTTCACGTTCTATACTTGAAGCAGCAGGATATTGTCCGGTAATTAAGTACCCTAAAATACCCAATTTATGCATCGCATCATATCCTTCAAGATCTGCCGAAGGATCAGCCTCTAAATAACCATTTTGTTTAGCTTCAGCCAAAGCCTCTTCAAGAGTTTTGCCGTTTTTAACACCGGTCAGAATATAATTGGTTGATCCGTTGAGAATACCAACGACACTTTCAATTTGATCACCGATCAAACCTTCATTAATACTGCGCAAAATCGGGATAGCCCCGCCAACAGCAGCCTCATAGCGCAAGTGAACATCCGTCTCATCAGCCTTGGCTTCCAAAGCTCCCTGGGCTGTGAAAATTGCATATTTATTTGCTGTGACTACATGTTTGCCTTTCTCCATGGCTTGTATCATAAAATTCGTAGCAGGATTCAGACCACCGATCAGCTCGACCACAATATCAATCGATGCATCATTCAAAATTTCATTATAATCCGTGACCCGCAATTCTGTCGGTAATCCCGGCGGATACTCATCCGGTAAAACAAGAACTTTTGTTATTTGAATTTCCACATGGCGACCTATAGCTTTGTAAAGTCTGCGGGTAATCAATTCTCGCTCATTATTTAAAACTGTAAATACTCCGCTGCCGATTGTTCCGAAACCCAACAAACCGACTTTGATCACTTGTGGCAACTCTTGTATCTCTTGTTTGTTTAACTCTACATTTTTCATATCCATAAATCCTCACTAAACATCTTGTAACTGAATCAATCTTTAATCAGTATATAACTAATTTAATTATTATACACAAATTTGCAATTTTTATTTTATTAATATCACTTTTTATGTCACATTTAGCACGTTTATACTAAAACTAATTATCTTCATTTTTAGGTAACAAACTTCTTAATCTGAGAAAATTATTCTGAAAATTGTCAGTTCTGATTTGAATTCTCTTTTTATGTTTATTAGCAATATAATGAATCAATTGATTCAATTTGCTCGAATCATACAATTGAGTTTTTGTAATTGTCTTTACTGTATAACCCATTCGATTCAAAGCCATAATCCGACTCGAATCATGATCTACCGTTTCATTATGATATTCACCTTGATACTCATAAGCTATTTTCATCTTTGGAAAACAATAATCAACATAACAGTTCTTCTGTTTAAGTGCCTGAGAACTTTCTTTATCTAAAACAATTTTATAATTAAAAAGACCTCCTTTTAATCCTAAACCCCCTAAGTTATGAGGAAGCCCAAGAAACATATGGACAAACACTTCCATAATTGAACCTGCTCCGTTTTGAGTATACTGCAAAGCACGTAATGCCTTTGTTCTGCCATGTAAACCTGCTGCTTTATTCGCAAATGCTAATAATTTCTCTTTTCTCATTAAAGGTTCTGACAATGGTCCGTTTGGATAGGCACAGAGTAAATTTGCCAAGATTATGGTTTGTAAGATATCTAATTCGGCGGCTAATTGTAAAAACATTAATTCCGGAGTCACAACAGCGATACCGTTATTAATTATTAAACTGCTTTCAGAAATTTTCTTTGTACAAATAAAGGATTTTTCCTCTTTGGTATTAAATCTGTCTTTTGGATTAAGTACGAGATATTGTTCAAATTTTCTAGTATCCATTTCTGCTTTGAAATATTGTTGTACCATCTCAAATCCCCAGTATCTCAACGCACTGAAATGAGATAAGTATCTTTTCATAACAATGATTCTCCTTACATTTCCGTTACTTTACTGCTTTACATGTTAAATAATATAGGAACAAAATATCGTAATTTGAATTTTTTTGGAGAAAACCGGATAAAAAATAGCAATAGTTGTAAAATCATAAAAAATTTTCACTCGCGGTACTCGGTTGATGGGGTCGGTTTCTGCTCAGAATTTGGAGCCGGGCAAATTCTCATTTGCTGAACGACAAATAGTGAGCAGTTTTCATGATGGAGACGTCGGTTTCTGCTCAGAATTTGAAGCTGTGCAAATTCCCATTTGCTGGGCTTCGATTTTTGAGCAATTTTCCGATTTAAAAGCCGGTTTCTGCTCAGAATTTGGAGCTGTGCAAATTCCCATTTGCTGAACACCAAATAATGAGCAGTTTAAAAGGAGCTGAATTTTGCTTCAGCTCCTTTTTATCAATCTCTTTTTTACAGTCGGCTTAGATTTTATCTTTCTCTTGTAATATTCTTTTCCTGCGAGCTAACAAGATTATTCCGCATGCGGATATGAGCATCAGGGCTAGCCATGGGTAATATCCGCTATTCTCGCCGGTTTTCGGTGTGGCATCGCTTGCTTTTGTTGTAGCATCACTCGATTTAGTTACTTGAACCTCTTCCGGATCTACTTGGGCTTTGATTTCAAGTGTACCATGGGCGGAAACTGTACCGTGGCCGGAACCGGAGGCGGATACTATTTCCACCGGGTGCTTCCCTGCAGAAAGGGTTTCCAGGAATGAGGGTTTAAAAGTAACAATCGTCGAACCTTCTTTAGCATCATAATTGGCTTCATCTACCACTTTGTTGTCTACCTTGACATATAAGAAGTCTTTAAAATTTGCACTTGAAGTGAAGCTGGCGGACTCGTTCGAACCTTTGGTCCATGCCGGAGGTTGTTGAGTCATTTTGACTCCGGAAGAGTCGCTCGGATCAGTTCCAGTCGTCGGTGTCGGTGTGGTCGTAGATGTGGGTGTGATCGTTGTCGTGGTTGTGGTTGTCGACGGCGGTGTGGTCGGCGACGGCGGTGTGGTCGGCGGCGTGGCTATCACAGTTACAGTACAGGTAGCTGTCTTGTTGCGGTCTTCCGTTTTAACCGTGATGGTCGCTTGACCGGCGGCTATCGAGGTTACCACACCGTCTGCCACGGTCGCTACGGCCTCGTTGCTCGATGTCCACGTTACATTCTTGTTCGTTGCATCAACCGGTAATACGGTCGCTGTCAGCGTGTCGGTATCACCTTCGTTTAAGGTGATGGAACTCTTGTCCAAGGACACACCCGTGACGGGAATACCCCAGATCGCATAGACCGTTGTGTTTGCCGTAAAGGTATAGGTTGAACCCGCATTGACTGTCGTCGCGCTGCTGGCACTGCCGATAGCCCAAGTCATAAACTGTTTCCCGGTCGGCGGTGTAAATGTGCATGTCGGAAGTTCAAATTCCGCTCCCGCGACGGCAGTGTCGGCTGCCATATCCCCTGTACCGTCGTTATTATCGTAAGTGACGGTACAGAATACCGCTTCAAAAGCGCCGATGTCTACACCTGTCCCCTGCGGTCTGGTCGTGCCGCGCTGGTCCTTATCGGGGATATAAACACCATTGACCGCATTACCGAGACCCAACCCCGCATTCAGGGCGGAACTGCCGTTTCCCAAGCTATAGATGTACACATTGGCGGGGTCCGTTACGGTGTTGCCGTTCGTACCCAGCAAGATCAGCTTCGGGTCGGTTGCGAAGACGTTCGTTTGGTTCACAGTCGGACCATTTATGAACTTACACTTGTTGTCGACATCAACTACACAGTGATTCAAAGTGAGTTCAGCGTTGTTCAGAAAGTTCTGAAAAATGTCAGGACCGTCATCTGCGCTACCGGCGGTGTTGCCCCACAGGATCGTGTTTG
>DUOO01000043.1 GCA_012838795.1 Clostridiaceae bacterium | reverse complement strand
ATCCGACTTTTGACACAGGAACAGTTATCGCATTTGATGCCCTAAAAAATATTACTTGGGCGGATGCTTTAGCCAACGGTTTAATAGTTCCGACAGCAACACATAATGATCCGGCTCTTACATTTGACAAATGGAGTCTTACTATGTCAGAAGACACAGTAATAGACAATACAACATATCGTTACTATTATTTTGTTGCCGCCTACAAGCCGGTGGAATCCACAGAAAAAGATACAACACCTGCAGGAACTACAGTACCTGCAAAAGACGGAACAAACCCTCCTGTTGTTAAAACAGGTGAATCCACAATGAGTGTTATTGCTATGCTAATATTGATCTCATTGGGAGTAGTGCTCATTATTGTAAGACGGAAAATCAGACAAGATAGACGAATTAATTAAGGACGTCAATCCGAAAATCAAAAGATGGTTTAGATGAGCAGATGATACAGATGTACCTCCTGATCCCGGACAAGGAACAGGAGGTTTTCTGATAAGTGTGATCTGATTTATTATCAAGAAATTAAGTCAAATTAAGTCTATATACAATATAATTGTATGAACTTTCTTTTGTTTATGACAGAATAAACTCAAAAGCAACTGAAAAAAATGAGGAACTCATCGTGAAGATGAACCGGTGTCAAAAAAGCTGTCTCTTCAAATTGAATCGATAGTGCGTCCACAAGAACGAATTTTTTGATACAACAGACCGATTTTCAAATGGTTTTATATTAAAAAATCCGGCACTTGCCTGTGCCGGATAAAATCTAAACTGATAATCTCATATCTTATAAAATTAAATCTTATAATCTTAAGCTCCTTACCTTAAGACTCTTTCTTGGGTTCACTCATTTTCTTATAAATTACGGATAAGAGAATCCCGACAATATTTACAATCAGAGCGATGGTCAAGGGAAGAGCATATTCGCCGCCACTGGCTTCTTTTAAGTAGGCAGCCAAGGTGGGAGCAATGACTCCGGCCAAACCATATGAGACAAATAGGACACCATAATTTACGCCGAGGTTTTTCAGACCAAAGTTGTCTGCAGTGAGGGCGGGGAAAATCCCGAAGAAACCACCGAAACATGCAGCTACTGCCATGACGGAAATGACGAAAGGCCAATAGGTGCTTGCTTTAATCAGTCCGAAAAGAGCGACAGCTGAGATTGAGTACATAATTAGAAGGGTAGCAAAACGTCCTATCATATCTGAAACCCAACCCCAAAAGACACGACCTAAGGTATTACCCAAGCTGAGAAAACCCACAGCACCTGCCGCCGCCGCCGCAGTCAAACCCACTTGTTCCTGACCGATGGGAGAAGCATTTCCGATAATCATTAATCCTGCAAAACAAGCCAAGGTATACATGGCGAAGAGAACCCAGAAAATAGGTGTGCCAAACATTTGTCCTGGAGTCAGATCTTCTGTAACTTTGCCGGCAACACCCGGAGCAGGTGCAGGAGGTTCCCAGCCCTCAGGTTTATATCCTTTGGGTGGAGATGTAATATATTGGGAAACAATCCCGACAATTATTATGTAGGCGATACCTTCATAGCGGAAAGTAGAAAGAATACCGATTTTTTCGATGAGACCGGCGGAAAGAGGGCCGAAGATTACTGCCCCGATTCCAAACCCGCCGGCAATAAGACCGCCGGCAAGCCCTCTTTTATCAGGGAACCATTTAGTAGTATTGGGAATAGTACTTCCATAGACAAATCCGATACCCGTTCCGCCTAAAAGGCCGTAAGTCAAATAAAGCCAAGTTATACTGCTGGTAAAACTTACGAGAAAGGTTCCGATCCCGAAAAGAACGCCACCGGCAAAAACAACCCATTTTGGTCCATGTTTATCTTGGAGTTTTCCTGCAAGAATCATAGCCAAAGGAATCATTCCCAAACAGATTGAGTAGGCAATGTTGACCTGGGTGGCGGTCCAACCAAACTCTTGTTGTAAGGGTAAAGAGAAAACACTCCATGCATAAGCAGAACCGATACATAAATTTGCAACAATACTTGCTGCTAACAGCAACCATCTATTCTTTTTCATTATACAACCCTCCTGTACGTTATCCCCTATGATCACAGACCATTTTGTTCATTCTATTGATATATAAATCAAAGTCAACAAATATGTAATGTTTCAATAGATGGTTAATATTGATAGAGAAAGGATATAATTAACTTAAGTGAAAGGTCTTTTTTTATGCGCCATTTGAAATCTGATCTCATCTATAGTTGTTTTTTAATTTAAATAATTCTTGCAAAAAATCAGTATAATATAACGTGGATATTTTATTAGCAATACTGTGTATGTCAGGTATAATGTTTATTATTAATTATTTGGTTAAAGTCTTATATTTGGATATCAAATGTGCAAGTATTACTGATAGCAACATCGAAGAAGACAATAGCAAGTCTTCTTCCTGACCGAAATATTGCATTTATTTCAACCGGAAGTAACCCAACAGAGATTACTTGCCGGAATAATATATCTGAAAATAATTGGAGGAAATATAATATGAAGACAGTTGATTTTTCCAAGCAGGTTCATTTTTATAGCCCATATAACGTTCTCGCACTGTATGTTGATTCCGGTGAAACTGTGAAGTTTCTTTGTCAGGACACGTATAACGACATGCTGAACGGTGAAAATTGCTCAACTGCAGATATGGCCGGCCGTACACTGAACCCACTGAATGGGCCTGTATATGTGAACGGAGCTATGCCCGGAGACACACTGAAAATCACAATCGAGGATATCCATGTGACTTCTTCGCATGCAACGATGGTAGTTAATGACGATCTGGTTTTGAAGGGTCTGACACCTTTTGTGTCGGATGAAGAGATTTTCAAGATTCCTTTAAAAGACGGATTTGCCGATGTTTTCGGTAATATGATCGAACTCAAGCCGTTTCCGGGCTGTCTGGGGATTTCCCCCGCTGAAAAGATCAGTTCCATGTATCCCGGTACGCACGGTGGTAACATGGATAATAAAAAGCTGACTGAAGGTTCAGAGTTATTTCTTCCCGTAGCAGTACCCGGTGCATTAGTTACAACCGGTGATATTCATGCTTTCCAGGGTGATGGTGAGATTGTCTGCGGTCTGGAAGTAGCGGGTGAAATTATTTTGAAACTTGAAGTTATCAAGGGTAAGGTTGAAAAATGGCCGATTCTGAAGACTAACGAGAGATGGTATGTAATTACCTCGTGCCCAACGATGGAAGAAGCAAGTGATGAAGCTGTTGCAGCAATGGAGCGCTTTATTTTGAGCCGCACAACCCGCTATACCCCTCATCAGCTGATGATTGTGCTTTCTCAATTAGCAGATATTGAAGTATGCCAGATTGTTAATCCTCTGATAACGATGCGGTTCGGTATTGATATAAGTGCGGTAGACGAAGTACAATTTTAAGTATTTTCGAGCTAAGCAGATAAGGCTGGACGTAAATCAAGACATCTGTTCCCGGTCCGAATAACCGTTGTTGAAACAGCGAATTTAACAGCGTTAATCTAAAATATGCAGACACATATGATAAGATTAACACTTATTTTGAGGGTGAAGGGATCAATTCTTTTTCTATCCTTAATTTGTACTGAGAATCCGGTCTAAGAAATTGTGTAAGTTATTGCATAAAAAATACTACTCTGGTGTTTTGGGGCTAAAGTGGTATAGTTCAATCTTTTCTTTTTAACAACCCTTTGAACAACCCTACGAAGAAGGCGAGCTTGAATATTAAGAATAGTATATATATCTTTAATGCAAACCAGAACAAAGCACCTGCTATAATGAGCGGGGATAGAGCAAAAAACCAACCGATCTGCTTATTAGTCCGTTCTTCCTCGCTCATAGACCCTCTGTCTTGCTTCAAGGCTCTTCTATGTGCTTTTCTCAAGACCTTTTCTCGCTGCTTATCGTATTTCTTGTTACGTTCTTTTTCTAAGAATCTTGTTAAGCTGTCTTTTTGGTAATTATCCAATGATATCACCTCTTATCCTTGTTAAGAGCAATTATCTCGCATCTTATTTAATATAATAGTTTTCCATTCGAGATATATGCCTTAATTTTTTAACGCTTTTGAAATTCTCTTTGGTTTATTTTGTTTATGAATGTGTCCGTTTAATAAAATTATTATCCCCTATATTTTATGGGATATATTATATAATATCAAATATATTATTCCCTTACGAGTGGAGATGAAACTCCGGGACATTTGATAAAGCCGGCCGGTTTGGATTATTCCTTACGAGTGGAGATAAAATGGTAACTTTACTATGTTATTAAAAAGCAAATTTGAACTATTGGTTTATATTTTTTCATATAATTTTTATAAGTGCTTATCTCAAATTATTTGAAATTAATGAAATACGCTTCCAATATTGATTAAATTTACTTAAATTGGAACTATACTTCCAATTCTAAGATGATATTCTAAAATTGGAAACATACTTCCAGGCAGGTCAACTTGTAAATCCCAGTATAATCGCAAATGTATTGAAAAAGGAAAAGGTGAATGTCCGTATCCCCAGCCAAGTAGGAGTTTTTCTTAAAAAAAATTAATATTGGATATTTTCTAACTACATCAATGTAAACGTCTTTATATAGAAGCCATGATTTCTTTGATCTTTATGTGATCAATAATATTATTAAAAACAGAATAATCTATATAAAAACGCTTTTTGATATGAAATTTCTCAATATGTTTTAAATAGTCAGATATTCCTTTTTTAATTTCTTCATCAGATTTATACATTGCGTAAAAATGTGTTTTATGAGCAGGATAATAAGTAATAAATTTTTTCACTCTGGAGTTAGCATGATATCTTTTGGCTCTTGCAAGATATATCTCAAAGAGAACATCTTGTCTAGTGACAGATAATCTTATATAACCAATGATTTGATTGAATTTCCAAACATCTCTAGGAAAGAATATATCTTTTATTAAGCTTTCAATCTTGGTTTTATCAGAATGTCCTCCAAGAATAAATTGTTCATACAATTTTTCTTTTTCTTTTTGCCATCTTCTATTAAATTCTTTTTCAGACATGGCATAAATTGGGATTTCAAATATAATTTTTTCTCTCATTTTCAATATCATCTTTCCAATGATTTTTATATGATTGTTCTTTCAATATTGACGTGAATATAAGAAAACTGTATTATAAAAAACAGAGTGAGTCAAGTATTAGATATTTAATTTGAAAAACGAAAAATAATATAAAAACAATGCTTTCAACTCAGCAAGTAATAACCTTAATGAATTGAAAGAAATATGAAATTTAATAGAATTTTGATTATTGTGACTTTACGTACAATCATAATCTACTTAAGTAGAAATTTATAACCAAATTATAACTTATTACCTGCTAAATTCAATATAAGTATACAAAGTAAATAATTCGTTGACCAATATTGAAAATATTAAAGGAGAAAAATCATGACTATTACCAACCAGCAACCATTCCAAGATTTTGTCGGACTCAGTGAAATTCAAAAAACTTTACGTTGGAGATTAATTCCAATCGGAAAAACAAAAGAGAATATGAAGAAATATAATGTTTTCCAAGAAGATGAAATCAGACATAAATATTATCCCGTTTTAAAAAATGCTTGTGATGATTTTTATCGTCAGCATATTGATCAACAGTTAGCCGATATTCAATTTGATTGGCATAAACTTGATGAGGTAAGTAATACTAATGACAATGAAAAAATAACGAAAATACAGGCTGTGTATAGGAAGCTTTTATTTAACAGATTGAATGATAGTATTGATACGGCTGGTAATAAACGCAAGAGCACGCTTAGTTACAGTTTTGGCGATTTATTTAAAGCAAAATTAATCACAACGATTTTACCTGAATTTATTATCAAACGTTATCAAGGAGATGATTTGGAAGAGGCAAAAGCAGCTTTAGACTGCTATAAGAGGTTTACATCACGGTTAACAGGATTTTGGGATACCCGAAAAAATATCTTTACTGCAGAAGATATTGCTACCGGATGTCCCAATAGATTAGTTAACGAAAATTTCCCGATTTTTCAAAAGAATGCTGATTTATACGAAGAAAATAAAAAGCATCTTGCTGATAAATTTAAGGATTTTGAAGAACATCTAAAAGAAAATAACAAGCTTTCACAAGATGAATCATTGGATGATTTTTTTACCATAAATGCTTTTAACAAAGTATGTACACAAGCAGGTATTACTTTGTATAACACTTTATTAGGTGGATTTACCAAAAAAGATAACACGAAAATTCAGGGCATTAACGAGATTGTTAATTTGCAACAACAAGCGATAAACAAAGGTAAAAAAGCAGAAAATCGAGATAATATAAAATTATTAAAATTGACAAGACTCAGAAAACAAATTCTGGCAAAGGAAGATTCAACGTCATTCTTAATTGAACAAATTGAAAATGATCAAGATTTATTTCAAAAGATTTTTGATTTCTTTGACTTGCTAAAGCTAAAAGAAGTTGAGAATCTGGATAGTTTCGAACAGTATTCAAGTCTAATAAACCTGCTAGATCAAGGCGATAAGAATAAAATCTTTATTAGTGCAAAATATCTTACCAAGATTTCACATCAAATATCTAAAGATTGGCATTTTATCAATAAAGGCATTTCGTTATTAGTAGAAAGCGATAATACTAACAACGAGTATCAGCGATATTTAGAAATCTATAATGATGATAAAGATATTGAAAGACTTCGCAAACAGATTTATTTTTCTGTAGCTGATTTAGAGAAAGCTATAGACTTAGCAGGTCAGGACGAAAATCGAGATGTTTCTGAAATTTCTATATTAGATTATGTTCAGAATCTTGATGAAGATTGCAATTTTGAAAGAGATTTATTTGATTTACTCGAACGAATCAAACAAATAATGAAGTCCGGTGAAAAGCTTCTAGGTAATACTGAAGCAATTAATATTATTAAGGATTTCTTAGATACAATCATGATTCGTCACTCAAGATGGCAGGTATTCACTTGTGAATTGTCTGATGAATATGATCAAAATTTTTATTCAACATATAATCTTGTATCAGAAACAATGTCTAATATAGTCAGACTATATAATTTGGCACGTAATTATCTCAGTCGAAAACCCGACAGAATGAAAAAAATGCGAATAAACTTCAATAAACCTACATTAGCTGATGGTTGGTCTGAAGGGAAAATAGCAGATAATTTATCAATGTTATTTAGAAAAGATGGTTTATACTACCTTGGAATTATCAAAGATAGAGTTACTTACAATAAATTGCTTGAAATATCAGGATCAAATGAAGCAAATATAAAAAAGAATACATCTTCTTATGAACGCATGAATTACTATTTATTGCCGGATGCCTTTAGGTCAATCCCTAAAAGTTCTTTGGCAATGAGAGCAGTAAAAGAATATTTTGAAAATAATCCTAGCTCAGAGGATTATTATATTGAAACTGATCAATTTGCTGAACCTTTTAGAATCAGTCGCAAAATCTATGATATGCAATACACTGATTTGCACAATGACAAGAAAAAATATCAAATTGACTATCTTAGAGATACGGAAGATGAAACAGGTTATCGTAATGCATTGACAGATCGGATCAATTTCTGTAAAGATTTTTGCAATAATTATGAAGGTAGAAAACATTTTGACTACAGCCAAATTAAAGATGCTGAGAACTATTATACAGTAAATGAATTTTATTCAGATATAGATAAATGCAGCTATAACGTATATTTTACACCGATTCTTGAATCCGAAATCAATAAATTAATTGATGAAGGGAAGCTATATTTATTCCAACTATACAATAAAGATTTTTCCGAATATTCAACAGGTAAGCCTAATTTACATACAATCTATTGGCGTGCTCTCTTTTCTGATGAAAACCTTGAAAAGAAAAACATCAAATTAAATGGTCAGGCAGAATTATTCTTTAGACCCAAACAAATTGCAACACCTGTGACTCATAAAAAAGGCAGCATTATGGTCAATAGATTTGATGTTAATGGCAAGCCAATCCCAATGGAAGTTTATCAGGAAGTGAAAGAGTATAAGAACGGATTAAAATCGTGGGAAGACTTAAGTAAGGAAACAAAAACCGGTCTGGAGAATAATCAATATAAATTCTTTGAAGCGGAATTTGAAATTATCAAAGATAGAAGATATACCGAAGATCAAATGTTTTTCCATGTGCCTATTTCATTTAATTGGCATATAAGTTCAAGTCCCAGAATTAATGATTTAGCAAATCAACATATAGTCAATTCTGATGATATGCATATTATAGGAATTGATCGTGGAGAAAGACATCTTCTGTATTATTCTGTCATTAATATGAATGGTCAAATTATTGAACAAGGATCATTGAATAACATTACTGAACAATCTCCAAACGAAGAGAATGGAACACGAACGATACCTTATAAAGATATGCTGAGACAACGCGAAGATGAACGTGCACAAGCCAGATTAAATTGGCAAGCTATCGATAAAATTAAAGACTTGAAAGACGGTTACTTAGGACAAGTTGTTCACTTTTTAGCAAAACTTATTATTAAGTATAATGCAATTGTAATTATGGAAGATCTTAACTTCGGTTTCAAACGAGGACGTTTTAAAGTAGAACGCCAAGTATACCAGAAATTTGAAATGGCATTATTGAAAAAGCTGAATGCTTTGGTATTTAAAGATCGTGATATTAATGAAATTGGTGGGGCTCTCAAACCATGGCAATTAACAAGACCGATTGACAGCTATGACAAAATGGGGAAACAAAACGGTATTCTGTTCTATGTACCGGCAGCATATACTTCTGCTGTAGATCCCGTAACCGGTTTTGCTAATTTATTTAATTTGCGCAATATAAAAAGTACAGAAAGAATTGAATTTTTTTCTAAGTTTGAAGCAATAGAATATCATCAAAATGAAGACATTATCTCGTTTACTTTTGATTACAATAAATTTTCTAATATTTCACGTATAAAGAATTTAAATAAGAGCAAATGGCAAGTTTACACCAATGGTGAACGAATCAGATGGGATAATAATGAGAGAAAGCATAAATCCGAGGATCTAACAGAGACTATGAAAAATTATCTAATTGATGCGGATATAGATTATGTTAATAATCCTGACATACTCGGAGAATTGCTTAAAATGGATGATGCCAGTAAGAAAAATTTCGCGAACAAGATTTTCAATATATTCTCTTTAACTGTTGAGCTTCGTAATACAGTAAAAGATTCTGCAGATAATGGAACAGATTATAACGAAATTGATTATATTATTTCGCCTGTTAAAGATTCTTACGGGAATTTTTTCGACAGTAGAATGAATCTTGATAATCTACCAAATAATGGAGATGCCAATGGTGCTTACAACATTGCTCGGAAAGGATTACTATATGTTAAACAACTTCAAAATTCTGTCCGGGATGGTAAAAATCCTAGTTTAAGTATTAGTAATAAAGACTGGTTCAAATTTATTACGTCTTAAATATTTTTTAAAAAGCGTCATAGATATGGCGCTTTTTTTAAGACTTAATTCAATAATTAATTTAACAAAGATAATATTGAGGAAAGATTATGGAACAAGTAATTACTTTTGCAGAACTTGATGATTTTGTGTTCTGTCCATTATCACTTTTTTATCATTCAATGTACAAAGATAGAGCTAAATGGAATTATCAAACAACAGATCAAACAGCAGGTACTTCAGCTCACAAGTCTGTAGACGAACAAAAACTAACCACACGAAAAAATATAATTCAGTCTTTGACAGTATATTCAGAAAAATATCATTTAATGGGTAAAATCGACACTTTTGATTCCCGTGAGTATCACCTAATTGAAAGAAAAAGAAAAATCAAAACAATCTATGACGGTTATGTATTTCAAGTATATGGGCAATATTTTGCGTTGATCGAAATGGGATACATAGTTGAAAAAATAAGTTTTTATAGCATTTCTGATCACAAGTTTTACCCTGTAAAGCTACCGCATGAAGATCCTGATATGCTTAAGAAATTTGAACGAACTTTAGAACATATCAGAAACTTTTCATTTTTAGATTTCAAACAGGGAAACATCAACAAATGTAACAATTGCATATATTCACCCTTATGTAGTCAGGAGGAATCATGTTAACAAGAAAAGATTTTCTATTCAAAAAAGTGCTTGTTGTTTTTTTGAACCGAGGCGAAAAAATGAGGTTCAGAAATGACAATTTAATAGTTGAAGATAAAAAAGGTAATATAAAACATCAATCAACTTGTTATCGATTGTTTTCAGTTTTTATTGTCGGTTCTTTTACAATTACAACAGGTTTAATTCAAAGAGCTAAGCGGTTCGGATTTTCTATCGTTTTGTTAACTCATTCTTTTAGAGTTTATGAAACCTTGTCATGTCAAACCAAAGGTAATACTTTACTCAGAAGAAAACAATATCTGTACAATGATCTTGCAATAGCCCGTTATCTGACAAACAATAAAATTCAAAATCAAATAAATACAATAAGAAAATCTAGACAACCGGGATTATTACCACAAGAAACGATCAACCAATTAGTTGATTATCAAAACAATCTAAATAATGCAGAAGAGCTCAAATCAATACTGGGCTTGGAAGGTTCAGCAGCCCGAGCATATTTTAAACAAATATATATTGAATTCAATTGGCAAGGGCGAAAACCTAGAGTTAAGCATGATATAAATAATTGTTTGCTTGATATTGGATATACAATATTATTTTCTTTTATCGAAGCCTTATTAGACTTATATGGTTTTGATTTATATGTAGGATTTTATCATCAAATTTTTTATCAAAGAAAATCTCTTGTTTGTGATTTGGTTGAACCATTTCGCTGTATTATTGATTACAAAATAAGAAAAATGAATAATTATAATAGTATAAATCCTGAAGACTTTATTATTATAAATGAACGTTACCAATTGTCTTACAAATACACAGCAAAATACGTAAGTGAATTATTAGGTAGTATTATCAAGTATAAGGAAGAAATCTTCTTATACATTCAACAATTTTATAGATCTTTTATCAATGATAAACCAATTGAAGCATTTCCGATTTTTACATTTTGCTAATATTATTAAAGTTGAAAGGGAACGATCTATGTTGATAATTAGTTACGATATCTCAGACGATAAAGTTAGAACTCGGTTTTCCAAATTCCTATCTAAACATGGTTATAGACTACAATATTCTGTATTCAGAATAAAAAATAGTGACCGCCATTTAGAAATAATTATCCAACAGATTAAAGATCATTTTATGAAAAAATTCAAAGAATCTGACAGTATAATGATTTATCCGGTAGATGAATCTAAAATGCTACAATTTGGATACTCAAACCATGAAGATGAAGACATGATAATAGTAGTCTAAAATAACAACAAATAAGATGAATATGACAGAATTAATTTCTGGTATTTCATTAATGCAAAACATGTAAAAACCATAAATCAAATTAATATTTGTTTTGCTTTTGAACCTTGAAAATCTTATACTATATAGAGATATTCTGGAGATTTAATTTGATCATCGTTTTTAAGAAAGAATATTTATGAGTATATAAAACAAATAAATCATAAAAAAACCAATTGGAATTGTTCATTGTGTATGCTCAGGAGATTAATCTCTGATAATAATTTCTACTTATGTAGATTATATTACCTAAAGCAACAACTGTTTTCGATTAATCTCTGATAATAATTTCTACTTATGTAGATATACAATTCCACAATTACATAATATCTATGATTAATCTCTGATAATAATTTCTACTTATGTAGATTGTACCATATCTATTAACCGACCCAAAAGATTAATCTCTGATAATAATTTCTACTTATGTAGATGCTTGTCCAATACGGATTCAAAAGTTGCTGATTAATCTCTGATAATAATTTCTACTTATGTAGATAAAACATATTCTGATAGTATAAATGGGATTAATCTCTGATAATAATTTCTACTTATGTAGATCGGAGAAAATGACGATAGTATTACGATATGATTAATCTCTGATAATAATTTCTACTTATGTAGATTGAAACAGTTCCGCCCGTCTAGCTGCTGCGATTAATCTCTGATAATAATTTCTACTTATGTAGATATAATAAAAAATAGCGGTTATCAGTCGCGATTAATCTCTGATAATAATTTCTACTTATGTAGATTGTGCCGATCCGAACGATCCGCCCGTGTGATTAATCTCTGATAATAATTTCTACTTATGTAGATACTAAACAAGGTATACAATATATCCGTGTGATTAATCTCTGATAATAATTTCTACTTATGTAGATGGCTACGGAATATCGCTTAATATCAATAGATTAATCTCTGATAATAATTTCTACTTATGTAGATCGTTGGAAGATGAGAGCGACGACGGTAGGATTAATCTCTGA
The DNA here is from genome assembly GCA_012838795.1 of Clostridiaceae bacterium. Taxonomy (GTDB): domain Bacteria; phylum Bacillota; class Clostridia; order Saccharofermentanales; family DTU023; genus UBA5436. Next base: position 151 of record DUOO01000043.1, on the reverse strand, counting down.
TAATAATTTCTACTTATGTAGATATTCATTCATTTTTAATTCTCCTTTATGATTAATCTCTGATAATAATTTCTACTTATGTAGATGTATAGTATCAAGCTAAAAAGCTACTGTGATTAATCTCTGATAATAATTTCTACTTATGTAGATT
>DUOO01000042.1 GCA_012838795.1 Clostridiaceae bacterium | reverse complement strand
CCTTAGGAATGACAGATGCTTTTAATGCTGATTATTCTGATTTTTCAAACGGTTTTGAAAGTGTTAATCCGATTGTAATTAGCCGCATCTTACATAAAACATTTCTGGAAGTTGATGCCGAGGGAACCAAAGCAGCTGCTGCAACAGCAGTGGAAATGAAAGATGAGACAGCCATAGAGGAACCTGAAGAAAAAACGGTTTATTTGACAAGTCCTTTCTTATATTTCATCATCGATGCCGAACTCCAAATCCCGATTTTCGTCGGTCAAATGCTGGAAATTGATGATGTAGAGGTCGTTTCGTTTTAATTAATCCTAAGGTTGAATGCAAAACTCAAGGGAGGAGGAAATCCAATGACTGACAAATTACCGCATGATCATGGGAAAGATACAGAAAAGATTTTGGCTCTGATGCCGTCTGAAGAAAAATTTATAGAGGCTGCAGATTTGTTTAAACAACTTAATGACAGTACTCGTTTAAGAATTCTGTGGATTCTTTGTCATACGGAAGAATGTGGTATTAATATTGCATCTGCTGTTGATATGAGTCCGGCTGCTGTAGCACATCATTTAAGAAGTCTGAAGCTTCATGGCTTAATTACCAGTCGTCGTGACGGTAAAGAGGTTTATTATAAATTGGCGGAAACCGATTTAGCGAATTTAATCCATCAGATGATTGACAGTTATTTCAATATGGTTTGTCCGAGCAAACGCCACTATCATAAGTAATTGCTAAAGTTTTTCTTACATATAAAGCTTCCGGAGTTCCAATTGTGTAAAAGTTAACGACATGAACTCCGGAGGCTTTTCAATGAAGAAAAAATTCGTTGTTTTAATGTTGTTTAATAAAGATCTAAGTATGTCTTATCGAGAGCCTGGGATTGAGAGCACGCATTGCATTAAATACTGCAATAATTGTAACCCCCACATCGCCAAAAACTGCCAGCCACATGTTGGCAATTCCTAATATTGCTAAAATTATAATTACGAATTTGACTCCCAAGGCAAAAATGATGTTTTGTTTGACAATACGAAATGTTTTGCGACCGATTAAAATTGCTTCAGCTATTTTTGAAGGTTGATCATTCATAATTACCACATCAGCAGCTTCAATTGCCGCATCTGAACCCATTCCTCCCATGGCAATACCGATGTCTGCTCTTGCCAGAACAGGTGCATCGTTAATTCCGTCTCCGACATAAGCAATTAATTCATTGGCATCGGTTTTTTCAGTTAAAGCTTTTTCTAAATGTTCAACTTTTTCCGCCGGCAAAAGCCCAGCCTGATATTTATCGAGTCCCAATTGTCCGGATATTTTATTGGCTGTTAGATCTTGGTCTCCGGTAAACATGGAAATTTCTGAAATACCGATTTGATGTAAATCTTTGATTGCTCGTCCGGCATCCGTTTTCACTTGATCTTCAATTGCAAGATAACCTAAATATTTATTATTCAGAGCCACATATACGATTGTCCCGAATTCATTGTTGCCGGGAAATTCAATTTTAAATTTTTGCATTAATTTGGCATTGCCGGATAATACGGTGTTTCCGTCAATTTTGGCAAGTATACCATGACCACTGATTTCTTCTGCATTTTCTATTAAATCAGGATCAATCGATTTTCCATATGCTGCAATAATGCCCGCTGCAATTGGATGATTTGAATAATATTCGCTATAGGCAGCTATTTCTAATAAAGTTTCTCCGGAAATTCCGCTTGAACTTAACGGACAAATTTGACTGACTGCAAAATTTCCTTTAGTCAGAGTTCCGGTTTTGTCAAAAATGATTTTTTTAGTTTTGGCTAAATATTCAAGATAATTACTGCCTTTGACTAAAATTCCGGCTTTCGAAGCACCGCCGATTCCGCCGAAAAAAGTTAGAGGTATCGATACGACTAATGCACAAGGACAGGAAACAACCAGAAAAACTAAAGATTGTTTCAACCAAATGCTGAATGCTTGCTTATATATAAGAGGCGGAAGGATCGCAATAACCAGAGCCGCCAAAACAACAATCGGTGTATAATAACGGGCGAAAGTTGTGGCAAAAACTTCGGATTCGGCTTTTTGATCGGAAGCATTTTCAACTAATTCCAGGATTTTGGCGACTGTAGAATCATCATATTCCTTTTCTACTTTAAGCGTCAGTTTTCCTGAAAGATTGATACAGCCGCTGATTACTTGATCATCGGGAAATACATCCCGGGGTAAAGATTCCCCGGTCAAAGCTGAGGTGTCAATTGCAGAACTTCCGGTCAGAACTGTTCCGTCCAGAGGGATACGTTCACCCGGCAAGACGATGATTTCGTCATCAACACTTATTTCATAGGGATCTACCTGAGTTAGCTCACCATTGAGCATAATATTCGCATATTCCGGTGCAATTTCCATCAATTCTGCAATCGATTTTCTTGATTTGTTGACAGCTTGTCTTTGAAAAAATTCACCGACTTGATAAAACAACATTACGGCAATTCCTTCCGGATATTCTCCGATTAAAAATGCACCGATTGTCGCAATAGTCATGAGGAAATTTTCATCGAATATTGTTCCTTTGAAAATATTACGAATTGCGGTTCGTATGATATCATAGCCAATAATAAAATAAATGATCAGATAAATTATCAAGAAAAGATAATTTTCCCCATCGGGATTAAAAATAGTCCAGTTATTACTCCGATCAACTGATTTACCATAATATAAAGGTAAGAGCAGAACAAACGCAAAAGCTGAGAAGAAAATTCGAATTAATAATATTTTTTCACTTTTATTTAGATTTTTTATTTTATTCATAATGTTAAATGTTATATTAAATTAAAGCATTATTACCCTAAAAACCGGTAATCCTTTTTAGAATTTAGTGCTTCCCTGTTTCAACACGTAATACTAAAATTTTGTCCGCCTTGCAATCCTTATTTGATAATTAAAAGATCAGGTTCATATTTGCTCGCAATGGTTTGTGCTTGATCCAGGATTGATACAAATTCTTCTTGATCAGCATCTAAAATTAACTTTTCCGTCATAAAATTAACTCTGACTGAATTAACTCCGGCCAATTGTGCAATGTCGTTTTCAATTTTAGCTGCACAATTTGCACAGCCCAGATTTTGTAATTTAAATGATCTTTTCATATGATCTTCACACCTCCTCGCCCATTTTCGGAAAACCGGAAAACAACTTCTAAATTTAAAACAATACAATTAAACAATTAAATAATTATTTGATTGTATTATACATATAAATAGATGATAATTGCAAACTCAAAATACAAATATACAGGCTATTATTGCAAGTTATTCTGATTATCTTTTCACTTTTTTTCTGTAAAACAACAAACTACACTCAGACCTTTATAAGCAAAAAATAGTTTAGAGCTTGGTAAGAATAACATATGCAAACACGGGGGGTGACAGGTTTTTCAGTGAGTCCATATACCGAGGGTTTTCGTTGTGGCTGAGGATTGAGTGGTTGATACAATCCTGCAGGCTCTGAAGATAATGGGTCTCAGTTTTTTTACATCTATTATTACTAAATTATTATGGAGTTGTTGTTGGAAATAAACCGAATTATCCGATTAATCTCCCGGCCCATAGATAACCATCTATGATTGATTCAGAATATAAAAAAGCACTGAAACTCTAATATGTCAGTGCTTTACAGTTGGAGCCTGAGGCGGGAATCGAACCCGCGACCGATTCATTACGAGTGAATTGCTCTACCTCTGAGCCACTCAGGCAAATATGGCGGAGATAACGGGTGGTGGTTGAAAAATCAACGGTTTATCTCTGTCAGTTCATTATTATAGCTTTGATATATCAATGTTTCAAGCTTTTATCCTTATCAACTAAAGCAAAGTAATCACAGGAGCAGCCTGGTTTTTTTGTTTAATATAAAAGATCTTGAAAGCTTTCTTCCTTCTTGCGCAATCCTTTAATAAAATATTCAAGATCAATGTCTTCCATTTCTTTAGTTGTCTTATGAGGTGCTTTAAAGTTAACTTGATACTTATATGTATCTACTTCCGATTTTTGGTCCGGATCTGTCCATAATTCTATTGTAAAGTCTAAATCAGAAACGCTATCTCTGATTTCTTCGGTTGAATCGGTTTTAAGATACAAATAAATATTTTGAATATCTTTATACCGGATTTTATTTACATAGTTAACATCATATGTTTTACCGTCAAAAGAAAAATTACTATTAAAGTGCAGATCCTTTTTAAATAAATCGTTTTGTTGCTTTTCAGTCAAATCCGAAACATCAAGAATAACAATAAAATATTGTGTAAAACTGTTCTCATACTCGTTTTCAAACATTTCAACACTAATCAATTTAAAATCAGAATCTTCATATGGAATAGTAGCCGGTAATTCTTCGAACAGAGTTTCGACTTTATTTTCCGGTGTTTCAGCATCGTTATCTGCTTTATCTCCCAAAATGGCTCCCAACAGTCCTATCACTAAAATGCCTATGATGATCAAGAACCACCATTTCTCATTCTTTTTTATCAGTGAATTGAGCATGTATCCTCCAATTTATAACATCTAAACGAATTTACCATCTATATATTAACAAATTCATCTAACATATTATCATTAAATGTTTCTTTCAATATTGAGATAATAAAACAGGCTGTTATTGTTGTTTATTTGTTTTTAAACAATTTGTCTTTCGAATATGTAATTGTTATATTATCATCATAAAACGAATCATCTATATATTTTGTTAACACTACTGAAAAACCGTTTTCGGTATCAGAAAATTGTTCGCCTTCATACACTTTGCCCTTGATTATTTCTTCGTAATGTTCGAGTTTTGGATACGCCTTTTTTAATTCTTGCACAAGTTTTTCTTCAAGTTCATCTACGGTTAAATCGTTATCTTCTGAATAAAAAACAAGTGATAAACTGTTAATCGTCCGATTATTTATAAAAAAGACACTGCAAAAATAATCACCGATTATTATTACCGGTATTTCCGCAGTAACATTTTTATCAAATTCCGTAATCTCTTTCGCACCTTGATAATCAGAAAAAATCTCTTTGTAATTAGAAAAATCAGAATCAGATTCAAGGACTTTATCACCAACCGTTTTTAAGTTTGTGCCAATACTCTTCCTTTCACATCCGACAGACAAAATCATGATTACAGATAGCAGTAAAATAAATACTCTTTTCATTTCCTTATTTCCTTTTCTCTTCATTGTCTAAACTAAAATCTAAACTGTTTTTGGTCAGAAAAAAACAAAAAGCCTGTAGTTACCCGTACAAGCACATTACAAGCTTTATATAATTAAATTTGGTGGAGATGACGGGAGTTGAACCCGTGTCCGAAAATGCCTCCGTTAAGATTTCTCCGAGTGCAGTCATTACTTTATTTTTCCTGACATTGACCTTTAATGACGAAGTTCAATGGCAGTAGCTTCATAATACAATCAAATCGCAAAGCTTTGAAATGAAGGTTTACCTATTTAACCTCCTAAAGGCAAGGTCTGCGAATCGACAGGGAATTCGCCTTGCAGATCAGGCGGTTCCCGGAGCAGCAATTATTAAGCAGCTGCTAATACCGGTTGTTTTTCGGCATTTAAAAATTTCTCCGCTTTTTAAAGAGGCCAACGGAACCCTCTACTCGCTATCCTAATTTCAACAATCCCGTCGAAACCAGTGCATCCCCAAATTGTCCGGCACAATACCGGATATCCAAGATAGCATATTTTACAGCGAGTTACAAGTTTTACAAAAAATACTTATTGACATATGCCACCAATGTTATATGATATTAATTAATGGCATATGCCATTAACTGTAAGGAAAACCTATTTTAAAAACCAAGAGAACAATCATTTTAAGATAATTAATAATAATCTGATGTAGGTAATGAACTATGGCAAGGCCGATGAAGTGTAGAAATGTTTGCTGTTTACCTGAAAATAACAGATTTGGTCCTCTGGATCTGCCGGCAAACGCAGAAAACCATGTAAATATGACTGTAGACGAATATGAAACTATCAGGCTGATCGATTTGGAAGGTTTCACCCAAGAAGAATGTGCCAAACAAATGAATATCGCCCGCAGCACCGTTCAGGGTATTTATGGTGATGCCAGGAAGAAGTTGGCAAAATCTTTGGTAAACGGAATGGTACTACATATTGAAGGCGGTGAGTACCGACTTTGTAACGGACTGGGCAATGGCTGCGGTCATGGATGTCTCAAGCAGCGGCGCAAAAAATGTATGAATACAAGTTGCAAATAACTTCAACATTATACTAATAAGTAAAAAGAGAATTGGAGAAGATTATGAAAATAGCAATTCCCGTAGATGAAAAAACACTAACCTCCGGTGTATGTGCATCTTTTGGACGTACACCCTATTTCCTGATATATGATACGGAAACGGAAGAAAGTCGATATATTAATAACAGCGGAACAGCAGATACCGGCGGAGCCGGGATCAAGGCTGCACAAACAGTCGCAGATCATACGGCAGATACTTTGCTTGTTCTCCGTTTGGGAGAAAATGCAGCTAAAGTACTGAAATCTGCTGAAATAAAAATCTATAAATCAATCGAGGGTTCAGCAAAAGACAATATCGACGCTTTGATTGCAGGTAAACTCTCATTGCTCGATGAAATTCATGCCGGTTTTCACGGAAACGGAGACTGCTAATATGAAAATAGCTGTGCTCAGCGGCAAAGGCGGTACAGGTAAAACTCTGATATCGGTTAATTTAGCTGCGGCAGCAAAAACATCAATCTATATAGACTGTGATATAGAAGAGCCAAACGGTCATTTGTTTTTTAAGCCTGAAATTCTTGCAGAGCACAGTGTATCGGTAAAGGTTCCGCAAGCAGATCCCGAATTATGTATCGGTTGTCGAAAATGTGTCGATTTTTGCAGATATAACGCTCTTGCCTATGTCAAAGACAATCTGATTGTTTTTGACGATATCTGCCATTCTTGTGGCGGATGCAGCCTGGTTTGTCCTGAAAAAGCATTGACGGAAAAAGAAAAGGTTATTGGCAAAGTTCAAAAAGGAATTTCCGGCAATGTAGATACATATACAGGAATCATGAATATCGGAGAAGCTTCAGGAATTCCCATCATCAAAAAACTACTATTTGATAAGAAATCAGAAACAAGTAAGCATATAATTATTGACTGTCCCCCGGGAAGCGCCTGTATCGTAATGGAAAGTATCAAAGATGCGGATTATTGCATATTAGTTGCTGAACCTACATTGTTCGGTGTTCACAATCTCAATATGGTATATGAATTGGTCAAAATATTTAATAAGCCGTTCGGAGTAGTTCTTAACAAATGTTTAGATGATGAAAATCCGGCAGAAAATTTCTGTGTTGAAAATAACATTAAAATTTTGACAAAAATTCCGTTTAATATTGACCTTGGAAAATTGAATTCACAAGCCGAGATAGCAGTTAGAAAAAGTGAAAAGTATCGGGAGTTCTTCTCTTCCTTATTAAATAGAGTGATCAAGGAGGTGCTCAATGAAGCAATTGCTTGTCCTCAGCGGTAAAGGCGGTACAGGAAAGACGACAATAGCGAGTGCGTTAATCAAGCTTGCAAATGCCAAAGCATATGCCGATTGTGATGTTGATGCACCTAATTTGCACCTGATAACCACATGGGCAACCGAACCGGATAAAACCGATTATTACGGGCTGTCAAAGGCACAAATCAATGATGAATTATGTATCCGATGTGGTCAATGTGTGAAATACTGTCGTTTCTACGCAATTTCTAACCATGACAATTATTCAGTTGATCCCTTTGCTTGTGAAGGCTGCGGAGTTTGTGAATATGTTTGTCCCGTAAAAGCAATAACTATGTTACCTTCTTTGGATGGAGAAATGATGCTGTATTCTGATAACAAAAAAGTTTTCTCAACAGCACAACTCAAAATGGGCAGCGGCTCCTCAGGATTGCTTGTCACAGAAGTAAAAAAACGGATGAAATCAGCAGCAGTTAATGCTCGTCTGGCTATTATTGACGGTTCTCCCGGCTTAGGATGCCCTGTTATTGCTTCGCTTAGTGGTGCGGACATGGTTTTGATCGTTGCAGAACCGTCAATTTCAGGTATCAGCGATCTGGAGCGCATTATCAATACAGCAGCAAATTTTGCAATAAAAATGGCCGTATGTGTCAATAAATATGACAATAATATTGAAAACACAGAAAAAATCGAAGAATTCTGTAAAAAGCAAAAATTACTTTATGCCGGCAGAATACCGTTTGATCGCGATGCAGTAAAAGCTGTCAACAACGGGCAGACTATTGTTGACATAGATTGCAGATCAGGCACTGCAGTTAAAGAAATTTATCACAAATTAATGAATGTATTTTTTGAAAAAGGTGGTGACTAAATTATGCTAATTAAAACTCTGGCAGAAAACATTGCAATATCGGAAGACTTTGGCTGCGAGCATGGTCTTAGCCTATACATTGAAACAAAGGAACATAAAATATTGTTTGATGTGGGTGCAAGTGAATTATTTCTGAGAAATGCTGAAAAACTTAATGTAAACATTGCTGATGTTGATTTTCTTATAATTTCTCATGGCCATTACGACCATGGCGGAGGCCTGAAAGCTTTTTTTAATGAAAACACAAAGGCTTCGATATTCATACATCAACTTGCTTTCGGCAAATATTATTCCGTCCGTCCTAATGGTAAAGTAGATTATATCGGACTGGATGATAAACTTAAAGAAAATAAACAAATCGTATTCACTTCAGATATCTTTTTGATTTGCGATGGACTCGAACTATTCTCAAACGTCATTCAAAAAGAAGCACCTCTAAAATCAAATAACAATTTGCTTATGGAGCAGAACGGGCAAAAGGTACAGGATACTTTCGCCCATGAACAAAATCTCATCATAGAAGAAGACAACAAAATTCTTTTGATTACCGGTTGTGCCCATAATGGCATTGTCAATATTCTGGAGCATTTTCATTTGCTCAAAGGACGAATGCCTGATTATGTAATCGGCGGTTTTCATCTTTCCGGCGGTTCCGCTAATTATGAAACTCCGGAAAGGATAGATAAAATCGGCAAATATTTGATTGAAACAAAAACAAAGTATTATACCTGCCATTGCACAGGCATAGAACCTTATAAAATGTTGAAATCGGTCATGGGTGACAGAGTTGAATACCTCGCAGCAGGTAGTGAAATTATAATCTGAATAAAATAATAAAAAATATATAAATTGGAGGATATTAAAAATGCTGAAAATAGTTGTAGCACTTGATAACGGAATAATAACAGAACATTTCGGACATTGTGATAACTTCATGATTTTTGATACTGAGAATAATCAAATCATTAAGAGTGAAACCATTGCTAATCCCGGACACAGACCCCGGTTTTTACCCAATTTCCTGGCAGATCTCGGTGCAAATGTCGTGATCAGCGGCGGTATGGGCGGAGGCGCTGTTGAAATTTTCAATGAAAGAAATATTGAAGTAATCTTGGGAGCTGCCGGTAATGCAAAAACTGCAGTCGAAAGCTATCTGAAGGGTGAACTAAAGTCGACCGGATCCATCTGCCGGAAGCATCAGTATCGTGATCAGTGCGGAAAATAACTCACCGATTCTTCTGACTTAACTTTGAGTCTGAGATTGATTGCCAGTGTCTTTGATCGTAGATACTACTTGTGAGCCGACACCTTTAACTGTGTCTGCCGCTCTGGATTTGGTTTCTTTGACTTTGCTGATCGCTTCAGAACCTTTAGTTAATACCGAGGCAGCTACTTTGGCACCTTTCTCGCGAATTTGGTCAGTTATGCCGGGTTTTTCTTCAGGACTGAAATTTTCTTCTTCCAAATTAAAAGATTCTTTTATTGAAGCGGCAATTTTTTCTTTTTGAATGGCTTTGATTGCTTTAGCCTGATCACCGTATTCGTTTTTGATTGCGGTTGATATCATCAGCTTGATTCTGTTCAGCTGATTGACTTCGCTGGCACCGGGATCATAATCAATTGCTACAATATTGCTTTGCGGATATTGATGACGAATTTCTTTGATCATACCTTTGCCGGTTACATGGTTCGGCAAGCAGGCAAAAGGTTGTACACAAATAATATTGGGTGCTCCGGCTTCAATTAATTCAACCATTTCTGCTGTTAAGAACCAGCCTTCACCCATTGCATTACCTAAAGAAACAATCTGTTGCGCCGATTCCGCCATTTCATAGATTGAATTTGGCAACATGAATTTACCGTTGGTTTTGGCTAGACAATTTTTAGCATGTTTTCGATACTTTTCCAATATCGAAATGATCAATTTACCGCCTAAAGCAGCAAATTTGCTATTACCTAAATAATCGGCTTTCCACTGCGGATTAAAAGCACAATAAAGGAAAAAATCAATTAATCCCGGCATCACGGCTTCGCAATCTTCTTGTTCGATTACATTGACTACCTGATTGTTGGCATCGGGATGAAACTTTACCAGTATTTCTCCGACAACACCCACACGCGGTTTACGTGGTATATCCAACATTTCATAGTTATCGAAAGCCTCAACAATTGCCGTAATCAATGTTTTGAAATTGTAAGTTTTATCTTCACGTCTTAAATAAGCCCCGCTGATATCCATCCATTTGCGATACAGCTGATTAGCTTCGCCCGGAATTTTTTCATATGGACGAATTCTTAACAGACAAGTCAGAAACAGATCACCTAAAACCGCTGCCTGAATAACTCTGTGCAAATCGGGCAAGCTCAGTTGCAGACCGGGATTTGATTCTATACCTTGAGCACTCAAAGCAATTACCGGAACTTGCGGCATACCTGCATCCGCTAAAGCTTTACGTAAAAAAGCTACATAGTTGGTTGCGCGGCAACCTCCACCGGTTTGAGTAATTGCCAATGCAGTTTTATCAAGATCATATTGGCCGCTCTGTAAAGCATTGATGAATTGTCCGACAACTATAATTGTCGGGAAACAAGCATCGTTATGTACATATTTCAAACCTACTTCTATATCTTCAGCACTGGTTTTTTTCAATATTTTCAACTTGATTTTGCTCGGCTTTAAAGCTTGTTCAATTAATTCAAAATGAATCGGCGCCATTTGAGGTGCTAAAATCGTATATGTTTCCGACATCTCTTTTGTAAATTCAACACGATGATTTAAGTATGGCACCGGCGATTGTTTGTTCCGTTCTAATTCAGCGATCCGGGCAGCTTTATCTAATTGTTTTACTTCATGCTCAACTTGTTCTTTTGCTGAGATTAAACGGGTAAAACGCTGTTTCTCAGTTTCACGTTCATCCATGGCTACTTTCAAAGAGCGCAAACGAATGCGAGCTGCTCCCAGATTGCTTACTTCATCAATTTTCAAACAAGTATATAATCTGTTTTGACTTTCCAGAATTTCTTCAGTTTGATCGGTAGTAATCGCATCAATTCCACAACCGAAAGAATTGAGCTGAACCAATTCCAAATTATCATTTTCGGCAACAAATGCTGCCGCTTCGTAGAGTCTGGAGTGATAAGTCCATTGATCGACAACTCTGATCGGACGTTCCAAATAGCCGGGACGAGCAACTGAATCTTCAGTTAAAACCGCCATTCCCAGTGAGTTTATTAATTCCGGAATTCCGTGATTGATACCAGGATCAACATGATACGGTCTGCCTGCCAAAACAATGCCTTTTTTCTGATTAGCCTTCAGCCAGGCAACAACTTCATCACCTTTTTGCCGGATATCTTCTTTATAGGCAGCCATTTCCTGATAGCCTTTTATTACGGCTTGTTTGATTTCCGATTTCGTAATATTCCAATCTGCCAATACTTCAACCAGACGTTCAATCAGCTTTTTCTGATTGTGCAGCGGCAAATAAGGAGTCAATAATCTGATTTCGGATTCAGTAACACTATCCATATTGTTTCTGATAACATCGGGATAGGAAACTACAATCGGGCAATTATAGTGATTATCGCTATTTATATCTTCCTGTACCTCATATGGTATACCCGGATAAAAAATAGTCTTAATTTTCTTATTGATTAAATCCTGGATATGGCCGTGAGTCATTTTTGCCGGATAGCAAACGCTCTCGCTGGGTATTGTACTCATACCTTTTTCAAACATTTTATGATCAGATTTTCCTGATAATACTACCCGGAATCCGAGTTCGGTAAAAATAGTAAACCACAGCGGATAATTCTCATACATATTAAGCGCCCGGGGCAAACCGATCATTCCGCGTTTGGCTTCTGCCGGTTTTAACGGCTTATAATATTTGAAAGTTCTGTTATATTTATATTTATAGAGATTCGGTAATTTGTCTTCCGTTTTTACCTCTACACCGGCACCGCGTTCACATCTGTTGCCTGAAATGAATTTACTGCCGTCGGAAAAAGTAGAAATTGTCAATTTGCAATTATTGGGACACAGACCGCAATTTTCAAAAGTCGTATCCATACTGAATTCAGCAAGTTCAGGCAAGGTCAGAATTTTGGACTCCGAAACTTTATCCCAACGTTGTCCGGCTATTAAAGCTGAACCGAAAGCTCCCATCAGACCTGCAATGTTCGGTCGCACAACTTCTCTGCCGCAAATTTGTTCAAAACAGCGAAGTACGGCATCATTGAGAAAGGTTCCGCCCTGAACCACAACATGCTTACCCATATCTGCCGGATCTTTGATTTTGATTACTTTGTACAGTGCATTGCGCACGACGGAATAAGACAGACCTGCTGAGATATCGCCGACTGTCGCACCTTCTTTTTGTGCTTGTTTTACTCTGGAATTCATGAATACCGTACAGCGCGAACCGAGATCAACCGGATTCTCCGCTTCTAAAGCAGCTTGGGCAAAATCGATTATTCCTAAATCAACTGATGAGGCAAAAGTCTGGAGAAATGAACCGCAACCTGAAGAACAAGCCTCATTCAGCATAATATGATCAATTACACCGTCTTTGATATGCATACATTTCATATCCTGCCCGCCGATATCAATGATGAAATCCACACCCGGCAAGAAAAATTCTGCGCCGCGATAATGGGTCATAGTCTCAATTTCGCCCTGATCAACTTTTAATGCAGCTTGGATCAATTTTTCACCGTAACCGGTTACACAGGAATTTGCAATCCAAGCTTCTTCAGGTAAAATTCCATAAAGCTCTGTCAGAATTGTTATGGTGCTTTTGACCGGACTGCCGCCATTACTGCCGTACCAACTATAAACTAAATCACCTTGCTTATTAATTAATACAGCTTTCGTAGTCGTACTGCCGGCATCAATCCCCAAAAAACACGGTCCTTTTGCTGTTGTAATATCATGAATTTCAACCGATGCTTTAGCATGACGTGCATTAAAAGCCTCGCGTTCTTCTTGATTTTTGAAAAGCGGAGACATGGTTAAAACATCACTGCCGATTTGATCTGCTTTATGAAAACGGGCAATAGCTTCATTCAGATCGACTAAACGACTTTCATCGGACAACATTGCCGCTCCGATTGCAACATACAATTGGGCGTTTTCCGGCACAACAAATTTATCTACCTGAGTTGCCAGAGTTCTTTCAAATGCGAATCGTAACTCAGACAGAAAATACAGCGGTCCTCCTAAGAAAATTACGTTACCCTTGATTTGACGTCCTTGTGCCAGACCGGCAATGGTTTGATTGACTACTGCCTGCAAAACGGATGCTGCTAAATCAGCTTTTGGTGCACCTTCGTTCAACAATGGTTGTAAATCGCTTTTGGCAAAAACTCCGCATCGTGAGGCTATCGGATAAATTGTTTTATATTGTTTAGCTAATTTGTTAAGACCTATTGTATCAGTTTGTAATAGCTGCGCCATTTGATCGATAAAAGAACCTGTGCCGCCGGCACAGGTTCCGTTCATTCTTTGTTCAGTCTGAGGTTTAAGGAAAGTAATTTTTGCATCTTCGCCGCCGAGTTCAATAATGCAGTCTGTTTCAGGATAATAACGTTCTATTACTTCTGTTTCAGCAATAACTTCCTGGACAAAAGGAACATCTAAAATTTGAGCAACCATTAAACCGCCTGAACCGGTCAAGCTGATTTTAAATAGTTGTTCCGGAAATTCAGCATTGATTTCTCCGAGAATCATTTCAATTCCGCCTCTGATATCGGAATTGTGCCGCTGATAAGAACTAAAGATTATATTGTCTTCCGGATCCAAAACTACAGCTTTAATTGTAGTCGAGCCAATATCAAATCCTAAACGATTATCATTATTGTTATTCAAATTTACTTACCTTATTAATAATACGAATCTTCAAAGAATTCTTTGTTTTCTTCGATCACAGGTGTAGCTGAAATATCCCGATATTTTTGTAAGCCGGTTCCTGCAGGAATCAATTTTCCTAAAATAACATTTTCTTTCAAACCGCGTAGCTCATCGACTTTACCTTTGACAGCCGCGTCGGTTAATACTCTGGTTTGTTCTTGGAATGAAGCAGCTGATAAGAATGATTCCGTTGCTAAAGAGGCTTTGGTGATACCTAGTAATACCCGTTCGCCTTCCGCAGGTTCCAGGCCTTCGCGTTCAGCCGTTTTATTGGCTTCTTCGAATTCGAACATATCCACCATGGTTCCTGTCAGGAAATCCGTATCACCCGGATCTTCGATTTTTATCTTTTTCAACATCTGACGGACAATAATCTCAATATGTTTGTCATTAATATCAACACCGTTGTTCTTATAAACTTTCAAAACTTCATTAATGATGTATCGTTGGACTCCTTTAGGTCCTTTTATCTTCATGATATCATGCGGATTCACTGAACCGTCGGTAATTAAATCGCCACTCTCGATAGTATCATTTTCTTGGACTAATAACGGAGTGGAAAACGGGATCTTATATTTCTTGGTTTCACCGTCAGCATCCGTTACCGTTACTTCATTCATCTGTTTTTTGGTTTCTTTGATTTTCACAACACCCGTAAGTTCAGAAAGAACTGCTTGACTCTTAGGCTTTCTGGCTTCAAATAATTCCTCGATTCTCGGTAAACCCTGAGTGATGTCATCACCTGATGCAATACCGCCCGTATGGAAAGTGCGCATTGTCAACTGGGTTCCCGGCTCACCGATTGATTGGGCAGCCATGATGCCGATTGCTTCACCGACTACTGCCGGTCCGCCTGTCGCCAGATTAAGTCCGTAACATTTTGAACAAACGCCATGTTTACAATGACAAGTTAAATTACTGCGTACAGCAACTTTCTCAATATTTGCTTCTTCAATTTCGCGTGCCATTCGGTCTGTGATCAATTGGTTGCGGCATACAATAATCTCTTGAGTTTCCGGATGAATGACATCTTTGGCAGCATAACGACCGTTGATTCGATCATACAATCTTTCAATAACTCGCTTACTGCGGGTACTGCCTACCGTAACTGCTGAAACTTCGATAAATTCATCTGTTCCGCAATCGTCGCTGCTGATAATTACATCTTGAGCAACGTCGATCAAACGTCTGGTTAAATATCCCGACTCAGCAGTTTTAAGGGCTGTATCCGAAAGTGCTTTTCTCGCACCGTGCGACGAAATAAAGAATTCAGCAACATTCATACCTTCACGCAAATTCGACTTAATCGGAATTTCCAGAGTCTTTCCTGATGTATCGGTCATGTTGCCACGCATACCTGCCAGCTGTTTTATCTGATTGATGTTACCGCGGGCACCAGATTCAGACATCATATAAACAGGATTATACTTGCCCAGACTATCTTTCAGAGCTTTAGTAATATCGTCGGTTGTTTTCATCCATGTGTCAACAACTGCATGATAACGACCGTCTTCATTTAATAAACCACGTTCATGCTGCCGGTTGATTTGAGTAACTTTCTCTTCTGCCTCAGCAATATATTTTTCTTTAACATTTGGTACAACCATATCAAAAACGCCGATCGAAATTCCGCCGACAGTTGAATAATGGAAACCCAGATCTTTAATATCATCCAGAATACCGGCCGTTTTCGTGATGCCATGTTGATGGATGCAACGCTGGATAATCTGACCCATATGTTTTTTATCAACCAGAAAATCACATTCTAGAGCGAAGAGATTTTCTTCTTTGCTGCGATCAACAAATTCCAAATCTTGCGGAATCTTGCTGTTGAAGAGGAAACGACCATAAGTGCTCTCTACAATACCGGATTTGATTTCGCCGTCGATTTCTTTTTTCATACGAACTTTGATTCGAGAATGCATTTCTATTTCATTTTGTGAATAAGCCATAATCGCTTCATTCAAATCAATGAAAGCTCTGCCATCACCTTTACATTCTTCTTTATCAATGGTCATATGATAGATGCCCATAACCATATCCTGATTCGGTACAGCAACCGGTTTACCGTCTTGCGGTTTCAAAATATTATTGGATGAGAGCATCAAGTAACGTGCTTCTGCTTGAGCTTCAGCCGAAAGAGGTACGTGTACAGCCATTTGGTCACCGTCGAAGTCCGCATTATAAGCCGGACAGACTAAAGGATGTAATTGTATCGCTCTGCCTTCTACCAAAACAGGTTCGAATGCCTGAATGCCGAGTCTGTGTAAAGTAGGAGCGCGATTGAGTAAAACCGGATGATCTTTAATAACTTCTTCCAGAATATCCCAAACTAAATCGGAAGCTTTTTCGACTAAACGACGAGCTGTTTTAATATTATGTGCATATCCTTCATTAATAATTTCACGCATTACGAAAGGTTTGAATAATTCCAGGGCCATTTCTTTCGGTAAACCACATTGATGTAATTTTAATTTCGGACCGACAACAATAACCGAACGACCGGAATAGTCAACACGTTTACCCAGCAAGTTTTGACGGAAACGGCCTTGTTTTCCTTTCAAAAGATCTGATAAGGATTTCAACGCGCGATTACCGGCACCGGTTACGGCACGGCCGCGGCGGCCGTTATCGATTAAAGCATCAACCGCTTCTTGCAACATTCTTTCTTCATTGCGGATGATGATATTAGGAGCACCAAGTTGCTGCAGGTTGATCAAACGATTGTTACGATTGATTACTCTGCGATAGAGATCATTAAGATCTGAGGTCGCAAAACGTCCGCCATCCAATTGAACCATCGGACGCAATTCAGGTGGTAAGACCGGCAAATTTTCCAGTATCATCCACTCCGGTTTGTTGTTGGATTTCAAGAATCCTTCAATAACTTCCAAACGTTTGATAATTCTGATCTTTTTTTGACCTCGTGATTCGCGCATTTCAATTCGTAATTCGGTTGCCAATTCTTTGAGATCAATTCTTTCCAAAAGAACTTTGATTGCTTCTGCACCCATTCTGGCGTCAAAAGCATCGCGTCCGTATTCAAAATATGCTTCGCGATATTGTTGTTCCGTAATAATTTGTTTTACAACAAAATCTGTTTCTCCACCATCTAAAACCACATATGAAGCGAAGTAGAGAACCTTTTCGATGTCACGCGGTTTCATGTCGAGAATCAAACCCATTCTGCTGGGAATTCCCCGGAAATACCAAATATGTGAACACGGGGCAGCCAATTTGATATGGCCCATACGTTCACGTCTGACGATTGCTCTGGTCACTTCAACACCACAACGGTCGCATACAATTCCCCGATAACGGATTTTCTTATATTTACCGCAATGACATTCCCAATCTTTGGTCGGACCGAAGATTTTTTCACAGAACAATCCGTCACGTTCCGGTTTTAAGGTTCGGTAATTTATCGTTTCAGCTTTGGTTACTTCCCCATGTGACCATTCCAGAATTTTCTCCGGTGAAGCTAAGCCTATACTAATTGAATCAAAATTTTTAATATCTGACATATATCCCCTTATCTTTATCAAGCAAAACGTTAAATATAATGAAACTCATTGAGCCAGGAATCAGGTTTATACTATTCGCCTAAATCAAGTGAACCATCTTGTTGCAAGATGCCTGCCATAAATCCTGCTTCTGACAAACCTTCTGCAGTCGATTCACCGAACAATTCTTCGATCTGTTCGCGAGAAATATCCGACGTATCATCTGCTCCAACTGATTCTTCAAGTTCAACTTCTTCATTAGAAGATGATATTTTTACATCCAATGCCAAGCTTTGTAACTCTTTGACTAAAACGCGGAAGGCTTCAGGCACTCCGGGTTCAGGAATATTTTGACCTTTGACAATCGCCTCATAAGTCTTGGTCCGGCCAAGAATGTCATCCGATTTTACTGTAAGCATTTCTTGTAAAGTATAGCTGGCACCGTATGCTTCAAGTGCCCAGACTTCCATTTCCCCGAAACGTTGACCGCCGAATTGTGCTTTACCGCCCAACGGTTGTTGTGTTACCAAGGAGTACGGTCCGATTGAACGAGCATGAATTTTATCATCTATCAAGTGGTTCAATTTCATATAATACATGATTCCTACGGTAATCTTATTTTCAAACGGTTCACCGGTTCGTCCGTCATAGAGTACCATCTTGCCGTCTTCATTCAAGCCTGCGCTCTTCAATGCTTCAACAACATCATTTTCATTGGCACCGTCAAATACGGGGACTGCAACTTTCCAACCAAGTTTGTCAGCAGCTAACCCCAAATGTACTTCCAGAAGCTGTCCGATATTCATACGTGAAGGAACACCCAACGGATTCAAAACGATATCCAAAGGTGTGCCATCTTCCAGATAAGGCATATCTTCTTGAGGTAAAATTAAAGAAACAACACCTTTATTACCGTGACGGCCGGCCATTTTGTCACCTACCGAGATTTTTCTCTTCTGAGCAACATAGACTCTGACCAGTTTGTTTACACCATGTTTCAGTTCATCACCGTGATCACGGTCGAAAACATTGATCGCAACGACTACACCCGCCTCGCCGTGAGGAACTTTAGTCGAAGTATCTCTGACTTCTCGAACTTTTTCCCCGAAGATTGAACGATACAAACGTTCTTCCGGAGTCAATTCCGTTTCGCCTTTAGGCGAAATTTTTCCTACCAGGATATCACCGGCCTGCACTTCCGCTCCAATTCTGATGATACCTTCTTCATCCAGATTGCTGAGTGCTTCATCACTTACATTCGGGATTTCACGTGTAATTTCTTCCGGACCGAGCTTGGTGTCTCTGGCTTCACATTCGTATTCCGTAATGTGAATGGAAGTATAAACGTCATCCTGAACTAAACGCTCACTGATCAGAACAGCGTCTTCGTAGTTATAACCTTCCCAAGCCATGAAACCGATCAATACATTTTTACCGAGTGCCAATTCACCGTTGTCGGTTGAAGGACCGTCAGCAAGAATATCCCCGGTTTTAACTTGTTCACCAATTCTGACCAAGGGTATTTGATTCTTACAGGTTCCTTGGTTGGAGCGTTTATATTTTAATACATCGTAAGAAATCTCTTTATTTGTTTCTTCATCCCGAATTCTGATTTCATCGGCAGCTACATGGCTGATAACTCCGTTATGTTTCGATACAACACAAACTCCTGAGTCTTTGGCTGCTCTATATTCCATGCCTGTACCGATTATCGGTGATTCCGGTTTAATCAGCGGTACGGCCTGACGTTGCATGTTTGAACCCATCAAAGCACGGTTAGCGTCATCATTACCCAAGAAAGGAATCAATGCTGTCGCAACCGAAACCAATTGTTTAGGTGAAACGTCCATATAGTCGATTTCTTCCGGCGGCAATTCCAAAAATTGATCACGATAACGGCAGAATATTCTTGAGTTAACAAAGCTGCCGTCATCATTCAACGGCTCATTCGCTTGTGCAATGTTGAAATAATCTTCTTCATCAGCTGTCAAATATTTGATTTCCTTGGTAACAATTCCTTTCTCTTTATTATAGATACGGTAGGGAGTTTCCAGGAAACCGTAACGATTTACTCTGGCGTAGGTTGCCAAAGAGTTGATTAAACCGATATTCGGACCTTCCGGAGTTTCAATCGGGCACATTCTGCCATAGTGTGATGAGTGAACATCACGCACTTCGAAGTTGGCTCGCTCACGTGATAAACCTCCGGGACCCAGTGCCGATAAACGGCGTTTATGAGTTAATTCCGCCAGAGGATTCGGCTGATCCAAAAACTGCGATAATTGTGATGAACCGAAGAACTCTTTGATCGCAGCACTCACCGGTCGCGTATTAATAATCTGTTTAGGTGTTGCTTCATCAATATCCTGCATCGCTTGCATTCTTTCGCGCACGACACGTTCCATTCTGGTAAAACCTACACGCATTTGATTTTGTAACAATTCACCAACCGAACGGATTCTACGATTACCTAAATGGTCAATATCATCTGTATGTCCGATTCCGTAACGGATACCCAAGAAATAAGAAATACTTGCCACTATATCATCTATTGTTAAATGTAAAGGACAAAGTTGTTCTTTTGCTGATCTGATCAATGATTTGAGTTTTTCCATCGGTTGTTCCGCTTGTTCAGCTTCAAGAATTATTTCATCCAGGACAGGAGTGTATACTTTTTCCGTAATACCTAATTCTTCCAAGTTCAAATCGCTGAGATCCAGTTCAGGCATTCGATTGGCAAGGTATACCATCGCATCTACAGAGTTATTGCCGATAACTCTTACGCTGTTTTCGTGTTCGATGATTGAATGACCTTCACGTTTAAGCGGGAAAATATCGACATTGTTAACACCTGCGTTCTGAATGGTTTCAGCAACATCAATTGAAATGACCTCACCTTCCAGAGCAATGATTTCACCGTTTTTATCAACCACTGTTTCAGCTAAACGGTGACCGGCAATTCTTCTGCTGATAGCTAATTTTTTATTTATTTTATAAATACCGACATGAGCCAAGTCATAACAATTGGCATCAAAGAACATATTATTGAGATAGTTGGCTGCACCCTCTGCTGTGTATACCTCACCCGGGCGCAACTTTTTAAACATCTCTTGAGAACCGTCTTCCTGGTTGTTGCAACCGTCTTTTTCCATTGTTGCTTTCAGAACTTCTTCCTCGCCGAAGATATCTAAAAGTTCTTTATTCGAGCCGAAACCCAATGCTCGCAAAAAGATTGTCAAATGGAACTTACGTGTTCTGTCCACGCGAATCCAGGCAATCCCGTTACCGTCTGTTTCATATTCCAGCCAAGCACCGCGATTCGGAATGATTTGCGCAGTGTAGATGTCGAGACCGTTGCGATCTTTATCTTGACCGAAATACGCACTCGGTGAACGCACAAGTTGAGAAATAATGACTCTTTCCGCACCGTTAATAATAAAAGTACCGGTATCGGTCATTATCGGGAACTCACCTATATAAATCTGTTGTTCTTTTACAATATCTTCTTTTTTATTATGTAGCCTGACCATAACTCGCATTGGAGCAGCATAATTCGCATCACGCTCTTTACACTCTTCAAGCGGATAGCTGGGATCATTTGTATCAAATTCGGTTTCCAGGAATGACAGTTCAATATCACCAGAAAAATCCCGAATGGGCGAGATACCGTCTAAAACTTCTCTAATGCCTTCATTCAGGAACCATTGATAACTGCTTTTTTGAATTTCAACTAAATCCGGAATATCAAGTACTTCATTGATTTTCGAATAAGATATTCTCTCAACACGTCCACATTGAACGGGCTTTACCATCAATAATCACCTCTCGATATGACCACACGGAAATGTGGCATGTGCAGGTCGCTGACTTTTCTTTGACCGCACTGCTTCAAATGATATAATGACTGCTTATAAACTAAAACGAGCCATTTTTTTGACTATTTTTCACAAGAAATTAATTTGTGCATAAACAGCGACACGGTAGAGTATTCTATCATGTCGCTTTTTCGATGTCAATATTATTTTAAGCATATTTTTTCGAATTTTTTGACAGTCTTTTATGCTTTTTGTATTTTTATTAATTTTCTGAATTTTTTAATAACAATTACTATTCGTTGATAAATTATGGTTTACCGAAATATTTTATTCCCTTTTCCCGGGTAATGTTCGTGTGCAAATCAACATCCATGTAGATTTCCTGCAGATCAGCTTGTTTCAATTCATTGACAATGGTTGAATACCATTTTTCCGTAGTACCCTCGAAATATATAATATGATAACCATGTACGGTTTTTACTATTTCCACATCGCCCGGTTTTCTGGCAGGATCCAGACAATATGTTTCATATTCCGCAACAAATTGTCCCGTAGAAATTTCTTTATACTGTCCGCCGTTAGAAGCTGAACCTTGATCTTCAGAATATTTAACTGCTAATTCAGCAAAAGCTTCTGCTGTTTTTTCGCCTGATTCATATTCTGCTAAAATCTCTTCTGCTTTAGCTTTGGATTTTTCATCGGTCTTTTCCGGATCTTCTTCGTCAACTCCAATTAAAATATGACGTGAATCGTAAACTTTTTCAACCGGTTTGTATTTCTCAATAAACATTACAACTCTGTAACCGCCGGATTCTTCAATCACCGTTTTATCTAAAGCCTGGCGTTCATCAGAAAATAACCATTCACCCAATTCAGGTGTCATATACGCTTTTTTCGCTGCTGTGGTTAAAGTTGCATCTTTATCAGGATCTTGAGTTTCAGAATCTGTCGAACCTAATTTATCAGCCTCTACTTCGAAAGTTGCTTCATCGGTAACTTTGCTTTCAAATTCTTCTGCATTCTTTTTTGCTGTTGCCATGTCCACAACCGGTTCTGCCGAATCTTCTGCAGTTATTTCCTCAGATGTTTCAGTTGAAGTATCTTTACCGGCAAAAAAATAGCTGCGATAATTTACTTCATTATAAGCATCAGGATCTTCATCATATTTTTGATTTACAGTTACCTCATCATAGACTAATGAGTCATTAACTTGTTCTGAATATTTAGAAGCCAAAAGATTCTTTTCTAAGAATTCACGCAAAACACTCTCATTAACTCCCGGTCCGTAGATAATGCTGAGAAAATGACCTAAAGTAACCTGACTTTGACTGGCAATAGATTCCAGCTGCTCGATATTACTGTCAATTTGTTTCTGATCACTTTCATCCAGCTTCAAGCCTTCTTGCTTAGCTTTCCAATAATTATAACTGCCGCTTTTGGCATATTGCTCAACACTCAATAACAAATCATCACGCAATGTGCCTTCCGGATTATACATTGAAGGTTGACTTAATGCATCTTGACCTTGTTGGCTAAAAGCTCCTGCTCCTTGTAAAATTTGCTGACTGATATTGCCTAAATAAATATTTGCTTCAGCAACGGTAATTTTATCAATCACTTCACCTTTCGGGGCAGTATCTTCTTTATCCGCTTCTTCGGTTTCAGAATCTTCATCTGTCTCGGTTGTTGCTTTTGCGTCGGCATCGTAGCGAACTGTAAAAGCTTTGGCATATCTTTGACGCAGACCGTTTTTCATTGCGAACCAGCCGCCAAAACCTATAACTATAGCTAATACAACTAATATTGAAACTATACGGACAATCTTATTATTATCCCTAATCGGTTTTTTATAACCGTCCTTGGCTTTCATTTTTGCCAAACGTTCTTTACGCTGTTGACGTACTTTATCTGATTTCCAGACTTCATCTTCTTTTTTTGTTCTCTTTAAGCTCATTGATTCTCACCCTAAATCAGGTTCTTCACCTTATAATTTACTTTAACTCAATTATTATATATCATTAGGCCGATTTCTCAAGCCATATTTTTATTCAAACCTTAATGTATTATTATTTTTTAAGCAACTCGCAATTTTTTTACCAGTTCTACCAAATCCATCGGATGATCAATCCAAAAATCCGGATTTTCTGCTCGCATCAATTCAGGATTAATTTGTGTCCAATCAACAGCTACAGAGATAAAATTACCGTTATTAGCAGCTTGAATATCAAAAACACTATCTCCCACATACATAATCTTAGTCGGATCACTTAATCCCAGTTTTTTCATACCTAAAAACAACGGTTCCGGATTTGGTTTGTGGATATCGGTATCAAATTTTGTAACGATACCGGAAAAATAATCTTTATATCCTGAAGTTTCAAGTGTAACAACCGCATTGTTAAAACGTTTTGCCGTAACAATTCCCAAAGGAACATTTAATTCGCGTAAACCATCCAACATCGGACCGATTCCCAAAAACATACCGTAGCCGGTAGCTGTATGTTTATTATTATATTCAAGATAGGTCTTCAATAAATCCGCGCCGTCTTCCGGATATTCATTATTAAATACTGTTTCTAAAGGTAATCCGATTCCTGCTTTGATTTCTTCTGCAGAATGTTCACGTTTATTATGTTTACGATAAGTATAGTGATAACTCTCAACAATTAAAGAAATAGTATCAAACAACGTTCCGTCAAAATCGAACAATATACCGTCTATTTGCATGTTTTCTCCTTTTAATTATTATCTGATTTAACAATTCCTCAAACAGTGTAATGTGTTTAACAACAAAAAGCAAAAAGGCTGATCCATTTTTGTAAGGCAGCCTTTTTGTTTTATTGTCATTTCAGAAAAATATTATTTATTCTCCGTGATATTTGAAAAAACTTTCTGTTCAAAAGGATTATTCCTGTTCACGATTAGCTTCGGCGATAACTTTGTCTGCAACATCACGCGGAGCTTCTTCGTAACGGGCAAATTCCATACTGAACCAGCCTCGGCCCTGAGTCATTGACTTGAGATCAGTCGCATATTTGCCTAATTCGGACATCGGCGCTTCCGCATCTACACTTTGGAAACCTACATTGGAATCTGCACCCATACCTAAAATACGACCGCGACGTTTGCTCATATCACCCATGATATCTCCTAAATAATCATCAGGTACGGTTACTTTTAATTTCGCAATCGGTTCAAGCAACACCGGATCGGCCTTGGGTAAGCCGTTACGGTAAGCAAGTTTGGCAGCTAATTTGAATGACATTTCATTGGAGTCAACCGGATGAATCGAGCCATCGTATAGAGTCGCTTTCAGTCTCACTACCGGATAACCTGCCAAAACTCCGCTTTCGCAAGCTTCTTCCAATCCTTTTTGAACGGCAGGATGATAGTTTTTCGGAACTGAACCGCCAAAGATTTCTTCGTCAAATTCCAGTTCATCTTCCGTACCCGGCGCAAATCTGATCCAGACATCACCGAACTGTCCGCTGCCGCCCGATTGTTTTTTATGACGACCCTGGACTTCAACTTGTTTACGGATTGTTTCACGATACGGAACTTTTGCTTCAACTAATCTTGCTTCAGTTCCGTAATTGGCTTTTAGTTTTTGACATAAAACGTCCAGTTGAACTTCGCCAATTCCGGAAACTAACATTTGTTTGGTTTCAGCATCATTACGAACATCAAATGTAGTATCTTCATCACGCAAACGATTCAAGCCTTGCATGATTTTATCTTCCTCACCGCTTTTGACTGCTTCAATCGCCAATGTCAAATAGGGTAATGGTAAATCAACAGGCTTAATCAACAACGGATTACTCTTCGAAGTCAGAGTTTGGTTCGTGGACGAAACATTGAGTTTAGTCAAAGCACCGATATCTCCGGCAATAACTTCATTGGTAGAAATCTGTTTCTTTCCCTGTAAATAATATACTCCGTTGACTCTTTCTTCCTGATCATTTGTGTAATTATAAACCGGAACGCCATCTTTAACTTTGCCGGAATATACGCGATAGATTGAAATACGTCCAACAAACGGATCAATTACCGTTTTGAAAATAAATGCGGATAACGGTCCGTTTTCATCACAAGTTAATTCCACTTCCGTACCATCAGGTTTTACAGCAACTACACTTTCTTGCATTGCTGCCGACGGGAAGTATTTGGCAATCATATCCATCAGATAAATTACACCTTTATTGTCGGCTGATGATGTCGCAAGAACCGGATAAATACTTTGGCTTTGAATCGCATTGCGTAAACCTTCCTCTTCTTCTTCCAAAGTAAACGGTTCACCTTCAAAATATTTTGTCATCAAATCATCATCCGATTCAGCAATTTGTTCGACAAGCATTTCATGATATTCTTCGACTTGATCTTCCAGATCAGCAGGGATCTCAATTTTTGTGCTTTTACCGTCTGCAAAATGGAAAGCTTGTTTAGCTAATACATCAACCAGACCTTTCATGATTCCGCCTTCCATAACAGGCAAAACAAGCGGTACAATTTTATTGCCGTATTGATCCTGGAAAGCTGTCAGAGTTTTTCCGTAATCTGCATTCGGCTCATCAACTTGGTTAATCACAATCGCTAAAGGCTTATTATTCTGTGAAGCTAAGCGGATCGTTTTCTCAGCACCTACGGCAACTCCGTCTTTTGCTGCTGCCACCAATAAAACTACATCACCAACTTGCATGCCGAGCATTTGCTCACCCAGAAAATCAAAATCGCCCGGTGTATCGATTAAATTAAATTTATTATCTTTCCACTCACAAGCAGCATATGACGTATTAGTAGAAATACCACGACGTTTTTCTTCAACATCAAAGTCGGTAACTGTGTTTCCACTGTCTACTTTACCCATTCTCTGAATGGCACCGGAATTGAACAGCATTGCTTCAATTACTGTCGTTTTTCCGGATCCTCCATGTCCCATAAAGGTAATGTTTTTTATTTTGTTAGCAGGATAACTTTTCATATCCGATCCCCCTCATTTGTTTTGTTTTTTTATCGTAAAATCCTTATTAATAACAATTTCAAATAGTTTGCTTATTCCAAACCGCACTGTTCATTATACTATGCTATGTCGCAGAATTTCAACCTCCATTTTTCGGATGATCATGCAAACTCATTGTTGGGCAGGCATGAAAAGTAAAGAAGAATATGCATTGTGTCCTTTACACTTTATCAATCCGCTTTAACACTTCTGTTAATTGACTTTTCGATGTACACTGCATAATTTCATTACGTGCTTTACTCGCATGTCTTTTGCCTTTTAAATACGCAGATAGCTGTGCTCGCATTTTTCTGATTGCTGTTGCTTCATCACCTGTTTTTTCGATCATACCTGATACATGGCGTTCTATCACTCTTAACCATTCCTGATGTGTCGGGTTAAAATCCTGATTCAATATTGCGGCAAAAATCCAAGGATTACCTTGTGCGGCTCTGCCGATTGCAAAACCGGAACAGTCTGTCAGCAGATGCATGCGTAAAATCGAATCGATATCCGTCAAATCACCATTGCCGTATACAGGAATTGAAACCCGTTCCACGACTTGTTTAATGATATTCCAATCTGCCTGTCCGGAATACATCTGACTACGAGTTCTGGCATGTACCGTAATCATTTTTGCACCTGCATCTTCCATTAATTTGGCAAATTCCGGTGCGTTAATTGAATCTTGATCCCAGCCTGAACGAATTTTCACACTGACAGGTTTATTATATTTATCTGCAACTTCTACAACTACCTTAACTATGTTTTGTGCTAAATCAGGTGATTTCATCAAGGCAGAACCTGCTCCGTCTTTAACAACCTTTTTTACAGGACAACCCATGTTTATATCAAACATTGATACTTGCGTCAAAATAGGATGTTGTAAAATAATTTGTGCTGCTTGTTTAAAATCTTCGGGATCATGTCCGAAAAGTTGAATCGCTACTACATTTTCCTGTTCCGGATCTATTGCTAAATATTGATAATTGCGTTTTAATTCCGGGTCATAACAAATACCTCGTGCACTTACCAGTTCGGTCGTCGTCAATCCTACTCCGTACTCGCAGCAAATTGAGCGAAAAATGACTTCAGAAGTTCCTGCCAGCGGTGCCAAAGCTAATCTGTTGTTTATTATCAAATTACCTACTTCAAGCGGTTTTCTGAGATAATCCCTTATAGCATTTATATTCAATTTTTCTTTGTGCATTAATCGATTCCGTCATTTCAACGCACAGGATCATCAATGACCAAAACGATCCTGCCTGCTCTTAGATCTTCAATCTTTGTTCAATATTATTTGCAAAGTCTGCTTCGACCGATCCGTTTTTTTATTTTAGTCATCTTTTTCGTATGGTCGAGATGTTATTATATTTATGATCGTTTTATACTGATGCTGCAATTTCATCTGCTAATTTCAATAAATCATCCATTTGTTCCGGTGCAACTGAACTTTTGATTTTGAACGGTTCTCCCACGACTTCCAGATTTTTAGATTTGCTGAATATTTCTTGGGCTATGTCTAAGGCTCTGCCACCCCAGCTTTGATTTTCCAAATACGATATTCTGCGATTTGAATAATTGAGCATCACCAGTTCACGCATTAAAGCATCCATTCCCGGATATAGTAAAGTGTTATAAGTTAAACACGTAAAAACTGCATTGGAAAATCTGAACAAGTCCGCAATAATTGCGGAGACCGGAGTTTTAGATACATCGTAAACACGAATATTTTCTACACCGCGATCCGCCAACATCGCCGCCAGTATATCATTCATGTTTTGGGAATCTCCATACATAGAAGCAGCAACTAATACTACACCTTGTTCTTCCGGTTCATATGTTGCCCATTTGGTATATTTCTCCAGAATCATCGAAATCATATCCGGAGTTCTGAAGACAAGTCCATGTAACGGTGCTATTAAATTGATGTCTTTACCTTCCAGTTTTTTGAAAAGTCGCATCACCGAAGCACCTTGCCGGCCAACGATATTGATATAGTAACGACGGGCTTCAGCAAGCCAATCACGTTCAAAATTTACCTGATCGGCAAATAAATGTCCTTCAATTGCACCGAAAGCACCGAAAGCATCAGCACTGAATAATATTTTATCGGTATGGTCATAGGTCACCATAACTTCCGGCCAATGTACATTTGGTGCCATGATGAATTCTAATTGATGTTTACCTAAATCTAATCGATCACCTTCTTTTACAATCATTACCCTGTCCCGGTAATCTAAATTGTAAAATTGTTCCATGAATTGCAGGCCTTTTTGCGTAATAACCATGACAGCCTGCGGATACTCTCTCAAAACATTATTGATACTGCTGCAATGATCAGGTTCGACATGATTGACAATCAAATAATCTAAATCTCTGCCGTCTAAAGCAAAACGAATATTTTCGTAATATCTCTCAGAAACAGTTTCATCTATACCGTCTGACAATGCGGTTTTTTCATCTACAATCAAATATGAGTTATAAGCAACGCCATTCGGCAATTCAAACATATTTTCAAATCTTTCCAATCGCCGATCACTCTCGCCGACATAATAAACATCATCTGTAATTATTCGCTTATAATACATTTATTAATACCCTCCGAATATCTTGTTTATTGTTTAATTGTAACACGCTTTATAAAAATTTCATTATTCAAGCTTATAAAACAGAAAGAGGGTACTGCCTTAACGGTGTACCCTCTTTCTTTAATCGAGTAAGTTAATAACTAATCGATAATTGTTTTGTTTGAATATTTAGTTTTCTGATTTCAGCTGATTTTATCAACTGCGCCGGATAAATTTGATTATTCAATGATGTCGGTAACTGAACCGGATCCTACTGTACGACCACCTTCACGAATAGCGAATTTCAAGCCTTTTTCAATAGCGATCGGCGTGATCAATTCAACTGTCATTGAAGTATGGTCACCGGGCATGCACATTTCTGTTCCTTCAGGTAAGTTAGCAATACCTGTAACATCAGTTGTACGGAAATAGAATTGCGGACGATAACCTGTGAAGAACGGTTTATGACGTCCACCTTCATCTTTAGTTAATACGTAAACTTGACCGACAAATTTTGTGTGTGGTTTGATTGTTCCGGGAGCTGCAATAACTTGACCACGTTCAACACCGTCACGGTCTACACCACGTAACAAAAGACCCACGTTATCTCCGGCTTCACCTTGATCCATCATTTTATGGAACATTTCAATACCTGTAACAACTGTATTGGTCGGTTTTTCTTGCATTCCAACGATTTCAACCGGAGATTGCAGTTTAATCGTTCCACGTTCAATACGTCCGGTAGCAACTGTACCACGACCGGTAATTGTGAAAACGTCTTCAACCGGCATTGCAAACGGTAAATCGGTTGCACGGTCAGGTGTAGGAATAAAATCGTCAACTGCTTCCATCAGCTCAAGAATCGAAGCATATTCAGGTGCACTCGGGTCATCACTTGTACTTTCGAGAGCCAGTAAAGCTGAACCGCGAACTACAGGAGTATCATCTCCGTCATATTCGTATTCGCTTAAGAGTTCACGAACTTCCATTTCAACTAATTCTAATAGTTCTTCGTCATCAACTTGGTCAGTTTTGTTCATGTAAACAACAATTGTCGGAACGCCAACTTGGCGAGCTAACAAGATATGTTCACGTGTTTGCGGCATCGGACCGTCGGCAGCTGAAACTACCAGGATAGCGCCGTCCATTTGAGCGGCACCGGTAATCATGTTTTTGATATAGTCAGCATGGCCGGGACAATCAACGTGAGCATAGTGACGATTTACAGTTTCATACTCTACGTGTGATGTGCTGATTGTGATACCACGTTGTCTTTCTTCGGGTGCTTTATCGATATTCGCATAATCTGTAAAATTTGCACCGCCTTGCATAGCAAGTACTTTGGTAATTGCGGCAGTAAGTGTTGTCTTACCATGGTCTACGTGACCTAAGGTTCCTACGTTAACGTGCGGCTTATTTCTTTCAAACGTTGCTTTAGCCATTAAAAAGATCCTCCTTATTGATACAGCTTATTACTGATCATTATTTCTTTCTTTTAATTATCTCTTTATATTTTACACATTTATTGCACTTTGGCAATCATTAACAGTTCATTCAACTAATGAGCTGTTTTATCAATTAATAATGAGCATAAAAGCTCTCTGTTATACTGGCAGGCACTCTTTCATAATGATCAATTTGCATTACGAATGTACCGCGCCCTTGCGTCCTGGAACGTAAGTTAGTTGCATAACCGAACATTTCGGATAATGGTACGTAGGCTGAAATAACTGCAGCATTGCCACGGGGCTCATTGCCTAAAATCTGCCCGCGACGTGCACTCAAGTCACCCATAACATCACCCAAATAATCTTCCGGTACAACTACGTCCACTTTCATCATGGGTTCTAATAACACTGAACTGCCTTTGCGCATGGCTTCTTTCAATGCCATTGATCCGGCAATTTTAAAAGCCAATTCAGATGAGTCTACATCATGATATGAGCCGTCAATCAAAGTTGCTTTTATACCTACTACGGGATAGCCGGCGATTTCACCGGAAAGCAAAGCTTCACGGATTCCTTCATCAACCGATCCGATGTACTCTCTGGGAATTGACCCTCCGACAATCTTATCAACAAATTCATACGTTTGATCGGCAGGTAACGGATCAAATTGAACAACACAGTGCCCATATTGACCTCTGCCGCCTGTTTGACGAACAAATCTGCCTTCCGCTTCAACCGATTTCGTAATAGTTTCTCTGTACGCAACCTGTGGTTCCCCGACATTTGCCTCAACTTTAAACTCTCGGAATAAACGATCTACAATAATATCTAAATGTAATTCGCCCATACCTGAAATCAAAGTTTGTCCGGTTTCACTATCTGTTCTGGTCTTAAAGGTCGGATCCTCTTCCGCCAATTTTGCCAGAGCAATAATCAATTTCTCTTGTGAAGCTTTGGATTTCGGTTCAATTGCAACCGAGAGAACAGGTTCCGGAAAATCCATGGATTCCAATACTATCGGATTATTCTCATCACACAAAGTTTCACCGGTAGATGTATTTTTTAAACCGACTGCTGCTGCTATATCTCCTGAATATACTATATCGGTTTCTTCACGGTGATTAGAGTGCATTAACAAAATGCGCCCGATGCGTTCTCGCTGCTCTTTAATTGAATTATAGACATAAGATCCGGATTTCAACGTGCCTGAGTAAACTCTGAAAAAGCATAATTTACCGACAAACGGGTCTGTCATAATCTTGAAAGCTAAGGCGGAAAAAGGCTCGCTGTCATCGGCATGACGTTTGTCTTCTTCACCGGTTACGGGATTAATACCGTCAATCGCCGGAATGTCCAACGGGGACGGCATATAATCAACAACCGCATCCAAAAGCAACTGCACACCTTTATTCTTGTATGATGAACCGCAAACAACCGGCACAATTTCTGTACTGATTGTCGCTTTACGTAAAGCATTTTTCAATTCTTCAACAGAAATCTCCTCTTCCATCAAGAATTTTTCTGCCAGGTCATCATCTGTTTCGGCAATAGCCGTAACCATTTGATCACGATAAAATTTAGCCTGATCCATCATCTCTGTCGGAATATCTTCTTCTTCGATCTTGGTTCCTTCATCATTTTTGTAAATTACAGCTTTCATAGTCATTAAATCTATAATACCTGTAAAATTTTCTTCTTTGCCGACCGGCAATTGAATCGGAATCGGATTAGCACCCAGACGATCTCTGATCATATCTATGACATTGAAAAAATCGGCACCTAAAATATCCATTTTATTGATATAGGCCAATCGGGGAACACCATAAGTGTCCGCCTGGCGCCAAACAGTTTCAGTTTGGGGTTCAACACCGCTTTTAGCACAAAATACCGTTACAGCACCGTCCAGAACACGCAAAGAACGCTCCACCTCAACAGTAAAGTCAACATGTCCCGGTGTGTCGATGATATTGATTCTCCGGTTTTTCCACTGGGCTGTAGTAGCAGCTGAAGTGATTGTAATACCACGTTCTTGTTCCAGCACCATCCAGTCCATGGTGGCAGCACCGTCATGGGTTTCCCCTAAACGATGAATTTTCCCTGTATAATATAGAATTCTTTCTGTCGTCGTGGTCTTACCGGCATCAATATGCGCCATTATGCCTATATTTCTTGTATTTTCTAATGAAAATTCTCTAGGCATGCGGGTAAACTCCTTTCATTAACAATTTCATAATATACTTTCTGATGGTTTAACCTACCATCTGTAATGGGCGAAAGCACGATTTGCTTCTGCCATACGATGCATTTCTTCTTTTTTTCTGAATGCTGAACCGGTACTGTTAACTGCGTCTAAAATTTCATTGGCTAAACGCTGTTTCATGCTACGTTCATGACGTGCACGAGCAGCATTGACAATCCAACGCAAAGCTAAGGTTTGACGTCTTTCGGGACGAACTTCAATCGGAACTTGATAGTTCGAACCGCCAACACGTCTGGCTTTAACTTCCAGCATAGGCATAACATTCTCTAAAGCTTGATAATAAACTTCTAACGGCTCTTGGTTTGTGCGTTCTTTGATGATATCAAATGCGCCGTAAACAATTCTTTGAGCCAGAGTTTTTTTACCGTCCAGCATTACCACATTGATTAATTTTGCAACCTTCAAGTCATGGTATTGCGGATCAGGTAAAATCTCTCTCTTTGGAACATGGCCTTTTCTTGGCATTTCTTCCCTCCTTTCATGATTATACGGTACTACCGAAATCATAGGTACTCACGGTTTGGATCGTGTCGAGCCAGAACGACCCTGATATTTCACGAGGAAAAATAGAGGCCTTCTGCGACATAGATTGTCCAACCGATCGATTCCGTCTTCTTATTTGACGGATCTTGGTCTCTTCGCTCCATATTTTGAGCGACCCTGTTTGCGATCTGTTACGCCTGCTGTATCCAATGTTCCGCGAATCACGTGATAACGAACACCCGGCAAATCCTTGACACGACCACCGCGAATTAAAACAACACTATGTTCTTGTAAGTTGTGACCGATACCCGGAATATACGCTGATACTTCCATCTGATTGGTCAGACGTACTCTGGCAACTTTACGCAATGCCGAATTCGGTTTTTTCGGTGTAGTTGTTTTTACTGAAGTACAAACTCCGCGTTTTTGCGGTGAATTGTATCTCGAAGCACGACCACGCAATGAGTTCATTCCATAACCCAATGCCGGCGAATCCGACTTGTCTTTTTTGGTTGAGCGACCTTTTTTGACCAGCTGGTTAAATGTAGGCATCTACTTTCCTCCTTTCATTTGTTATTAATCTGTTTTCTCAACAATTGGCATAATCACAATAGATAAAAACCCAATTGCCCAAAATACAGCAATTTATTCTATCAGTAAAAAATAGTGTTGTAAAGCCTAATCTTTTTTGCATTTTTCATTTTGGCTAGAACTAAACTTTACTTAACGGCAAGTTAAATATTTGCTAATTTTTTATAGTCTTCTTTTAATGATTGATAGACGGATTTATAAATTTCGTAGAAAGATTCATAATTACTTTCTGATGGTTCGACCGATCTTTTTACTTCAACTACTT
>DUOO01000041.1 GCA_012838795.1 Clostridiaceae bacterium | reverse complement strand
CTCTTTTTGTTCAATATTCTGTTGTCAAAGTACAATTTTGTCTGTTCCTCAGACTGTCAATCAGCTATTTATTTTTACGGATATTTATTTTTACCAAATTTTTGCTTGACTTTTAATAGCTGGTCTCTTAATTGCAATGTTTGTAAAAGATCTGCCAAATAATCTTGATCGATTTTTTTACCATCCATTAAAACAGGTAAAGTAATGTTTTCCTCAGCGTCAAGAATCGGAATCAAATTATAAAATTGATAAATCAGACCGACCTGACGTCGTCTGAAGATTGCCAATTGTTCATCGTTTTGGCTGTATACATCCTGCCCGTTGAGAAAAATCTGACCGGAAGTCGGCTTATCCACTCCGCCTATTAAATGCAGCAAAGTAGATTTCCCACTGCCGGATGCGCCGACAATTGCAATAAATTCTCCGCGCTTGACTTGAAAGGAAACATTATCTAAAGCTCTGATTTCATTCTCACCCTGTTTATATATTTTTGACAAATTTCTCACTTCTAATAATTCCATAAAATTCCCCTATTGATTTTTTGATTTTCAGATTTGAATTTGCTTGTTGCTAATTTTACACTGCTAAAGATCAGTGCCATTAAAACTCTCATTTCGCAGCAACAGTATTCTCTGATATTTATATTTTATAGAGATGAGGTGTCAGACAAATGACTCTAAACTGACAAAAATGTCACCTAAGGCAATTTAATAATTTCTTAAAAATTGTTTGATGTATTAATATGACTGAATAAGAAACAAGAGTTTTTGAATTATTTATAAAAACGAAATGTAAATAATGCTCCACCGTCAGCTTTATTAGATGCTTTAAGCGTTCCGCCCTGTTCGTGAATAATTTGACGAGCCAGAGCCAGACCGATTCCGATGCTGTCAGGAGCGGCATTTTTTCCGCGATAAAAACGCTCAAATATATGCGGCAAATCTTGCGGGTCAAAGCCCGTGCCGTTATCTTCTGCGGTTAATTCAAGATATAAAGGATTGTCATCACTTTTGATTTTGATAACTCCGGCATCTGAACAATGCTCTAGACAATTTTTGATCACATTAGTCAAAGCTTCGGCCGTTCGGAACAAATCACATCGTAATTCACCTCGAACGTCAATTTGTAAATCTATATCTTTTAATTCAAGTTTTATTTCCAACGGTTGAATTGCTTTAGCAATTAAGGTTTTAACTTCTACAGTTTCAGGTCGAAAAATTATTGCCCCGGCATCAAGTTTTGCAATAATCAACAAGTTATCCAATAAACGTTCGATCTGATTTAACAGACGATAAATATCCTGCATAATCAATTGATAATCTTGCCGGGATAACTCTTTTTGCTTTAATCGATTAAACAACAGATTCAAAGAAGCTAACGGTGTTCGCAGTTGATGAGAAACATCGGCTAAACTATCCGCTAAAAAGTGTTTGTCTTTGACTAATAATGCTTGCTGTTCGCGCATGCGAGTTAGGATTTTTTCGATATTCGAGGCTAAAATACTGAGCTCGCCCTCAGTATAATCACTAAGCTTCAGATTGAGATTATGGTATAAAACTTGATCTAAATTTTCTCCCAAACGAACAAGTCGTTGATAATAACGATATTTATCGATTAAATAATAGCCTTGCCAGAACAGACTAAGCAAAGCAACAATAATTGCTGCTGACAAATCAAGCATTAACCAAGCAGCAATTATCAAAGCAACACCAATTAACAGACTGACTATTAGAGATTTTTTTATTTCCGGATTACGCAGAAGCTTCAACATATCTCAATCCATCCATTCATTTCCACCTGTTCATAAGCTATAAGGAAATAGTCACCTAGATTGCATTCACCAAATTACGAATTTCAAGACGTTTAATTCTCCCGGAGACCTTCCAGGCAATAAGGAAAAATGTAATCAAAAAGAGTATAGCGAATAATATGATAATAAACCATTCCATTTTTACAACAAATGTACTTACGCCGATCATAGGAGCAAACAGATTATTTATTTGAGGAGCCAGAACAAGCTGTAATGCATAACCTATCAGGATACCGGCGAATGCTACAAATAAGAAACGGCAGGAAAAGATTAAGCGATTGGCATTATTACGTATACCTATTGCTTTGAATATCCCGAAATCCGCCGCTTCCCGGTAAAATATTTTTACGGAAACCATCATTGCGTTGATGATAACGAACAGTAGGGCAATTCCCAACATGATCCAGCTGATTCCGGCGAAAATAGCATCCACTCCGGTCATGCTTTTTTGGAGTCCCTCGGAACTGATCACATATAGTTCCGGAATTTCTCGGGACAGCTTCTCAGAAATTTCTTCACCGTATGACGGATCTTCAATTTTATATAAAATTTCATTACTCTGTTCATCTTCCACTCCGAGACGCTGAAAAGCCGAATCCTGCATCAAGCCCATCATACCGCCCCGGTTAAGACTTTGGAAAAATCCTGACACGATATAATTTTCTGTCTTTCCCTTGGCATACACTTCTACCGTATCGCCGATTTGAATGTTATGCGTTTGGGCAAAGAGTTTTGTCAGGATCATCTCATTATCAAACTCCGGTTTCCTACCTTCCAGAAAAGCACTCAGGACGTCCATATTATCTGCAATATATAAGCCGAGCGAATTCTGATCCACTTCAATAGAGGCATATTCCATATCCTCTCTCGAAAGAATGGGAGTAAATTCCTCTACGACAGCTTCCGTTTTTTCTTTTGTCTCTGAATCCGAATCCCCGTATGTGATAGCAATATCAAAATCCAAACCATAAAACTCTTGTACCATACGCTCGGACTCCAATACATTCGTTAATGAATAAGTATATAAAACCAGGAAAAACAAGACGGCAATCAAAAGGACGGTACTAATATATTGACGCAAAGAGGCTGTGAATTGCTTAATGGAAAGCCTGGTATGCAGAAAGGGCTTTTTCAATTGCAGCCGGATCCCTTGTGAAAAATATACCGATTGTTTACCTTCGTTCAGGGCTTCACGCGGCTTGATTTTTGTCACTTTACGCAACTGTACCAGCATCATGACAAGAGAGACCGCCAAAATCAGCAAGCCTGCACAGCAAGTAAGAGGCCATGCGGTCTGACCTGATACAAGCAAATTAAACATCCCCAATAAAAGCGGAGTACTGACAGCAACTATGGGACTGGCAATAAGCATGCCAAGTCCATAAGCCAGACCAATCGTCATGGAAAAGCTCAAAAGGTAGACACTTTTTATCTGACTGTTTTTCAGTCCACATGCCTTCAAAACTCCGATATTTTTGTACTCAGCTTCCAGCGAGCTGTTGATATTGAAATTCAAGATTAAAAGATTCGCTATAAAAATCAATAGAGCTACTAGAAAGATAATCAGGGCAATAATTTGACTCAAGAGAGAAGAAAAATAGATCACCTGTTCTCCGGTCAAAACGATACGTGCCTTGTCCTTGATATCTGTTCCCCTGCTGATATCATTCACAAACTCATCATCACTCAAGTCTGAAAACTCAGGGGCTTTATCCACACTCAAAAAGAATGATTCACAAAATTCAGCGGGAAATTTCTGTGCCAGCATAGCTAAATCCTCATAGTCATTTGCCGAGAAAAAGACACTGTTACCACCCATATTAACTGCATTAACTTGCCTTAAATCTTCAACAAAACCGCTGATGCGATATTCTTTATAAAAATTCTCACTTTCGATACGGAAGCTGTCCCCGATTTCGGCCCCTGCCATAAAGTGCAATAAATTGGCGAGATAGACCTCACCGTCATTCGGAGCACTTACTTCCTCTTCGGGCACATAGGTTTTCAGATCTTCGCGCAAGAGCCTGGCATTAAAGATATCCGGATTATAAGCTTGAAACCAAGGTATCGCAATTTTATAATCTAAAATGCTTCCTGCGTTTGTAGCAAGAGGGAATACGATAGGAATTTTTCGCAAATCCCGAACCTCTTCTCGTTCCGTTAACTTCTCCAGTTCCTCTTCACTTGGAGTATCCATCGCATAGAAAAAGCAGACATCGCCATACTTTCCGGCTTGATAGGCTTCTGCAGCCGTTATGGAAATATTCTTTGACATGCTGAACGCAAAAGTGAGAATGAAACTGATTAAGAGAGTCAGGACAAATAAACTGATATAAACAGCCTTTTTATGCTTAAATTGTGCTTTTATCAAATGCCAAATCGCCATATTCTCCCCCCTACCAAGCCAAAGATTCCAGCCAGGCATTTACCTGGGTTTCCCTGGACTTAAGCATGTTTTCGTCATACGGAGCCAAAGTCAACTCCCCGTGAATTCGTCCGTCGAGCAAATATACAATCCGCCCGCCCCGCAAGGCAGCCCTCCGGTCATGGGTCACCATCACTATGGTCTGTCCCTCCTGATTAATGCGGGTAAATAAGTCAAGGACAATCGTGGAATTATTTTGATTCAGGGCACCCGTCGGCTCATCGGCAAAAATAATATCAGGTTGATTGATCAGGGCACGGGCAATGGCAGCTCGCTGCTGTTCTCCTCCGGACACTTGAGCAGGCAGACGGTTTTGCGCCTCTTCCAGCAGAAATGTTTGCAGGAGCTTGTCTGCTTTGTCATACACCTCTTTATTACTGCTGTTTTTCCGACTAAGACCGGGAACTACAACATTCTCAAACAGGCTTAAGTTGGAAACCAGATGAATTTGCTGAAATACAAAACCGAAATTCTGCTGGCGAATATCACTTAAGCGATTTTCATTGAATTTTGTAATGTCATTTCCATGCAAACAGACGGCACCGCCGCTGCAGCTTTCCATGCCACTGATACAGTACAGCAAGGTAGAT
This sequence comes from Clostridiaceae bacterium, assembly GCA_012838795.1. Lineage (GTDB taxonomy): Bacteria > Bacillota > Clostridia > Saccharofermentanales > DTU023 > UBA5436. Next base: position 15,135 of record DUOO01000041.1, on the reverse strand, counting down.
TTTCCGGATCCGGACGGACCCATAATAACGGTAAATTCCCCTTGGCGAATTTCCAAATCGATATGCTTCAAAACATGGTTTTGTATACCTTCATTGGCATAACTCTTGCTCACATCTTGACAGTCTAATATTACTTTACTCATTAGTTTCTCCATTTCTTTATGCGTAAGCTTATCCTTTACAAAGTCCTTGCATACTCATAGTAAATGGAAAATTCTTAAGAAAGCTTTAAGACAAATATTTTATTTTGGAAAAATAAGGGTAATTTTCAAACCATCCGGCAGATTGACCAAATCCACACGTCCCTTCATCTTGTGCATTAGTTCATGTACGATATACAGGCCCAGACCGGCCCCTTCAATCGCCCGCACGTCAACACCCCGATAAAATTTATCAAAAATAAAGGGAATATCCCGATCAGCAATACCCGGACCATAATCGCGAAATACAATACTTATAGAATCCGCAGTTTGATACATGTTGATATCAAGCGGACCGGGAGCGTATTTTTCGGCATTACGCATGATATTTTCAACCACTTGCTCAAAACGGAAAGGATCGACTGCCACTTGTCCTTCCGGCCAAGGTTCATCCTCATAACTCAATTCCAAACCGGAAAATTCATACAAACTGAGAATCTCCCGTAATTTCTTAGCCAAAGTTATGGGCTCAAGTTGCACATCCAAGCGATTCATCATGCTGATTGCATGGACAAACAAATCGTCGGTACGCTTGGCAATTTCATCTGCTTTTTGCACGATAATATCCGCATATTGTCTACAATGATCATCATGAGCGTGAAGCTTTTTACCCAAAACCTCAGCATAAGCCCGGATTGTGGCAACCGGTGTCTTGATATCATGCGACAAAGTGGAAATCACTAACTTATTCGACTCGATTGTTTCCAATTCGCGCTCTTTTGACTGTTTCAGCTCATTACGCATGTTATCGAAAGCCCAGGTAAATTTGCCGAAATAATCATCTTTTCTATACGCCAAAGGCAAATCCCAATTTCCTCGTGCCAAATTTTCGGCGAAACCTTCCAATTCCTCAAAGGGTTTTAAAAACTTTCTGTAAATAAAAAATAAAAAGACAGCGAGTACAAGTAAAATCAATACAAGCGGCAGCAGTTCTATAAGAAAATCCGTTAGTCCGCCGGATGAGTGGCGAAAAGTCTGCACAAACTGTTCCACCCGGTCCAAGCTTTTATGGGCTTCTTCAAATCCTTCCAACCTTTCATCACCCATGAGCTGACGCAAGGCATTAATCTCTAAGACTGCCCGGTTAGCCGCCCGGCTTTGGGCAGAGTAATTACTGACAAAACCCAGGGACAAATATAAAATACTGATCAGCACTCCCCATATAATACCAATCCTAATGACTCTCTTCTTCGCAGACAAATTTGTACCCCTTAGCCCATACTGTCTTAAGAATTTCCGGATTTGCCGGATCTTGTTCGATTTTTTCACGTAACCATCGAATATGCACGGCCAAAGTCGACGGTTCCACCTCTGTGTAGCTTCCCCAAACCGCATCCATCAAAAGTTCTTTCCTTAAAATTTGATTCGGATTTTCCATAAAATAACGCAGTAAGGCAAACTCTTTCGGAGACAAGGCCTTCTCTTCATCATGGACAAAAACGGAACTTGTACTTTCACTCAAGCGCAAATGTCCGCAGCTAATCTCTCCTTGTTCCGGGCCATAAGTCCGGCGTAACAAGGCCTTAATACGCAAAGACAATTCTTCGAGAGAAAAAGGTTTAGGTAAATAATCATCTCCTCCCCGCTGAAAACCGCGAATCCTGTCAGTCTCACTCGTCCTGGCACTGGCAAAAATAACCGGTACCGTGCTGGTCTTGCGCAGTTCCTCTAAAAAAAGCAAGCCGTCTCCATCCGGCAAATTGATATCTAAAATAATAAGATCAAATGCCTCCTTTGACATAGCTTGCACCGTATCTTCTATATTATATGCGCAATGTACGGCAAAACCCTCTTCCTCCAGGTACATTGCAATAATATCATTCAGTTCAGGTGTATCTTCCACCAATAATAATTTTCTTCGCATTTAATTTCCTAATCCTTAGCCATACCTTTCAGTATTTCTTTGGTCTAAAAAAGCAAAAGGTCTTCGTAGAATTTGTGAAGTTCTCTTTCCATTTTTATACTCATCTATATTACAAGCTTTTATGAACCTTTAATAATTCATAATAATATTCTAAAACCTTGTACTGTTTTTCTATTTCTTTTATCTGCATATATTTTTTCATATAGTCAAAATCTAAACTACCTTCATCATTTATTGGCAAAACAATTTTCTGCCTTTTCATCCTATTTGCATTGAACTTATATCCATAAGCATATTTTTCTTTTTGTTGAAGTATAGCCTGTTTTAAAAATAGATAACTATACTTATTCTCTTGCTCTTTGTCTTTCCAATGAATTCTTTTCACATCATCAGAAAATATACATTCATAAGGATGATAAAAATTTTCTACCACAGAACCATTGTAATTTACACCTAATACATTACTATCTAAACTAGCATTCCTATTGTTAACGAACTCTGTTACTCCATTATTGCTATCAGAAGATCCAATAAAAGGTCTACTTCCTTTTTCCTGATTGGCTTTCGTTAATCTAACACCAGAACTTACTGAAACAATATCTTCAAGCCAAAATTCTTTCCATTCTTTTTCTTCCAAAGACTGTAATTGCAACCCTCTCAAAACGGCTAACTCATATATATATTCAAGGGCCTTTTCGAGCTTTTCTGCTTCGATTTTTTGCATAAATTTGCTCATATAATCCCAGTGTGGATTTCCGTTTTCATCTACAGGAAGAGTTAGAATTTCATTTTCTAAACGTTGTTGATTTCTTTTATATCCAAAATTATATTTACCTCTCACTCTATCAGCTACAGTTGTAATAAACATTCCATTATATTGATTTAAATTTTTATTATACCCAACAGATATATCTTGAGTAGCAATAAAATCCTCTTTTTTGTAAACAGAATAACCCATGGAACCTTCACCATTTCTTATAAAGGCTACACTATTTCCTTTATATATAAGTTCTTCTCTAGGCTCAACAAAATTAAGAACACCATTATTACGATTAGTTGCTCCTAAATAACTAATTCCAGCCTTATCAGTTATCTCTAAATGATTAAGTCCTTTTGAAGGTTTTCTTTGAAATTTAAATAAAGAACCTATTTTAAAGTGTTTCCACTCAACATCTTCTAAACCTAATAAATCAAATCCAGTTTCTAATAGTTTTTGTTCGTAATAGTTTATTACCTTTTGTGCAATTTCTTTTTGCTCTTGTTTGATGTAGTCTTCCATAAACTGAATATGCAATTCTCTATCATTGTTTACAGGAAGTAATATTCTCTGATGAGGTAAATCTGTACTAGACAATTGATTTCCATAAGAATAAAATTTTGTATTGTTCTTTAAACTTCTTATGAAAAACAAGCTTAAATTTTTTGTTAGTTCAAAATTTATAGGAATTAATGCGTGAACCTTCATATCTAGTGATGCTTGATATGGATGGTAGAACGCATTTCCCATAAATGATATGCTAATAAAATTTTCAAAAACTCTAAAATTCTTATGTTCAGAAAAAGAAAAACTATCAATTCCATTATTTGTTTCTCTAACAGTAATTCGAGGAATATCTGAATCAGTTAAATGTTTTTTTGGTATATAACTGCCTGTCGGTGTTTGTAACCCATTAGTGCCTATAAACGTTTCAAAAATATCTTTTATTTTAAACTCTCTCCATTCCACATCATTCAAAGACAATCTATTTTTTTTCATAGCCATCCTCTTCTTCTGCAACTAAGAGCCTGTTTTCATAATCATCTTCACACACTTCTTCAATAACTTCATCTTCTTCAATGCCAAATAAATACCCTCTACCATGAGTAATCATATTGACCTCAAAGGTGATGTAATCTGCAATTGTATTTCTAAAATCTACATCAGATGGAATCTCATCATTGAAATAATAGAAAGAATGAAGCCACTCATCATCAGCTTCAATCGTCGTCTTCACACAAAACTTTGTTTCGGTTTCTATTACATCATTCCACACATCAAGAAGATGTTGTCTTTTGTCCTTTGCATTTGGGGTTTCAACTAAACCTACATGCTTAGCAACAACATAGCCATCATTTTCAAAGTTAATAAACTTACAGACTTTTTCCTTATAATGAGGAATCCATGCTGTAAAAACAGCAATACATGGATTAACACCAACACCATAAAAAGTGTCCTTATTTAATGTTATAACACCTTCTAGAGTATGCTTTTTAAGAATATTTGCTTTAATTTCTTGTTCTACTTTTGTTTTACCTGTCACGGTAGACTGAGGAACAACTATAGCCACTCTACCGTCTTCAACCATACAATCTAATAAATGTTCAGCAAATGAAATTTCATATAAATCAGGATTAGCTTTAGATCCTTGTGAGTAGGGTGGGTTCATCATTCCAACCGTTGGATGCCATTCTTTTTGAATATATGCAGGGTTTTGTTTTAGAAAATCAGCATTTTCTAAATTACTCTTACCATCTCCTCTAAGAATCATATTAGTTGTAGCGATGGTAAACATATATGATTGAGATTCAACACCAAACAATTGATTCTTTTTAATTCTACGTTTTTCCTCTACATCATCAGTCTGCCTTAACATATTGTGCATAGCAGAAATGAGGAAGCCGGCAGTCCCACAACACGGGTCAAAAACTATATCATTTGCTTTAATATCAAGTAAGTCACAAAATAAGTTGGTTATATGCTTTGGAGTAAGTATTATTCCTAATGATTGTCCATCACCTCCAGAGTAGGACATAAACTCTCCGTAAAATCTACCTAAATAATCTTCTCCATCTCGGTTATATCTAATATTTTGGTAAACTCTTTTTTGTAAGAATTCCGTATAGTGTTTTAGAGGAGTTTTACCTAAAGTAACGTTTTTTTCATTAATTAGAGTATTATCTCTTATTACCGAGAACTGGCTTAATAATTTATCTTTCTTTACTTGTGGTGAAACATTAGCCCTATCCAGGTTATCCTTTATTGCCTTATAGATTTTCTGACCATCTGTAGTTTGTTCATTGATGTCCCCAACCAAGTTATCTACCGAAAAATTTCCAAAATCTGCTTCTCTTAAAGCAAGCAAAATACCAGAGACAATTAAAGGCTTATCCTTATCTTGTATACTTCCATAGTTTCTTAAATCTTCGTGTAGCTCAGCAGCATCTCTTAAAATTTCTTTTGTTTCTTTTTCCTCTGCTGTATCTTCCTGCAGAATTTCTTTGATATAGTATTCATCAATATTATCTTCATTAAAAAGTATAAATCCTTCCGTTTCCGGAAGTTCTTTATAATTTTGACGCTCATCAACAAAAATCGGAGAAATTCTATGACGTTTCTCATTTCCAGAAACACCAATAGCTATTTTCTTTTTATATGATGTATTCTTTGATAAGTGCTTCCCATAAAATAAGGCACCATTGACAGCATAGTTACAAATAGATTCAAAATCTTCTGCTAAAAGATCATCTTTGGTTCTTTTTTCGTGAAGAGATACAGATGATTTGTCTTCCATAACAATTAAAAAATCTTTAACTATACCTGTATATTCGGGAAATCCTACATTACCTGTACCTCTTTTTGATGCAGTCTTTAGTGCATCATTTATTTCTTTTATTGTTGAGCCTTGAGGGTCAAGTTGAAGATCTGCTTCTTTTAACAAATCATAAACCCAAAGGTCTGTACTTTTCTCTTTTATTTTCATGGTTTATACTCCACAATATCTTCAATTCTACAATTCACAAATAACAAACTCAGATATCGTTTCTAGATCAATTTATTTCCTTAATCTCCCAATTTCCGTGTCTTCCAGTTCCTGTAAATTCTATGTTTTCCATATCTTTAATATATCGACTAATAGTTTTTGCTGAAACTCCTATTTTTTCTGCGAGTTCTTTTCTAGTGATCTTCTTATTTTGTCGAACTTCTTCCAATATTATCTTTTCTATCTCCTCTTTAGAGTATTGAGGGACATCTTGAGGGACATCGTGAGCGACATCGCGAGCGACATCTTGAGCGACATCTTGAGCGACATCTTTTCTATCTCCTCTTATTGATTAGTATTAACAAATCATTGAGATTCATCATAGCCTCCTGAACCGGCCTGCTCCGGGTTAATCCATTCGATAACCCAAGCCGCGAATTGTTTTCAGAAAAACCGGATCTTTTGCGTCATCTTCGATTTTTTCTCTTAATCTTTTGACATAAACTGTCAAAGTATTGTCTTCGACAAATTCTCCGGACAGATTGAATATTTCCTCCAATAAAACATCGCGACTGATTATTTGCCCCCGATTATTAAGAAAAATCAAGAGCAGTTTATATTCTAAAGCAGATAAGGCAACCTCTTGGTCATTTTTCCAAACGACAGCTCTTTGAGTATCAATTTTTAAATTGCCTATATGCATTAAAGTAGTCTTTTGTCGACGTCTTAATACATTTTTGATCCGGGAAATCAATTCACGCGGTCTGAACGGCTTTGCGATATAGTCATCCGCACCGAGTTCCAAGCCTGTAACTGTACTATATTCATCACCCATAGCACTCAAAAAGATTACCGGAAGTTGGTATTGTTCTTTAATCACCGAACATAAAACAAAACCGTTGCCATCTGCTAAATTGATGTCCAGTAAAACCAAATCGAATTTTTCCTGTTCAAGTTTGGTTAGTGCTGAATTCTGACCGTTTGCAGTATCAACCGAAAAACTTTCGCTTTCCAGAAATGAAGTTAATTGTTTAATTAATTCTTGATCGTCTTCAACTAAAAGTATTTTCATATTCATTGCTATTTAATATAGTTCAAAGTAATATCAGGATGTTTTTCTTATCCATTATAAAAATATCATTTTTATTCAAAACACACTAAACTTCAACCGTGGAAATAATCAACATCGGGCGGCGTTTAGTCAGCTCAAATAAAACTTGTCTGATTTGTTGATGAAGTTGGCCCGAATCGATTCTTTCTTTAAGATTCTTGTTTTTTCCTTTTTTCTTGCGATTAGACTTCTCAACAAAATTATTGATTTTGCCGTGACAAATCTTGATCACTTGATCAATTTCACTTTCATAAATAAAGCCTTTTGCTTCAATAATCGGCTCAGCTGCCAAATGATTAGTTGAACTGTCAATTACAATAAAGACAGCAACCACACCGTCATCAGCTAATAACAGCCGATCACGCAAAACTAAATCATCAATTCCGCCAATACCTGAACCGTCAATCAGAACGCCTGCAGCTTCCGTAAATCCGACAACTTCAGCATGTTGATTATTCAATTCCAAAATATCTCCGTTATTTAGTAAAAAGATGTTTTCTTCTTTAACTCCTAAATTCTCAGCAATTTTGGCATGATGATATAAATGGCGATATTCACCGTGAGCAGGAATAAAATACTTCGGCTTCAGCAAATTCAACATCAGTGCCATCTCACCACTGTATGCATGACCGGAAACATGAATATCAGCCAAATCTTTATAAATTACATTCGCTCCGCGTTTAAACAATTCATTAATTACCCGGTAAATCGCTTTTTCATTTCCCGGAATCATACTGGAGGACATCAATACCGTATCACCTTCTTCAATAGCAACATCACGATGCTGTGAATAAGCCATACGGGTCAAAGCCGACATCGGTTCACCTTGAGTACCGGTAGTAATTATCACCAGCTCTTGCGGTGAAAAACTATCTATTTGTTTAATGTCAATAATCGTGTCTTTATTAAAATTAATATAACCTAAGGAATTAGCAGACTCAAAAGCACTAAGCATACTGCGGCCGACCATTGCAACCTTACGATCAAATTGTTCCGCTGCAGTAATAATTTGTTGCATCCGAAAAATATTTGATGAGAATGTACTGACAAAAATCCGGCCTTCGATTTTAGCAAATAATTCGGCAAATGTTTCACCAACAGTTTGTTCCGAGGGACTAAATCCCTCAATCTCCACATTTGCACTCTCTGCAAACAATGCCAACAATCCGTCAGAACCGATCTGGGCTATCCGATTTAAATCAATCGGCAAACCATGTACCGGCGTATAGTCTATTTTGAAATCACCTGTATGGAAAATATTCCCGACAGGTGTTTCGATTAAGAGAGCACAGGCATCAGCTATGCTGTGATTAACGTGAACAAATTCAACATTAAATGCACCGGCACGAATTCTATCTCCGTCAGCTACTACATGTAAATCCGGATTCTTGATTTCACTGCCTTGATCCCTTGCTCCGCGACCTGAATCATTCAGTTTGTTTTCAACCAATTTAATCGTCATTGCCGTACCATAAACCGATACCTTATGTTCACGCAAAAACCATGTAATTGCACCGATATGATCCTCGTGGCCATGAGTTAAAAACAGAGCCCGGACTCGCTCTTTTTGTTTTTTTAACCAACTGAAATCAGGAATGATCAGATCAACTCCCGGCATATCTTCATCCGGAAAGCCGATGCCGACATCAACAATGATAATGTCATTACCCCATTGAAATGCTGTCATATTCTTCCCGAATTCTCGCATTCCTCCTAACGGCACGATTTTCACTCTGGATTCGACACCGAATAAATTACGATATGTTTCAGTTAGATTTTTTCTCATTCAGACTCCTTTTCAAAAATGAAAATAATTATATGCTCAATTAATCCACTCTCCCAGATTTCTATTCTATCAGATTCTATGGGAAAATATCATTTTATGAAAGTTGAAAATTTATACTCAGACTGCTAAAATCTTCATATTGAAATAATAAACTGCCGATTGGTGTAATGGTAGCACACCTGACTCTGACTCAGTTTGTGAGGGTTCAAATCCTTCATCGGCAGCCATTTATTCAAACATTCATATTCAAAAACTGAAATCAAATACTACACAGATGAATAATCAAACTGAAAAGCAAAAGAAATCAACTATGGCAAAAGATTTTCTTAACTATTGCCAAAACCGGTTATAAATGATTAATATACAATTCTTTTAAATTTTCTTTGTAAGGAGCTCGGACAATACCGTACTCAGTAACGATTGCAGTAATTAATTCATGATCGGTTATATCAAAGGCAGGATTGTAGGTAAGTGCATATGGATGAACCATACGCTGTTTGTACCACATCTCTGTAATTTCTTCACCGGGACGTTCTTCAATCGGAATATGATTGCCAAATTGGATATTCATATCGATAGTTGAAGTCGGGGCGCATACATAAAACGGTATTCCATAGTGTTTTGCCAATATTGCAACACCGGAAGTACCGATTTTATTTGCTACATCACCATTGGCTGCCACCCGATCACATCCGACAAAGATTGCATCAATCCAACCGTTTTTCATCACTTGAGAAGCCATATTATCGCATATGACAATTGTATCAACACCATGTTCGACTAATTCATATGCAGTCAGGCGGGCTCCTTGTAATAACGGTCTCGTTTCATCGGCAAAAACTCGAAATTTCATTCCTTGTTCCAGCCCGACATAAATTGGCGCTAAAGCAGTTCCATACTTGACAGCAGCTAAAGATCCGGCATTACAATGGGTCAATATTGCGTCTCCGTCCTTAATTAATGACAGACCGTATTCACCAATTGATTTGCAGACATTGATATCTTCTTCCCTGATAAGCAGCGCTTCTTCCCGCAATAATTCTTTGATTTCAGCAACTTTCGTATCCGGATTATCCAGTACAATTTCTTCCATACGTTCTAAAGCCCAGAACAGATTTACCGCAGTTGGACGTGAGCTCGCCAGATATTTTTTCGCTTTATTAAATTCAGCAAGAAACTCGAAGTACGAATCGGTATTAATCTGTTTTGCTGCTAAATAAATTCCAATAGCTGCAGCAACACCGATTGCAGGTGCGCCCCTGACTTTCAACAGACAAATCGCTTCCCGGATATCTTCAATATTTGTTAAAGACAAAATTTCCTTTTTACCGGGCAATTGAGTCTGATCAATAATCAGCAGTGCGTTATTTTGATCATCTAAAGCAACTGTATCGAAATCTATAATATTATGTTTCACTTTATCTCCTCAGTTATTAATAATAATTGATTGTTTCACAAAATAAATTTCGAAAACAAGTATTCAAATTTAATAATCTGTTATTAATAATAAGTTCAGCTATGTTTACGATAGTATTGATGCCGGCATTTTCCATGCATTATACCCCGTATAAAACACGTTCAGGAGAAAAGAATGTCTTCAATGACCTCTTTGAACACTGGTAACGCCTGAAATTGCTTTAATTCTGCCTATTACTTTTTCCAGTTCAATATTGTTATTGATTTTAACGGTCAAAATCAGACTTGCTGTCATATCTTGTGCTGATTTAAGATTGCCGGAAACAATTCCGATATGTTCCTCTGCAATTGCATTGGAAATATCCGCCAATAAACTTTGTCGATCTCTTGCCGTAATATTTAAGTCTACATAAAAACCCGAAGTATTAGCTCCGGTCCAATTAACTTCAATCAATCTTGATGCCTGTGCAGCATCTTCCGGCGAGCGATCGCTTTTTTCGATCAGACTTCTGATATTCGGACAATTGGTTCGATGAACACTCACTCCGGCACCACGAGTAATAAATCCGACAATTGAGTCACCCGGGACAGGACTGCAACAACGTGCCAGTTTAACTAATACATTGTCAATGCCGGTTACGGTAACACCGGGATCTCCCATTCTTTTGCGTTTTTTCTGCTCTTCAACATCACTGGAATGAGCTTCTTTCAACATTTCTTCTCTGGATAAGATTGTGTCAGGACTATAAACAACTTCACCTCGGCTGTTAATGCGATAACCGAGTTTGGCCCGCTCCTCTTCAGACAACGACTTGATATAGTTGTTTTTCAAACGCGGAATAACTTTGCCGAAAGAAATTCCGCCATAACCGACTGCAGCAAACAAATCCTCAAGTTTATTCAATGAATGTGTTTCCAAAATCGGCTTGTAAAATTCCTTTTGTAATAATTTCGACGACTTAAAACCGGTTTTTTCGATTTCACGCTCCATGATTTCTCGACCGCGTACTATGTTATCGTCGCGCATCTGACGCTTGAACCAATTTCTGATTTTGGATTTTGCCGAATTGGTTGCTACTATATTCAGCCAGTCCCTGCTTGGTCCCTGAACCTTATCCGAAGTCAAAATCTCTACTATATCTCCGTTACGCAGTTTATAATTTAACGGAACCATTCTGCCGTTTACTCTTGCGCCATACATCGAGTTACCGATTTCACTGTGAATTTGATAGGCAAAATCAATCGGCACCGAACCCGCAGTTAAAGACTTAACTTCACCCTGGGGTGTGAAAACAAAAACTTCGTCCAAGACTAAACCGGTTTTCAGCAAATCCATAAACTCTGACGCATCACTCATGTCCTTTTGCCATTCCAAGAGTTGCCGCAACCAAGTTAATTTGTTGTCCAATTCCTCATTGTGTTTTCTGGCACTGCGCCCCTCCTTATAGAGCCAGTGAGCTGCTATGCCATACTCGGCCGTACGATGCATCTCAAATGTGCGGATTTGTACTTCAAACGGTACACCTTCCGGTCCGATCAAAGTTGAGTGGAGAGATTGATACATATTGGCTTTCGGCATTGCAATATAATCCTTGAACCTGCCCGGCATCGGCTTATATAATTCATGAACGACACCCAGAACCGCATAACAGTCACCTACTGTGGGAACAATTACTCTGGTTGCAAACAAATCATAAATTTCGTCCAGCTTCTTATGTTGGGCTAACATTTTTTTATAGATGCTGTAAAAATGCTTGGGACGACCTTCAATTTCCGCTTCAATTCCGATTTCCGAAATTTTTATATTCATTTGGGCAACAACTTGCTCCAAATAATTCTCACGTTCCGAGCGTTTCTGAGCAATTGCTCCTACCAATTCATAATAAGCATCCGGATCAAGATAACGTAAACACAGGTCTTCCAGTTCCCATTTTATCTTGTAAATACCGAGACGATGAGCCAAAGGTGCATAAATATCCAACGTTTCCTGAGCTTTTTCAATTTGTTTTTTCGGAACCATATAGCTCATAGTTCGCATATTATGTAAACGGTCAGCTAATTTAATTAAAACAACTCGAATATCTTCCGCCATAGCCAAAAACATTTTGCGAAAATTTTCAGCTTGAATTTCTTCCTTTGAAGAGAAATGAATCTTGCTTAATTTAGTTACACCATCGACCAACTGAGCAACATCAACTCCGAATTTTTCCCTGATATTGTCTAAAGTATATTCCGTATCTTCGGCAACATCATGCAATAAAGCGGCCACCAAAGTATCTTGATCTACTTGAATATCTATCAAAATCTCTAAAGTCGCAACCGGATGCACGATATAATCTTCACCGGTATTTCGCTTTTGCCCCTCATGTGCTGCTTTGGCATATTCATATGCCGACATGATCATTTCACCGGATTCAGCTCCGGAATATTGCATATATTGATCAATCAAACGCAAAATAATCTGATCGGTTTCTTGATAGCGTTTCGAATCCGACGTTTCTTGATCAGATACCGGTTGATCCGGAACAATATTATCTTTTAACATTGAGCATCAACTCCTGTGCATTCAAATTTTGCCATGTTTCAGTATCCTGGATACTCTTCCTCTGATTTGAGTCATTATTGATAATGACTCTGCGGTTACTTTTATCAATCTGATCCGATTCGATAAATTCGATTTCTTCTAACATCGATAGAATCCTGGTCAAAATAAAAGGATTAATAAATATTTTCATTTCTCTGGCAATTGCTCTCGCCAATAAAGTAATATTGAAACCGCCCTCCAAATCAGCAACGTACTGCTGAATATATCTCGTTACTGCAATTATTTGCTCATTGCTTATTTCAAATTGCTTCTTGTCCAAACCATACATATTCAGCAAATTATCAATTTGTTGATTATCTAATTGAAATGTATTTTCAACACGTGCACAATCTTGCCAAATCAAGTTTCCGCTTGCCGGAACAACCCAATCCAAAATCTGTAATTGCATTGAAAAACGATTATTCCATTCTTGCCAATTAATATAGACCAATAAATTAACCAAATCATTTTGTCTGAATAGCCTGGAAAATTCTTGCGCATTAAATGCTATCGCAGATACTAAACGATCATCTTCCAGACGCAAAGTCAAGCTGACATGTTTACCTTGTCCGACCGTACGCCATTGCTCAATTTTCAAATTTTCCAAAACAAAACTCGGCCTGTCATTTTTTTGTCCGTATGGTTCCAACATAACTAATGTTTTAGCTAAATGTTCGGTCAGAATGCAATGCGGCAAAATATATTGATACTGAAATTCTTCAATATCCGATTTTTTTATCGGATTCGCTGAAGCATAATCGAGCAAACATTGCCTGAACATTGAATAATTTTCAGGTTTTACGGTAACTCCTGCTGCTTGTAAATGACCGCCATATGTCACAGTATATTCGCTTGCACTGTCAATTGCAGCTAAGATATCAAAATCTCCGACGCTGCGTGCCGATCCTTGCAAGCCCTTTTCGGAGCCTGCAAAAGTTATTACGGGCACGGTATAGCGTTCAACTAAGCGCGAGCTGACAATTCCGATAATTCCGGGATGCCATTCCTTATCAGCTATTATTATAATATTTTGCTTTTCTGCTAACGGCATCTGCTCAATTTGGGTTATCGCTTCGGAAAAAATGTCCTGTTCCAACTCTTTGCGTTGCTCATTCAATTCCTCAAGTTCAGCTAATGCATTTTCAACTTCTTCTGTTTTGTCACTCAGCAATAATGTAATTGCCGGTGTTAGATTACCCATTCTGCCCGCGGCATTCAATCTGGGACCAATTGAGAACGAAAAGAAAGAAACATCCAATTTAGCCGAATTATTGATTTTTTCCGTAATTAATCTCAGACCTAAAGAAGCTTTTTCGCGAAAAACAGAAAGTGCCAATGCAACCAGAATTCTGTTTTCCGACTCTAAAGGCATGGAATCGGCAACCGTACCGACAGCGGCTAAACACAATGCAGGTGATAAATCTATCTCATCATTTTCCAAATATAATACCAATGCTTGTGCCAACTTAAAAGCAACACCGGCTCCGGATAAGCCGGTAAAAGGATAACCGGAATCTGCTAATTGCGGATTTAATACAGTTAAAGCCGGATTCACTTGTGCGTTGTCAGGCTGATGATGATCGGTAACAATTACTTTTATACCGGCCTGCATCAATCTTTCAATTTCTTGATGATCGTTGATGCCGCAGTCTACGGTAATCACCAAATCAGGCTTTTCGGTGATCAAGGAATTGACAGTCTTATTGCTCAAACCATAACCGTCTTCAAGCCGATCCGGAATCAAATATTTAATATCTGCACCGGTATTTAACTTGCGTAAAAGTCGGACCACAATTGCCGTAGCAGTTAAACCGTCACAATCATAATCCCCATAGACAATGATCTTTTCTTGATTTAACAGAGATTCAGCAATTATTTCACAAGTTAACAGCATATCCTTGAACAAAAAAGGATCAAAAAAATCACCTGAAAGCGGATCTAAGTATTCCGCTTGAGCAGCAGCATCATATAAACCCCTTGCCTCCAGCAGACCGGAAAAACATATTTCTTCCGCTTCACTGATTGAGACCTCGGCAGCTTCTTTAAGTTGCCGATTAAAAGATTGAGTCAACGGATTTTGATACCATTTGCGTTTTTCTAATACTTTTTTGCTAATATGCCCTCACTCCTTCTGTTGTTTTCATTATCTGAATTGCTTATATAAATTGGTATTTAAATATTTTAACATATCTGGCAACTTGCTAAACGATTGTACAGTTCATTTCAGAAAAAACTTTATAATTAAAAAAGAGGTTGGGAATTCAGACCGAACCTCTTCTCAAAATTACATTCTCAGCTGGTTTTTAACGTTTGCGTTTACGTGCAGCTTCAGATTTTCTTTTGCGTTTAACGCTTGGCTTTTCATAGTGTTCGCGTTTACGAACTTCAGCGAGAACACCAGATCTTGCACAAGAGCGTTTGAAACGTCTCAGAG
>DUOO01000040.1 GCA_012838795.1 Clostridiaceae bacterium | reverse complement strand
CATGACCTAAACTTGTTACAGAACCAGGGATAATGACACTAGTGAACTTATTATTAGAAAATGCATTTTCCCCTATCTCTGTGACACTACCCGGAATTACGATTTCCATGAGCAAGTTATTATGAAACGCCTTGTCTCCGATTGTTTCGACTCCGTTCGGTATTGTTACACTCTCCAGATCTTTAAATGTAAATACCTCGTCTCCGATATGCTTAACATCAAATTCATTTATAGTGGGCGGGATATTAACATTCTTGCTCGTTCCTATGTAACCCGTGATGGTTTGAGTCTCCTCAGCAAATAAAAAATCCCCCTCCGGTGTATATTCTCTTATACCTCTGCTACGTTCAGCGTTATTTGGTACCATAAGATCGTCATTTTGGTCATCCGGATTGTCTGCAACTACTTCTTCCGCCACTTGTTCCGCTTCAGACGTTTCAACCACTTCTTCGTCCGCTGCAACTTGTGGCGTTTCTTCGTTTGCAGCAACTTTCGTATCAGCCAGAACCTGTTCAGGGGCGATAACAAACGTTCCCAAGGCAAGCAACAATACCAGGACCAATGCCTGAATTCTCAAGTGTAGTTTTTTCTTCATAGTTTCTCCTTTTTGTTTCTTTAAACATCATCTTTATGATTTCTCAAAATCCTAACTCTGGTACTTTCATTCTATCTTTCTACCGATGAACGAAACTTCCGACCGTATCCATATCGTCAAAGGTAGTGGGCTCGAAAAACGCTCCGAAGCGATATGTGGTAATCTTTAGCTTCATACTCAAAGTGAGCGAATTGCATTGCCTATGCTCACTTATCAAACACAGTCATGCCAATCTCTTACCTGTCAAATCAGGTCGTCTTTAGATTTAAATAGTCTTCTTAGAGAAGGAATAAATCTTAACCTAATTATAATAAATAATAGTATCTTTGCAGAGTGACATTTTATCACTATTTTAAATTATTTTGCAGATTTCGAGTCTTTTTCAATCAATTTAACAGGCTATATGAAAAAAACCTCGATACTTTTTCAGTGCCGAGTTCATCAAACCAGTGTGTTTAGATTATTAACAACGATTTTTACAAATCTTCAGCAATAATCCGATCAATGCAAATGAAATATTGCATACCTACATATTCTGAGTAGAAATAGGAGTTTAAAAGTAAAATTGTCTCAAAAATCGAGGTTCAGCAAATCAAAATTTGCATAGCTCAAATTTTCGAGACAATATTTTTAATTAATTAAATATAAAATTTTATTCTGATTAATTCCGAATTAATTAGTGTTTTTACATTATTTTTTACTGATTACAATTTGGTCATCCTGTACATCAATTAAAGCCGTATCACCCTCTGCAATGATATCGTCCAACATCGCTTCCGAGAATTTATCCTCAATTGCAGATTGAATCAAACGACGTAGCGGTCTGGCACCATATTGCGGTTCATAGCCGTTTTTGACCAGCCAATCTTTTGTCTGATCGGTGACTTCAATTTGAATACCGATATCGGCAATTCTCTTTTCAAGTTGCCCCAGCATAATATTCACAATTTGCAATAATGCTTCTTGCGACAACATCGTAAAGAAAATCATTTCATCAATTCTATTCAAGAATTCAGGCGGGAAAGTGTTTTTTACTTCCTGCATTATTAATTCTTTGGCTTCTTCATAGCTTCTGCCGCCATATAAATTTTGATCAATTTGAGAATTGTCTTCTTTATTATCGTTCACAGGTACTGCAAAACCGATCTTGCCGCCGCTGCTGGAAGTTAATAAACGAGCTCCGATATTCGATGTCATAATTATTATCGTATTCTTAAAATCGACTGTGCGACCTTGTCCGTCGGTTAAACGACCGTCTTCCAAGACTTGTAACAAAACATTAAATACGTCCGGATGGGCTTTTTCAATTTCATCAAATAAGATTACCGTATACGGTCTTCTCCTGACTTTTTCCGTTAGCTGCCCGCCTTCGTCATAGCCGACATAACCCGGAGGAGATCCGATCAGCTTTGATACATCAAATTTTTCCATATATTCCGACATATCGATTCTGACCATTGCATTTTCGTCACCGAACATCGTATCTGCTAAAGCTTTTGCCAGTTCGGTTTTGCCGACACCGGTCGTTCCTAAGAAAACAAAAGAACCGGTCGGGCGATTCGGATTTTTGAGACCCAATCTGCCTCTGCGGATAGCTTTAGCAACTGCAGTCACCGCTTCATCTTGACCGATTACCCGTTTTTTGAGTTCAGCTTCCAGATTCTTCATTTTCTCATGATCATCTTCAGTCAATTTCATTACAGGAATTCCGGTCCAGGCAGCTACAATTTCTGCAATATCGTCAATTTTTATTTCAGGACGTTCTGCCGTTTCCTTATCACTTTTTTCTGCTTTTGCTGCATTTATCTCGTCTGTTAATTTGTTCTCTTCTTTCAGAAGTTTTGCAGCTTGTTCAAATTCTTCGTTTTTTACCGCTGTTTCTTTCTCCTCGATAATCTTTGTCAATGCTTCTTCTTTGTCTTTCAAATCTTGCGGTTCTTCCGCAATACTCATTCTGACTTTTGATGAAGCTTCATCAATTAAGTCAATTGCCTTATCCGGCAAAAATCGATCCGTAATGTAACGACTTGATAATTTAACCGCTTCTTCAATTGCTTGATCAGTGATTACAACTTTATGATGATCCTCATATTTTTTTCTTAAACCGATTAAAATACGAATTGATTCTTCTTCGCTCGGTTCATCAATCATCACAGGTTGGAATCTTCTGGCTAAGGCAGCATCTTTTTCTATATTCTTGCGATATTCATCAATTGTCGTTGCCCCGATTACCTGCATTTCACCTCTTGCCAGCATCGGTTTCAAGATGTTCGAAGCGTCCATGGCTCCTTCAGACGCTCCGGCACCGATAATCGTATGTAACTCATCGATAAACAGTATTACATCGCCGGCTTTTACTGCTTCATCAATACCGTTTTTCAGGCGTTCTTCAAATTCACCTCTGTATTTTGCACCGGCCAGCATACCTGAAAGGTCCAGCGAAAAGAGTCGTTTATTTTTCAAAATATCAGGTACATCATCTGCAGCGATTTTTTGAGCTAAGCCTTCTGCAATAGCAGTTTTTCCAACACCGGGTTCACCGATCAGTACCGGATTGTTTTTAGTTCTGCGACAAAGAATTTGCATTGAGCGCATGATCTCTTCATCACGACCGATGATCGGATCAAATCCGTCGTTTCTTGCCACTTCCGTAAAATCAATCCCGAATTGGTCCAAAGTCGGTGTAGAACTCTTCTTTGATCCGGCTTGTCCGGATGAACCGGCTTTACCTGCTAAATCAGGTTCTTCAGGATTATTTGCAAACTGACTGAAAAGGCTGCCGAAAAAAGAACCGCCAAAACTTTGAATAATCTCGGCATATAGTTTTTGGATACTGATATTGGCACTACGGAGAATTCTTACCGCAACACTATCACCTTCTCTTAAAATTCCTAATAACAGATGTTCAGGTTCAACTGCAGGTGCATTCCGTGCATTTGCCTCTCTCGCAGCCAAATTCATAACCTGCTTGGTTCTGGGTGTCATCATTTGAAAAATTTGATCACCACTGATATTGCTGTCACCAGAGAAATCCTTCGGTTCTTGTTTGTTGAATTGATTCAAGACTTCTGTTATGTTCTCGACAGTTAAATTATACTTGTTCAGAATTTGACCGGCCTTGCCGTTTTCCACCAGAATACCTTTTAACAGATACTCCGTTCCAATATAATCTATACTATATGATCTTGCTGTTTTATATGCTTCGGCAAGCACTTTGCCGGAACGTTCGGATAATCTTATTATCATATTTATTTCCTCCAATTTCAAATATTGTTAATTTATCTATATCGATTCTGACTCATTAGAATCTTAAATCATTTCAAATAAATATTAATTCTTCTTAATTATTGATTAAATCGGCAAAATGTTTTTTGATCAACTTTGCTCTGGCAATATCTCTTTGTTCACTATTCAAGATCTGCCCTTCTTTTTTCTGAATTGATCCTACGCCGATTAAATATATAAGGCTTAAAATATCGGTATAATCCGGAAATCCGACAAAACCTAAAGCTCGACCCAGACGTACATCGCTCAGACAATTAAAAGCCTCTTCATGTCCGATCAAATATGCATTGCTCAATATTGCTTTAGAGCGATAAATTCTATCCTGCAATTTAATCTTCTCGTGTTCAAACCAATGTTTTCTGGCTTCACGTTCTTGTTTTATAAAAACACTCAATATCGTTTTAAATTGATTGACTAAATCCAGATCTGACTTGCCTAATGTAATTTGGTTTGAAATTTGCAGCATTTGACCTTGCTCGGAACTGCCCTCGCCATAGTAACCTCTAACTGTAAAACCCGATCTGCGCAAAGAATCAATCATATACTTTAATTGATTTAAATATTCCAAACCGGGAACATGCAAGAGCGCAGAAATTCTCAGACCCGTACCTACATTGGTCGGACAAGCTGCTAAGTAGCCAAATTCTTGATCATAGACTATTTCTAAAACACTTTCCAAAGCAACCGCCAAATTTTTTGCTTGTTCAAAAGCCTGATCCGGATTAAATCCGGCATTTATAGCTTGGATTCTCATATGGTCTTCATCTAATATTAATACGCTTAAATATTCTTCCCGATTGATTAATAAACATTTGTTTTGTTGAGAATTGATCAATTGCGGGCTGATTAAATGTCTTTCCGCCAAACTTTGTTTATCAGTCAGATTCAAACTATTCAGCTCGACTAAATGAAAAGACTTAGGGTCAAGCCTTTGTACAGCTTCAACTATTATATTTATTAATTCTGAAGTTTCTTCTCTGTCAAGCAAATGAGGAAATTTATAGCCTTTAATATTACGAGCAAAACGTACTCGCGTACTGATTACTACATCTTGATCAGGTCCATGCTCTTCGTACCAACTCATATTATTCCGCTTCTCCTTCAGTTTCACTGTTATTTGTTGTTTCGTCTGTTTCAGCAGCAGTTAAATCTTTTATTTTGTCTCTGATTAAAGCAGCTTCTTCATATTGCTCTAATTTAATTTTCTCTTGTAATTCGGATCTTAATTTTTCTATTTCCGTTAGAGGTTTCATCTCTTCGATCACTACATCAGCCGATGCAATTTGTGTTACATGATGAATATGTCCGCCATGAATTTGATCCAACATGGAACGAATTAAATCGTGAAATGTTGTGTAACATTCAGGACAACCGAACAGACCGGTTTTTCTCAAATCGGCAAAATCTTGACCGCAGCCCGGGCAGCGTACAGACTTATTACTTTTTGTTCCGATAGATGTCGGTTGATTGCTCATGGAAGCAAACGGAAAATTAAATAATGCTTGACCAAGAAAATTTGACACAGGTAATTTTTCAAAACCGAATCCGGATTGGAACAATCCTTGTTTCCGGGCACATTCCGGACAAAGATAATAGTTCTCCGCAATACCGTTAACCATTGTTTTAACTGAAATATTTGCTTCATTTTTATGACATTTATCACATATCATTATTTATTCCCTCTTTCATTTCTTTGTTGATAAAGAGCCAGTAAGATATTCACAAAAATATCTGAACGAACCTGATCGACAATCATGTTCGGCACTTTATGCAGAGCTTGATGTGAAACTGCAGATTTGACTGTTTTCGAAATACTCTCATCAATAACATCTTGTTCACTTAAATTATCTAATATCAAATATGCTTTTTGCTGACTGAGACTCTTCGGGATAGATTTGATTTGCTGAGCCAGTTGTTGTTTAGGCGAAGAGAACTCAACTCTTCTGATTGTGATCGAGCCTCCGCCACCACGTCTGCTCTCTTTGAGATAACCCATACCGTTAGTAAACCGCGTCTGGAGAACATAGGTAATTTGTGAAGGTACACAATTCATTTTTTCCGCCAATTCATTACGGGTAAATTCTGCAATTCCCTCATTCTCATCTAACATTTGCTTCAAAATCGCTTCTATTGAATCGCTAATTTTTGACACTAACCTCACTCCTTGTCACATTCTACGCTTATTTAATAATTGTTTTGTCTGTTACTTACCTTTTGATTTCATTATTATAGA
The DNA here is from genome assembly GCA_012838795.1 of Clostridiaceae bacterium. Lineage (GTDB taxonomy): Bacteria > Bacillota > Clostridia > Saccharofermentanales > DTU023 > UBA5436. The sequence continues at coordinate 36,107 of DUOO01000040.1, read as the reverse complement.
ACATTATTTCGACTTTGACTATCTTTGACTTTCAAGGTTATTATAGCATCCCGATAAATATCTTCAAGACATTAAAATGAACAATTGTGAAATTAAGTTAGCAATAAGTTGTTGATTTCCAAATTATTTATTACCCGAAATTGTAGCTATGACTCAAAAAAACGAGTCCATTCAAAAGATAATAATTTACCTAATTCAATTGCAACTTTGGGAGAAGGGTTTCTATTCCCCAACTCAATTTGTGTATAGTAAGAACGGGATATTTTCAATGAGTCTGCAATATCAGATTGAGTATAACCTGATGCTAAGCGTAGTTCCTTTAACCAATCACGCATCTTGTTACTCCTTATTATGATTAATGAATTATTTTCACTGACTTATAGATAATTTAATGTTACTTATTGTATCACGAATTTTGGGATTCTTCATCTTATATTAAAAATTACGGTACATTATTGTTTAAAATCTAAAATAATATAAAAAATCCCTATTATGGTTTTGACTCATCAACTACTTAATTTCAAAATATGTTACAATAAGAAACAGTTGCTGATTGTAACATTATTTTCTTTTAGTTCAGGTGGCTATATGACAGATTTTTCAAATAATCTCAAACAATTACGCAAGCAAAATAATTTAACTCAATTAATGTTGTCGAAAGAACTTGGTATTTCCCGCAGTTTAATTTCACATTACGAAAATGGTGAAAGAACTCCCAGCTTGGCTGTTGTTAAAAAAATCAGCTCTTACTTTAAGATAAGTCTGGATGCTTTAATCGGAAATGACTTTGATCGTGCTTTTATTGAATCTCAGGAAAACACTCTTGGAGTAGCTGATATTTGCAATCCTTATTCTGACGAAAAAAAATAATAGTATGTTTTTCGATGGTTTTATGCCAAAAATTACGTGTCCGTGGGTTTGCTTCCGATTCGGATCCGCATGACCGAATTTTTTGGCTCAAAAGCCCATTTTCAGATAGTTTCTGTGTCAGAAAAGCCGGCGCTGTGAATTGCAATCCGCACAGCAGGCTTTTTTGGCACGAAACCGCTCAAAACAAAGTCCTCTGTGCGAAAAGCTCCGGTACTGTAAATCGAATAGCCACATTGCCGTAATTATTGGCACATTAAGCTCGAGCTTGAATCCAAAACAATCTGTAGCAAAAGCTGTTATGTTGCCACCTGGCAAAACTCAAGTTTGAAAATGTCCTTGTTAATGTTACAATGAGAAAAAAATCAGGAGTTGAGTGTGATACAAAAACGTTGGAAAATCCGTAACATTATCGGCCAAATCCTTATTCTATTGTTACTTGGATTTGGATTGCTCTGGATTAGAAGCAATATTCAACATTTACAGCCTTTACTTGCCATGAAATGGCTCAATCTGATTTTTGCCTTTTTGGCGATTTTATATTTCATTCTCTGCATTAGCAGTATTAACAATATGATAGCCAGTCACATAATTCAACCATATAATCCTGCCGACCCTAAAAGCTTAGCCAAATTGGCAAAAGTTAAGAAATATAAACTGGACACCGTATTGCTGAGCCAACTGAATCAACAAGGTAATGTTGTTCAATTGATCATCGATTGGTTTAACAAACACAATTATCAACAAGTAGCCAAACATCGTTTAGGTCTGATTTTCGAAAAAAAGACCAATTTCATTAATCATAAATTTCAAAATAAATATCATCGAATATTTTTACTATATCGCCCTCTGCTTAATGTCTTAATTATCGATAATATTCTGTCGGAAACTTTGCAGTTTATCGAATCGGAAAGTCAGAAAAAACCGGTTAGCCAAAATAATCTGATTTTAATTACTGATATGAAAAACGAAGAAGAGATTCTTTCCGCCGGAGCAGGAATTGTAAATTATGTAAGTACTGAACAAACCTCTTTTCTCTATCCGATATTTCTCGATATGAATCATGCACATTTATTTTATCCTCAGGATATTTCTTTATTTCCGTGGTATAAGCGTTTAGCTCGGAAATTCAATTTGATCAGCTTGAAATCTTGGTTAAAGAATAATATTAAACAAAATTGATTTATTATTCTTTATGAGTTGTTCCCCTTTACAATTGAGTTATGATTCGCATGACGGCTTTCATCTTTCAGTTAAAGTCGCTTTTAATAAAGATTCTCTCAATCTTTTCACGCAGAACAAAACATATAAATCTTATATAATTGAAGGAATTGAGCAAAATTGGTCCGGTATTTATCAGATGGATTCAGAACTTAAGCAGGCATGTTCAAATTTTTTCTCTTGGCAAAAAACAAATAATCGCCTGTTCAAACAAGATTCCGGAAAATTATCTGAATGCAAACACGCAAAAAATATTGTTTTTCAACTGTCCGAGCAACATCTGACTGAATTACCGTTAGATGTAAAACTGGAAGAAGATCCTCTTTCCGGTCTGCAAAATCCGAGAATTGTTTTTCTCAAAAGATTATTTCAAGGTGAACCTCGACCAATACCGATTTTTGTCAAAAAAACCACAATTTTACCGTCACATGTTGCAAGCGGTCTTTTTCGCAGATTTTGGGGAATTTTTCGGACCGGACAAATTGAAAGTATGGGTTATAATTGGAGCCGGAATTTTCCGGGTTTTGCCGTAATCAATGACTTTCGTAATTCACATCGTTTGAGACAAGTCTCGGCACATGAAGCAGGTCATTTATTCGGTATCGGTGATGCATATGACGCTTGGTATCGTTTTTTCTATGCTGCACCCGGTACAAAAGAATATATGATGCATTACAATACTCAAGTTCATCCGCAGGAAATTGCGATGTTGATACGCGCCTATGTCAAGAATAAAGCTCAATTCTTCCCTCGAAAATTCAACTTGCGTCGTTTTTCCAAAGGATTTTATCAAGAAATTAAGTTTTATTTCAAGAAAATATTCCGGCTATTTCGTAAAAGAAGTTAATCTGCCGGATCAGGCCAATGTTCAACAATAAATTTTTCGGGATTAAATTTCTTAACAAAATTTCTCCAAAGTTTTTCTGCTTTTTCAACAGAATATTCTTCTTCAAACCAAATTGAATGAGAAGCATACGCTTGATAAAACAACATTGAAAGTCCATTTTTTGCAGTCAAATCTATTTCATCCGCCATCTTCAACAATTTGGTGCGGATCGGATTATATACGACATCAAACACTTTCGGTTTAGATTCAATTAAAATATGTTCGATAATCTCATTTGGCAAAGGAATTTGATCAAGCTCCGGATACATACCGGCTGAAGTTGTATCAATCAGCAAATCGATTTTTTTATCAAAATCAAAAATTTCTTCAGGAGTATTTAGAAATGTAATTATTTGACCGGTCGGGATGCTTTCAAATGTCCTTGCGGACAATGCTTTTACTTTAATAATTCCGGCAAATTCCAGTTTTAATTTTTTAATAGTATTGATATTTCTGTGAATCAAAGAAATATTCGGTATCTTCAGATCGAGCAAAGTATAGAGGGCTGTTCGCGAGGTATTACCTGCACCTATTATCATTGCATGGTCAGGTTTCGGCCATTCCGCCAAAGCCAATTCCAGCCCTATACCGTCCGTATTGTAACCCAGTTCATAAGCTACAGTATTCACAACACCCAAAACCCTCGCACTGTCGGAGGTTCCTTGCAAGTGCGATATAATTTCTTTTTTATATGGAATTGTAACATTCAAATAAGGATATTCTTTCAGAATAGTATCCATTCTTTCCGCAAAAACTTCCGGCCGAATTCTAAATAACTTATACTCACCTTGTCTGCCGGCCTGTTCATACAAAAAATTATGAATATCCGGTGAAATAGAATAGTTTAACGGATATCCGATAAGACCTGATTTAATAATATTTTTATTTGCCATTTAAGTCTCCTTGTACATAAATATCAGTTTATTTTGTATTTTAGTATTTCAACTTTATCTGTCATTCTAATTAGTTTTCGATAATAATTCTTTCTGTTTCAGTTCATTCAAAATGCATTTCATGATATAATATTTTATAGTTTCTGATCATTTCTGAAAAGAGGTTCAAGTGCCTATTATAACTATTTCCAGAGAGGCCGGCAGTTTTGGAGATGAATTCGCTGAACGCTTATCGAATAAAAGCGGATATACTCTAATCGATTTTGACAAAATGATCAATAAATTTCTCAAGCCGATAGCCAGTGAACATGAAAAACAAATGCTCGAAGTAAGTGCCAAATATTTTTTCGAGCCGATTACTACAGACCAACAGATGAATTTTAAAGCATATTTGGAGGGTTCAATCCAAGATTGGGCAAAAAACCATGATGCAATAATGCTTGGTTGCGGCGCCAATTATTTTTTAAAAGATCATCCCAGAGCAATTCATTTGCGAACCGTCTCACCTTTAGAAATACGTGAACAACGAATAGAAAATTCTCAGGAGCAATATCGTAATTATTTGAAATACCTGGAAAACAATAAGGATTTTTCTACATCTATTGATTCTTTACACGAATTAAAATTCATGGAAAAATTTATTTCCGCTGCTCAAATTGCTGAGATATCACCCGGCGATTTAGCTCAGAGGATCGATCGCCAATATCGTCGTTTTATCAGCACGCTCTTCCAAGCCGATGATAATCAATTTGATTCTTTCCATTTAATTTTAAATACAGAAAAATTATCTCTTGATGCTTGTTTAAGTGTAACCAATGCATTAATTGAAGACTATGGAATCAATCGTCATTTAGCAAAACAAGGTGATAGTGACCAAGCAATTTTACAAAGTACGAATATCCCTGATTTCAAAAACGAGTCAGAAAAAGAATTTGCCAGATTACTCAATATATATCAAGTTGAATGGCGTTATGAACCGAAATTTTTCCCGGTTGAATGGGATGAAGATGGCAGAGTGACCATGGCATTCAGTCCGGACTTCTATTTGCCCAAGTTCGACTTGTATTTGGAATTAACCACAATGAATCAACGCTATGTCAGTGCCAAAAAGAAAAAACTTGAAAAACTAAAAGAACTTTATCCGGGAGTTAATGTAAAAATTATTTACCGGCGAGATTTCTTATCGCTGATTCAACGTTTCGAATAAGGAGTTTTTATGCAAAAAAATCAGGAAAATAATGATGTTATCTTTACTGAACAACAAATCTCTCAAAGAATTATCGAACTCGGACAACAAATCACTCAAGATTATCAAAATTCCAACAGGCCTTTAAGCGCGATAGCTATGCTCAAAGGTTCAACCTATTTTTTAGCTGACCTCACTCGTGCAATTAAACTTCCGTTAAAATTTGATTTTATGGCAATCAGCCAAGTTAAATCGGCAACAGGAATTGTCCAGGTCACACGCGACATCGAAATCGATATAGCAGGAAATGACGTTTTAGTTGTTGAGGAAATAGTTCGTTCCGGACTTACTACTCATTATATGCTTGAGCATTTAGAAAAATTTAAGCCCGCAAGTATCAATCTTGTTGCTATGTTTGCTAATCCTGATCAGTTAATGATCAATCTGCCTCTTAATTATATCGGATTTGAAATCGACTATACGAGAATAGTCGGATATGGGCTTGATTATAAAGAGCAGTATCGTAATCTCAGCTATATAAAAAAAATGGTTGAATAAAATCAAAATTCAATAATCAGTATTAAGGCAAATCAAAATTTCCAAAAAATACTGACCTTCGTTACTTAAACTTTTTCGGGGATCAGTAGGGAATAACATTATTTTCCATGACTGTTTTAGTGCAATTAAAAAGCTTCAGCGAACCTGCTGACTTTTTGATCGGTACTCTACTTCATTAACGGAACTTTTTTTATCTAACGCTTGAACTGATCACATTCCAGGCTATGACTTTACATTTTACCAACAGTACTTCTGACGTTTTTAACATTCCCGTATTCTGTTGAACCCTATGTTTTTATTCAATTGTTTGACTTGCAATACTCTTTCTAACTTCGCATTTCCGATACGTAACTTAACATTCATTTTTTTATTACTTTCTTAATGATAGTCGTTCACACCGGCAATCTATTTCTATAATTCAATCATTGTGTTTCTGATCAATCAATGATTTACCTGTGTTTTTGATCTTAGTTTGTAAGGGTGTAGAATCTAGAACATGGTATTCGATAATAAGTTGAATATTTTACTATTTCTTTTACTGTTCTTAACTATCTTATATTTCTTCTTATATTAGTCAGTTTACAGTTTATAGTAATTGTTATTTATACCATTAAACCTCTTACACGATCATTTTACTTTTAAGTAATTTAATCCTTCTTTTGCCGGTTAAATGTTCAGTTATCAAGTTACTGCCATCCCGAACCATTTACATGGTGTTAGGTTTTCGATCAAGGTCTTTTAAGAATTCCCTGAAGCTTGACTAAAGTATATGCACAGTATTGTTTCAGGTCAAGCCATCAGTTGCTCTTTTTAGTAAATTTGGATAATTGATTATAAACACTTAATATTATTGTGCTATGTGTACAAATGGCCTGCCTGAAAAAGCTATTTTTAAGTTATTTCGTTTAAAAACCCTTCGATTATTCTTAATTGACCCTGCAATTTGCCTTGGATCAACTTTTGATTCCCTCCTCCTCTAAAATCAAATTTTGCTTTTAAAGCAGGAATTAATGTTTTTAAATCAAATTTTTCCGAATATAAAAAGATAATATGATCATGTTGATTTTCCGATCTTAAGATGCAGACAAAATCACTTGCATGTCCAATCAAATAGCGACAGACATATTTCCATTCTTGTTTTTCGAATTCCGGATTACATAAGATAATTCTTTTGGTATTTGGCTGCAGTTTCTCTGCAAAAAGATCCAGCCATGCTTTATTCTTCTTGTTTATCTGAAATTTCAAATTGGAAATCTCAGATTGTTGATTGTTGATTTTTTCTATCAGATTATTTGGATTGGCAGACATTATTTCACCGGCATTACGCATAACTTGAAGAATATTTTGAAAATAAGATAAAGCTCTGGCTCCGCATAGAGCCGTTAAGCGGACTCCACCTTTATATGATTCACGTTTAACAATCTTAATTTGACCGATTTCTCCGGTACGGGCAAGATGAGTACCGGCACACGCACATGTATCATATCCCGGAATAATAACTAATCTGATATTTTGATCGAGTTCCAATTTACTGCGATATGTCCATTTATCTTGTTCTGACTTAGTTATATAACGAATCTCAATCGGAATATTCTCATAAATGGCTTGATTGGCTTCCTTCTCCACTTGAGCTATCTGTGTCCAAGTTAAATCTCCGTCAAAATCAAAAGTCATCTCAGTCGCATTAATATTGAAACCGACATTTGTATATTTGTATTCACGATTTACTATACCGGAAAAAATATGTTCACCACTATGTTGCTGCATTAAATCATATCGCCTGGCAAAATCAATTTGACCGACAATCGGAGTACCTTCAGGCAACAATTGATCAACCTGATGCCATATCTCAGAATCAGATCCGATTGTGTCAAACACTTTTACAATTTGTTCGTCCTGACCTATCACTTGTAAAATCCCCTGATCACCGGGCTGACCTCCGCCTTCCGGATAAAAACATGTCTGTGACAAAGCCAACCACAATTTATTTTTCTCTGATTTTACAGATATGATTTCTGCTGTAAATTCACTTTGATATGGATCTGCATAAAATAATTGTCCAAAATTATCTACCATTATGTTACCTCATCAAATCATTATTATTCTGTTTCCAACGTTCCTTCGAGCACAATCACTCCACCGGGCAAAAGTGAATATACAGATTTACGATGTCTAACCTCGGATTGTTCAAGCAATAAGCCTTTTCCATCATAAACAGATTGCCTGAATCCTTTAAGATTAACATTGAAGATCTGACAACTTGCGGACATTTCAGACAAATTTATCAGTACTATCGTCCGCTTGTTTCCGGAACCATAAGCATACGCTGCTATGTTTTCCTGCTCAAAGCCGGAATTTAATGTATATTGATTCATACCGGAGATGGCCTTGCCGATATTACCATAACAATGGGCATAAGGACTTTTTACCGAATCTGTAGCCAATTCAAGATTCAATAAGGTTGCATCAATTTCATCACCCATCATGCTTAAAGCTGTTACAATTACATCGGCCAATCTGATTTCAGCAAAATTTTGATTGGTCTGACGAATCAGTTCTGAACGAATTGCTGTACCTCGCCCCGGATCTCTGGGCAGTGATTCAGAAAATCCGGAATTAAACTGTTCTAAATCAGTTAAATTGTTGATTGAATAATCTAAATTAAAATCCGAAGCATGATAATCTGCATCAGATAAAATTATATTTTCCTTATACTGCATACCGTCTACAAAAATTAAATTTTTCTTTACTTGTGAATATTCAGGTGTTTCAGACAAAACTTGAATAACCCAATCTACATATGATTTACGTTGCCAATCATTCTCAAAAAGCCCGTTTTTATCACTGATTTCAATATATATCTGATTAAAAATATCACTATAACGGCTTATGGCACCATGTTCAGTACGTAATTCTCCCAGAGGTGTATTCTGTTGACCGAATAAATACTGCATTAAATGTTTCAGTTCGCTGTCAGATGCCTGAGAATCAATTACCAGCCAAGGATTGGCGTTAAACGAATTACACAGTTCCATGCTTTTTGCCAAATTTGCTTGACCTTGAAGCTTTATTTCAGTTTGGTTCTGATGATAAACCGTATAAAATCTTTCTGAAGATAACCAACTCTCAGAATGATATTCTTTACTGCCGATCTGAATAAAATCCAAACGCAAAATTGAACTTTTCGGAGTATCATCCGAAAAATTGGCCAGTATATTTTTACCTGAATTATCTGCTGTTCCGAACCATAAATTATCCAAATACAGTTTACCTGAACCTTTGAGTTCAATTTGCAACCACAACGGTTTATCATCTCTGATCGAATTTTTCGGAATCACAAAAAAGCCTTGATATTTCTTCCAGTCACCAATAATATTTTTATTCATCTGCTCAATTGGTAAATTTAACCCTGCAAATGAAAGATTCAGGTTAATGAAGTCATTTGTATAAGCTTTCGCCCAAAACTCAAAATTAAAAATTGTATTCTTTTTAATACTTGAAAATGCAGTATCGTCTAATTTTTGTTGAATGATTAAACCTGAATTTTGCGGAATTTGTTGTTCAATAATCTGTTGACTAAATATACCTGTAAATTCATTTTCGGCATTTGATGATTGAGACAAATCTATTTCAAGGGCAGCTCTGCCTCCGCCCGGCGCATTATGATTTAATTGAATTTTCGCAGCGGACGGATTACTGATATACCAATCACCTGTCAATGTTTCAGATTCTTCTATTCTCGGTTGCATAACCGGTGAAGCAGAAACCTGCTCTAAAACCAAAGAATCACCGTTAACATATTCTCCCTGTTCAAGTTTGCTGTCAAGTTTTATCACTAAACCCATCATGGCATATTCCACGCTGCCGTCAAATCCTGTCATCATCAGTCTGCCACTTGGAAGTCTTTTTACTAAATTGAAATTTTTTGCAGCAAGATCATCCAAGCTTTTCCAGGTTTCCCCCAGATTATCAGAAAAAAACAACATCCCACGCGAATCAAGCAAGACAAATTGATCGTTGCTCAAAATGCTGCAAGAAATAAAGTGTGGTTTAATAACGATGATTTCCTGATTTCCATAGTTTTGTTCAGAATAACGCAAAGAAAGTTCACTAATCGTTTCATTGTTCAGAGAATCAAAAGAATAACCATCTTTGCTGAAAACCACCTGACCTTGATCGCCGGCAATCATGATCTGATTACCAAGTGAGGATACTGTCTGCCAATTGGCTTTTTGAGGGACATCCAAATATCGATAGTTTTCACCGTCATATGAATAAAATGCTAATGAATTGTTACCTGCCAAATAAAAACCATCGGAATTTGAAGTTACCGCATTAATATTCTGTGCAGCTTTAAGTTGTTTTACATGATTTTCTTCTAAATTTCCATATATTATAAAACCATTTTCGCCAACCGCCATGAATATTGAATTGCCTTGATCATCAACTCTTGAACTTAAGTCCAGCCATTTGATATCCCCTGATGGTTTTTCCTCAGTTTCAGTCTTTTCTGTAACATCATCAGGAGTTATATCCTCTAAAGCAACCACCTCTGTTGTATCATCCGTTATTACGTCTGTCGATTTCTCATTATCAGATGTGACTGCATCCTCAGTTTCGCTTGTCGATGCTATTATCTCATCATCTGAATTTTTTTCTGATTGTATCAGCAAGAAATGATCGGAAGCCCGAAAAACCAATTCCCATTTAAGCGAATCAGAAGATTTATAAAAATTTCCGTTTTCATCAAGAGCTAAAAAGAAGTCTGTAAAAACACAAACGCCGATCACTTGTTCTTCACTTGGTAAACGGCTTAATGTTGTATTCGAGAATGAATCTATACTAAGAATGTACCCTTTGCTTCCGCCTAAAACTACTTTTTCATCCAGTTCTGCAATGCTATTCCATCGAATGTTGCGCGGCAAATCAGACGGTAAACTAAGCGGCCGAAAATCATCAATTTGATCAGATAAATATTCTTTTACCTTACCGCTTTTTTTCAAAGTGCGGTGGCCTTTAGAATCTGTGGCAAATACTTCGGCATTTGCATCAATAAAAAAATTTTCTTCAAAAATTCTGGTTGTCGAATCATTTGGCATTGCAACTTTAATAATCTCATCACTTCCCGAGTCGATTAATAAGTTTTGCTTATATACTAAAGGTTCAAAAGAGTTGTTTTTTATCAGATTGCCATCATCAATTGCAGTAACATCAAAACCTAAACCTTGCACTACTTGACGTGAAGCCTGATCACTAACTGAAAAATCGGCAATATTTCCGGATTCAACTTTTTTAGCTGAAAATAAATACAATGCCAATACAGGAATTAAAACAACTATCAAACAGATAGCCAATACAACAAAATTTCTTTTTTTGATTCTGCCATATTTTTGCTTAAACATTGTACGGATAATAATGCTCCCATTGAAGTTTATGCTTTGTATCAGGTTTCACTTTAATAAAGAATATTATTATTATAATCAGCGAAAACAGACCTACAGCCAACTCGATATAAGTAAGATAGTTTAAGACGCTCTCCGACATAAAGACGGATAGAACACCGCCGAATAAATTAAATGTCATATGCATGATGATCGGTACAATAATATTTCCGGTGTAGTAATATGCGATCCCCAACAGTAATCCCGGAATGAATGTATATAGTGATTGAACAAAATTCATATGGAACAAACCGAATAATACCGCTTGAATCAGGACAACCGTACGTGGAGAATAACGAAAATTGAGTTCACCCAAAACAATTCCTCTAAACAATAGTTCTTCTGCAATCGGAACAATAATTGCAGTTGCTGCAATTTGCAATATTATATTACTTTCTGAGGAAACAATTGATTCAGATAATTTTTGATATTCTTGCAGCTTTTGATCAATATAGGCTACATTCTTACTTAATTCCTGCAACAACAACAGCAGACCCGTAACCAAGCCTAATGAGCCGAATGCCGCTACTATCATACTTGAAACGGATCCTGCTCTTAATTTATGCCAACCTAAACTTCCTCTATATTTGTTATTCCGTTTTTTCAAAAATACAAGATAAATCGGTATGCAGATAATCCCCATAAATACACATGCCCAGTTTTGAACATCGGCAGTCATTAGAAGATTCATTATTTCTTCCGGTGTTCTCACCGGATTAGTTGCAATTTTGATTATTCCTGCAAGGATTCCGCTCAAACTCAATACAACAAAATGAATTGCCAAAAAAGCAAATGAAATGAGCCAAATTCTCCAATATGAAACAGGCTTGTATAATTTTTGATTAAATTCCGGGTTCTGTATTTGTTGATAATGGACAAATTGAACAGATGGCATATCCGAAGGTTGCTGAAAAGTTTGAAATGAATATTGTGGCTGTTCAGAAAATTGTGACTGGTTTTTCTGCTGTAATTTATCTTCATTATTCTGCATAAACAATATCTCTCTTCATCATTTATCAAAAATCGTGTTTATTTTTTTGTTAATGCTATTCGATATTTTCTCAATTTTTCCTTAGGTAAATAGGATTCTTTTGCAATACGGATGCCTTCTTCACCCATATCTTCTTCACGATTGATCAATTCAGATTCCGGGAATTCACCGATTACTGTCAACTGATTAATCACAGCATATAAACCTTCATAATCAGGATGGGCTTTTTCAAAATGAATTACTGCTTCTTGACCATCTCTGATGACCGAACCCATCGAAAACGCAATCAAATCAGAATTAAAATAAATCGTACCGCCACGCACATCTAAATAATCCCAATAATCAAACAAATTATTAATCGGGCCGCAATCGCTTGCTAAAGGATCCGAACAATCTACCTCTTTGTCCTGGCACCATGTTCTGACCAATTCTACTGCTTTTTCCTGATCGGATTTAGCTAAAGATCTGTAAGTGAATCCGGCGTAATCTCGAATGAATCTGTTAACATGATTACGTTTGGCACGATATTTTTTGCCTTTTAAGTTAGCTAAATCAGAAGTTCGATAAACATAATCGGCAAAATCATCTTCATATGAAATTTCCATATTGTATGCCGAAAGGCTTGAAAACAAATCAGTATACTTCTGATCTATAAACATGCCGACAAACTGCCAATTCTCCTTTTCAAAAATCGGTTCAATTTGTTGAAGAATAATTTGCAATTTCTCTGAATTCAAATTACCTAAAGGCAAAGCAAAATGTGGTTCGGTAAAAATTCCGCCATCTGAAATTAAGCAAAAACAATCTTCCAAGATTAAATATCGATAAGAATAACCTGCATTCCATGCAAATCTGCTGTTAGGACAAGCATCTGCTAATCTGGTCTTGCTCCGGTTGAAATATTCTGTGTATTTTTCAGCTAACTCTATAGTGAAAGGCTGAAGTGAACGAAAATCCATGAATCCTCCGCTATACTAATTGTTGGAAACGATCGTAAAACACATCAAAAATAGTATTTAATTCATGTTTATCACGTATTGAGGTAAAATATTGTTTGTCTTTATCACGATAAGAACGCATGATTATCATTTCAGGCATGCTGTTGATACCATCTTCAACACGATAATGATACATCACTGCATACTCTTTTCCTTTATAGATAAAATTGTCAATTAAAGAAATGTAAAATGTTTGTCCGCTGCGCTCATCAACTATTATTCCGAGGATTTCATCATTCAGGGAATCAGCACTGCTTTTTCTGACAGTTTTTTTCCTGAAACCGATCCGAGATTTTTTTTTGCCCGCAGTACTCTGTTGTTCTGCCTGAGATGATTTTCTTCGGGAAGCAGCTTTTTTTCTTACCGGAAAAGATTTTGGTTCTACACCTTGTAACGGTTTTTGTGAATTATCATTCCTCATCTTCAAAAATTTCTTCTAAAATTTTATCATAAACCTCATATATTACTTCGTTTTCTTCATCATTTAGGGTTTCAATATAAGCTTCACCATCTTGTTCAACCACACGGGCTATTACATAAACAGGATCATCTTCGTCGACTGTTACTAATACATAATAAAGATCACCTTGATAGTCAAACTCATCCCCCAGATAAAATTGATAAATCTCATCGGTTTCCGGGTCTACCAGTTCTATTATCGCATCTTCATCAAATTCATGCTCTTCATCATATTCATCGTACTCAGTGTAATCACTGTTATCATCATGATTATGGTCATGTCCGCATGCACAACCTGCATCTGTTTCATCATTAAGAAAAAATAATATATTTGTATACATAAATCCTCCAATTAGTTTTGAATTAATATTTTTATATTAGACAACTAAAACTATTAACTAAAACTATTAATAATATTTTATAATATCATTTATAGTGTTTCTCTAAATAATTTTGCAAAAGAATTTCAGCAGCAACCTGATCTGCAATCTCTCGTTTACGTTTAGCCTTTACACCTGTTTTGTTCATAAATCGGTGTGCAATCACTGTTGTATATCGCTCATCATATAAAATCGGCGTTAATCCTGTCACATTCTCAAGTACTTTCGCAAATTCTCTGGTCAATTGTTCTCTCTCACCAATAATACCATCTGTACGTTGAGGTAAGCCCAGAATTAAATCCGTAACTTCTTGATCCTTGACTATTTCTGCAATTTCAAATGCAACTTCATCCATTGTTTTTGCTTTATGGTTAAGGGTCTTAAATCCCGTTGCAATCAAACCCAAAGGATCACTTATTGCCAAACCCACTCGCACAGTTCCATAGTCAATCGCAAGAAATCTTTGCATCACAATTACCTTTAACTATTTATGATGATTGTTTTTCCAGATTATCTAAATAATCAGTTAAGATAACTTCCAATAATTCATCACGTTCCATTTTACTGATAATTGCTCTTGCTCCTTGATGATTCGTAATATAAGTAGGGTCACCGGAAATAAAATAGCCTACCAATTGATTCTTCGGATTGTACCCTTTTTCCTTTAATGCTGCCATAACTTGTGTCATGATAGCCGCCGCTTCTGCTTTGCGATTGACACTGGTTACAAATCTTGCTGTTTCTTGATTAGCCATTGGATTACCTCTTTCTTTTCTGCTAACTGTAAAGTATATATTATCATACAATTCGACCAATTAATTCATCATTTTGTGTATCTGTTATTAAAACCTTTTTAATTTCACCGGTTTTTCCTTGATTTTTCGGGATTAGAGTACGTATGTAGTGCTCTGTATAACCCCTGATAAACGATTCGGTTTCATCTTCCATTAACACTTCAACTGTTTTGCTTTTGAATTGCTCAGCATATTTTGCAGCTAAATTATTACCTGTCATCAACATTTGCTGTACTCTGGCTTTAACTATATCTTGCGGAACTTGTCGCATTTTGGCAGCCAAGGTATCCGGTCTGATCGAATAGGGAAAAACATGAATCCGACTAAAACGAATTTTATTAACAAATGCCATGTTTTGTTCAAATTCTTCCTCTGTTTCTTCCGGAAATCCTACCATGATATCTGTAGTTATCGCAGGATCAGAATATAATTCACGTAAAAGCTCAACTCTTAATTTATATTGTTCAGAATCGTATTTTCTATGCATTCTTTTTAATACACCATCACTTCCTGATTGTAACGAAAGGTGAAAATGCGGACAAACTTTATTCGCTTGGCGCAAAATATTGAGAAACGATCTTGTAATGGACAGAGGTTCCAATGAACCTAATCTGATTCTGGATAAACCTGCAATACTGTTCAGCTCAAGACAAAGCTCGGCTAAAGCATCACTGTTGCGACCCGATTCTCTCTCAAATGAGCAGATATGTATACCGGTTAATACAATTTCTTTATAACCGTTTTTAACCTGCTGTTCTGCTTCCTTTATGATGTTTTGTCTTGTTCTGCTGCGAATTCTGCCTCGTGCCAAGGGAATAGCACAATAAGTACAGAATTCATTGCAGCCATCCTGAATTTTAATCAAGGCTCTGGTTTCCTGTTGCCGATCAACAATCCCCAATTCTTCATATTCAGTTTCATTACTCTTCTTACCTGCAGTCACAAGTTCAGTTTGTTTTTGAATGCCGTTTGTTGAAGACAGATTATTATTTTGTGTCAAAACCATATTTTCAGAATTATTTTGACCGCGAATTGCCAATTTTTTCAAAATAATATCAACAATTGAATTCCTCTTACTTGTTCCGACACTAATGTCACAATCTGCTGAAACATCATATAATTGAGAGTAACAACCCATTGCGACGATCAGAGCTGACGGATTTTGTTTTTTCATTCTGCGTAAGAATTGTCTGGATTTTCTGCCTGCTTCGGCAGTAACCGTACAAGTATTTAATATTCCGACATCTGCTTCCTGCATATTGTCTACTAAAGTAAAATCATGATCTGATAATTGCTGGGCCACTGCCTGAGTTTCATAATGATTTGTTTTACAACCTAACGTGTGTATGTATAAATTCGGCAAATTTATCTCCTTCTGCCTTTACGCATTTTTTTCGTTATTGAGCGTTTTCTTCTTGAATAAGGATTGAATTCATCCTTGGAAAAATTTTTGTTATTAACTTTACGATAAGCTTTTGTCGTCATTTCTCGTTTTGTATTAAGTTTGTAATCCCGCTTCTTTCGTATGTTCCGAGCTTTATCGTCATTATTTGCTACAGCAGTCGCATGTTCCAATAAATGAAAATCGATAAAACGACGATTTGTATCAACTGATGCAATTTGGACCTTTACTTTTTGACCTAAAGATAATATATCTCCGGTATCACGATTTATTGCAATAAACTGATCGATATCATATTCATAATATCCGTCAAGACTTCGAAAAAATACTGCTCCTTCAACTAGAGATTCCAGTTGCACAAACAGGCTTGCCGGTGAAAAACCGGAAATTTTCCCATCATATATTTCACCAATTTTATCAGCATAATATTCCGCTGCTTTTTGATTCACGGTATCACGTTCTGCATCAATAGCTATTCGTTCAGTATCTGAAACATGATCTCCTATTAGATTGGCATGTTTCAAAGGTTTTTTGCCGGTTTTTATTTGGCCGTTCAACCAGCGTTTTAAACTACGATGAGTAAAAGTATCTGAATATCTTCTGATCGGTGCTGTAAAATGACAGTAATTTTTTGAAGCCAAACCGAAATGCCCCAAGTTTTTCTCACAATAACGAGCCTTGGCCAACGATCTTAACAACATTGTCGAAAGGGTGGGGCCATACGGTTCATCTTTCATTATTTCAAGTGCTTTTGCCAATTCTTGCGGTTCCGGTTTTTCATAATCAATTTGTATCCTTATATTAAATCGTCTTGCCAACGCAGTAAAAACACTCAACTTTTCGGGATCAGGTAATTCATGTACACGGTAAATAATCGGTATTTTGTGTTTTTGCGCTAAATCACCCACATACTCATTCGCAGCAATCATAAAAGATTCAATCATATGATTGGTATAAAGATCCGGCTCCGGATAAATATCTGTAGGATTGCCGTCATTATCCAATTCAACTTTCATTTCGGGAAATTCAAATTCTAAAGCTCCTCGTTTTCTACGCATTGCTTGCAGAATATCAGTCAGTTCCTGCATCAAAAGCAGCTGAGACCTGAGCCAATCCGGTCGGTCTTCACCTACATCCTCACCATTCAGAATTGCCTGAGTTTCATTATATGAAGTCCTGACTTTACTGCAAATAACAGAAGGATATAGTTTTCCTTTAACAATTATTCCACGATGGTTGATTTCCATTTCCGCTGTTAAAGCAAAACGATCTTGATCCGGATTCAAGCTGCAAATTCCGTTGGATAATTGCGGCGGATACATTGGAATAACTCGATCAACCAAATACACGCTATTGCCTCTTTTAAGGGCTTCCTGATCTAATGCGGATTTATCAGTTACGTAATGTGTTACATCTGCTATATGAACATAAAGCAAATAATTTCCGTTTTCTAATCTTTTTATATCAATTGCATCATCTAAATCTTTAGCATCTTCACCATCGATGGTTATTGTCTTAAAGTCACGCAAATCGATTCTGCCTCGATTTATTTCTTCAGTAATCTCCTCTTCAGATATACTTGCACCAAAAGATTCCGCTTGTTCTATGACTCCTGCCGGAAATTCCAAAGGTAAATTATAATGTTTGATTATCCCTAAAATCGCAGCATCAGAATTTCCTTCTTCTCCCAATACTTCAACTATCGAACCCCAAGGTTCGCCCGAGGAATCCGTCCCTTTGTAGTCGCAAACTACTTTCATATTGAACGGAGCACCATTCAAAAATTTTCGCGGTATACTTATTCGCATACCCAGTTCATTATCTCTACGGTCCAATTCAACAATTCCATGTTGGCCGTTTTGTCTCAATACTCCTACCAACGCATTCATCTGATTCTCCTACAATAAGTCAAATGTTTATATTTATTTGTTTTTTCTAATTATGAAACAACTGTTTATTCTTAAGATTTGCTTACATTTAATTATTTGACTTAACAGTTAAGCTTATTTATTTTAACATATAGATATAATTATATTGTAAAACAAGGTTGAAATATGAATAAAGAAAATCAAAAAAGGAATATCCCGAAAAATATCGCCATAGTACTCATCGGATTATTAATTGTCACAATTATCGGTTTAACTCTTATAATTTCACAAAATACGAAGAACTCAGCCAAATTTGTCGCACAAAACGCTTCAGATTCTCAAGTCGACAGTAACTCGGAGAATCCTATCGATCCGACAGATGAACAAATTTCAGCAAACAATCAACATCCGACCATTAATTTATCTAATATTAATACGGAAACCGGCAAAGAAAATGAGAAAGCTCAAGATTCGACTTCTGAAGCAACTTCAAACAAACCTTCTGATTCAGACCCTGCAATTTCAGAAAAAACTAATCCCGATTCAAATGATACAGGAGAGTCCAAACCTGATTCAGATTCAGATACGTCAGTATCTGGAAACAATCAAACCGGCAAACCTGCCGAAACTACCACTTCAGAGATCCCCATTCACTCTTTATCCGAATATAATTATGTCGCTCTGACTTTTGATGACGGACCTTACGATCTGGTTGACTTAGGTATTCTGGATTTATTAAATAAATACGATGCGCATGCCACTTTTTTCCTGGTGGGAAGCAGAATAGATTATTATCCTGATACTGTAAAAGCAATCGCAGAACAAGGTTCGGAAATAGCCAATCACTCGTTTAATCATCCGGATCTTACAACATTATCCTATGAGCAATTACTTTCGGAAATTAATTTGACTAATGAAAAAATAAAACAGTGTACAGGTATAACTCCCACTATGATTCGTCCGCCATATGGTGCATGTAACGATTTCGTTCTGGAATCTTTACCTTATCCGCTTATCAATTGGAATCATGATACTGAAGACTGGAGATTAAAAGATGCAAATTTAATCAGCCAATCCATTGAGAACACACAACCCGGATCCGTAATCCTCATGCATTCTTTATATCCCGAAACACTTCAAGCTTTAGAACAAAGCCTCCCCGTTTTATACGAACAAGGTTATCGTTTTGTTACGGTTTCTGAATTGTATCAAATTTATGGAGTTCCGCTGGTTCCACACGGACTGCACAATTCACCGGCAGATGAATTAGGGCTTAATTGAAATATGTTATCGGATAGTCATACTGTTTAAAGTCATAATCATTATATTGCTTTTCATGAAGATCGTATGACAAATCATCTAACAAATCAAAATCAGCATGATCAGAACATTGAAACAATGAATTCTTATCAATCACGCCTTTCGAACTGATATCTGCTCGTATCCCTCTCTGATCGCATTCAACAAGACACGGATGAAGTTTCAGGTCCATTTGTTTGTAGGATCCCATAACTCCGCGAACCGCGTATCTGTCATAATCCGTTGTACTGCGGAAACCTTTCACACGTGTGAAGGCATTCCATCTTCTATGTTCTAACCATGCCATCTTATGAAGTAATGTAAGGTCATCACTCTTAAGTTCATTCTGTCCGGAAATTTTTTGCTTATACTCGTCGTATATTTTCTTTAATTCCTCACGATAAGCTTCTTGCGAATTCGGATAATCGAACAATGATATATTTATCATTCCCATTGAGTAAACCTTATATTGGTTATGCATTGCTCTTGCCAGATTTGCCCAATGGTTGTAGTCATCATTCATTCGTTTTTTATGGGTATCAGCTCTTTGTTTTCTGTGTTGGACCGCCATATATGACTCATGAACTTTTTGAGCAAACGGATTGTGTTCTGTTAAAAATACATTTCTCACACTGTAGACATCGTGTAAACTTCCTACTGCTTGCATAAATACATCGATTTTGTCATTAACAAAGTTGAAGAACTTTTTCCTGTTTAGTATTTTTGACAATTCCGGATTATAAACAACATATGTTATTACCGTCCTTGACGGAGAATTCGTCATAATACGATATTGACCGATATATTGCCGTACAGTATTTGCAACAGAAATATTGTTTTCATCAGAACCTAACGAAACAAAGAAGTAATCCGTGTTCAAAATATGCTTATCGTGATTCGTTAAATATGAAATAAATTCAGAAGATTTAACATTGCACTGATAATATTCGACATCGCAATATACTTTTGCCATATCACCTTTTCGATTAATGCGTAAAATAGGATCTCCTTCAATAGTTGTATGCTTTATCTCCGGATTCACATAGTCTATCCTGCTCCAAAATTCAGCTTCCGTTTCCTCAGAAAGAACATTAATTTTAAGATTACAGTTTAATATCTGACCAAACCAATAAGCAGATAAAAACATTTCCTTGCCAATGTCTCCGGTACCAAATATCGTAACAACTAAATCTTGAGTATCGTCAGCGTTTCTCTTCTTACCTGTTAACGGCTCATACAAAGGAATATCCACAAGCAAATTAGATATCATATTACGATAACTCTGAACAGGGATAAATACAGGAAGTTCTTCATCAGCGAAATTCAAATCAGAACTTAATTTATTATGTAGTCTTTTTTCAACCTGGACATAGGCATCCTCATTTGTAAAAAGAAAAATTTCAGACTTTTTCAGATATATGCTGTTATCGGAATTTGAAAGTTCCGCCAAAGTCTGAAGATTTCCTGATTCATCCTCATCGATCAAGAAAAAACTTTTCCTGCCAAATTTATTCTTCCGGATATGCGACAAGTCATCTCTGATACATATTGCTCCCAAAAGCTTCGCTTCAAGAAATATTTCCGATCCTTTTTCGTCCTTATCATCAACATAAGCATCCGTAAAAATTATAACCGGTCTTTTAAAAGAAAAAAATCGTTCACTTCTGATGCTTTTTGCAAGTGCCAAAGACGCTTCATTTAATTCACTGAAGTAATACTTCTCTTTCCAAAATGCGAGTTGCGAAAGATGAAGTTTAACTTTCGGGAAAATGCTGGCAATCATTTCGAATATAATTGCACCGCCGGCTATAGGTGCAATAAAATTCAACACTGATGTATACACTCCATATACTGCCGGCCATACGGAATCCGCGCCGCATATTTCACTAAGCATCAATTTCCCGTTGATTATATATTCTGTATATTCCTCATCCATGCTAAACGTTTGCAGAGCATGTACCATACTGTTGAATATTTCTTCCCACCAGGTCAAAGTGATTAAATCAGCATCGGAAGAAATTATCGCGAAGTATCCGACTGCATATCTCAAACACCACACTGCTCCGATAAGACACGCAGAAAACACAAACATACGGCTTAAACCTGATCTTTTGCGGGTACAGCGCGATGCTTTTGTATTAATTCTGCGAACACAAAAAATTACTGCAGGAACAAACAATATGACCACAGATAAGCAAAGCAGAGTGATGATAAGGCCTACCTGGTATTTTCCCATAATATTTGTCCTTTCTTTAGTCAAAATCAACTATTAAGTACTTGCGATTCCAGCGGCTGCATATCCTTCAAAAAAGACAGGTCATCGTTTAAGCTTCAACAGCTTGAAATAATGTCTGTCCGGTAACTCAAATAATCATTTTACTTTTTCTAAATCGATCGAACCTTTCTCTCCGGTCAGCACAAGTTTGTCTCCGTCAAAATCATAGGAATACTCTTCCGTAGTCTTAACACCAAGGATTGATGTTGTGATCAGAAGCTTTTCCTCTGAGAATGAATAGGTAAAGTCAATATCCAGAATACCGGATTTCGTGCCGGTTCCATCCTCATTAAAGGTATATGTTGTCTCAGTTACAACACTGAAAACTGTTTTTTTGTTTTTCCATGTTCCTACAATTGACTTTTCCGGTTTGCTACAAGCACAAAAACTTAATATCATCAAAACAAGTACTAAAAAAATCAAAATCTTTCGCATATGTAGTCTTCTTTCTATCAAAAATTACTTGAACTTAAATTTTACTGTAATCGTCCATATATTCTTGTCATATGAGTAAGAATAAGTATTCGTGCGAATCTGTCTGTTGATTTTTGCAGCAGCTTTCAAAGCATCATAACAATCTCGGCCAACAGCACATAACTGAGATAAAGCACGGTCGAAGAGAGACTTGGTCTTGCACTTGAATATAAACGATTTGCTTTGATTTTCAGCTGCATTTTGTGCAATCAGCTTGATTTTATTCAAGTCATACGAATCAAGAACAAGATCATTGTGATAATAGTAATTTCCTCTTATTGCATCACAGTTCGGAACTTCAGTCGGGCACAGATCCACATCTCTGGTTCTCGTTATTTCATCGGTCGTAATACAAAAGTAGTCAAATCCGAGATCATTATTATTTACAGTTTGAACGGTATTGGAACTGTCATCCCAAGTTGTATCCAAATGGTAATAATCTCCATCTATTTTAAGAATATTCCATGCATGTGCTTCACCGCGTTCTCCGGTTTCTTTTCGAATATACCCTGCAACTTCTGCACATTCGACACCGCATTTTTGCAAAAGATATTGCACAGCACGTGCGTATCCTTCACAAACTGCTTTACCGTCAAGGAATACACCGCAGATTGTTCTGAGATAATCAATCTTATCTTTTACAGGTCCGCCTTCTTGCTTTTGCTTGTTTAAGGCAATCGTATCATAATCAACCGAAGCTATAACTTTTACATGTATTCTGAGCGCAACATCATATGCACTCATAGAATCATCTATATCGTTAAGGTATTTGGGAACAACTTCATCAATTCGCTTCTGTAAGACAACAACTTCTTCAGCTGAGGCTCCATAGAACAGATTAACTTCCGCCCCCGCCATAGAGAAATTCTTGTACCAAAACAATTCAGGATGATCGTACTCAATCGCATCCGTTACCTTTTCGATATCACTAAAAGTGCAGCCCTCTACAACTACTTTGTTCTCGTGATTTTGAATTGCGGATAAAAGAACATCATACGCTTTTTGGCAGGTTGCAGTTAGTCGGGAATAATAGAAATAATTAAGATGACCATCTGACACACGGTCAAGCTGTTCCGGTGTATACGGCAAACCATAATCTCCGGTTTCAATAATCCGGGGACCTGGAGGAATAATCTCATCTTCAATGATCGTCCCGGATTGCTCAAGTAAATATCGGAAAGGATTGTTGTTAAACTGTGGGTTTAACAACAGCTCTCGTACAAGTTTCCTATAACCCTCACCGGAGGAATTACCGGTACTCTCATAATATCTTGTCCTGACAGTCGCCAAAGAATTTTGGTTCAAGAATCTTAAGTACTGGATGGCAACTAAAGCAATATGACCTTCAGCTAAGTCTTCAGCAAGATCAGGAAGATGTTTTAATTGCCAAGTATACGTTAATTCCCGAACCAGCAGTTCGGAAAGATTTACAGACGGGATGGAATATTCTATGTGAACCTTCTTCTTCTCATCTACATAAGATTTTAGCGGGATATCCGATCCTCTTTTTATCAGATTACGGTTTTGCTTTAATGTATTAGCAATCTTGATTGTCGATTCAAAACAAAATTCGTAATCATCTCCTAAAGTAATACCATATGTGCTTTCCAGGAAAATCTTGGCACTGTCAAGATGTGCCTTTAAATTCTTTTTATTATAACCGACCAGATTTTCGGCACAAGATTTGCACATTTTTCTGCCGTCATCCAGCCCAACCAAATCATCGCCCTTTGCATACCTCTTCCCGCAAAAGTCACAAAAAGCATATTCCATAACAGAATCCAGAGCAATAAAATTCAGATCATGTTTATCATCACCTAACAGCGTTGAAATTTTATATAAAGAAGCAAAATCAAAGCAAGTCGGTTCATGATCAAGCCCATAATAGAGATAAGCACTTTTCTCATCAGCTTCCAAGTACCATTTCAAATAATTAAATATAGGATTAAATAATGTGTTAAGTACATTGTCACCGGCAGAACTGAAGACAGAAATAACACCAAGATCCGTTGAACAATCCTCAATTATTAACAGTTCAAAATCTTCAGAAGAAAACAACTCATTTTCCCCTATTATAGTAATCTTAGGCTGTTTTTGAAGAATTATTTGTGACTCTTCATCTGTTATTTCTCCCTGAAGGACCGGGCATACCACAACAGAATCAGAAACAGACGGAAACATAGAACGAAGTAACTCGTTCAACATAACAGCAGCCAGTAATACTGTTTTATTTTTATCACTGCCAAACTGCCCGCTAATACGAATCAACATCATCTGTGCACCTTTTTCCTCAGCAACCAAATCTGTCGATTCTATAACAGTATCTGATGAATATAGAGGCGTAGTGACAGAATCATAACGACGATAAGTCTGTTTAGCTAAACTATCATTACCCGGTTCACTTATATTATGATACTTATTCTCTCCGGAATTAACCGCCAACGTGTGCGGGTCAACTTCAAAATATCCTTTTGTAATAACTTCGGTCGGGGCTCTGAAAACAGATATATAAACATCGTTCACCGAAATATCTTCTTCCGAACGATTTAAAATAACATGTTTTGTCGGAAAAACAGTTTCTATTTGTTCCGGATTTAATTCAACACGGTATTCACGATCTTGGATATATTGATATGCCTCAACATTTTTTCCGCCTGTCGCCAGGTGAGTATAGACACGTCCCGATGCTGTATCTATTCTATTGATGTGATAGATGTTGCCGTTATGCAACATATTCTGACCAACAATATAGTTCTGAGTCAACCTCATTCTCGGTAACGGAAGAACAATTTCTTTGCCATTGTTAGACATGATAACCATATCTCGGCCATTTATCATATCAAACAATGTACCTTGGCGTCTGAGTAAGACCTTATCTTCAGGACTATAGACACCATTTTCATCAAAATCTCTGGTCGATGAATACTCAAAATAGTCAAATAAATTAATTTCATTATTTTCAGCGGATCCTTGAATCTCCAAAACCACTTCTCTAAGTATCGAATTAATATCTCCATTTTGGACATAAGAAACCCACTGAGGATGGTTAGACGCTAGCATTAAGATATTTTCTTCTGATATACCGCCGGCATTTGCCTTTATCAAAATACGCTGTGCAATATCTTTCTTAATACCCTCCTCAACAGGGATTCTTTGAATTTGTGTGCTACTCCATATTTCATCAATATTGTCTACGTAGTAATCGCGCATCATATAAGGTCTGGAGAACACAATAATCAATGTCGGCTTATCAGAAACTTGAGAAATATATCTTCTTAAAACAGCAGGAAGATTATCTCCGGAGTCCATTGCAATCAGCACTGAATAATCATCGGGATTATAGAAAGGAGAATTCAAGTGAATATTACTTCCGTCGGCTTTGATCGAAACTCTTCCCATATTCGCAGAAATAGTTTCTTCAATATTTGCATAAGGGATAGAATCATCAGCAAATATGGTTACATTCGAAGCTCCTTTAGCTAAACACAGCACGGCTATGTTCATTAAAGGACCAATTTCTTCATCTGAATCAATGAATTGCGGACAAACACGACGGCCGGTTTCATCTGGCCTGCCTTCATAATTATAACAACGTACAATAGTATTCAAGTTAAAATTCATGGCATCAGCAGAATCGAATTCAACTGCTAACAAGTTTTTGAGCACTTTGTCAAGGCCGGGAGTTCTCGTATCGTCAAAACAAATGTACCTGACTTGTTTGGACATATATCTAACGTTAAATCCCTTATTCACCCTTGCGTTTTTGGACAGGAGAGCATTGTTTTTTGTAATATATTTAAATCTTGTGTTAAGCATTGCCAATTGCCGATTATATGAATTAACGGTTTTAAGAACATCCACAAAAACAACGGTATCCAACAGATGAATAAACTTTCTGTGATTGCTTTCAAAATCTGCAGAACATAAATAGCTGAGTGACGTTACAAGTATACTGTGATCATCAATAGCTGCTTCTTCAATAACATCTATTTCACCGCTAATCTTAACGATTCTCCACACAGGATCATCATAATCTATGGCATCACTTCGAAATCCCTTGCAATATAAACTTGACAGTTGCGAAAATCCTTCCTGTAAATACTGATAAACTTCTTCAATTTGCAAATCGTTATTACATACAAAAACAATATTGTCACCGCGTGCAACGATAACGGAAAGAAGTCTCAGAAAATACATTGAGAATTCAGAAAAAAATGATCCGTTAATAAGAATACTCTCATCACACTCAATTATTTTATCCAGGCAATTAAGATATATTTCTTTATTCTTCTGAGGATTTCTTTTATCATTTTCCACCGCATGTCCGATAAATTTCGTTATCTCATGGTGATGTGAAGAAGTAATTTCTTCTTGAAGAGTTTTTGACAAATCAATGTCGCACACATAATAATCCTTGAATTGTTTGCGTACCTCTGCATCTATTGCTTCGAAATCAATCGCATCTTGTTCAAGTTTAGCTGCGTCATCCGTCAAAATTTCAGGACATTCATCTTCGAGACGCTTGATTCCCTCTAAAAAGAAAAACACCTCCCACAGTACTAACAGGGTAATCATCGGATAAATATATCCTGCACTGAACAGCATTGAAATAAAATTATAAGGAATCCAATTTGCTCCGAATATCGCAGGTACTTGATAAACCACAAACATAATGCCATATGTCACCGTTAAAACAATGCTCAAGTACTTCAAAATATTCCCCACGAAAAACCATGTTTCCGTATGAAAAAACTTTATGACTTTACGTTCTAATTTCTGTCGCCAATTGAATTCACCGTTTTTCTTCTTCGGTGTGATGAGATCTTTCTTTTTTAAACCGATTCTGACAAATTTACTGAAAAATCTATAAAGTAGGCCAATAATAAAATTAATAATGATTACGGCCATAACTTTTCCAAAATAAATAATCCTGCGGTTTAATGCAACCAGATTGGCGATCCATCGGATAAATGAAAGTCCGGTCAACCGTAAAACAAATTCTTTTAACAGGTAAAGTGCGATTGTAACAGCAATTACATATACTAATGTATAGATCACCAATCTCAACCGCTTATATGTAATCTTCTTTTTTTTGTCACGTCGAAAAGTTAAGAATTCCAACGCAAGAGGTGCCATCATCAATATGACAGAAGCAAGTATGAACAATACTTTCAAAAAAACCATTTGAATACTTGTCTCCTTTTATCTATGTACTGATTCCAAAAAATGTGTATCAATTATTGAATAAAACGCTCTGTTATTCTCTCCGGTACAGAACGATACGTTATAATCAATTTCATCATTTATATTATTCCTTGCTCTTGCTGTAATTTGTCCCTGTTCACGTTCAGAGGCGTCGGCCTCCAAATCTTCAATAATATTGCCTACAGTAATGACTCTGTCACGAAGTTTTTGCAGATGATGTTCAATTTTGGCTCTGGCCATCTTACAACAATCTGCATAAAATTCCACATCAAGCTTATATTCATATACCCATCTTAATCCCGGAACATAAACAGACAGAAAATGATCATACTTTTCAGCAGCTACTGCATTTTCCTTTAAAGTCATATCTGACTTTTCTTTGAATTCTTTCCACACCTTACGGTACTTCTTGCGTTGAATCAGAGAAACAATCAAAAATATGATATAGAGCAAGATGAGCGGAATAGCTATAGATACTAATGCAACGTTAAGTGTTATCACATTCTTGGTTATGGATTCCCACTGTATGACTACGAACGGAACATACAAAATGATTATTGCGATCAACAAGCCGATAGCCACCAGTTTGATCTTTCTCAAGCTTTCCTTGATTTGATGCACTCTGGTAATAAACCAATTACACTGTTCCTCGATATCTGTGACTGCTACAGATCTCCCCGAACAAAACTCCATATAATTTACAAGAGTAGATGTATACGCCATTCTCGAAATCTCCTCAACAGTTTCCAGAGGTTTTGTTTCTTCCTTTTTTGTCGACTCGGCATATCTGTAATCTCTTTCCGTATCTTCAAAATCCTCTTCCCCTACACTAACTTTTCTTTTGCGCAGCAAAGCAGGCTTGTTTTCAGCCGAGCGTCCGGCATAATTGGATAATCTTTCCGACACATGGACTTTCAAGCGTTTCAAATAATCCAAGTGATGTTGCCGCAGTTTTTGCGCTTCTTCTATATACTGCTCAGCAGTTGCCTTAGAACTTAACAGGCTGTCATCGAAATCATCACCTTTATAATTAAAAGCAGGATATTTATCGTTAAACAAGTTGCGAGCATGTTCTTCATTTATTTCAACAGCTTTTTTTACATTTGATCTGACAATTCCTTCATCGATGTCTTTTGCTTCCTGAACTTCATCTTTTGATTCTCCTGCATCGACAATACTGAATATCTTTCTTTTTTGTCCATGCTCATCAAGCGCAAAACGCTGATTATCAAAAGAGTACAAAGTGGGAGCAAGCTTCAGCTCAGAATAACTATCAGAAAGCCGATCAGTCTCATGATATTTTTTTTGAAATATTGAACCTTTAGCGATCAATCCAGTTGCTGCCTTTTCCCAATCAAGATCCGGAAAGTCTTTTACGGTTGGAGGATCGTAATCATTTAATGGTGTATTTTCAAAAACTGTTTCAGCATTAATACATTCCAAGACATAAAAGCACAGTCTCAGAATACGACGCGTATTTTCCTGTTTGTTAGCTATTCCTGCACGTCTATTTGTTACGAAGGAAACAGAAGCGATCGTTTTATCATCTTCAGAGGAACTATCAATTATCCTGTCCAATAATAGTTTAAGCGGTATTTCAAAAGTATCACGATTCTGTATTTCTTCTAAAAACAGGTCAATCTGGTCTTTATATTTATCCAAGATATTTCTCCCTATAGAAGAGGTTCTGCAAGCCTCTGCTTCTTCGATAAACTGCTCCGGAGAAATACTCGTCTCAGCGTTTACATCGATGTATTTATTCAGGATTTCATCAATTTCAAAATCAGCAGGAATTCCTAAGAAGATACGTGCATACTTTCGAATACGATCCTTACCTTCATCTGTTGTTTCGTCCTCATCCATCGGTTGTTGATTTTCTTCAAAAATCAGTAAAATCTCCCGAGGAACTCGACCCCAGTTATTCATTTCATCAACGATAGTAGCTTTTATATAGTGTTTCAGTATTGAACGTAATGCCTTCAGACAAGCATGCCTCTCCAGATGCTTGTTCATGGGAATAGATGTATACTCTTCATATGCGAGCAAATCTATGTACAGTATAAGATTAAAATCATTGTTGATGTCCTTATAACTATCAATCAACTCGCCCATTCTGCGCACACAGGCCTTGTAACCCTTTTTTGCGTCATTCCATTCCGCAAGAGGGCACTCAAGGGATACCAGTCGTCTTGTTTCATGCTGTACTTCGAGAATATCCGAGTATTTTTTCAACTCTTTCCCGGTTGTATTGATAAAAAAGGTATGCATAAATAATCCTCTGTAAAATACGTATAGGAAGACATTAGCGTCTTCCTATACCATGAAGCCATAGATTAATCATCAGAGTTATTTCTTGACCATGCTTCTTTCCAATGATGGATCAACTCAATATCTTTGTTTCGAATGTCAGACGCTTCGTAAATATGCTTGCAAAGTTCATATCCCTTATTCTTGATTTTAGTTTGTTCGCTAAGTTCATAATTATTGGCAATAAGATCACAACAAAGCTTCTCAAGAGACTGAATCAACATTGCTGTTACATCATCATCGTGTCTCGGAGTGTTATGGTATCTGGCAATAATTGTAACCGCATTATTATCTTGCTTAGAAGCCAAACCGCCAAGCGTTTTCTCTATTATTTCGCTGTCAGCCTTGCCCGTGCTTTCTTCAAATACTCTTCCGCGCAAGAACTCTGTGCTCTCATAGCTCTCATGCTTTTCACACTCTTCGGCAAATCTGTTTTCAAGACCTGCTGCTTCAATTTTAAATAAACCATCGAGTTTTAAGGCGGCTAATAACTCAAGAATATTTGCTTTGCCAACTTTTTCACCTTTGTACAATACAGGTTCGTTCCTTTGATACTGTCCGGTAGCAGTTTTTCTCATTCTTGCAACCTGATATTTTCCGTCACTTCCCAATGAGATCATACCGTAGGCAAGTGCCAACCAGAATAAACGAAAGAATTTACCATCTTCCATTAATTGTTTTTCAGGAGTGATATAAGGCAGGAACAGGTGCCATGTTTTATCCAAATGAGGTGTGTGGACCAGCTCCTCAGGACGTCCTGCAGCAACACCGGCAACCATCTCGCGAACAACTTGACGATAATTTTTGTAATAATCACCGTTCTTGAGTTCATTGAACTTTTCCACATAGCCGGCTTGGATTCCATAAACAGCACGATAACAATCCAACTCATTCTTAGCATAGGCTTGATTCTGCTGTGTCATAACGTTTACACCGAGAATCATCGCCAATTCGGGACATTTCTCCGTAATAACAGGATTAAAGCCCCAGAAAGTCTTACGTGTCTTGATCGGCGTGAAGTCAAATTCATCATCATATTCACCCATATCCATAAGATGCTCGTTATGATCCTCAGGCTGTTCCTCATCACTGATTAAGAAAGGTGCACCGAGAGCAAACAATCTATCGGCCATCTCCTTCATTGCTCCAACATGACGTTGATGTTTTGTATCATCAACAAAAGCCTCACCTGTTTCAAGATCAATATCAAGACGATCGGAGAAGTTATCCGTCTCATCTGCCTGTTTCTTTTCGTATTCAATATCTGCACTCTTGCAAATAGCAGAATAGATATCGAGATCAATATCATCTTTATTATTCGCAAATATAAGCTTGTTATATGTAGAAATTACTTCTTTGAAGAACGTATTTTCAACACTCTTCCCTTTATACTTCTCGTTGTTTTCAGCTTCAGGATTTTCTTTTGAACAGAACTGTCCATACAAGGAACGTACTAAAATTCTGTTTACGTTAGCATCGCTATTATCAATATTGAATCGAAGAGATTGGTACAAGGCTTCCTTTTCTTCTCCGGAAGCACAAACATAAATAATTTTCTGATTTGTCTGATTATTCTTTCGGATATTCTCAGAAACAGCATCAGCTAAAGAATTTGATACCTTCACAAGGTTCCTGAAGAAACTTTCAATAACTTTTATGAGCTTTTCAAGTCTCTGTGAAAGAATAATAGCAAGTCTGAGTTTCAAGGATTTAATCGCATATACTCTGCATAATTCAAATTGTCCGTCGTTGTGCTGTGCATACAAATCTTTGAAGTATTTGATAAACTTTTCTTCGTTCTGTAAAACTTTTTTACTCTTAAGATAATTAATGGCATCATCTTCAACCTTACGGGTTCGCGGATTATCAAAACTGATCTTCGGCTTTCCGTCACCATAGCCCTTTTCTGCACACTGACGTGCCGTATCAACAATAATAGTACCCTTGATTTCCTCAAGTCTGGATAAAAGTTTGTACAGTAAGTATCTTACAGCAATCGGATGTACAAAATAGGTTTCGTTATTATTATCTTTTTTTGTGAGGAACCCAAAAACGGATGCTGAATTTTCTTGATTGATATCACCCATATCAGCCGGGCATACTATGTCTAAAATCTCCTCAGCAAGAGCATCTACAGAAGCATCCGTGTCATCAATGAATCTCCCCACATCCTTGTTCTTCTTCTCTACGAGTGAAATTAATGTATCTTTTGTATCCGTTGTTTGATCAATCCACGTCTTTTTGAGTCTAATGCTGCTCAAATTACCGGGATCAGCGGTATCAACTTTGAAGGCAATATTTTCGTCAAGCTTTTCAATGAAATCTTCAACTTTATCGGTATAATTTATTTCAACTGCACCATCTTCGCCCGGAATACGTTCTTCATTCTTAATGTCATTGGCAATATTGACAAACAATCTGTCTCTACCTATCTGATCACCGGTTTTTTCAGACTTAGCATCAAACAAGCGAATATATTCGTGTCGAGGATTAATACGCTGTGACAAAATAACACCGCTCTTTTCCCTTTCATCTTCCTTGCGCTGCTTAGCATCTATTTCGTCATCGATTCTTCTCCATCCGGTAGAAAGTGAATCTTGAGCAGCTCTTAATGCGCAATAACGCAGCACATCATTGGTGGGATAAACAGCTTTAGCAGTTCCGCATGATCCGAAAACTGGTTCCCTGCTTTTCTGGAAACGCTTAAATAAATTATCTTCTTCAGAGTACAAGTCATCGTGCATAGGTGCATAAAGTTGCATATACACGAGGCGAGCAACGACTTGCTCATAATGATCAATTTGAGACAGGACGGAACCTCTCTCCGATATATCGTCAATAAAGAAAGCGTAATCGTAAACAGGCTGACCATCCGGCTGACCGTTTTCACTATCGAAAAGATTGTCAATCTTAACAGGAAGAAGCGGTACCATTCCTTTTGTCTTAATCTTAGTGATTGCATTCAGCTCGCGAATTGCTCCATAAGCATTGGCATACATGCTCTGAATTTCAGTATCATCGGTACGAATATCTTCAATAGTATTAATAAAAACATCCGGGAGGATGAAAATTCCTCTGAGTGTTACACTGCATTTTCTCTTAGAAAAATATTGTCTAAGCCACAATGCCGTTTGAATAAACATACCTGAACCGGTACCGCCGGCAAGAGAAGAAACAACCATTACTCTTATTTTAGCATCAGTTCTCTTATCAAACAGCTTGTTAATCTGGGTCTCGAGTTGATAAATAGTTCTATCCTCTATAGTATCCATAAAAGCGAGTCTGGACTTGACTCTCATCTGAGCCGCACCATCCATCATGCTTTCTTTCAGCAAAGCAGGTGATTCGGGCATCCAGGCGCTAACACCTTTATTAGAATACATTCTCAGATAATCTTCAATAATTCTATCCTTACTGGTTGGAATTACCGGGATTCCGACACCCATATCTTTGATCCTTTTGCGATCGTTTTCATTTGTATCAAGAACAGCGCAACAGATTTTGCCGTCATTAATACTGATTCCCTTCTTTTTCAGATCCGCAGCAACATAATTGACAATACGGCTACCTGTTCCGCCCAATCCTAACAATAAAGTTTGTGCCATAATATTCTCCTCCGAAATTAATTTTGTATCGTTGAGTAACAGAAAGCAACCGCGCTATCAATTACTTCAGTTTGTTTTGTTCCGACTTTTTTATATGTTATATCAGCTCTCGCAAAATAATAAACCGAATCATCCTGTGAAATTATTCTATTCTGTTCATCCATAACACGAGCCGGCCTGATCTCGTGAATGACAAGTTCGTCATGTTCTTGACAATAATTCACAACATCCTTCGGGGAATCTATTCGGATAGTTCTGGCCCTTGGTCTGATTGCATCGGAATACCACGGGAACGGCTCATTACAGAGAATTCGGTTTCCTTTCGCAGCTGTTATACTAACACCGTTCGCTGAAACGGTGAGTTCTTTGAAAGGATTCCACAAATTCTTAAATTTATTGAACTGCTTGAGATGTACTTCAATTAGTTCGAGTCTGTGGTCACCTTGAATTCCTCTATTTCGAGCAATAGATCCTACATAGAGCACTGCGTTGGAAACAAACCGTGCCTTTGTAATATAACGAACGATATATGCGATGATTGCTGCTAAAATCAAGATTTCGATCAGCAAAGGCAAATAAACATTAAGGATCAAATACTTTGTATCAGCAGCAACCACATTGATCGTGCTGTCTGCCGAACCAAATGCATGATTCAATGTAACCGTAATATCTTCACCCTCAAGACCGAAATAATACGCCCAATTAGTCCACCAATTCCAGAAATTCAAAACGTGTTCTTCTTCACTGTACGGAGTAATTGTAATAGTACCGTCAGCAGAAACCGCTATATTAGATTTTAGGTCAGCATACTCTTCATTTAATAATACAGAAATATGTTTTTCAACAGTTTCTTTATCAAGTTTAATCCCGTCTTTTGTAATGTAAAAGGACGCAGACACTTGGTTATCAAAAAATTCCGTTTTTTTGATTACCTGATCGGTATCCATCGGGATCACCTGGTATGTTGCCAGCAAAACAGTATATACTTCAGAGGAAGCAGTACCGTCATCAATTGTACACTTAACCTCAACATCAAAACTGCCTTCATCAGAAGTCAGCATGGCAGCTGTATTTGGTGTGAAGATGATTTGTCCGTCATCCGAATATGTTAATAAACCGTCATTCCCTTGTGGCGAAACACTAATCACAGGATTCAATCTTTTAACTGTATCGGGATCTGTAATCAGAACTCCGTCAGCATACACCGTAAAGCAGAGCGAAAGATCTTCGTTGTCAGCAATATTGTCAAACTTAATGCTCTTCACATCACTGCTGAACGAAGTAGAAATAGTATAAGATATTTTAGGGACGTACTTGGCCGGAGTAAACTTCGCCGAGTACTTAATGGGATTAAAACCTTCAATGGTTACAGATCCCAGTATCTCCGTATAGATATTTTTCAACACATAATCGGACAGCTGCATTTCCTTCTCAGAACTTCGTTCTGCTTCTTGCCCATCCTCATAAACGTACACTTCAAATTTTGTGCCCGGCGGCATCAAGGAAGGGTCAATTTCCATATCCGTGCCCATTTCAAATATCTTACACGAAACAGATACTTTATCACCTTCCATCACACCGTCAAGTTCACTGTAGTCGGAAATCAATTTTTCATTCACAGTAATGGTCATCCGCATTTCTAATGCCGGTTCGAATAAAATAACCACATCGTCTAAATCGATTTTTTGGTCGAACGTTATGTCATATGTACCGGAGCCGATGACACTTTGTGAATCACCCAGCAAAAAGGCACCTCCTACCATATCAGAATAATCCGGGTAGCTCAGTGAAACCTCGCGACTTATCGGTATATCGGATTCATTGCTATAAACAGCTTGCGTGATTTTCGCATCAGACCCTTGTGCAAAAACCACAATATTCAGCAGCGGGATAGACGAGGAAACCTGCATCGTATTATCATCGATCTTTTTTACATCATCATTACGCAAACGAGTTCTGCCGGATATTCTGTCTGCCATTTTTGCCATTGCATCTGTAATATCGTCTGCATCAGATGCTGAATAAGTATAAATACCTTTACTTTGGTTTTCGTCAGGAGAAACAATCCCTCCGATACCCAGAAAAATGACCTGAGGATTAGTCCCGTTTGACATGACACTTTCTGAATAATCTTTAAAGTTCTCGTTCAAAAATTGTTTCTGATCTGCATCATTCATAGAAACGCATTCATCAAATTCACCATCAGTAATTACAACTAACCAGTACTGTGTATTATGATTGGAATCATTAACGCTCTTCAGTTTGTTATATGCTGTTTCCACAGCAGTATAGGGGGTGGAATCACTGTCAGAATGTTTACTGATTGAATCAATTGAACCCTGAATTCCCTCGGCTGATAAATCAATTGTTTCAGGATTATAATTTTCTCTTTGTTTCGAATGACTCATGTACGTAATGAATAGCTGATCATCACTGTTGAGCATCCCGCAAAAAGCTTGCATTGCATAGTTCGCATATGCCCATTTCTTACCTTTCATACTTCCGGAATCATCATAAACAACCGAAACTATTTTGCGAATATAAAGCGATTCTGCAGAAACAGGCACGCTAATCAGCACCGAGGATATCAAGAGAATAGCAAGTAACGCTAAAAACACCCTCTTCACATACTCCCTCCTTCTATACAATAATTGCTGACAATAATGAGACTATTACTAATAATCAACATCTGTTTGTTATTTTAACATATTAACAAAGATATTTGCGTGAATTTCTAACAAATGCAACAAAATGACATTTTCCGGTACCTTGTCGGCACAAAAAAACACTGAAACTATTTGATCCCAGTGCTTTTCATGTTGGTGGGAGTTACAGGACTTGAACCTGTGACCCCCTGCTTGTAAGGCAGATGCTCTCCCAGCTGAGCTAAACTCCCACATATGGTGCCTGGTGTCGGAATCGAACCAACGACACGGGGATTTTCAGTCCCCTGCTCTACCGACTGAGCTAACCAGGCTTAAAGTGCAAGCCGGTCACT
>DUOO01000039.1 GCA_012838795.1 Clostridiaceae bacterium | reverse complement strand
TATCTGCAAAATGTCTAGATATATGGGATCTCATGTTTGAACATCAAATTGGATCTGCAAGAACATTGAGTCAAGAAATAATGCAACGATAATTCTTTGCTGGGTTATATGGAAAACGCGTCTTCGGAAAGCCTCATCCAGTCACATATCCTACTCTTGATACACCGATAACACCTCGCCTCAGCATAGTGATTCCAAGTGTATCAGGCTGTATAGATTCTGCTTCAAATGTATCAAAGCTGAAAGATTCTGGCTCAAAAGATTCTGTCTGGAAAGTATCAAAATCAAAAGTTTCTAATCCTATTTCTTTGATGATGTCTTCCGGCAATTTATAGTCCTGATCAACAATTCCGAACAACGTCACTCCTGTATCGATACAGAAAGTTATTGCAGTCTTATAAAATGTGTTAAAAACAAATGTTCCAGCAACAGATCCGACAAAACTACCAAGTAAGGATCCTGCAACAGCTAGAGCTTTTTCCATTGCTTTACCTACTGGTCCCTTAATATGTTTTTTTACCACACCACCTATTATTGCTCCACCAACTTTACCTAAATGACTTCCCGCCAGTGCACCACCTGCCACAAACATATCGCGGATCAATTCATATGACAATTCGTTCCTGGTCTTTTTCCCAATCGCAACCATAAAAGCGTTTTTCATTGTGTTCATAGTCAATGCAACTACAACACCAATAACGCCCGAATCAACTTTTTTCATTCCTTCGCCAAACATTCCTGATTTGCAACAATACGATATCGCTGCTGCCACGGTGCCCCTGATAAAGCCCTCACCAGCACCCGAAACAGCAGCGATACCAATCCTTTTGAATTGTTCCGCGTCCACTTCGCCATTCTTAATCAGATAGTCTATAGCTTTATAAATCTCCGGAGCGACTTTTAAGATCATAGAGATTGCCGCTGCAGTAAGGCCGTCTTTCAAAGCCTCTTTTACAATCATTTCCTCTTGAGAAGTTAAACCAAAATCTTCAGCTTTGAATTCACCTTTTTCTGCAGACTCAGCAAGTCTCTGAGCCTCTTCTTGAGATAAAGGAATTGATTCATTTCCATTACTGTCAGATAGCTTGTCTTTCAACATATCCAATGTGTCTTGGAACCGCTTAACCTGATCAGGTCTGGTTACACTTTCTTTTGCAATCTTTTGAGAAAGCCATTTTGTAGCTTCCTCCATTTGATCTCTGGGAATAACCCTGTATTGGCCCGAATAAATAGGATCGTTAAGTACGGATTCATCTGAATAATTTCTTTTACTTAAAAACTGGTCAAAAGAATCTTTTCCTCCGTGGCCTTGATACTCTTTAAATCTCTGGAACACGCTCACAGCTTGTTGTTTTGCGCTATCGACACCTGAAGCATAATATTTCAGGCTATAAGACTCGCCCGATTCCAATGAAATATCAACTGAAGCATACTCATTACTTCGATTAACAACCGCTCTGTTTAAGGAGTCATTCAACGCTGCATTTGTATTAAATGTTCCAGCATGCCAAAACTCAGCGATATCTCCTTTAAGTTGCGCAGATGGTGTTTGATAACCCTCAAAATCATTAATACTATTTTCTAATAAAGTAAGTTCTTCCACATAATTTACAGTATTTGTTCCAAATTCTGCCGAAATTTCGGAACCAAATAAAGCACCTGCATTTTTTTGAAAGAACTCAAATCCTTCTCGAAAATTATTTGCCATACTTTCACTATTCCTCATTCAAACCAAGAAACAAAGCTAAGTCGTTTAAATAGAATAGCAACACCAAACATGTGTATTGCTGATCTTCAATATCTTTACTCTTAGATGCAGCATTGATATCATCCGTGACCTTATTGAACACATTAACGCCATTATCAACAGCTTTTTTTAATGCTTTTCCGACAAAAGCAATAGGCTCAAGCAACTTTTTGGCGACTTTTTCCTCTTGCTGCGCAGGTTCCTCAATCTCTACTATTGCAGCATCTTCGATTTCCTCACTGTCTTCAATGACATTGACTGGTTCACCTGTTTTTCCTGATTTAGATGGAAGAAGCCTTACTGCCTCGATCTGACTTCCTTCCGCATATTCATTTGTAAGAAACTTATAGAAGTCCTCATATTCAGCAAAGGATAACGTATGGTCAACAAACAACACAGCCTGTTTTCCGAGCCAACCATAGTTCATTCCGTGTTCAGAGTATTTTTTCTGCATGTGATGCCTTTTCTCTTTTATGAGCTTAGAATTCCCAATAAACAGAAGATACTGTTCTGATGAAATTTGCGCAGCATTAGAAGCGTATTCTTTTTCGGTCCATACTTGAGCTGCTGCTGCACTATCTTTGATTCCTACAACTTTTCCATCCCTGTCATCTTTACCACTTATCAGCTGAGCAAGAAAGTCGCCATAGCGACGCAACCTTTCCTCGCATACAATAATCAGCTTTTTCATGAATTTCCCTCCCTAGTTTATATGTAAAGTTTTTAAATCGAATATTGTTTTTCGATCATTCTCCGACTTCAGAGTAGCTTGTTCACAGCAACGCGATGTAGACTGAATAGTGCGATTTTTTCCTACTCTATATTCTTATTTTATTTCTGTTATAAAACTTCTATATGTGGTAGCTAACATAATATCATTATATCTATATCAAGAATATATTATGGTGTTGCCTAAACTTATTGAGCTTGGCACACTTGTGGTACAGAAATTCAATCAGAAACCAAACTAATAATGACATTTTCTTACTGTAAGGAATTCAGCTAAAATGGGCGCTTTATTATCTTAACTTCCTCAAGTTTAGTCTGTGTTGTACTCGTCGCAATAACATCTGAAATAAAACTATCTCTACTTCGTTCCCACAGAATAGCTGGTATCATCGCAAGTTTAAATTCATCAACAAGCTTATTATGTAATTGGTTAAGTTTATCTTTAACCTCAGTTTCATTGTTATCAAGTTTTATTGCTACTGTTTCGTTATTTACAACGCCCCTCATCATATCAAATGTAAAGTCAGGAAGAAGGATTGAAGTGTAATTAGTTTTTAATGCCCAAGCTGCCCCCATCTCGTTTAGGCTTACAGGGCTACCATAATAGTTTATCGAATGAACAAATATCACATGCAAGTCATACAATAAGAACTGTTCTCTTAGATAATCAAAAATATTTGAACCAATTGGAATATCATATCCAGGCAATGAACTGCAAAAAACTTGGTCAGTAGACAAACCCATTTTAACAAATAAAGTAACGAGCAGATCAACATATTTCTTATCCTTTGATGAATGACTAATAAAAATTTTTGTTGTTTTTTCCATTTGATTCGGAGCACTTAAAACTTTACTGCTAGGAAATCCGTACTCTTGAAGTCTTATGTTCAGTTCTTCAAGTATTGATTTCGCTTTAGTATGTTCTTCCTGATTATAAACAAAACGATTGTTTCGGATTTCATCTATATTTTCTTTATACCAAACACAAAGCTTATCTAAAAAATATAAAACCTTTTTAAAATCATTTTCTTCAATAGCTATTTGCATCTTCTCAAGATAATTTAAAACTAAGTTATCTTTTGTATAGTGAGAAATAGTATTTCTTATACCATCAAACTCAATTTTCAGAATTTCATATGGATCATCTGTTTTCATAGCATCCTCCATTATTTTCATGTAATCGCACAACGGTAGTGGTCATTCAACCTTAGCAAAATTGTCTACTAAAGAGACAAATATTGAAATAACTCACATGCCCCACTTAGTATAATAGTTTAAATTTACTCCCACTCAATCGTGGCAGGTGGTTTGCCTGTGATGTCGTAGACGATGCGGTTGATGCCGGAGACTTCGTCGGTGATGCGCTTGGTGATTTTGCGGAGGAGGACGAATGGAATTTCTGCCGGTTCGGCGGTCATGAAGTCAACTGTTTTGACTGCTCTCAGGGCAAGCGTATAGTCGTAAGTTCTGGCATCATCTTTGACACCGACCGATTTGAGATTGGTCAAAACTGCAAAGTATTGACTGAGTTCACGATCCAGTCCGGCTTTTGCTATTTCTTCACGATAAATCGCATCCGCATCGCGTAAGAGGTCGGCTTTCGCTTTAGTAATATCACCGATTATTCTGATTCCGAGTCCCGGACCCGGGAACGGCTGACGCCAAATCATATCTGCCGGTATGTCCAGAGCAAGTCCGACTCGGCGGACTTCATCTTTGAACAAATCTGCCAAAGGTTCAATAATACCTTTGAAGTCAATATCTTCCGGTAAACCGCCGACATTGTGATGACTTTTGATCAGCTTGCTGTCGCCTGCACCCGATTCGATAATATCGGGATAAATTGTACCTTGAACGAGATATTCGGCATTTTCAATTTTTTGCGCTTCTGCTTCAAAAACCCGGATAAACTCCTCACCGATGATTTTTCTTTTTTGCTCGGCATCCACGACATTTGCCAGTTTGCCGAGGAATCTGTCTTCGGCATTAACCCGAATGAAATTCATATCAAATTGCTTGCGGAACATTT
>DUOO01000038.1 GCA_012838795.1 Clostridiaceae bacterium | reverse complement strand
GTTATGTGTATGCTACATTACTGCAAAAAAATCCTGTTAAAGTAACCAGATATATAAAGGCCAATTCCATAATCAGGAGCACACCGAACGGCAGTATAATAACGAGACTCTGGCGACCGATCCGAGTAACCGGAACAATTCAAGGAGCATGGCTGAAGTTTACTTATAACAGTAAAACAGCGTATGCAGCAATGAGAGTAACGACGACAAGTAATCCGCCGATGACCGGCTATGCCAAACAAACCCTGAATTTAAGAAATACGCCGAAAGGCTCAATAATCGGAACAATCCCGAGAGGTGTTAAGGTAAGCGGTGTACTGGTCGGAAACATGGTAAAGACGACATATAAAGGTAAAACGGGTTATGTGTATGCTACATTACTGCAAAAAAAACCGGTTGAAATTTCCGGATATGCAAGTCAGAAATTGAATGTCAGAAGTTATAGTGATAGCAGTAAAATTATCGGGAAAATAGCAAAAGGACGTCAGGTTTCAGGTCAAGTAACAGGCAATCTCGTTGTATTTACTTATAATGGAACAAAAGCCACGGTATATCGTAGTTTAGTGTCAACGAAACCGGTAACATATACCGGTTATGTTTTAGCAAATGCAAAAATTCATGTTAAACCTAATGGCTCAAGCTGTGATGAATATAAATATACAAACGACATTCAGGGTATCTGGGAAGGAGATTGGCTAAAAACAGATGATCGTGGAGATACAGGATATGTTTATAAATCAAATATCAAAGACTCTAAACCTTCGTCATATGGAGTCAGCTATATTGCGTCATATGGAGTCAGCTATATTGTGTCATATGGATCTACCGTAACCACAGAATATAAGAATGCTTTGGCAGAAGCAAATAAGTATTTGGAAATTTTTGATTTGTCAAAACAAAGACTATATGAACAATTAATTTCACCGCATGGTGGAGAATATAGTTTAAAAGCTGCACAATATGCTGTAGAAAATTGTGGTGCAAACTGGCGTCAAAATTCTGTAAAATCCGGCAGAGGTTATTTAGAAATATTTAATTGGTCAAAAGAAAGATTATTTAAACAATTATCTTCAGAACAAGGTGAACAGTTTACTCGAGCCGATGCACAATATGCAGTAGATGTAATTTTTAAATAACAACGAAATCATTTAATAAAACATATCTACATAAGTATACATACTGAACTATAGAATCAAAATAAAGTATGTATGCTTTTTTTG
Source organism: Clostridiaceae bacterium (assembly GCA_012838795.1). Taxonomy (GTDB): domain Bacteria; phylum Bacillota; class Clostridia; order Saccharofermentanales; family DTU023; genus UBA5436. The sequence continues at coordinate 28,724 of DUOO01000038.1, read as the reverse complement.
ATAGTACATCTATAATGTAAGTGAGTTGATTATAGTTATTCCTCACAGATGAAGAATGTCGGAAACTTTTATTTGTTTTTTTGTTTTATTCTATGATATTAATTTAAATAATATTTGTGTTATTATGATCATGAATTCTTATCAAAACAGAGGATTTTAATGTGAGTATAGATTTTGTCCGAAAGATTAAGGAAGCCGAATTACAAGCGGAACAGATTGTTCAGTCAGCGGAACGAGATGCTAAAAGTAAAATCGAGCATACAAATCGCGAATTGACTAAACAACTTGAGATTGTTCGTTCCAAGGCAGATCAGCGATTGCGAACTGCCAAAACCGATACGGAAACCAAGTCGGTTCAAGATTTAGAACAAAGCATGGCAAATCTTGCATTACCTGAAATCAGTTATGAAGAAAAAAGTCGGGTGGCCGATCAAGTTTTAGAAGGGATCGTGGAGTTACTTGGCAATTCTTGAAATGGATAAAATCAAAATACTGGGTTTGCGTAAAGAGAAAGCTTCAGTTTTACAATTTCTACAAAAACAGGGAGTGGTCGAATTAATTGAAACCGAAGTTTCAGAATCGGAATTATCAAATCAAGTTGATGAATCTGAACAACGATTAGCTTTGCAAGCACGAGAAGCAGAAATTTTACAAAATCAAACCAGACTAAATTCCGCTATTCAAATCCTTGAAAACAAATACGCGAATGTTCCACAGGAATCTGCTGATTTACTTATATCATCAGATGATTTATTGTCTGTTCAAGAGCGGGAAAGAGAGATTATTGAATTATTCGATCAGATGAAATCAGCTGAAGAACATAAGATAGACCTGGCCGCTGAGCGTGAACAAATTCAACGTGAACAAGACATATTACTTGATTGGCTTAAGGTTGATATTAATTTGGAACAAACTTCAACGGAACGTACTTTAGTATTGCTCGGACGTTTAGAAAAAACTGCTTTGCCTGAATTGGAACAAGCATTGACGGAAAATTCAATATCCGAAACGGCTATTCTCACTCTGGACTCGGGTGAAACCTTTGACTTGACTGCAATTGTAATAATGCGTGAACATGAATTATTAATTAATCAATTGCTCAAACAGTTTGATTTCAATTATTTACCGATCAATAAATCAGGTACACCTAATCAGATTTATCGATCTAATGAGCAAAAAATCAATAAAATTGATACAACTGTACATGAACTTGAAACTAAGATGAAATCATTTGCAGCTAAACGTTTTGATTTTTATCTGTTATCAGATTATTATACAGTAACTTTAGAATATTTTTCTGCAAGTAAGATTCCGGTAGATACTTTATATACTTTTTCTTTAGAAGGATATATTCCTCGCACAGTTTCTCGCAAAGCAGAGAAAAAACTGGAAGATGATTTTACGGTTTTAGTTGAGATAACTGAACTCAAACCGGAAGATGGGTATCCGATATTATTGAAAAACAAACCTTTTGCCGGAGCTTTTCAAAATGTTCTCGAAATGTTCGGTGCTCCGTCAACCAGAGAAATTGATCCGACACCGGGATTGGCTCCTTTTATGTTTATGTTTTTCGGTATGATGTTAAGCGATGTCGGTTACGGTTTGTTATTAACTCTCGGTTGTGCCTGCTTAATTTGGAAAAAGAAAATCGATACTTCAACCGAAAGCGGTCAACTGGTGCGGATGCTATTTCTGTGCGGTATATCATCGACGTTATGGGGATTTGTTTTTGGTGGCTTCTTCGGTGATATGCTAACCTCAATGAGTGATAGTAATATTAACTTTCCTTGTCTATGGTTCAATCCGATGGATGATCCGCAAAAGTTATTGATTTGGAGTATGATTTTCGGTGTGATTCATCTGTTTGGCGGTATGGTAATGAAAATCATCAATGAGATAAAATTCGGAAAAATTTCAAACATCTTTTTTGATATTATTCCATGGTTTTTAATTATTATCGGTTTAGGTCTATTGTTTGGTGGATCCTCACTCAGTATGACTCCATTTGATCTTGCTGAAGTCGGAAAATGGATGGCAATTGTCGGTGCTGCTGTAGTACTGTTATTTGCCGGCAGAGCAAAGAAAAACATTTTTTCGCGTTTGATTTCCGGAATCGGCGGACTATATGGAGTAGTCAATTATCTGGGTGATATTCTGTCTTATACCAGAGTATTGGCATTGGTACTGGCTACCAGTGTAATTGCAACTGTTATAAACTTCTTAGCAAGCATGGTATCAGGTGGAATTATCGGTTGGTTTTTTGCAGTAGTTATTTTGATTTGTGGGCATATTTTGAATTTAGCACTCTCGGGACTTTCGGCATATGTACATTCCAGTCGTTTGCAATATGTTGAATTCTTCGGACAATTTTTTGAAGGCGGCGGATGGTTTTTCAAGCCTTTAAGATATAAAACGAATTATTTGAAGATTAAAGAAGAACAACAATTTAAAAGTTCATAGCCTAAAATTAAGTTATTAAGTTATTAAATAGATTAAGATAAATAGTAAATAATATACACGATTTTGGAGGTCATTATGATAGTCTTAGAAAAATTAGGACCGTTTTTTACTCTGTTAGCTGCAGCAATGGCAGCTTTTCTGCCGGGTTTAGGTTCTGCGAAGTCGGTTTCCCGATTAGGACAAGCAATTAACGGAGTACTTACCGAACAACCTGAACTTTTCGGCAGAGCATTGATTTTACAAGCTTTACCCGGAACACAAGGCATTTACGGACTATTGACATTGTTTTTGATTTTAACTCGTTCCGGCTTAATGGAATATGGCTTTTCTGCTGACATTACCTGGTATCAGGGTTTGCTTTGGATAGCTGCATCTTTACCGAATACTATTGTCGGTTATATTTCTGCAATATATCAGGCAAAAGTATGTGAAACCGGAATTGCTCTGATTGCAAAGCGCAGTGATCAACATGCAAGAGTTATAGTTCTTGCAGTTGTTGTTGAGACATATGCGATATTTGCTCTGTTAGCTTCTGTATTAGCTATTTTCAGCTTGTCTTAATCCGGAGGATTTATGGATAAGATAGATAAAATAATTGAAGTAATCTTATCTGAAGCTCAAGCTAAAGCAGATCAGATTTTGCAAAGAGCGGATCATGAAATTGTCCGGAAAAGATCGGAAACAAAAGTTGAGATCGAGAAAATTAATTTGCTAACGGATCAAACGATAAAATCTGAACAGGAAACAATGCAAATTCGAACTGAGAGTTTGATTGAAACCGGATTGCGACAAAAAAGACTGGAACAAAGACAATGTCTGATTGAGGAAGTTATTGACCTGGCATTGCTTAAATTTAGTTCGCAATCAAACCAAGAAAAAATCAAGCTATATTCCGATCTGATTCAAGCTAAAGGTATCAAATCAGGTGAAATTAGCTTGAATAAAGCTGAACAAGATTTATTAGAGCCGCTTTTGACAAAGCTGGGTTCGGAATTTTCAGCCGGTGCAATTGCGGATATCTCCGGCGGTTTGATTGTTAAGCATGATCGAATTGAAGAAAATCTGAGTCTTGATTTGATTATCAGGGATAATCGAGCGAAGTTATCGGTTATTGTGGCAAACAATCTGTTTCCTGAAATCTGATATATAGAATTTATGAGTGAAATAATTAATAAACTAAATTTGAATAAAAATGCTGACGGATCGTGGCTTTATGCTTATGGTTTATTAGCCGGACGCGAGAAGTATTTCTTTGACGAGTCGCAATTACAGCAATTGTTGAATGCTAATTCCGAATCGGAATTTCTTAATTTGATCCAAAGTGCAAATTATTCAGGTGACACAATCGAAGAAGCATTGATCAATTCACAACATGAAGATTTGGATCTAATCTACTCGATAGTTCCGGATTTCACTTTGCTTGAATTATTTATTCTGTTTAACGATGCCCATAATTTGAAAGTTTTTCTAAGAACAATTTTACCGGCACGGGAACCGGTATTAATTAAAGATATTGAATATTTGTTTCTGCGGCCGTATTTGACAGAACCCCAACAGATCTTATTTGCTGTACAAAATATAGCGGAGACTTCAAATGATGATTCCGAGTTAAACAAATCTGATTTGACGGATTTTGAAGTTCCGGATTGGTTAAATGCAACCATTAAACAAGCGGAAAATATTTATCTTGAAACGTATGATATGAGTAGAGTCGACTTAGTGGTAGAGCAAGCGTTATGGTGTGAATTGCTTAGTTTGTTGTCTAACATTAAATCAGATTGGTTGACTGAATATTATTTGCTGAAAGCAGATTTAATTAATCTGGAAATACTGTTACGATGCAAAAATGTTAACTTGAGTCAAGAATTTTTTAAACGCTCGATTTTGCAACAAGGAAATATCAGTCAGGAACAATGGCTGGGATTGTTTTCCTTCGATGGTTCTGAATTAGCTGCTAAAATTAAATTATTGGGATTCGGTGATTTTTCTGAAATGGCGGAAATATATCATAAACCCGGATCAGCCTCAATCTTTTCTCAATTAGCAGATAATCGCTTGATGCAAAAAATTCAAGAAACAAAATATTTCGCATCGGGTGTTGAAAAAGTTGCGGCATATTATTTGGTCAGAGAAATGGAACGCAGAAATATTCGTTTGATTAGAGCGTTTCATCTTAAGTTAATACCTCAAGAACGTACTTATCAAATAATAAGATCTTCATATGCAGGAGTTTGACAATGCATTTAGTGAAAGTGGCAGTGATCGGGGATATCGACAGCGTTATAGGTTTTCGCGGTATAGGCATGACCGTTGTGACAACAGATGATCCGCTTGAGGCATATAGAATAATTGAAGAATTAGTCAAAAAGCAATACGGCGTAATTTTTGTCACGGAAGATTTGGCTGAAAAAAATCCGGCAATTATAGAGGATTACAAAGAAAAAATTGAGCCGGCAATAATATTAATTCCTTCGAGCCGCAGCAATGAACAATTTGCACTCCGTTATTTGCAAGAAATGGTGAATAAAGCAATCGGCATAGATCTTTTAAAAGAAGATAACAACTTAACTTGATTTTTTTGCCGGCCGAAAATAATAATTAAAAATAAAACTTGAAGTAATCACTTAAAATAGATATTTGGAAAATCATTTTACTGATAAAGGATAAAATTATGAGCACGAAGAATAGTACGGAACAAGGCAAGATCATTAAAGTATCAGGACCGTTGATTGTGGCAGACGGTATGCGAGATGCAAATATGTTTGATATTGTGCGTGTTTCCGATAAAAACTTAATCGGTGAGATCATCGAAATGCACGGTGATCAAGCATCAATTCAAGTTTATGAAGAAACGGCAGGCCTGGCACCGGGCGAAACAGTTGTTTCACAACACGAACCGCTTTCAGTCGAATTAGGCCCCGGATTAATCGGTCAAATATATGACGGAATTCAAAGACCTTTGGAAGAATTGGTCAAAATTGAAGGTACTAATATTAAACGCGGAGCAATGATTAAAGCTCTGGATAGAACAAAAACCTGGAATTTTAAACCGCAGGTTGCAATCGGAGATCCGGTTATTGCCGGAGATATTCTGGGAATAGTAAAAGAAACTGCAATTTTACAGCATAAAATAATGGTTCCTCCGAAAATTTCCGGTACGATCAAAGATATCAGAGAAGGTGACTATATAGTTGAAGATATAATAGCTGTGATTGTTGATATTAAAGGACAAGAACATGAAATTTCCATGATGCAAAAATGGCCGGTGCGTGTGGGCAGACCATATCAAAAAAAGTTTTCACCGAGTGAACCCTTGATAACGGGGCAACGTTCGATTGATACATTTTTCCCGGTAGCTAAAGGCGGAACAGCAGCTGTTCCGGGCCCTTTCGGCAGCGGAAAGACAGTTATTCAACATCAACTGGCAAAATGGGCTGCTGCAGATGTTGTCGTATATATCGGCTGTGGTGAACGCGGTAATGAGATGACGGATGTTCTGAATGAATTTCCAGAATTGGATGATCCGAATTCCGGTCGTCCGCTGATGGAAAGGACGATCTTAATTGCCAATACTTCCGACATGCCGGTTGCCGCGCGTGAAGCGTCTATTTATACCGGAATTACAATTGCCGAATACTTCAGAGATATGGGTTATTCAGTATCGATTATGGCAGATTCGACTTCACGCTGGGCTGAAGCTTTACGTGAAATGTCCGGTCGTTTGGAAGAAATGCCCGGCGAAGAAGGCTATCCGGCTTATCTCGGTTCCCGACTTGCTCAATTTTATGAAAGAGCAGGCATGGTTCAATGTCTGGGCAGTGATCAACGAACGGGAGTTCTGACTGCAATCGGAGCAGTTTCACCTCCGGGCGGTGATTTGTCCGATCCGGTAGCTCAATCTACCTTACGGATAGTTCAGGTTTTCTGGAGCTTGGATTCGGCACTTGCATATCAAAGACATTTCCCGGCAATCAATTGGTTATCCAGCTATTCTTTATATAGTGAAAAAATCGATAATTGGATGGATGAACAGATTTCCGCTTCCTGGTCGAAATTACGTAAAGATGCGATGGTATTACTTCAGGAAGAATCTGAATTACAAGAAATTGTACGTTTAGTCGGGCATGATTCTCTGTCTTTTTCGGACAGGCTGAAACTGGAAGCCGCTCGTTCGATCAGAGAAGACTTTTTACACCAGAATTCATTTCATGAAATAGATACTTATACTTCATTAATGAAGCAGTTTTATATGTTGAATAGTTTGATGAATTTTTATTATGATGCTGCTGCAGCACTAGGTAAGAATGCAGATTATAATAGGATTATTACATTACCGATTCGAGATGATTTAGCCAGAATGAAATATATTCCGGAAGAAAACATTAAGCAAAGCTATCAGGAACTAATCGCAAGAGTACACTCCGAGATTGCTGACAGCATTCCCCGGGAGGTTTAAGCAGAATGTCAAAAGAATATCGTACGATAGAAGAAATAGCCGGCCCTTTGATGCTGGTTCAAAATGTGGAAAACGTTGCCTATGATGAATTAGGTGAAATTATTTTGCAGAATGGAGAAATCAGACGCTGTCAAGTTTTGGAAGTAAACGGAACCGATGCCCTGGTTCAGCTTTTTGAGAGTTCTATAGGGATTAATGTAGACCACAGTAAAGTTCGTTTTTTGGGTCATAGTATGGAATTGCCGGTTTCTCCGGATATGTTGGGACGGGTTTTTGACGGATTAGGTACACCGATTGATGGCGGACCGGAAATTATTCCCGTTGCCACAATGGATACCAACGGCTTACCCATGAATCCGGCAGCCAGAGCATATCCGGATGAATTTATCCAAACCGGTATTTCGGCAATTGACGGTTTAAACACTTTGGTCCGCGGTCAAAAACTGCCGATTTTTTCCGGATCCGGTTTACCGCATAACAAACTTGCTTCACAAATCGCCAGACAAGCCAAGGTGTTAGACGATTCCGAGAAATTTGCGGTTGTATTTGCTGCAATGGGTATTACATTTGAAGATGCTAACTTCTTTATTGAAGATTTGCATGAAACAGGTGCGATTTCCAGATCGGTAATGTATGTCAATTTGGCTAATGACCCGGCGATTGAAAGAATAGCAACCCCCAGAGTCGCTCTGACAACTGCGGAATATTTGGCATTCGAGTTAGATATGCATGTTTTGGTGATTTTGACCGATATTACTTATTATGCTGAGGCTTTACGCGAAGTTTCTGCCGCCAAAAAAGAAGTACCCGGTCGTCGAGGTTATCCCGGATATTTGTATACCGACTTAGCTCAAATTTATGAACGTGCCGGACGTCTGAAAGGCAAGGCAGGTTCAATCACAATGATGCCTATTTTAACCATGCCTGATGATGATAAAACACATCCGATTCCTGACTTGACAGGTTATATTACGGAAGGACAGATTATTTTGAATCGCGATTTACATAACAAGGCAATTCAGCCACCAATTGATGTATTGCCTTCCTTATCAAGATTAAAAGATGAAGCGATTGGCGAAGGCAGAACTCGTTCTGACCATGCCGACACGATGAATCAATTATTTGCAGCCTATTCAAGAGGTAAAGAAGCGAAAGAACTTGAAATAATTTTAGGTGAAGAAGCCTTGAGTGAGATGGATCGTATTTATGCCCGTTTTTCTGATGAATTTGAAGCGAATTATATTTCTCAGGGTTTTGATGTCAATCGCAGTATTGAAGAAACCTTGGAATTAGGCTGGGATTTACTTTCAATCTTACCGAGAAATGAATTGACCAGAATTGATGAGAAGTATATTGATCGTTATTATCGTGCAGAAGTCTATGAACGCTTCAGAACGAAAATGGATTAAACTTATAAAAACATATATTTTATAGAGCAGGCAAAACAAAAGCCAATAATAAATCATAAATAACAAACAAAATTAAACGAATCTTAAACGAAATATTAACAAGCTATGAATAAAGTAGCATTTTAATACGCTGGATGTAGTATAATTATAGTATCAAGATACTAACGGAGAACTAAATGGCTGTAATGCGAGTAAATCCGAATCGAATGGAGCTGATGCGTCTTCGCGGACAATTGAATGTTGCCAGACGAGGACATAAGTTGCTTAAAGATAAACGTGATGAACTTATGCGGCAATTTATATCACTGATAAAGCGTAATCAGAAACTGCGCTTGGAAGTGGAAAAGTTACTTAGTGAATATAACCGTGAAATGGTTTTGGCACATATCGTAATGCCTAAACAAGTCATTGAAACGGCATTATACTCAGGCTATGATAATTTGATTTTGCAAGCCGAAAGAAAAAATCTGATGAGCGTTCAAGTACCGGAATATTATGTTCAAGATAAAACTATAATCGAAGACTATGTTGATGAAAAGGCGAGTAAGAGAGCCGATATTCAAAACAAATCCGCAACAGATATTCCTTATGGTTTTTCCGGTGTTTCAGGAGAATTAGATTTTGCGATTCTGATATTACGTAAAGTATTACCAATAATGATTGAACTTGCAACAGTCGAGAAAACAACTCAACTTTTGGCAGGTGAAATAGCAAAAACCAGACGAAGAGTTAATTCCTTGGAACATAGAATGATTCCTGATCTGGAAGATACGATTCGTTCGATCACAATGAAAATGGAAGAAAACGAAAGAGCAAACACGACAAGATTAATGAAAGTCAAAGATTTGATCTTGGAAAAAGAAATTTACGAACGGAGGAGTAGAAATGAAAAACTATTCTGGAAAGACTAAATCTCCCGGTAAAATTAATAAAATCAGTATAATACTAAATTTAATTTTTATTTTGAGTTTAGCTTTAAGTTTAATGGCCTGTGGCAGTTCGGCAAGAAAAGATGCTTCAGATTCAATAGACTATAAAAGTGAAACTCCGATGGAAGATTATGATCGGGAATATGAATATGATGGACTTGCTGAAGAAAGAGCACCGGCGGAGACCATGCCTGCTTCTGAGGCAATAGGAGGAAAAGAAGCCGAACCTAATCAAAGAAAATTGATTAAAAACGGCAGTATCGAGTTGCGTTGTGAAGATGTGGATAAAAGTTATAAAAATGTACTGGATCTGGTTGAAAAATACGAGGGCTTCGCAACAAATCTGAATCGTAATGAAACGGATACAAAGCTCGAAATATATGCTGATTTCGGCATTCCTGCAGAAAAATTGGATGCATTTGTTGAAGAGCTTTCGGATACTGAAATAGTTAATTATATCAATATAAATGCTCAAGATATTACAGATGACTATTATGATGCTGCGATCAGACTTGATACCGCTGAAAAGTCATTGGAAAAATACTACGAATTTTTGCTTGATGCAAAAAAAATGGAAGATATAGTCTATATTCAAGGTGAAATAGACCGTTTAACTGAAGATATAGAATTGCTTAAAGGCTCAATCAAGAGGTGGGATTCTCAAGTCAACTATTCCTATGTATCGATTGAATTGTTGCAAAAACAGGCACCGCTTTCCGGCAAAAGAGAAATTGAATTTTCTGCTATGACTTGGGATGATTTTAAATACTGGGTAACTAGTGGCTGGAATAGGGTACTTAGTTCAATTGTATCGTTTTTCCAATGGTTAGCGATAGCTCTTCTGGTGTCTGCTCCGGTTATTATTCCGCTTTTACTGATTATTTTCATAATAATAGCAGTTTATCGTAAACGCAAGAAAACCCGACTGAAAAAACGAGAAGCAGAATCGGCAAAAATTATGCCGGAAAATCCTGAAATAGTTGCACATAATCAAAATTTGTATCAAGATATGTATCAAGACAATCAACAAAATATGTATCAAGACAATCAACAAAATATGTATCAAGATAATCAACAAAATATGTATCAAGACAATCAACAAAATTTAATTCAGAATGCTGATCAGTCAACGAATAAGGAATCTGATCAAGCTCAAAATTAAATAAAGAGGATTTGCACAATACGCAAATCAAAATGATTATTATGTAAACACAATAAAATACTTAGGATGGTTTGAAATGCAGGGCAAAGGTTATATCAGGTCTTTACCATGTGTCATGATTAATAGCAAAAAGCTAAAATATAATCTTGAAACAATTCAAAATTTAATTGCTGAAAAAAGGCTCTCAGCACATTATGCTACTCAAGGCGTATGTGCCTATGAGCCTTTGCTCAAATTGATGGCGGAATCAGGTATTCGTAATTTTGCAGATTCACGTGTTGATAATCTGATCAAAGCCAAACCCTACGCCGATTCAACCTTGTTAACCAGAATCCCGATGATTTCTGAAGCGAGAGAAATAGTTAATAAAGTGGATATTTCTTTTAATTCTGCATTAGATACAATTTATGCTCTGTCAGATGCTGCTGTTGTTGAAAGGAAAGTTCACGGTATCATTCTGCAAGTGGAATTGGGCGATCTGGGAGCCGGAGTTTTGCCGGAAGTTCTAATGAGTACTGTTCATAAGATTCTAAATTTACGCGGAGTAAAATTGAGAGGGCTCGCTGCCGGTTTTAATTATTTTTCCGGTTCAATTGCGACAATAGAAAAATTGCAAGAATTTTCATTGCTGGTCAGTCAAATAGAATCCAGATTTGGTATTGAGCTCGAATATGTATCAGGCGGCAATTCAGGAACAATTCCGATTTTAGATTCGGCGGATTTCCCGTCACAGGTAAATCATTTAGTCTTAGGTAAAGCTTGGCTATTGGGTAAAGAAACATCATATGGATATCGAATAAAGGATTTACATCAAGATGTATTCATTTTGAATAGTGAAATTATTGAAAACCAACGCAAAAATTCTCAGCCTGCCGAACCGATCGGAAATAATTATCAAGATAAAATATTAGATTTTGAGGATATCGGAATAATCCGTCGGATTATTCTGGCACTTGGTTCACAGGATGTTGATTTTAGCGGAATTGTTCCTCTGGAAAAAGGAATAAACTACATCGGATCAACACCCGATATATCGATTTTTGATATAACGAAATATAATCGTGATCTGGTTGTAGGTGATAAAATTGATTTTTCATTAAATTATTCTGCTTTGAATCGGACTTTTTCATCAGAATATGTGAATAAGGTGATTGTTTAATGAATATAGATTCAATCGATCTCAAAACATTACGCAGTTGGTGTGAGTTGTCAAGAGTGGCATTAAGTCACAACATTAAACAAATATCTGGAAATCTGCCTGCTTCCACAGGTAAAATGGCTGTAGTTAAAGCAGATGCATATGGTCATGGTGCAATTTGGGTTGCTGAACAAGCTTTAGCAGCCGGTTGTACGTATTTGGCAGTTGCTACGATTGAAGAAGCCATAATTTTACGTCAAGCTGAAATTACAGCTCCGATCTTGATTTTATCTCCTTATCACGCCGGTTTGATTGAAATATTAATAAAACATAAATTAACTCAAACTATATCTTCTGAATACGATGCCGCTGCTTTGCTTAATGATCTGGAAACTTATTTAAAAACAAATAATCTCACCGGATTAGTTGATCCTATAAAAATTCATATCAAAATTGATACCGGAATGAATCGAATAGGTTTTCAGGTGAAAGAAAACATTTCATCCGAATTAGTTCCTTCTGTAATCAAACTAGCCGAAAATGGAAATTTGGATTTGGAAGGTATTTTCACCCATTTTGCAGTTGCAGACGAACCTCAAAAAGATTTCACTCAAATTCAGTTTGAGCATTTTTGTAAAGCAATTGATAAACTGAAAACAAAAAATGTGATTTTTAAGATTAAGCATTGCTCTAACAGTGTAGCTGCTATTTTTTTTCCGGAAGTTGCTCTGGATTATATACGAATAGGCATTGCAATGTATGGTTGGTGCCCCAATTCGGAAATTAAAGAAAAACTGCAATTGAAACCGGTAATGAGCTTTTTCTCGAGAATCTCAGGCGTTCATTCAGTCTCCGTAAATGAAACGGTTGGATATGGTCAAACATATACTGCACAAAGACAAACTTTAATCGGCACTATCGAAACCGGATATGCAGATGGTCTGAATCGACATCTTTCGAATACCGGAACAGTATTAATAAAAGGTACTTCTGTGCCGATAATCGGACGAGTTTGTATGGATCGTACAATGCTCGATTTAACTAGTTTGCCAAAAACAAGAATCGGAGATAAAGTTTTGATATTCGGTCAGGATAAACACGGTCATTATCGTGATTTAGATGATTTGGCCGAGCAAGCCGGTACGATTTCTTATGAAATCTTATGCGGAATTACCAGAAGAATACCAAAAATATTTATTGATTAACAACCTGAAATCCTCACATATTAATAATTGAAAATATAAATTCAATAATTAGAAATAATTAAAAATTTAATAATCGGAAAGATCAAATATTTTTTAAAATATTAAAAATCATAATAAATCATAATGGAGAATACATAATGGAAAATATTTTATTAAGTTTATATCGTATGGTAGAAGATCGTCGTAAAAATCCTGTAGTTGCTTCATATACAAATTATTTACAAGATAAAGGTGACGATTATATTGCGCGTAAAATCGGAGAAGAAACGATTGAGCTGGTTCTTGCAATCAAAGATAAAGAAAAAGCAGCTATAATTCATGAAGCTGCGGATATCCTTTATCATCTGACAGTGGCCATAGAAAATCTGGGTATCACTTGGGAAGAGATTTCAGTTGAATTGGCAACGAGAAGAATTGCCGGACTACATTAAGCATTAAATAAGCATTAAATCTTAATGATTAGACAAAGCTAATCTTTTGATTTTTACTTGTTTAGTAAGATAGAGTTTGTTAAAATAAAAACGTGTTTAGTATAAGGAGGAAAACAAAATGGCTCATGTAATTTCAGATCAATGCATCATGTGCGGTGCTTGTGTAGATGAATGTCCGGTAGGCTGTATCTCCGATGGTGATACTACATATATTATTGATCCGGACGCATGTATAGATTGTGGTGCTTGCGCTGCAGTATGCCCGGTCGGTGCAATAGATCAAGAATAGCTTTTTATATCTAGAGTATCTAGGGTAGTATCAAAACATTATTTATTAAGTGAAAAGAGCTGTCTCAAAATGAGCTGGCTCTTTTTTTATTTGCTGCAAAAATTGAAATACAAACATCTGCAACTTCAAACCATTTTGTACTGTATCGTGCCTTGTCTGTATTGTGTCAAAAAAGCCGGTGCTGTGAACCTGAATCCCCACACACGTAATTTTTGGCACAAGCAAGGGTGGTTTCAGCCAGTATTAGGCTTAGCAGTGCCAAAAAAGCCGGTGCTGTGAACCTGAACCCCCACACGCGTAATTTTTGGCACAAGCAAGGATGGTTTCAGCCAGTATTAGGCTTAGCAGTGCCAAAAAAGCCGGTGCTGTGAATCTCAACTGATGTGAACCCCCACACGCGTAATTTTTGGCACAATCAAGGATGGTTTCAGCCAGTATTTGGCTTAGCAGTGCCAAAAAAGCCGGCGCTGTGAACCTGTGAACCCCCACACACGAAATTTTTGGCACAGACATATAATTGATTAATCTATAGAGTACATCAAGTTTAAATTTTTGTTCTATAAATCAATCAAAATCAGGTTTTGGCAGTAATTCTATAATGCGATTAAAATATTTCATATATTTATCAGTTCGGATGCGAATTTTTTTTCTGTTAGTTTTAGCAGCATCTGTTAACCACAGTCTTAATTTATTCTCGTCATATAATTGAGTTTTCGTTATAGTCACAATTTCATAACCCATTCTTTTTAATGCCATTTTACGATTTGAATCTTCATCAATTGTTTGATTGTGAAAAACACCTTGATATTCGTATCCGATTTTTTGATTTGGAAAACAATAGTCAATATACAGATTTTTCTTTTTTATTGCTCTAGCTGAAAGATCATCCAATTCTACCTTGTAATTTAATACTCCACCGGGAATCGATAAGCCCCCTAAAGCATTAGGTAAGTTTAATAACATAGCAACAAAAATTTCCATGATTGAATTTGCACCTTCCTGTACATATTTTAAAGCTCGTAATGCCTTTTTCTTATGAGACAGGTTTGTGGAAGAAACGTATTTAATAAGTTGTGATTTGCCAATTAAAGATTTTGAGAAAATTCCTTCAGGGTAAGCACAAAGCAGATAACCTAAAATGATCGTTTCAATTATATCTAAGGTTGAAGCTAATTGTAAAAACATTAGTTGTGGTGAAACAATTTTTTGTTCATTATCAAGTTTTACGAAACTGTTCTTAGGTAAATTTTTTGTACATACATGGGTAGAAATTTCTTTTTTATATGAACGAGCTTTAACATCCCGAACAAGATACTGTTGAGGAGAATGATCTAATTTTTCATTGAAATATTGATGTGCCAGTGGAAAATTCCAATGTTTCAATGCGCTATAATGTGATAAATATTTTTCCATACATATATTTTATTATAGAGAAAAAGGTATTTTACTCTAATTTATTTAGAAACACTGATAAATTTATATAAAAAGTAGAAAAGTATTAGTTTCATATCCTAATTAGATTTTGCTAAACAATTTTGTTCAATTCTGGTTATTGATTGAATTGTTTAAAATCCTCTTTTGCTAATATGAATCGGTAATGACCCGCACACGTAATTTATTTGCACATCCGACTTGGTGCAAATAAGGCTTTGTTTGTATAATTATTTACTATTAGTTGCTATTCATTCTTAAAAAACAGATAATTATTGTGATCTGATGTTTATTACAGATACTAATAAGAATTCACAAAGAGCGATTCAGCAGGCGAGTTATGACAAGCTGAAAAAGAGGATTATATGGCAATAGGGAAGTTATATTTGGTTCCGGTTCCAATTGGAAATTATGCAGATATTACGTATAGGGCAATTGAAATCCTGAAAGAGGTTGATTTGATTTTGGCAGAAGATACCCGAACCGCAGGTATCTTGTTGGCTGAATTTGGGATTGAAACTTCACTAATCAGTTATCATCAACATAATGAACAAAGTAGAACTGAACAGATAATATCCAGACTGGAAACAGGCGAAAATATTGCCTTGATTTCTGATGCCGGAATGCCTTGTATCTCAGATCCGGGTTCAATAATCGTGAAAAATCTGATAGCCAAAGAAATAGAAATTGTTGCTTTGCCGGGAGCGAATGCCGCTTTGACTTGTCTTGCTGCGTCAGGCTTAAATACTGACTATTTTACATTTTTCGGATTTTTACCGGTGAAAGGTAAAGAGCGTATCGAGCAATTAAAAAAAATAGCAGATCATGAGTTTTCAATAATTCTCTATGAAGCACCACACCGTATCTTGAAAACACTTAAAGATTTGATTGTTCAGGGGCTGGGGAAGAGAAGAATTGTCGCAGGACGTGAACTGACGAAGAAGTATGAAACTTATGTCAGGGATGAGGTTGAGAATGTTTATCAATATTATCAAAAGGAAAATCCGCGTGGTGAATTTGTTTTGGTTTTGGAAGGACAGGCTGAGTTTTCAGCTCGAATTCATCAAGCTGAATCTAAATTTGATGAGGGAATAGAACAGCAAGTGATTGAGGATTTAAGACAATTATTGCATGGTGGAATGAAAATAAAATCTGCAGTAAATTTTTTATCCGATAAATATAAAACAAATAAAAACAAGTTGTATCAAATTGCACTTGAATTCAAAGATCGTTAACTTTATTTTGCTCAATAAAAATTTCGAAACATTCATAAATATGCTAACATAGAAAGGATTTAACTTAAGTATTTCTTTTAGTTAAACAATTTCTCATTAATAAATTTGAAGGAGGAATTATGTCCAGATTATTATTAATTGGTGCAGGCGGTGTTGCCAGAGTTGCTGCTTATAAGTGCGTGCAAAATTCTGATGTTTTCCAAGAAATGTGTATTGCCAGCAGAACGCTTAAAAAATGTGAAGAACTTAAAGCTGAATTAGACGGTAAAGGTACCGAAATAACAACTGCTCAGGTGGATGCTGATAATGTCGAAGAATTAATTGGGTTAATGAATAGTTATAAACCGGATCTCGTTTTGCATCTGGCTTTGCCTTATCAGAATTTAGCGATAATGGATGCTTGTTTAGCAACCGGTACGGATTATATTGATACTGCAAATTATGAACCGCGCGATACTGCCAAATTCGAATATAAATGGCAATGGGAATATCATGAACGCTTCAAAGAAGCAGGAATCACCGCTGTATTAGGCAGTGGCTTTGATCCTGGAGTAACCGGTGTATTCTCGGCTTATGCTTTAAAACATCATTTTGATGAAATCAATTATATTGATATTTTGGATTGCAATGGCGGAGATCACGGTTATCCTTTTGCAACCAACTTTAATCCCGAGATTAATATTCGTGAAGTATCCGCAAAAGGCCGTTATTGGGAAAATGGAGAGTTTTTTGAAACTGAGCCGATGGAAATCAAACGTGAATATGATTTTGAAGAAGTCGGCAAAAAAGACATGTATCTGTTATATCATGAAGAATTGGAATCTCTGGCAATATTTATGACCGGAATTAAGCGTATCAGATTTTTTATGACGTTCGGCGAGAGTTATTTGACTCACCTTAAATGTCTGGAAAATGTAGGAATGACCTCAATTGAACCGATTAATTTTGAGGGTAAAGAAATTGTTCCTTTACAATTCCTGAAAGCAGTTTTGCCGGATCCTTCAAGCTTAGGTCCGCGTACAGTAGGAAAAACCAATATCGGTGTAATTTTCCAAGGCAAAAAAGACGGAAAAGATAAAGTTTATCGTCTTTACAATATTTGTGATCATCAAGAAGCTTATAAAGAAACAGGAGCACAAGCGGTATCTTATACTACCGGTGTTCCCGCGATGATCGGAGCAAAGATGATCCTCGAAGGAAAATGGAAAAAACCGGGTGTATTCAATATTGAACAAATGGATCCCGATCCGTTCATGGCTGATTTGAATCTTAACGGTTTACCATGGATTGAAGATTATGATCCGGTACTTGTACCATAGAGGTGTTAATGCGCCAATTACCAAATCCGAGAAATTTGTTGTCACAGCAAACCAGAACTTCCGGTATCAAGGCGGCGTTTCATCAAATTGAAACGCCTGCTTATATTTTTGATCTTAAATTGTTGAAAGATAATTTGCAATTTTTAGAGCAATTAGCAAAAAAATTAGATGTTAAAATTATTTTTGCCCAGAAGTCATATTCTTTATATTCAACCTATCCTTTGATCAGCAAATACTTGAGTGGCAGTACAGCCAGCGGTCTGTATGAAGCACAATTGGCCCGAGAAGAATTTCCCGGAGAAATCCATGTATATTCTCCGGCATATAAAACAGATGATGTAATTAAGTTGTTGGAATTTGTTGATTATATATATTTTAATTCATTCTCTCAGTGGCAAAAATATCTTGTTTTAATTAATCAAGCAAAAAAATCCGGCAGGAAGATTCAAGTCGGTTTAAGAGTTAATCCTGAATATTCCGAAACCGAACATGATATTTATAATCCGGCAGGCAGATATTCCCGTTTAGGTATTACGGCACAGGCTTTTGAACAAGGTGTTGCTGAATACGGTTTAGAAGGAATCGACGGTTTACATTTCCATGCATTATGTGAAGAGAATGCAAATTCTTTGGCTAATGTTTTAACAAATTTTGAAAACAAATTTTCACCTTATATTGAAAAAATGACATGGCTCAATTTTGGCGGCGGACATCTCTTTACCAGAGCAGATTATCAAGTTGAATTGCTGGCTGAGATATTACATGATTTCAGATTAAAATATCCGAATCAAACTATTTATTTTGAGCCGGGTGAAGCAATATCATTAGATACGGGTTTTCTGGTTTGTGAAGTTTTGGATATTGTACAAAATGAAGTGAATATAGCAATTGTTGATACATCCGCAACCTGTCACATGCCTGACGTGTTGGAAATGCCCTATACGCCGAGGGTTTTTTTGTTAGATGAAAAATATTCTGAAGAAGGTTATTACATTGAAGCAGAAGCAATCAATGATGAAGCTCTAATAAACAAGGAATTTATCAAGGATAATAATGTTTTTCGACTTGGTGCCCCAACTTGTTTGGCAGGAGATATTATCGGTAATTATAAATTTCCGCGCCCCTTACAACAGCAAGACCGTCTGGTTTTTTGTGATATGGCTTTATATGCACATGTGAAAACCAATACTTTTAACGGAATGCCTTTACCGAATTTAGTTACTTTACAATCAGCAGAAAACTATAAAGTTGAACGTCAAGCAACCTATTTTGACTTCAAAAACAGACTTGGCAACATGACGTTAAGACAAGATTAAAATATTTAGAATGTGGTACTGAATCATAATATGTTGTCATATAATAGAATTTTAAATATTTGTATAAAGAAAACTGCAATTAAATGTATAATGATGCTAGAATCATATATTTTAGAAAAAAGAAATATGTGAATAAATAGATGATTAATAGGGATAACTAAAGTTGTTGAGGATTTGATGCCTTACTTAAATCATGATTAAAGAGATGAATAATAGGGAGATAATTATGAGAAAGACAAAAATAATTTGTACAATCGGCCCGGCAACTTCCGATGAAGCGATGTTGCGTCAATTGATGTTAAACGGCATGAATGTGGCAAGGCTTAACTTTTCCCATGGTTCTCATGCTGAACATTTAGAAAAAGTCAATTTAATTAAAAAGTTGAGAAAAGAATTGGGTTTAGCAGTTGCGATTTTAATGGATACTAAAGGTCCTGAGATTCGTACCCATAAATTTGAAAATGATCGAGTTGAGCTAGTAGAAGGTGAAGAAGTCCGAATAGTCAAAGAAGATGTTTTGGGTAATGCCGAGCGTTTCAGTATTACATATAAAGATATCAGTAAAGATTTGTCGGTAGGATCACGTATTTTAATTGATGATGGTTTGATAGCATTACAAGTCAAGAGTATTGATGAAGGTGATTTAATATGTGAGGTAATTGACGGTGGTTTAGTTTTTAATAATAAAAGCATTAACTTGCCGGGTGTATCCTTAAATTTACCTTCACTGACCGAACAGGATGAAGCGGATATTAAATTTGCGGTTGAACATGAATTTGATTTTATAGCTGCTTCATTCGTGAGAAAAGCAACAGACGTTTTAGCCATAAGACGTGTTCTCAAAAGATTAAATTGCAAATCAATTAACATTATTTCAAAAATCGAAAATCATGAAGGAGTCGAAAATTTTGAAAAAATCCTTGAAGTATCTGATGGAGTGATGGTGGCACGAGGTGATTTAGGGGTGGAAATTCCTGAATATGAAGTGCCGACTATTCAAAAACAGCTAATCAAATTAGCATATCAGAGCGGAAAAGTAAGTATTACTGCTACTGAAATGTTAGATTCAATGATACGCAATCCCAGACCGACCAGGGCGGAAGTCAGTGATGTTGCGAACGCCGTTCTGGACGGAACATCTGCAATTATGTTGTCGGGCGAAACGGCAATGGGTAAATATCCTTTGCAAGCTCTTCGTACGATGGCGCAGATTGCTCTTCATACTGAACAAAAATTTGATTATTGGGCAGCATTTAAAAAGTTTGAAACGGATGTTTCAATCAACGTTGCAGATGCAGTAAGTCATGCTTGTTGCTCCGCTGCTTATGAATTGAATGCGAAAGCAATCGTTGCAATTACTCATGGAGGCAGAACGGCAAGGCTCGTATCGCGTTTCAGGCCGGGTTGTCCGATTTTGGCACCTACAGTTTCCGAGTCTGCTCGTTACAGATTGGCTCTGTCCTGGGGAGTAATTCCATTTACAATTGATGAACTTGAAACTACGGATGATCTTTTTGAAATTTCTGAAACTTTAGCTAAAGAATCAGGACATGCTCAAGATGGTGATACCATTATTATTTCATGCGGAACACCGGTCGGTCTGAGTGGCACAACCAATACAATGAAAGTCGCGACAGTCGGTTCTGCCTTTACTCGTGGTATCGGTGTTAAGGTGGGTGTTTCCAGAAAAGACAAAGTATCCGGAGATGTCTTGAATTTAGGCTTGTTTACCAGTGCGGAAATCAAAAAACTTGTTGAAGATCCTGAGTATTATCGAGGACAGAAAGATTTGATATTGGTTTGTGAATCAACAAATCCTGATCTTCTGCCGCTGATTCGTACAGCTAAAGCCATGGTTGTCGAAGATCCGGATCCGCAAAGCCATACGGTAGCGGTCTGCCAGGCTTTACAGATTCCTTTGATCTATGCGGCGGAAAATGCAACTAAATTATTAAAAACCGGTCAAGTTATTGTGTTGGACCTAAAATCCGGTTTGATTACTTGATCAGCGGATTTTATGAGCTTAAATGCAATAAAAATTTCTTTATTGCTAATTTGATTAATTAGTAAATAAAGTAATCTTTGAATAAGATTGTGATAGAATAATTAAGCGGTTTGAATTTAATACAAAAGAAAATTGTATTAGTAAATATTAGGCTTTTTGTTTTTAAGTAAAGAGAACAATATTATTTTTCAGGAGAGATAATACATGAAAATATACATAGGTGCAGACCAAGGTGGCGTTGATTTAAAAAATGAACTGTATAATTATTTGAAAAAAAAGGATTATGAGGTTGAAGATTTAGGAATTTATGATCGTACAAGTATCGATTATCCTGATAAAGCGGTTGAAGTTTGTAAGGCAGTTTTGCAATGTGAGGCCGAAGATGCCAGGGGTATTATAGTATGTGGTACAGGGATCGGAGTTTCTATTTCCGCAAATAAAGTAAAAGGAATTCGTGCTGCTTTGGTTACGGATTGTTTTTCGGCGAGAATGGCCCGTCAACATAATAATGCAAATGTGATCACACTTGGCGGTCGTACAATCGGAGTTGAATTGGCCATAGAAATAGTATCAAGTTATTTAAACGCCGAATTTGAAGGTGGACGTCATGCGCGTCGGGTTGATAAGATTAATCAGATTATGGACAATTAAACTTCGTAATACAGGAAAAACTGATGACAGAAAAGAATTCAAAGGATAATACTATTATAAAAATGCCGGTTATTCCTTTGCGTGGAATTGTTGCATATCCGAAACTGACTCTGGCTTTTGATGCCGGCAGAGCCGGTACTTTGCTAGCTTTGGATAAAGCGTTAAAATCCGATCGCAAGGTTTTATTGTTGGCTCAAAAAGATTTGGAAACGGAAGATCCGAAAGCCGGTGATTTGTATCGAGTCGGTACGGTTGCTGATATTATTCAGGTTTTAGAAGTAAAAAATGATTACTTCAAGATTCTTACCGAGGGTACTTATCGGGCAAAAGTTGATCGATTAATTCGCAGAGGCAAAGGTTATTATACTGCAGAGATCCGGGAGTATCCGCGTGTGCCTTTTCATATTTCTTCCAAACTGATTGATGAGTTGCAACTTGAAGCAATGTATCGTGAAATAATCAGCTTGTTTGAAACATATGCAATTGAAACCGGCCTGATACCGCCGGACGCAATCTCTTTTGCTAAAACCTTGAAAAATTATGATCAATTAATAGATTTGGTCAGTGTGCACGTTAATTTCAAACATGAAAATAAACAGGCCTTGCTCGAAGAACAAGATTTAGAAAAAAGATTAGAACAGATCATTTTATATTTAAGTCAAGAATTGAAATTATTTCAGTACAGCCAGGAAATTGATCGCAAAGTTAAAAAGTCGATTGACAAACAACAACGCGATTATTATTTGCGTGAACAAATGCGTACAATTGAAGATGAATTGTCCGGAGCTCGTAATGAATTAACCGAAGCTGATCGTTTGCGGGAATTATTTGCAGAAAGCAATATTCCGGAAGAATATCGGGAAAAGGTTGAACGGGAGATAGACCGTGTGGCAAGAATGCCTGCTAATTTCCCTGAAGCAGCGGTTCAGATTAATTGGCTTGAGATGGTTTTAAAACTGCCCTTCGGCAGAGTAGATGAAGAAAAACTTGATTTGCAAATTGCCAGAAAGATTCTGGATCGGGATCATTACGGTTTGAAAGATGTCAAACAACGGATTATTGAATATCTGGCAGTACGTAAATTGCAAACTGAGCAAGGGATTAAAGCTGTTAAAGGACCGATTCTTTGTCTGGTAGGTCCTCCCGGTGTCGGTAAGACTTCGATTGCCAAATCGATTGCTGAAGCAATCGGGCGCAGATATATTCGGATGTCACTTGGCGGCATCAGAGATGAATCTGAAATCAGAGGTCATCGCAGAACTTATGTGGGAGCAATGGCGGGTCGGATTATGCAAGGTATCAGTCATGTCAATATCGACAATCCGCTGTTTTTGCTGGATGAAATTGATAAATTAGGTCATGATTTTCGTGGTGATCCTTCGTCTGCTTTGCTGGAAGTATTGGATCCGGAACAAAACAATAGTTTCCGTGACCATTATGTTGAGATACCGTACGATTTGTCCAATGTTTTGTTTATCACTACGGCAAATTCGCTTGAAGGAATACCGATGCCATTGTTTGATCGCATGGAGCTGATCAGACTTTCCGGCTATACGGATGTTGAAAAACTCGAAATTGCCAAAAGACATCTTTTACCGAAGCAAATTAAAGCCAATGGATTAAATCTCCGACAATTGAGCATGACAGACGGTGCTCTGACCGGATTGATAGGTTGGTATACGGCGGAAGCCGGTGTGCGTCAGTTGGAACGTGAACTGGCAAGAGTATGTCGCAGAGTAGCGATTAAAATTGCTGAAGAAGAAGTCGAGCATTATCGTGTCAAACAAAATGATCTCGAAAAATTACTCGGAAAACGCAAATATACTTTTGATCTTGCGGAAAAAGAAGATTTGATCGGCAGTGCAACCGGTTTGGCGTGGACATATGCCGGTGGAGATACTTTAATTATTGAAGTGAATATTTTACCGGGCAACGGTAAACTCGATTTGACCGGACAGTTGGGCAATGTAATGAAAGAGAGTGCAAAGGCTGCTCTGACATATTGTCGCAGTCGTTCAGAAGATTTAGGCATGCCGGAAGATTTTATTGGAAAACATGATATCCATATTCATGTTCCTGCAGGAGCTGTACCGAAAGACGGACCGTCAGCCGGTATAACCATAGCTACCGCTTTAGCATCTGCGATCAGCGGTAAAAAAGTCCGCCGGGATTTAGCCATGACCGGTGAGATATCTTTACGCGGAAGAGTATTGCCGATCGGAGGCCTGAAAGAAAAATCGGTAGCGGCACATCGGGCAAAAATTAAAGAGATTCTGATCCCTAAAGAAAATGAACGTGATTTAGACGACATTCCGGAATCAGTTAGTAAACATTTAAAGATAACATCAGTTGAAACAATGGATGAAGTGCTAAAAATAGCTTTAGTTTGAGGTTGAAATGAGATTGGAAGGCAAAATATTTTCGGGTGACCATGTTACGAAGATAGCGGTTAAACCTATTCAAATTCGAAAGAATATTTCTTTTGCAAAATCTCTGGATGTTGCTTTAGTTGAGTTATGTCATGAACTAAATTTGCCTAATTTGATGTGGCTTTCAAAAAACACACGGGAATTCGCCAAGTTCAGACAAACGATTTTTTTCCCCGAGCAATTCTCTGAAACAACAAATTTTACTCAATTTCAAATTAAACTTATTGAAGACCATCAGAATTGAACTTTGAAAATGTAAAATTATAAGCTCAATTTAATAAAAATAATATAATCTGAATTCAATGGTTACAGTCAAATATCTAGAAAGCCGATACATGCAAGATAAATCACAAAATATAATGGATAATCTGAAATATAAATATTCTGAAATTAAAGACAATTATAGTTGGCAAGAATTGGTAGAAATATTTTATTTTTTGCGCAGTGATCAGGGTTGTCCCTGGGATCAAAAACAGACTCATCAGAGTTTACGCTCCAATATGATTGAAGAAGCATATGAAGCGGTAGAAGCTATTGATGATCAATCACCGGAGCGGCTGAAAGATGAATTGGGAGATGTCTTACTCCAAGTAATCTTTCATGCACAAATTTCGGCTGAGCGGAATGAATTTACGATACAAGATGTCATTGATAATTTGGCGCAAAAACTGATCAGGCGTCATACGCATATTTTCGGACAAGATTCTGCAACCAATGTGCAAGACGCATTGAATACTTGGCAAATTAATAAGCGCAAAGAAAAAGGTCAAAAGTCAATTGCCGATTCGGTAGATGATATTCCTAAAAGTTTTCCTGCTTTGAGCAAAGCATTTAAAGTACAGAAGAAAGCGGCAAAAGCAGGGTTTGATTGGGAAAAAACCGAGGATACGTTAATAAAAATTAAAGAAGAATTGGCGGAAGTCGATGCGGCAAAAAACAGACTATCAGAAATCAAAACTCAAGATCTTGATACTGTTGATATTATTGAACCAACTAATCAGATGCATAATGAAGCCGAATTAAATCTCGAGATGGAAGCCGGTGATCTCTTATTTGCAGTAGTGAATTATTTGCGCCGCTTAAATGTTGATCCGGAAATTGCTTTGAATCGTTCAACTCAGAAATTTCAAAGACGTTTTCGTAAAGTTGAAGAATTGATCGATCAGGATAACTTGGATATGGAGAGTTTAACTTTAGAAGAATTGGATGAATATTGGGATAAAGCCAAATGCCGAATTTGAAAATGAGGACAATATGCGACTTGATAAATTTCTAAAAGTTTCACGCTTAATCAAAAGACGGACTGTGGCCAATGATTTGGCAAGTGCGGGTAGAGTTACGGTCAATGATCGAGTTGCCAAACCCGGCACACAACTCCAAATAGGAGACATTATTACATTCAGTTTCGGCGAGCAGAAAACTAGCGTAGAAGTAAAAAAACTGTTAGATTCCGTACGTAAAGAAGAAGCTGAAACAATGTATCAAATGCTTTGAGTGAGCGTTTTTCATTATTACGATAAGATTACGAAAAACTAACTATTTGTTAAAATAGACAAAAATAGATTGTTTTTTAGTGTAGTTTTGTAGTAAACTCAGCTAACTTCGGATAAAATGTAATTCAGATATTTCTGATTTATATTTGAGAAAGGCATAGTTGTGAGCTCTAAAAGAATTCTTTCTTATTCTAAACAAGAACGTCATCGGGAAAAGAAAACCGAACGCGGAATTGTCGGCAAGATTATGTTAGGGTTAGTTTTTGTTATAGCTTTAGCCTTTGTTTTTTCCATTCTGGTCAAACAAAACAAAGAAATGGAACGACTTAAACTAAAAGAAAGAGATCTCAGGGCCGAGCTGGAATTAGCTAAACTGGAAGAACTGGAAATATTGGATTTAAGTAATAAAGCAGGTTCAAGTGAATTTGTCGAAAGGATTGCCAGAGACGAATTGGGCTTGGTAACCGCTGATGAATATATTTTTGTAGAAGATTAAAAAAGATTAATCCGGCTTGTATGCCGGATTTTTTATGTGTTATCAATCAATGAATTAATCTGATTAACTAAAGTTCTTGTCTGCCTGCAAAAGCTTTAGCTAAAGTAATCTCATCCGCATATTCTAAGTCACCGCCCATAGGTAAGCCGGACGCAATTCGGCTTATTTTTATACCTGAAGGTTTTAATAATCTGGAAAGATAAACAGCTGTAGCTTCACCGTTGACAGTAGGATTCGTAGCTAAAACAATCTCTTCCACTTCATTATGTTCTTGCAGGCGGATTAATAATTCCCGCAACTTTATATCTTCCGGACCGATATTATCAATCGGAGACATAGCGCCGTGCAGAACATGGTATAGGCCGTCATATTCGTTCATGCGTTCCATTGCCGCGACGTCGCGCGGCTGCTCAACAATACAGATCATGGAATGATCTCTTTTACCGGAACTGCAGATGGGGCAAGGATCAGATTCGGTTAAATTACAACAGACGGAACAAAGAGTGGTTGATTTTTTTGCAGTAATTATTGACTCTGATAAATCACTCACTTCTTGTTCGTTAAGTGAAAGAATATGAAAAGCAAGACGCTGTGCTGTCTTTGAACCGATACCGGGGAGTTTTCCCAATTCTTGAATCAGTCTGGCAATTGCAGTTGGAAATTGTTGCATGTTTATAGACCAAACATCCCTAAACCGCCGGCACCGCCTGTAGCTTTAGACATATGTGCTTCAACTTTTTCGTCAAGAACACGATTAGCCTCATTCACAGCAGCGATGAACAAATCCTGTAACATTTCAGGATCTTCAGGGTCAATTACCATCGGATCTATTTTTAATTCGATTATTTGATGATCACTGTTCACTTTTACTTCTACCATGCCGCCGCCAACGATTGCTTCACCGGTCATTTCAGCAGCTTCTTCCTGAGCTTTCTCAATGTCGCGCTGCATCTTTTGAGCTTGTTGCATTAATTGATTCATGTTCGGTGCTCCGCCACCATGGAATCCGCCTCTACGTTTTGCCATACTATTAATCCTCCATTTTTATAGGTATATCCAGATCTTGAGCCATTTTTCTAACTTCTTGCATCCAGGCCGGTTCTTCAGGATTCAGATTATCTTCAACAGTTTCTTGTTCATCATTCAAACAAATATCAAGTTTGATTTTATTATTACCGACAACACTTTGTAAAGCTTGTTCAATTAAAGCTTGATTTTCTTTGGTACTGACAGTTTTGCAATGACTTTTCAAATTAGCTTGATATGATATTTTCCAATGATCATCCCTTGATTCAACTGTAGCAGGTGAGAGCAACATCTTCAAATCAATACGATGTTCTTTGACTAAATAATCTAAAACCTTCTTCCATTGCTTTTTTTGTATTGATTTTACATCTAAAGTATCTTTAACAGCATCTTCAGTAGATTCTTCAACGGTATCTTGAACAGATTCTTCAGGAATATCTTCAGCAGTAACTGTAGAAGTTTCTGAGGTAGTTTCTTCAATAAATTCTTCAGTATAATCAGGAATTGTATTCTCTGAATTTGTCGTGATTCTCAGATCAGAAGTTATTTTTATATCTTCTGCGGCTTTTGAATTTTCAATTGTTTTTCCTATTTCAATTTCGCTTGAGCGATTTACTTGATTGAGAATCTTGATTAAGCCTACTTCAATTGCAATTCGAATATCTCCGGTATATCTTAAATCGGCAGCTAATTTTGAGATACTTTCAATCCATATCAACAGTGTTTTTTCAGTAATGTGTGCGGATAAAAGGTTGACATGCTCCAGGTCTTGCTGACTGAAACCGAACCATTCTTCATTATTTCCGGTGATTTTGGTTACCAGAAGATTTCTTAAAAATTGAGCAAATTCCGTGACGAATCGTTCGAGGTCTCTGCCGGACATGACTAATTCATCAATCAGTTGCAATACTTCCTGCAAATCTTTATTGAGAAGAGCAGCAGTTAGTTTTAACATGAATTGATCTTGTACGATACCTACCAAATCAAACAGCTTTTCTTTGGTAATCCGGGATTCAATACCTGAGCTCGCCTGATCCAATAATGAAATTGCGTCACGTAATGCGCCATCTGAAAGCTGGGCAATTGCCAAGAGTGCCGGCTCGTCGATTTCGATCTCGCTTTGTTGTGCGATTTGAGAAAGTTTTTCGATGATTGAATCCTGAGGAATTCGGCGGAAATCAAAACGTTGACAACGAGATGTGACGGTTGCCGGAATCCGATAAGGCTCTGTAGTGGCCAATATAAAAATAGCATGTTCCGGAGGTTCTTCCAGAGTTTTCAAAAGAGCATTAAAAGCTCCGGTTGAAAGCATGTGAACTTCATCAATGATATACACTTTATATTTCGCCCGTGCAGGCATGAAAACAATTTCATCAGTTATACGACGGATATTATCTACACTGTTGTTGGAGGCAGCATCGATTTCCATGACATCGAGTAATGAACCTGAATTAATTGATTGGCAAATTTCACATTGATTACAGGGATTGCCTTGCTCAGGATTTAAACAGTTGACTGCTTTGGCAAAAATTTTTGCAACGGAAGTTTTTCCTGTTCCGCGTGTACCGCTGAATAAATAAGCATGACCGATTTCACCGTTGATAATAGATTGTTTCAAAGGATAGACAACTTGTTTTTGGGCTACAACATCAGAAAAAGTTTGAGGACGCCATTCACGATAAAGTGCTATGTGACTCATAAAACCTCCTAAAAAGAGTTCGTCACAATTGGTCTGCAACCGGTGCAGATCGACCCATGGCACATGTCAGGATCCGCTTACCGCTGCTTCCTTCCGAACCTGACGGGGTTCACGAGCTGACATTGCACGGAATCCACAGTCGGCC
>DUOO01000037.1 GCA_012838795.1 Clostridiaceae bacterium | reverse complement strand
ATCGAACGTTAAGATCCCCCCTAAATTATAAACCAAATCCTATTTTCTGTTGCTTTGTTTTTTTGTTATAAATATTAAAATCATCATCAGATATAGCTTTTTGTAAATCATCAACTGTAATTTGCCTCAAATCATCATCTGAATCATTAGCTATACGCTGTTCCTGGTACACTTCAATTCTTTCGACCAGCTTTCTAATGAATCGGCCGTTTCCAAAATTATCGTCGCGATTGTTATATACAGTATTCAAATAATCTTTAAGCTTTTCCAGGCCTTCTTCGTCAATAGTTAAATCTCGTTTTTTTATCATTAATTTAAATATTTCAAATAGTTCTTGAGCGTCATAATCAGGGAAATCAATATTAAAAGCTATTCTATCTTTTAATCCGGGGTTTCGAGAAAGTAATTCATCCATTTGATTTTTATAGCCCGCCATTATGACAACCAAATCATTTCTGTTGTTTTCCATTTCTTGAATTAGGGTTGATAACGCCTCTAATCCAAAGCTATCCTTATCATCAGTAACAAGGTTATAAGCTTCATCTATGAACAAAATTGACCCTTTAGCTTTATGTATTATGCTTTTTAACTTATCTGCAGTCCACCCAACATATTTGCCAACAAGTTCATTTCTACCTATTTCATAAAAATTCCCCTTGGATAGAATGCCTAATTCTTTAAATTTCGCTCCGATTAACCTTGCGACAGTTGTTTTTGCAACTCCTGGCGAACCACTAAACATCATATGCATGCATATTGGTTTAACTTTCATTCCTTCTTTGAGCTTTCTTTTTTGCACGATGAGATGTTTAGAAAACTGATCAACCTTTTCTTTTACTGATTTTAATCCTATTAACTGTTCAAACTCAATGTTTGGGTCATCGGGTTTGTTTTCATGTTGCAGTTTATGCTGTTGCTCATATTTTATTTGATTGTCAAATACATCAAAGGTGCCATTTATTATATTATCTTTTATTAATTCATCTATGCGTGTATTTATACCACTATAGAAATCGTCAAATTGCAATTTTGCTAATTCTGCTATATCAATATCTGACATTCTACAATTTTTTTCTTCTGCTAATGCTTTTACGACTTTTTGTTTTTCAACATATGAAAAATTTGATATGTCTATTTTGATTCCGACGCCAAATAATTCAAAATATTTTTGGTAGTCGATTTCTGCAGTGATAAAAGCAACTATATATCGTTTGTTTTTCGTGTTCTTTTTCAAATAATTGACAAAGTTAGTTTCTTTGGATAGATCCGTGTAATTTTTCACAATTATTAAAAAGTCACCGTTAGATGTACTAAATCCGGGATGTGAAAAGCTTGACAAACTTAAATCAAATTGTAGAATATTCCTATTACTTATTTTTCCGGTGTGAAAAAACATTTCACCGTATATTTTGGCAAACTCGATACCTAGAGAAGTATATTGTGTAGATATATACAAGCGTTTTAAAAAATCATATGTATCGATATTATTAGAGTTGATTAAGCAGTCTTTTAAATTTAATAATTTAGCTTTAAGACCTGAGTGAATTCCGGGAAAATTGTTAATACGTTTTGTAACCTCTCCTAAATTTCTGGTTGTGCGGTATTTTTCAAAATTATTACCATTTGGTGAGTAATATTCATGACCCACTATGTTAGATTCAATAATTCTTGTGGCCTCTTCTGCATTGAAAGAATCGAGAGTATATTCTTCCAAATTGTCATCCGGAATAGGTATTGGAACACTAATATCTTCACTTTGCTCAACTTTTACAGTTATTTTTGATAATTCATCCTCTGGTTTACCAATAATTGCAAAAGTATATTTCATAAACTCAGTAATATAATTTTTTATTCTGCTTACAATGGGTTCTTCCGATAATTCAATATAAGCTTTTTTGCCTTGGCAATCATTAATATTAATATCCGCATTTTTATTATTGCTGCAGAATTTGTTCATTGCAAGCAATAAGTCGATTTCTGAGATATCCATATCACCAAAGTTTATTATTAAATTAGTACTTGTCATAAGATCAACCTCCATATATCTTATATTTCACATTTATTTGAGCACATGGGTAAGTAACTTGATTGAATTCTCTCGACATTCTATTTTCTCT
>DUOO01000036.1 GCA_012838795.1 Clostridiaceae bacterium | reverse complement strand
CTTCTCATAATAAGAGATAGTTAAATATCCTCCGTTATAATATTTGTGCGGAAAACCGCAGAAATATTTTACGGAGGTGTCTTTTTATGAAGACAAAACAAACATTTGAAGAACATTTGAGGAAGAGCAATCTTTCGGAAAACACGATCACTTCTTATCTTTGGACGGTAGATTATTATCATTCCCATTACGACGAAGTGAACAAAGAAAATCTCTTAGCTTATAAAGGCTATCTTATGGAATTCTTTAAGCCTAAAACAGTTAATCTGCGTATTCAGGGTATAAACAAATACCTTGAATTTTTAGGCAAGGAAAAGCTGCAATTGAAAGCCGTAAAAGTGCAACAGAAAAATTTCTTGGAAAATGTTATCAGCAATGCCGATTATAATTATCTGAAAAAGCAGCTAAAAAAAGACGGCAATATGGAATGGTACTTTGTTGTTTGGTACTTGGCTGCAACAGGCGCAAGAGTCAGTGAGTTGATTCAAATAAAAATAGAGCATATTGAAATCGGTTATTTCGATTTATACACAAAGGGCGGAAAACTTCGCAGATTATACATACCGAAAAAGTTAAGAAATGAAACTCTTGAATGGCTGGGGGAAAATAACCGTTCCTCCGGCTATTTATTCTTAAACCGTTATGGAGATAGAATTACCACTCGCGGAATATCACAGCAACTCAAAAACTATGCCGACAAATACGGTCTTGATAAAAAGGTCGTTTATCCGCATTCGTTTAGACATCGTTACGCAAAGAATTTCCTTGAAAAGTATAACGATATTGCATTGCTTGCCGACCTTATGGGTCACGAAAGCATTGAAACCACCCGTATATATCTGCGCCGCACTGCCAGCGAACAGCAAGCGCTTGTTGATAAAATAGTCACTTGGTAAAAACTGAAACCGCCCTCGTATTGAGAGCGGTTTAAATCTTTATGAAATCTGTTCGGATATTTTATCAATCTGAGTAAATAGTGTTTCTACTGCATTTACAATTCGTTCTTGTTCGGCAAGTGGTGGAAGATATATTAAGGTTTCCGCCAAATCTTTTGTTGAAATATTAGCAATATTAGTTGTTTGAGTCGATTTATAAGAAAATTCACCTTTTAGGAATTTGTTTTTCAAGCACATATGGATGTATTTATGGTTAATACCTATTCCCCTTATAACTGTTACAAACCCTCCAAAAGTCATTTTCTCCAATAATTTTTCTACAATACAAGATTTGCCTACAAGCTCTAAAGAATTGGCAGTAGAAACAATGATATCATTTACTTTAAGCAATTTGTCAGGATTGTCTTTCATAAATGATTTGTCTACATAAATCAAATTGCTAATATCAAATGAATCTTGAACATTTGCAGTTCTTGCGCAGGCTATATTTCTACCAGTAGGTGATGCTTCTTTTGCAGAAGCAGGAAAAGTGATCCCCCTTTCAAAATAAGATATCTCACATAGTTTACAAACAGACCAACCATTAGGCAAATCTTGATAATAAGAGTTATCATCACCTTTGAAGATGACGGATTCCTTCTTATCACGCTTGATTTTGCCTTGCTTAAT
>DUOO01000035.1 GCA_012838795.1 Clostridiaceae bacterium | reverse complement strand
TCCAATACGAGGAATAACCTCAAGGTAAGGAACGGCGACACTCACACTACATGCTGACATTATCGCAGATTGTTTTTGTTCAATAAACTGTTAACAAGTGCAATAACATTATTCTAGGAGGTTGTGAAGATGAAAGGAGAACCGATTTTAGAGGTAAAAGCACAGGAAGATGGTGTTTTACTGGTACGTTTCGGCAATGGGAATACGGTCACCTTGGATATGAAGCCAAAGTTTTTCGCTTATCGCTTCGGAGTGCTCTCTAATCCTGATATCTTTGCAAATGTGAATACAAACGGAAACTTCGTCCGCTGGTATAAAGACGGAATGGTAGTGGCGGAAATCGCCTATGGAGAAATCATTAAATTGGTGCTCGGAGAAGCATATTAAGACGGTGACATCTGCTGAAGTTGTTCCGTGTAAAGCTGACGGACAGACTGATGCGAGCTTAAAAATTAAATAGGAGGAAAAAAACCTATGAAAACGAAAAAAGTTTTAGTCCTGATTCTGGCGTTACTTATGGTTTGGGCAGTGTTACCCTTGAAAGAGGCCTCCGCGCAAAGCTCACCTGCTATCGTGCCAGGTACGGACAAGATCAGCGCGGGCAATACGGTGTGGTTCGGCAATCACAAAGATGACAATCCATATAATACTTCGTCGCCCGGACCCATCCAGTGGCGCGTGATGGGCAACGGAAATGACGGCAGCGGAAACTCCAGACTTTTTCTGTCTTTCCACGCGTTCGATAAAATTCGTTTTAATCAGGTTAATCCGGGAGGTAACAATAATGAATGGCCGGCCAGCTCAGCTCGGGACTGGTGCTTAGCCTTTTATTTTTTCTCGTTCAGCGATGTAGAAAAAACTGCTCTTATCGCAACAAATAAAACCGATGTCCCATATGTCGGTAAATATGCGGAGTTTGACGTCACATTATTGAACGATGACAAGGTTTTCTTTCTGTCGGCTGAGGAAGCGGAGAGTGTTTATTTCCCTAGAGACGATGATTCCAGACGAATCGCAACCAGATTGGTTAGCGAACCGGTTAGCGAAATGCCGGCGGCTTGGTGGCTGCGGTCGCCCGTCAGCGATACCGTGAATGATGTCGGTGCCGTGGATAGTTCAGGCCAGGTGCTTGACAAGAGGGTGGATGAAGATAATATTTATGCGCGGCCTGCCTTTAACCTCAACCTGCCCTCCGTCCTCTTTACATCGGCCGCCGAGGGCGGCAAGATCAGCGGCCCCACCGGTCAAGATGCGCTGACCGCCGTTCCCAGCACGGAGACGACCGACTGGAAGTTGACTCTCTTGGATTCAAGCCGACTTTTTTCCGCAACGTGGTTTTGGGGGCAGAAGACAAGGACAGTAGGTTATTCCGGCTGGACAATCGATCTTGATTATTCCCAGGCGAGAAACGGAACCAATGAAAAAATCTCCGCGCTGCTGTGTAAGAAGGACGACGGGACGGTCCTGTACTACGGGCAGCTTCAAGATGATGATATCAGCGACCTCGGGAGCGGTCGTGTAAGGATCAGCATCCCCACAGGGCTTGCCGTCGGCGAATATCAGCTGAAGGTGTTCAACGAGCAGGCAAACGGCGATAAGCAGACCGACTATGCCAGCTCCTTTTCTACCTTTGATATTAAGGTAGACCCCGATTTTGTTACCGATGTGAAGTTGAACAAGCGATCAACCGTTATGCTCGTGGGCAACACAGAGACACTGACCGCTACGGTTTCCCCGGAGAGCGCTACCAACAAGAAAGTGATCTGGAGCAGCAGCGATACCGGCGTCGCCACCGTGGATGAAAACGGAGAAGTGACGGCAAAGGTTCCCGGTACAGCCATCATTACCGCAGACGCGGAAGGTTCGAAGGATGGGGATAGAGCGGCGGCATGCTTCGTCACCGTGTTGGACGCGCCTGTGCCCGCCATCGTGCCGGGCGCGAGCAAGGTCGGCGAGGGCAATACGCTGTGGTACGGCTACTACGAGGACTATCTCGGATACCGGTACAGTGCCCAGTGGCGCGTGATGGGCGCCGGGAATGACGGCGGCGAAAACTCCAGACTGTTTCTGTCCGAAAACGCGATGAGCGGAGAAATCCAGTTCAATTCAAGCGGAACAAATGCATGGCAGGGCAGCACGGCACAGAACTGGTGCAAAAACTTTTATAACAACGCGTTGAGTGCAGTAGAAAAGGCTGCACTCGCCAAAACGACGAAAAGCGATGGCGAATATACGAGTAAGCATAATTACGTTTTTGGCGCCTCCGGGCTGAGCGATGAGTATCTTTTCTTGCTGTCGGCCGAGGAAGCGGAAACCTATTTCCCAAAAGACAATGACGCCAGCAGGCGCGTCGGAGATTTTAACAATCCCTTCTATTTTTCGTGGTGGCTGCGCTCGCCCGTCAAAGACAGCACTACGGAGACCGGCTTCGTGAGCAATGTGAACGGGCAAGTAAAAAGCGCCTCTGCAGACAATTATATTGACGAAGCGCCAATGCGTCCCGCTTTTAACCTCAAGCTGCCCTCAGTCCTTTTCACCTCAATCGCCGCAGGCGGCAAACCGACCGATCCAGGACTGTCGGAAATTCAATCCGGCGTATGGAACGACTGGACGTTGACCCTTTTAGACGAAAGCCGCACCGGTTTTACCGCATCGGCGGGAACAGGAGCGTTGTTGAATATGGCGCAAGGCTATGGGGCCTGGTCAATACCGGTGGAATATTCCGGGGCGACAACAGGTGCCAACGAAAAAATCTCCGCCCTGCTGTGCAAGAACGACGGGACGGCGCTGTACTACGGGCAGCTTGCAGATGCCGAAAGCGGCAACCGATCCGTTGATCTGTCCATTCCTGCGGGGCTTGCCCTTGGTGAATATCAGCTGAAGGTATTCAACGAGCAGGTAAACGGCAATAAGAGAACGGACTATTCCAGCCCCTTCAGAGACATCACGATTAGAGTATCCGTTACGGTTCCTGTTGCCGGGGTGGAGCTTAATAAAACGTCCGCGATCCTAACCGCAGGTGATACAGAAACGTTGACGGCAACGGTAATACCGGCGAATGCCAACAACAAGAACGTGACTTGGGAGAGTGACAAACCCGCTATCGCCACGGTCGATGACAACGGCAAAGTGAAAGCGGTCAGTGCAGGAACGGCTATCATCACCGTGACCACAAAGGATGGCAATAAGACGGCGTCCTGCCGGGTCACCGTGAGGGCTGCGGCGACAGAAGCAACGATATCTTTCTATCCCACAGGCGGTAAATGGCCGGACGGCACAACCGCCCCCAAGATCATCACGGCAAACGTTGGCGACGAAATAACGATCCCTGAGGCTCCTATCAGAGAGGGATACGAGTTCCAATACTGGGAAGGCTCAAGGCATCAGCCGGGCGAAAAGTATCGAGTGCCGGCAGGCGGACATACGTTTACGGCTGTCTGGACAAAAACTACACCGACCGATCCGACAGGAACGACTAAACCGACGGGAACGACCGATCCGACAGGAACAACCGATCCGACAGGAACGACTAAACCGACGGGAACGACTAAACCGACAGAAACAACCAAGTCTACAGATAAAACCACTCCAACAGAGACAATAAAGCCTACAGGAACAACCAAACCGTCAGATCCGGGTCAAACTACACCGAAAACGGGCGAGAATATCGGAACCTATCTGTGGTTAAGCTTACTGCTCGTCGCAGCAGGCGGTTTACTGTTAGTCTTACGTAAGAAGAAAACGAAGCAAAGAGATTAGATCAAAGCGGACTGCTTAGATAAGCCATTAATAAAGTGAGTTGCAGATTGATTCTGATGTTACTCACAAAAAGTTGGACTTAAAAATAGGAGGAAAGATTATTTATGAAAACAAATAAAGTTTTAGTTTTGATTCTGGTGCTGCTCATAGTTTGGGCAGTGTTGCCATTACAAGAGGCATTTGCGCAAAGCTCACCTGCTATCGTGTTAGGTACGGACAAAATTGATGTGGGCAATACAGTGTGGTTCGGCAACTACAACTACCCAGATCCGTATAATGTGACTCGTCCTGTTCAATGGCGCGTGTTAGGCGATGGAAATGACGGCAGCGGAAACTCCAGGCTTTTTCTGTCCGTCGGATTGCTTGACAGCACACAGTTCAATCCGGGGAGTGGAGGTAATGCGTGGCAGGGCAGCACAGCCCAAGGCTGGTGTACAAGTTTTTATACCAATGCTCTCAGCGCAGGAGAACAGACCGCTCTTGTTGCAACGACGAAAGACGATCCAGCATATGGCTCTGATCCAGCTTCAGCTAACATATTGCAGGGTGACAAAGTTTTCTTCTTGTCGGCTCAGGAAACAGACACACTCCCTTTTACCGATAATGATAGCCGGATTGCGTATACTTTAGACGGCACCACTGTGAAGGACTGGTGGCAGCGGTCGCCTATCGAATCAGGGGCGGGCGTCATTACTCATTACGGCAGCTTGGGCTATGCTCCCGTCACAAAGTCTGCTTACGTGCGGCCTGCCTTTAACTTGAATGTGGATCCTGTTACAACTCCTGTCCTCTTGACATCGGCCGCCGTAGGCGGCAAAGTCAGCAGTCCGTTAGGCGCCGACGCGCTGACAGTTGTTCCCGAAACGGACACGACCGAGTGGAAGCTGACGCTGCTGGATAAAAGTCGCGATTTTTCCATTAATTGGGTGGCTATGACTTCCAAGAATTTTACATTCGATTACACAGGAGCAACGGTCGGCGAGAACGATTATATTTCGGCTGTGCTCAAGGATGGCAACAGCGGAAACATTAAGTATTACGGTCGCATCGCACAACCTACGTCCCTTTCCGGTACGCTGACCATCAATTTTCCAAGTGATCGGTCGCCGGATGACAGTTGCCTCTTTATTTTCTCTGAGCAGTGCAACGGCGATAAGCAGACCGACTACGCCGGCGAGTCCTTCTACCAAGAACTCTCTCTGAATGAGGCAAACGCTTATGCCGTTACAAATATTCTGACCGACATGACAACGAACAACACCGCCGTCTACCATAGGCATGATTGGGATCCAGTGACAACTGACTATTCCGCTACGCTTAAGGCAAACGACGGCTATCGGCTTCCTGAAAATATCAGTGTTAAGGTTGGCGAAACCGAACTGACCAAAGGTACAGGTTACACCTACGACAGCACAAGCGGCGCACTGGTGATCTTCGCCGCAAGCATCACAGGAGATATTGAGATTAAGGGAGAGGGTGTCCCCATCTACAACGTAACGGTACAAAAAGAGGGCAACGGCACCGCGACAGCCACACCGACATCCGGCATTGCGGGAACAGAGATCAGCCTGAACGCTACACCTGATTCCGGTTGGCAATTGAAGGAATGGCAGAAAGTGTCGGGCGATATAACCATCTCGAACAACAAGTTCACGATGCCGAACAGCGATGTCGTAGTCAAAGCGATATTTGAATTGATGGCGTCGGATCCGGAAGAAGCAACGGTAACATTCGATCCTGCCGGCGGCAAGTGGTCGGATGGAACAACCGCTCCCAAAACAATCACGACAAATGTGGGCAATGAAATTACGATCAAAGCAGCGCCGGTCAGAGAAGGTTATGATTTTGAACACTGGGAAGGCTCAGCGTATCAGCCTGGCGATAAATATATCGTACCGGCAGGCGGACATACGTTTACGGCTGTTTGGACAAAAACCACACCGACCGATTCGACCGATCCGACAGAGGCGACCAAATCAAGCGATCCGGCAGAAACAACAAAACCGAGCGATCCGACAGAGACAACAAAACCGAGCGATTCGACAGAGACGACTAAGCCTGCAGAAACAACTAAACCTAAAGATACAACCACTCCAACAGAGACAATTAAGCCTAAAGGAACAACCAAATCGACAGATCCGGGTCAAACTACACCGAAAACGGGTGAGAACATCGGAACCTATCTGTGGTTAAGCTTACTGCTCGTATTAGCCGGCGGTTTACTGTTGGTATTGCGCAAGCAGAAATCGAAGCAAAGAGATTAGCTGAAAGCAGACTGCTAAGATAAACAATTGATAAAAAAAGGCTGTCTCAAAAGAATTAATTTTTGAGATGGTCCTTTTTTATTTCTAAAAACAAAGCTAAAGTCTGTAAACAAAGTGTTTTACTGAAACCAATTTTTTCAAACTTGAGTTATATACTTGGTTTTTCTAAAAATTAACAGGCTTAATACACTCAAAAGATCATTTTGACTATATTTGTGCCTTTTAAGAAACCTCTTTTTATTTAATAGGAAATAGCGATTGTCCTAATCGATTCTTTTGTATTAGATGTTTTTTTCTAATTGATTCAGAAAGGGGATGAGTGCTCTTTGATCACTTCGTTCTTGAGAAATATTCACTCCGACTATATATTCACTTTCTACCGCTAATTGTTCACGGGAATAAATGTTTCTGTTTCAATAGATAAGCATAGCCCCCCGTTGAATATAACTCCCGTTTTTGTTATTTATATTCAGACTGTAATTCAAAAAGTTGTTTATGTTTTAATTTTACAACATCCGGGGGTGCTTCGGCATCACTTTTGTTTTTAATATCTTTACAAAAGATCTTCTCGTTGAAAAAGAGACTGCTCAAAATCTTTTTCATTTTGAGGCAACCTCTTTTTTACCGAATACGACGAAAAACAACCGAATACGACGAGTTTATTGTGTGTAAAATCTCGAGCCGCTACAATTTAACTGAGATATCATTCATTCTGTCATATATTTTGCGACAAAAAATTTAGTTTTAGTAGGAGATTTATTATTATGTTTAAGAAAATTCTAACCTTTTTGACCATTCTGGCACTTGTTCTCTCTTTTGCCGCATGTGGTAAGGATTCAAAGGAGTCCGAGACGTCACCGAGCGTTTCTGAGTCGGTTAAAGAAAACAAAAAAGCGGAGCAAAGTGAGCCTGAGTCCGAGCCGTCAGTTTCTCAGTCAGCTAATGAAAGTGCCAAGCCTGATGAAAGCGCAAAAGCGGAGCAAAGTGAGCCCGAACCCGAACCGAGCGAGACCGAACAACCGCCCGCCCCGGATCCGGAACCTGGAGTACCTGCGCCTGACGTTTGGCCCAAAGATGTACCAACGCCGGTTAATGGCGAAATCTTGGGCGGTGGATGGATACAAAGGATCTTCTACACAGCCGACATCGTATACAAGCAAGCAGACATCGATGCCTACGGCAAGCGTCTGGAATCTTTCGGTTTTGCCAAACAGGAAGAACATGAGTACGGTGAAGACTGGCCGGATGCGACTGTATATTCCAACGGACAATGGGATGTAATCGTGGCTGAGGAAAACGAGGTATTTGACTACTCTTATGTTAATGTCTACCCGCTTTTTGATGTCGTTACAGACGGCTATGACGGACAGCCGGAGGGTTGGCCGGATACAGGCGACTTCTAAAAGATTCCCAAAGGGATAATTCTATTGCCTCTCAGGATAACAAAAGACGGCAAAACGGATACAATCATTTATACATTCAAATGTTAATAGATTAAGATTTATCTGAAAATATCTGAATAGAGAAAGGATGTAAAGAGCGTAAATTTACTCAAAACTTACAGGATTTCTGATTAAGAAATGTGATAATAAAGCTCCAAATACGTTGGGAGCATTGCATACAAAAAGATATCCTTTTACAATGAGAACAACCACAAAAGGAAGGGGTAGTTCATCTGTGGGTATCGAATTACGCTTTATCCGGGACGACTCGCTCGGCGAAGATATAGAAATAGCAGTACGGGCAGCGGAGAAAAATGAACGAGTGAAAAAATTGTTGTCCTCGCTCTCTGATCATTTCAGGCAGCAGGTATCCAATCAGCTGTTTTTGAAAAAATACCATATAAACACCTCGGATATAATTCTCATTATGCGTGACGGGCGCTATGTAACTGCCAAAACCGTCGAGGGCGACCATACAATCAAGGATGCATTGACACGCGTAGAAGAGGACCTCGATCCTGCGTGGTTCGTTAGGATATCACAGTCGGAGATAATAAATCTTAAATATCTTAAAAAATGGGATTTCGTAGGCGGAGGAGTAATTCAGGTAAAGATGGAACACGGAATAGTATCCTACACATCTAGGCGCTACGCTAAGGAGATTCGTGAAATTTTTCTTAAGAGGAGGGCAAAACAATGAAAAAACGTCTAATTGCCAAGTCTCTTATCGGACTCGTTGTAGGTGCACTTTTTGCACATGTAATTACTCTGATGGTAAATTATTTCAGCTGTGGCCAATTTCTCGTCTGTATGCCGGAGCTTACGGAAAGGTTTGGTTTTACAGGAGCAATAATTGTTCAGACCATCCTTGGAGGAATCTTCGGCATGATTGCCCTCGGCGGAACGTGCTTTTTTGATATAGAAAAATGGAGCCTGCTGCGTGCCTCAATGGCACACTGTGCACTCATTCTCGTTACGTACATAGTAATAGGGCTGCTGCTACATTGGTTTTCTTTCCACATAATACCCATATTGATAATGACGGGCATAATAATCTTCGTCTATGCGCTGATATGGCTGATTATGTATGCCGTCTGGAAAAGAGAAATCAAAGAACTGAATCGTCTGGCTGAAGAATATAAAAAGGATACTGATACAAGCGGAAATTAACTGCAAAAACCAGCCGATTCTTGTTTTCCAATACTGCCATACGCATAATCTTACTTTCTTACTTTCCTCGGGAAATATTTTAATGCGAGTATAAGAACAAACTGTACTTGCTTTTTTTGTGTGTTTTATAACCGAATACGACGAGAATATTGTTTACAAAAGATTGAGCCAATACAATTTTAGTAAGGCTTTAGTTGGGGAGGTTGTGGAATTGAAAGGAGAACGGATTTTATAAAATGGTTCTCCTATAAACTGAATCAACTGATTGAAACAATATAAGGAGGCTAAGAGGAAAAAATGAAAAGAAGAATATTTACAACACTACTTGTGTTCTGTATGTGCCTGGTAATTTTGCCGGCAACAGTGTTTGCTGCAGAGGTATACAGCACGGAAGATATTGCAGCGATAAACAGGATCATCGACGAACATCCGGAGCTTGACTGGGAAAAGGCGCCTGCGGACGGCTCTTCCAAGCCTGACGATTGGAATAATAAAGTCTATTGGAATTTCGAAGTTTCACCAAGGCGGGTATGCGATCTTGACCTGATGGGTAAAGGTCTTACCGGCTCTCTCAATGTGAGCGGTCTGTCAGATTTGACAAATTTGAACTGTAGCTTCAATCAACTGACCGGACTTGATATAAGCGGTCTGACGGCTTTGAAAAAGTTGGATTGTAGATTCAATCAACTGACCGGCACGTTTGATGTGAGCGGCATGGCGACTTTGACAAGTTTGGACTGTAGCTTCAATCAACTGACCGGACTTACACTCAATAACGGCGTTAATTATGAAAAGATTGATGCCAGAGCCAACTGTATGACGGACACTTCAGCGGTAACGGGTCCGGAAATTCCCTGGGAGGATGTGAATTTACAATATCAATTCAATCCGCAACATTATACCATCAGGAATATACTAACTAATATGACAACTGACAACCCTGCAAATTTCTACCTTATGACCGATTGGACAGACTATACTGCTACGCTCAGTGCCGATGACGGCTATATGCTCCCTGCTGAGATCAGCGTTAGAGTGGGCGGAACTGAATTGGCGGAAGGTGAAGATAAAGATTACACCTACGAT
Organism: Clostridiaceae bacterium; assembly: GCA_012838795.1. Taxonomy (GTDB): domain Bacteria; phylum Bacillota; class Clostridia; order Saccharofermentanales; family DTU023; genus UBA5436. The sequence goes on along the minus strand of DUOO01000035.1, from coordinate 13,383 downwards.
AGCAGAACTGGTGATTTGACAATTTTTATCGAAAGCCTGGAAGATAATCTTGAGCAACCGAATATATTCGTTTATAAGTCGAATTTTGCCGTATGCAGTGGCGGGGGGGTGCAGGAGATGCAGGAGATATAGAAATTGAGGCGAAAGGCGTAGCCATCGACTATAGTGTATCAGTAATCGTAGAACCTGAAGATAGCGGAACAGCCACCGCAGATCCGGAATCCGGCATTTTGGGAAAGGAGATCACTCTTAGTGCTTCACCCAATTCCGGTTGGCAATTTAAGGAATGGCAGGTTGTATCAGGTGATATAGACATCACCGAGAGCAATACATTCACGATGCCGATCGGCGATGTTGTGGTCAATGCCATATTTGATAAAGTTCCGGCAGCTACGTATACAATAAATGTAACAGGCGGCGAAGCACGCGTAGAAGGCACCAAGGTGAATGAAGCGGTGGCCGGTGCTAAGGTTGATTTAATAGCCAGTGTGCCGGAAGGCAAGGTTTTCGAAAAATGGTTGATTATTTCCGGAGCTCCGGAACTGGTTTTAGCAGATGTAAATGCAGCAGCTACAAATTTTACGATGCTTGCCGAGCAGGTATCACTGGAAGCTGTGTTCAAAGCTAAACCCACTGATCCGACCGAGACAGATCCTACCGAAACCGAAACAGCCAAGCCGACAGAAACAACCACTCCGACCCCGACCGAAACGATCAAGCCGACAGAAACAACGAAACCGTCAGATTCGGATCAGAATATACCAATAACAGGCGAGAATACCGAAACATATTTGTGGTTGAGTTTATTGCTCTTTGTTGTCGGTTGGTTATTGCTGGTAATACGTAGGAAGAAACTATCGAAGACCAAAAACTTAGATTAAATTGAAAAAACTTAGATTAAAGTGATGAACTTTGATTAAAGCCAAAAGTTCGGATCAAATCTGACTGTTTTTATCCTTAAACATAAAAGGGATTGTCTCAAAAGAATTAATTTTGAGATAGTCCTTTATTTTTTCCTGAAAACGAATCTAAAGTCTGTATACGAAGCGATGGTCTGTAAACTCTCAACGCATATTGGGGTTTGGTTTTGATCTAAATTCTATATATGAAACAAGACTTTGTTTTATACTTTTTGCCAAGCCACTCCGTTTTTATTTTCCCAAAGAAACTTTCCATAGGTGCATTATCCCAAGGATCTCCTACTAGGCATATGCTGCAGATTAGACCATGTTGCTTTAAGATACCTCGATAATCTTTGGATACATAGGTCGAACCTTGATCCGAATGACAAATACAATCTGAAAAATTATCTTGGCTTTTATTACGGACAAGCATGTCTTTTAACGCTCCTATCACAAGAAAACAATCATTCGTAAGACTCAAGTTTAAGCCTAACGGTAGTCTGCCATAAAGGTCCAGAATCACTGCAGCATAGAGAGTTCCTTCTTCTGTTTGGATATAAGTTGTATCGCTGACAAGCTTTTGTTTCGGTCCTTTGGCTGTAAAATCTCTTTTTAATAAATCTTCTGCTATAGGCTCTTGATGATTAGAGTCTGTCGTAGATATATATTGTTTCTTTGTGCGTGAACGAAGACCTTGTTCTCTCGTTAAACGCTCTACTCGCTTGTGATTCACCTGCCTCTTACGATTTTTATTAAGCAGATTCGTAATCTTTCTCACTCCGAAAATACCTCTGCGTTGGAAGAATAGAGTACGAATCTCTTCGGCTAATTCTACATTTTCTCGATCACGCTTGGTCAACAATGATTGATTTTTCCTATTTGGCCATTTGTAATAACCACTTGCCGAGACATTTAAGCAACCGGCCATTCCAGATATGCTATGTTCTTTCCGATTCGTATATATAAAAGTATATATTACTCTCGGTCTATTTTCGCTAGAAAGGCTGCCGCTTTTTTTAGGATTTGCACCTCTTCCTCTAGCTCCGCAATACGTTTTGCAGCAGCTTCATTTTCTTTTTCTAAATCGTAGCGAGTGACTTTTCGTCTTTTTCCTTGAACTCGCTTAAATCCTTCTTCTCCATGTTCTTTGTATATATTCTTCCAATATATTACCGTTCGTGTTTTTAGACCGTACTTTTCTGCTGACAAATACTCCATTCCTTTGTAACCTGGTGACAATGCTTCTTTGGCTACCTGAATCTTGTATAAACGACTATATTTCTTATGTTCCATTCTGTTTCCCATGAGTTTCTTTTTTTTATTGTATAATTTTTGTACACTTTTTGGGGGACAGGTCGCAGCTCAAGATTCTAAGACAATCCATTTTAATAATAATCTACCGAAAAAAATAAATCGATTTATTGCATTGATCAATTGTCAATTTTTTATCAAATAAATGGTGATTAGCAAATTATTAATATACATTGAATCATTGAAACAATATTTTCCGGATATATAAAATAAGTATGGTAAAAATTACATGAGACGAGCTTTTTCCGCCATTAGGTGAATAGCTTCGATAATTTTGCCTTCAAAACCGATATTTTTCAGATGAGCAACACCTTCAATTGTTGTACCTGCCGGTGAACAAATACGATCACGTAATATGGCAGGGTGCTCTCCGGTTTGAGTAATCATATTGGCTGCAGATGCCACGACTCCGGCTGCAATTTGTTTTGCCTGTCCTGCAGGCAATCCCTCGAGAATTGCACCTTGCATAATCCCTTCTATTACCATATATACCAATGCAGGGACCGAGCCGATTACCGATGTTAAGGTCGGCATTTGAGTTTCTTCAACTTCAAAAAACATACCGACACTGGAAAATAATTCACTCAGTAAGGACTTTTCTTCAGATGTAAGGTCTTGATCGAAACAGACCGCTGATACGGCTTGACCGATTCGGGCGGAAGTATTCGACATGATTAAAGATAATTTGCATGCAGTCTTCTCGGATTTATCTTGATTCAATAAATTTCTTATTCGTGCAAAGTTATAGCCGGGAGCAAGTGAGAGCAAGTGATGTTCAGAAGTTAGATAATAAGAAATATCAGGCAATACAATCGGATAAACATTAGGTTTGATTGCTAAGATTACAATATCAACCTGATTTAATAAATCTTGATTGTCATTGGCAAGAGTAACCTGATATTTATCGGAAATAGCTTGTCTCTTTAAATTATCGGCATCATAAACGACAATATTTTGGGCATTGACAGTGCCGCCTCTGATAATTCCTGCCAAAAGAGCTTCACCCATATTTCCTGCACCGATGAATCCGATTCTCATTTTATTAATCTCCCATCTGCAAAAATTCAAAAAAGTTGCTAAGCGATAACTTGTTCCTGCATTAATTAATTTTTAATATGCAATTATTATATACCATTGCCAATTAATAATTAATCAGAAATTAATAATTGTTTTTATTATTTACAACATAATGTTAAATAATTAATAAGGAATTAAACTTTATCAATTTTAATTAGTTTATAATCAACTATATAATTGGATTTAAATTTTCAAATCATGAAAATTTAAAACAATAAATTAATAAAAAAGCAAAATTTGTTAAATTTTTAAAATGTGTTTTCAGTGTAGAAGAGGACAAATAGAAGCGGAAAATGAGGATCGGATTATTTACAGATGCATACTATCCTGAAATCAGCGGAGTTGCGACGTCAGTCTACGAATTACGCAATAGTTTGACGGAGGCCGGACATGAGGTTTTTGTGTTCACCGTTTCTAATTCTGAAGTTGAGCCTTCAGATTACTCTGAAATTAATACTTATCGTATTCCGAGTATGCCCTTAATAACTATGAAAGAACGTCGAATCGGGATACCGTTTTTGAAAAATTACATGAAAATTATAAAAAAACTTGAATTAGATCTGATTCATACACATACAGAAATTTCTTTGGGCAACCTGGGTAAACGTGCTGCCAGAAAATTTGAGTTACCCCATGTTCACACCTATCATACTCTCTACGAAAACTATATTCACTATTTTAAAATACCGGAAAATGATTTCACTTTTAGTTTGGTCGGAAAATTTGTAAAAAATTTTACGGAAAAATGTGATCTGATCATTGTGCCGACCGAAAAAGTGGTAGAGTCCATGAAACAATATAAGATAATAAAACCATTAAAAGTAATTCCGACCGGTTTAGATCTTGATAAATTTCAAAACATTGATTGGAAATATGCAGCGGAGATTCGCAGGCGGTATGGAATTGAGCAGGATGATATGGTCTTAATCAGTATTTGTCGTATTTCACAAGAGAAAAAACTGGATAAAATCATCAGATATTTTAAAAAATTATCTCAAACAACAAGTAAAATAAAGCTGCTTATTGTCGGTGACGGTCCTGCCAGGAATGAATTGGAAGAATTGAGTGCAAAGTTAGGTTTGACTGATCAAGTAATATTTACCGGTTATGTAGATTGGGACAGAATTCAGGACTATTATGCAGCAGGTAATATTTTTGTTTCGGCCTCTCAAAGTGAAACCCAAGGTTTAACCTATGCTGAAGCTCTTGCAGTCGGAATTCCGCTTTTGGTTCGTCAAGATGCTTGTCTGAAAAACGTTCTGTATCATAAACAAAACGGTTACGGATTTAGTGATAAAGATGATTTCATTAATGGTTACCATTTTATTAGCGATAAGCTGGCCAAAGATCCGAAATGGGGTTCTCGCAGTAAAATCTTTTCCAAACAGGATTTTTCTGATGCAATCATCTCAACTTATGAAGAGGTTTGTTTAGCTGTATCTTCTTATGTAGGAATAAATCAAATTTAGACAATAAGCAAATTACAGATATTTAATATTTTCAAAAATCCTTATGCAAATTCCAATCCTGGAATTTTTGCCAGATCTCAGGAAATTTTTTTTGAAGTGCGAAAGGTTGAAAATTCTGATCGACAAAAGCATGTTTGGTATGACCGGTGCAAATTAATTCATCGGTTTCATTATCGAATACTTTATATTGTACGGTCATTCTCACTCCGGTAAAATAAACAATCGCAGATTCGAATCGCAAAACTTGAGCAAATTTAGACACGTTTTTATATTCCAGATCGATTCCGGTAACGGGAATAATAATTCCTAAGTTTTCCAACCTGTCATACGCAAGATCAATCTTTTTCATAAAATCAATTCTGGCTTCTTCAAAGATCCTTACGTAATTGGAATGATGGGTAATTCCCATACAGTCAGTTTCATAATAATGAATGTTCCTAATATATTTGAATATCTTGGTCATAGATTCCTCTTTTGTTATACTTTTCATGTTGGATTATTATATACATATTAATATTTGCTCATTAATTTGCCTTTATCTTTTATATCATATCTTAGATATTTTGTGGTTAAGGAAATTTTAATTGTTCAAGATGGTGAAAAGCCGACAATAGATTATTAAATATTAGATTAATTATTTAAATATAAGTATAATTATTTAATTCAGAAAAATTTCTGAATACTATGAATGCTATATTATTAGTATGCTGTCTTATTAAAGCTTTTTTAAAATGTATAAAGCCGGCAAATAAACGGGTTGAATTTAAATAATAAAGGATCTGTATAATGGATATTAAAAAAATATTGCAAGCGGTCGATCATACACTTTTAAATGCAGATGCGACATGGGAAAGTATCAAAGAAATTTGTGATGATGCTTTGAAATATGATGTAGCCGGTATTTGTATTCCTCCGGCTTTTGTCAAAAGAGCCTGCCAATATGTGGCGGGTAAAGTTAATGTGGGTACGGTTATCGGCTTCCCGAACGGTTATGCAACAACTGAAACAAAAATTTGCGAAGCATTACAAGCATTAGATAACGGTGCATCGGAAATTGATATGGTAGTTAATCTGGGAGACCTGAAGTCGGGTCAATATGAAAATATTTTATATGAAATAAAAGCTCTGAAAGCGGTTTGCGGACAACATATTCTAAAAGTTATAATTGAGACCTGTCTTTTGACCGAAGCTGAAAAAATAAAAATGTGTGAAATTGTTACGCAAGCCGGAGCCGATTATATTAAGACTTCTACCGGCTTTTCAACCGGCGGAGCAACCTTAGCCGATGTTAAGCTGATGGTTGAACATGTCGGTCCGCAGGTTAAAGTTAAAGCCTCCGGTGGTATTCGTTCTTTGGAGGATGCGGAGAAATATCTGGTAATCGGGGCTTCAAGACTTGGTACGAGTTCGATTGTAAAAATAATCAAACAAGAAGGTTTATGATTAATTACAGGTTCAACAAGGGAATCAAGATGCAATTAGGAATTTACTTAGATTTAGTGTTCTACTAAAGCGATAAGTATAAAATAAAATACAGGAGAAAAAATATGAAAAAAAGAATGACAATTTTACTGGCACTTTTACTGGTTTTATCATTATTGATCGCAGGTTGTGCCAAGAAAGACGATGCTAAATCGGATTCCGAAAAAGATGAAGCAAAAGTCGAGGAAAGCACGGAGAAAGCTGATGATACTGCGGATGACAAAGCTTCAGAAGATTCTGAAACCGAGGCTGATGCAGAGTCGGCAGAAAAAACAGAAGCTACTGAGGGTACTGAGTCAAGTGACAAGAAAAAAGTGGCGATTGTTCTGCCGATTGATCACTTAGCACTCAATGCAGCGCGTGATGCCATGAAAGAGGTAATCATCCGAGAGTTTGGTGAAGAAAATGTTGAATTTATTGAAAAAAATGCCAACGGCGAGGATTCTTTGCTGAATAGTATTTTCTCCGAAGTTGTAGGTTCAAATCCGGATATTATTTTACCGATTGCAACCGGGCCTTCTCAAATTGCAGCAACCACTACCAGTGAGATTCCCATTGTTTTCTCCTGTGTTACAGATCCGGTTGAGGCAGGCTTGACTCCTTCTTGGGAAGAATCGGGTGTAAATGTTACCGGTGTTTCCGATATGGCGGACATTGAATCAATCATTGACTTTGCTTTGAAACTTTATCCGGATACAAAAACAGTCGGAATTGTTTATAATTCAGCTGAAGTAAATTCTCAGGTACAAGCTGAATTGTGTAAAGGAATATTGGAAGATAAAGGTCTAAAATATAAAGAAGGTACAATTACCAATACTTCGGAATTACAACAAGTGGTAGAAAATTTAGCATTAGATGTAGATATCTTTTATTCTCCGACGGATAATGATGTAGCTTCTGCAATGCCTGCTTTCCAACAAGTTGCCAACCAATATGATTTGCCGATTTTTCCGGGTGCCAGTACTATGGTAGAGTCCGGCGGTACCGGAACAGTCGGTTTGGATTATTATGACCTTGGTATACAAGCCGGCGAAATGGTCGTACGTATTTTGAATGGCGAGTCCGTTGCAGACAATCCGCCTGAAACAGTAGAAAAAGTTACTATGATCCTTAATCAAGATCAAGTTGAAGCCTTAGGCATTGTTGTACCGGCAGAACTGGAAGGGGAAGTTGAGTACGTAACAACTCAGGAATAATTAACAAACAATTTATGAACTTACGACTTATGCAGATTTTTCTGCATAAGTCGTAACCAAATATATCAGATGTAAATAGTTGTAACAGATACAATATATACAAACAGCGATTACAGTTGTATAAAATGCAAAATGAGGAGAGTAATTCATGACCATTGCCCAAGTGCTTTCTGCTATTCAGTTAGGCCTGTTATACGGTATTCTTGCAGTCGGTTTATATATCCCTTTCAGAATATTGGATATAGCCGATATGTCTGTGCAAGGGACCTTTACGATGGGGATGATTATTGCAGCAGTGTTTTCCTATAACAGGATGCCTATTTTAGGTATTGTCGTTGCTGTATTAGGCGGAGCAGTTTTCGGTATTGTAACCGGAATTTTGCATACTAAATTCAATATTCCTTCGATTCTTTCCGGAATCCTTACGATGACCGCTCTCTATACGGTCAATCTGCTTATAGCTTCGGGCAAAGCAAACATTTCTCTGATCGGCAAAGATACGATTTATACAATTGCCGACAGGCTGATCAATAATGATCAAGTGACCAGAACAGTCGTGACATTGTTGATAGTCATCTTGATGACGCTGGCGATTGCCGTCTTTTTTCATACTCGAACCGGATTGACGATTAGGGCTACCGGTGACAATGCTGCAATGGTTCGTCATACTTCAATTAATACTGATAACATGAAGATGATCGGTCTTAGTTTGGGTAATGCAATGGCTGCTTTATCCGGAGCTTTAATCAGTCAATACAATTTATTTGCCGATGTCAATTCCGGAACCGGAATATTGGTGGTTGCTTTGGCGGCGATAATAATAGGAGAAACTTTGTTCAAACGTAACGGCGTGACTTTGGGTTTAATATCAACGGTTGTCGGCTCTATCATTTATCGTTTTATTATTGCGATTGCTTTGAAATTTGATGTTCTGCCGTCATATGCTTTGAATTTGATTTCAACCATAATCGTAATTATTGCTTTGATGCTGCCGGCAATAAAAGAAACGCGTGAACGTAAGACTAAGAAACGACTGCATCAAGAATTAGTAAATAAATACCTGAATGATGTGAATAATTTGTCTGCAGAGGTTGAAAAGAGAATACCAGGTCAACGTACTAATGGTAAATCAGGAGGGAAAAATGAATAATAATGATAATGATCTGATGCTACGTATCCGCAGAATGACCAAAGTTTTTTTCCCCGGAACTTCAAACGAAAAAATCGCTTTGAATCGAATAAATCTTGATTTAAAAAAAGGTGAATTTGTTACAATTTTAGGTGCCAACGGTTCAGGCAAGAGTACGCTGTTTAACGCAATATGCGGTACACATGAACTTGATGACGGTATCATTATTTTGGACGGTTCAGATATTACTTGGGAAAAAGAACATAAACGAGCCTTACATATTTCACGTATTTACCAGGATCCCCAAATGGGAACTGCACCTAATTTAACGATCGCAGAGAATTTGGCTTTGGCCTATACCAGAAAAGCCTCTCCCTCATTATTTCCACTCAATAAAAAGGACTATCGATTTTTCCATGAACAGTTGGAAATTCTTGAAATGGATCTGGAATTGCGTATGAATACAAAAATCGGTCTTTTATCAGGAGGCCAGCGTCAAGCGGTATCTTTAGTCATGGAAATCATTTCTCAGCCCAAATTATTGTTGCTGGATGAGCATACTGCTGCACTTGATCCTCAAACTTCCGAGCGAATATTAGATGTGACAAACAAATTTGTTCGCGGTGCCGGCGTTACTACAATGATGATTACTCATAATGTCAAAGATGCTTTGACAAATGGTGATCGGACTATAGTTTTCAGTAACGGGAAAATCGTACATGATTATCGGGGGGCGGAAAGGGATGCTCTCGATCCTAATGACTTGCAAAGATTATATGGTTAAAAATTAATTTATCTAATCATAATCTGAAAATATAGAATATAATATATAATATGATTAATATAATTAGCTTTAGATAGAGGTGTCATGTGAGCAGCAACGAAATAACAATTGATCGCCAATCGTATTATGAAGATATTTATCGTTCAGTAAGGGATGATGATCGAGAATTATTTCGAAGTTTATTTCTCAAATTACATGACCGGGATCAACATGAAGTCTTCCACCTCTTATATCCGGAGAAAAAACGAAAAATAGCGGATTTGTTGACACCGGAAGAATTTGCGATGATTTTCGAATGGATGGTTGTCGAAGATCAGGAAGCGGCAATTACATATTTATCCCATGATTTTATCCAACAAGTTCTGAGTTTTTTACCCGCGGACGTTATAGCAAATTTAATTCACGATGCGGAAACGTTAGAATCCGAAACTATCTATGATCTCTTGGAACCTACTCAACGCGACTTGGTTCGAGAGTTACTTTCGTATGAAGAGGAAACTGCCGGTGCAATCATGATTAAAGAGTATCTTACGGTTTCACCCGAAGATACTCTGAAACAAGTTATTGCTTATGTGCGGGCAAAAGGTCATCAGGCAGGTACGATCTATTATATTTATGTACTCGACAAGCAACATCATTTGCTCGGTGTTCTGTCGATGCGTGATTTGATTCTTTCACCGGAAAATGAATTGGTAAAAAATGTCATGTTTGAACAAGTAATAACTGTACCGATTACGATGGATCAGGAAGAAGTTGCCAAGGTTATTCAAAATTATGATCTTTTGGCAGTGCCCGTTATTACTCCGGATAATAAAATGCGAGGTATCATTACCTTTGATGACGTAATGGACGTTTTGGAAGAGGAGGCCACGGAAGACTTGATTTCATTTGCCGGTGTTCCGCGTTCTTCGGTTGAAGATAAGGAACCGACTGTTCTTGAAACAACTAAAAAACGCACGCCTTGGATAATTGTTCTGATTTTTTTAGGATTAATGGTCGGCGGTCTGATCAGTATTTTCCATGAGACTTTGGAGTCAGTTATCGCTTTATCAGCATTCATTCCTTTGATTACGGGTACAGGCGGTAATGTCGGTACTCAAGCTTTGGCAGTCACAGTCCGTGATCTTAACCTGGGCGGAGCGGAAATCGGACAGAAAATATGGCAAACGGTGAAAAATGAATTCGGCTCCGGAATATTGATCGGTTTTATTTCAAGCCTGGTTTTATTTGGAGTGCTTAATATATTAAAAGTCGAATTCGTTTTGACGGTTATTGTTAGTATCGCGATTTTTTTGACTATTTGTTTCTCTGCAGTAACCGGAGCAATTATGCCGATTATTTTGACTAAATTAAAAGTAGACCCTGCAGTAGCAAGCGGACCCTTTATCAGTACAATTATCGATGCTTTAGGTTTGATGATTTACTTTTTGATTGCAACAAGCTTACTGGAACAGATTTAATCCGGATTTAATCGGATAAAACAGATATCAGAATTTAAATTTAATATGTTAATAATCTGATTTAGACTTAATAGAATATGATTTTATTGGTATAATAGTTGTACATTTATTGGTCATCGATCAATAAATATAAATAAGGATTGTTAATAGAAGAAATACTGCTATGCCGAGTAGTATAACCTATTTATTAACTAGAGGTACTGTGTTGGATTTTTAAGATGCAGAAAATGGCGAAATTAAAGCGTAAACTAACAGATTAAAGTATTGGAGGAGAAAAAATGAAAAGAAAAATAGCTCTAATCTTATGTTTTGTAATGTGCTTAAGTTTGTTGGCAACAGGTTGCGGCACAAAGAAAATTGATACAACTGATTTGATGGATGTTGTAGAAAAAGGTTTCAACGGATCAGGTTCCGTTGATGTAGAGGTAAATCCGGAATATGCGATGTCCTTGGTTTTATCAAAGTCGGGCAAGAAAAAAGATGCCGATATTCTCAGTTTATTGTCAGGCGATGATCCGGTCGTAAAATATATTGATTCGATCAAACTAGATAAGGTTGAGAGTGAAGGAGCAGAAAATGGCAGTTTGTCCAACGGAGATAAAGTAGTCTTAATTCTTAAAGATGATCCTGCTTTAGCCAAAGAAGCCAAGATGCAAATTAAAACAAATGAAATTGTCTATACGATGAGTGGTTTGGATGATGCTGAAGAATATGATCCTTTTGCCGATTTCACGATGGAATTTGAGGGAGATAACGGTGAAGGCTATTTTACTTATGATTATTCCTGGGATTCGCCGGTATATGTTTCTTATGAATTTAAAGATCAAACCGGTAAAAAAGTAAATTCATACGATTATTTTCTCTCAAATGGCGATAAGATCATAGTATATGTTGATGCCGACGAAGAGTATATTGCCAGCCAAGGTTATGTACTTACACAAACTGAGAAAGAATATACTGTTTCCGGTTTGACGGAATTTGAAGAGCTTACCGAAGATACTGTGATTGATGCGGCAGTATTTGAATTTACAGGGGCTGCTCCACAGGCGGATGTTAAGGTGGATAATAATCTGCCGGCAGACATAAAAGACTGTTTCTATTATTATGTTGATCCGTCCTATGATGTAAATATCGGTGATACAATAACTCTGGAAGTCAGTGTATACCAATACAGTCTGAAAGAGAAAGGATATTCTTTCCCTTCAGATGAAATTACCCGAGATTTTGAATTGACTTCCGATATGGTACCTAGGTATCTTTCACCCGATGATGTTTTGACCGAAGATCAGAAAGCAACTATTTTAAGTGAAATAGAAGATGCGGTCAGTTCGAAAGTAGCTACTTCCAAATCAGGTTACAAAACCATTAACGATGAGTCTCATGAAGTTAAAGGTATAAAAGAACGCGGACTTGATTCTGTTTACTTGCTGTATCCTAAAGAATCAAATTTGAAATCTGTTTATACTATAAATGCTTTAGGTTTCATTTATAAATTTGAATTTGAAGTGGAAAATGGCAAAAAAATTGACTCATATTTATTTGTAGGTATAGAAGATGTAATTATTATGCTTGACGGTACTATAGATCTGACTGAAGCAAGCATTGAAACCAGCTATTATTTTGAAGAAAAAGATGATCTGGTAGATGAATATATCAATGCAAATAAAACAGAGTATACAATTACGGAAATAAGCTATTTCGGCGGATCAACCGATGATGACGCTGAAGATACAGAAGATACAGATGATCAAGATGAAGATGATAAAGATGAAAACGATAAAGATGAAACGGATCAAGATGAAAATGAAGGAGAAAAATTGGTTCTCGATTCGGACGGAATAAAGATTTATTTCACAGAATTTTTACCGGATGAATTCTTTGGACCGGAGATGCATTTCAGAGTTGAAAACACTACTGATACTAAATATAGAGTCCATATGGATACTGTAAAATTTGATAACGGTGTCGAAGATACATTCCCGCTCTTTACTACGGAGCTTCCGGCGAAAGAATCAAAGGAAAATTATTACGCTTTCCTTTATACTGATCTGAAAGAGGAAGATTATACTAAAGTCAAAGAAATGGAAGTTGTTTTTTCCTTATTGAATGATGATTATTCTCTTGTCAAAACATTTGATCCGGTAACCGTAGAAATTCCACAGGAATAAAACAAGTTGCTTTAGCGATTTAACTTGAATAGATAGCGGTTGCTTTTACAGCTTATTTATTCTAAATGTAATTCAATAAATATCTTTCTTTCAAAATTCCAAAGCCCTGCAATTATCAATTTGCAGGGCTTTGTAGATTGATGAGTCTGAAATGTCTTAAAAGATTTAATTTATACCGTGCCAAAAAAGCCGGCTGTGCGGATCGGAAACGCTCGGCAATCCGCAGGACCGTAAATTTTGCCCCTGCGAACTTGGTTTTGAGTGGAGCCGTGCCAAAAAAGCCGGCTGTGCGGATCGGAAACGCTCGTCAACCCGCAGGACCGTAAATTTTGCCCCTGCAAACTTGGTTTTGAGTGGAGCCGTGCCAAAAAAGCCGGCTGTGCGGATCAGAAACGCTCGGCAACC
>DUOO01000009.1 GCA_012838795.1 Clostridiaceae bacterium | reverse complement strand
TTGATAAGATATTTAACCTCAAAAGCCTGTTGTTTTACCTCGAACCTAATTTGCAAAAGAAAAAAAGGCCTTATTAAAGCAAAAAAAGGCCTGATACGTATTGTATTAAACCTTACATTTCAATATGTGGTAAAACAGTTACAGGGATACCATTTAGCACCCTACGCAAATAGTCAAGCATTATTCTATATGATTATTAACTATCTTTTTTATAGCTTCAACAAGTAAATCGACTGCAACACCGATATCAATCATGTGGATCAGATTCTTTTCATAAACTCTTAGCGTCATTGTTCTAACTTTTATAGTTGCATATCCAACTTCAATCCAATAGAAACAAAACATAAACTCATTAGGTAGATTGTGTTCTTCAGGCATCTCTAATTCAACAAGGATTGGTGTTGATGCATTCCAATCTTCAATGTTCTGATTATCAATATCCTCTTTAATGCGTAATGAGTAGACTCCATTTCTGAAAAAACATTGTCTTGACTTCATCTGGTTCATTTTAAGATAAGAGATCAATTTGTTGTCATTTGTAATCGTGACAAAGTCTCCTTCTTCTCTATAAAAAACATCTGTATACATGCCATTGATTAAATCAACAACATAGTCTCCGTCACCATACGGTTCAGGATATGGATAAAACTTTCGAATCAAATTCCTTGGTACTTTAATTTCAATACTTTTCATAAGTATCTCCTTTTGGCTATTGCCATTTTATTTACAGGTCAAGCCTGCATTACCCTTTGTACCAAGGTGTGTATTAAATTGTATACTACATTAAAACTATATCAAATATGTTTATAAGTTGTTCTTTCATAAGTTGTTTTCTTGCTTCATAAAAACTTCTGAAATCTATTAACTTGAATGATTGATCTAAAGGCAAATACTTATCGGTCTTTCCTTTTGAAATCCAATCTTCTAGAGGTGTTTTATTTTTACTTTCATTTTGTCGTCCTTCTAGAAGTTGTAAATTTGCAAGTTGATTCGACATGTAAATGATGTCTTTAACTTCATCATTTGAAAAGCCAACTTTTGTTAGATTTTTTTCTGTAAATCCGGAAGCAGGGTGCATATGGTCCTGATGAAATTCAACTTCGCTAATTTTCACTTCAGGAAAGAGCAATGAAAGAATCATAAACGTATACTTTCCTTTAGAATAGTCAAAGAGTCGTTCAAGGTCATCATCAGCAAATTTAAAATTTCTATCTCCAGTTAGGTTGATGTTCGAAAACTGTTCAGTCTTAAAAACATTATTTTTTAACTCATAAGATTTTGTATCTATGACTAAAGCCTTTCTTGTTTCAGATAATGCAGAGTTACTAGCAACACCAAATAGATTTTTAACTTGAGCAATAATAAAATATTTAATCAATTCAGCTTTACTTGATTTTAAATCTCCATTTTTATAAATAAAATACACAATTGGTATTAATGCGTTATATGATGTAATGTTTTCATCAGAGAAACCATAATCTTCTATTAGAGAAACCATTTCTTTTATGGCTTTTTCTATTTTATTATAGTTTTTTTGTATCGCGTAAACATTATCCTTAAATGATTCTACTTTTAAGTTAATTGGTAAATCAGAAAGATATAATATTGTTCTCATAATAAAATCTGTGCTAAAAGAAAATTTCCTATTTGTCCGATTAATATTTTTAATTAAAGCATCTATCAACTCTCTTCCACCAGACCATTTTGCAGTCAAAGTTGAGAATAATAAATCACTTTTAGAAAGTACTGTTCCAGCACTATTAACTCTTACAAAAATATCTAACACCTGGTCTAGGTTAGCTTCACCAATTGAAAAGTAGCTCACATACTTGTTAAAACAAACGACTTTCCATAAGTTTACGGCCATCTTTATCTCTGTATCAGTCCAATTTTCTCTGCTTTTTTGAATCATTAAATCAGTACCATCAGAATACTGAAGTATCTCTTTTATTTTGAACCATTTCTTGCCATCATCTGGCATGTTCTTAGGATCTAAAAATTGAAATTCAAAAATATCATCTTCTTCATCGCTTGAAATAGCATTAGAAACATTTAAATACAGCTCTTTTTTAGGAAAAGCATCATCATTTCTCCAATACTTTCTTGGCTCTTTGTTTGATAAGCTACCCATTAATGAAATATAAAGTGAAGTTAATCTTTGTTGACCATCTAGTGCTACTTTAAATTGTTGTTTTATTATCGTGTCCCTAATTGGATTCTGATTAAAATCTCTTTCATGATAATCTTTAATAAAATCATAAAAAACATAACCATTCGTGTTATCTTTTTCTTTATCGATTTGCCAAAATAGAAATGTACCAATAGGATAACCTCTCATGAGAGAGTCAAATAGTTTTGTGATTTGCTCTTCACTCCATACAAATTTTCTTTGTATTGCTGGCAAAAACAGTTTCCCATCTTCAATTTCAACTAAAACATCTTTAATTGATTGTTCAAAATAACTCATGTTAACGCTCCTTGTTATAAATTATTTGTAGTTTTAGATCATAGAAATACGCGTATGTCATTTTATCAGAGGTTTATGATTGTACTTGTTTTTTTGAATGCTATTCTTATATGGCTATCGGTTGAAATCTTTATTTTTCTTCTTTATTCCAATACCAATCATCACCAGAGTAACATATCCTTAATCTTGTTTATTTAGTTTCTAGTTCAAATCCGTTATATGTAGTGTTCAAATTAATGGCTTCATCTACATCATCTACTAGAAAAAAGTCTTCATAAAATGAATCTTGATCGCCAAAGCTATCATGAAATTCAGACCATTGATATAAAAAAATAGCATTGCATATTTTTACATCTAATAATTTTTCTACCACCTGTATCCAATACATGGGTGGAGTGCCTAACACTCCTATCATCGTTGTATACTTTACTACCTAAATCCTGTACTACTTCATATTCAAAATGATTAATTGCTTTAGCTGGTTTATCACAGGAAAATATACAGCATGCTTCCATAAAAATCCTTCTTTCTAACATTTAAAAGGCAAAAATAAGATGAGAATCTATAATAGATTACGGCACTTAAAACTTTTTTGCAAAAACTTCGTCTTTTAATATGCAACCTTTGTCTTCGAGCAATTCTATTTGTTAATCAAGCGTTTTGAGATTTTTAACTTCAACGCTATTCTTCTAAAAAAATCTCTCCTAGGACACATTTGAAAGAGGTGCGGAGAGTTTTATTAAATATGTTATATGTTTTTTGTAAAGTTATGTCAATAAAGATTGTCTATGCAATGACTTTTGATTTGTCACTTTAAAATTGATGTGAGACTTTTCTTAGAAGTAAATTGGGGTGACCTATAATATCCCTGTAAGGCCGGAAATCTTTACAGAAAGGTATACAAATCACCCATGGAAAGTTTATCACATTTTCCTCACGAGAT
>DUOO01000034.1 GCA_012838795.1 Clostridiaceae bacterium | reverse complement strand
CAGATCGACCCATGGCACATGTCAGGATCCGCTTACCGCTGCTTCCTTCCGAACCTGACGGGGTTCACGAGCTGACATTGCACGGAATCCACAGTCGGCCGCAGACCAATTGTGACGATTGACGAAACCCATTATAGCAAAAAAGGATCATATTTTCATCTCGTCTTATGCTATAATTGCTAATTGTTATTATATGATAAATTATCTATCTGTTTTAACAATCAGAAAGGTCCAATGTGTATGTTAAGGAAAACAGCAAAATATTACAAGGGATATATGCCTTTTGTAATTTTAACGCCGTTATTAATGATTTTAGAAGTTGTTGCAGATGTCATTATTCCGACAATAATGGGCAATACAATAAATGACGGCGTGCTCTCCGGGCAGATTGATTTAGTATATAAAAACGGTCTATACATGATAATAGCAGCTGTCTTGGCGTTTATTTTCGGCGGGTTCAGTACTTATTGCGGAGCAAAAGCCGGTCAAGGTTTGGGAAAAAATCTGCGATTAACAGTATTTGAAAAAATCCAGACTTTTTCATTTGCCGGTTTGGATAAATTTGAAGTATCATCACTGATTACTCGTTTGACTAATGATATTGTTCTTGTTTCTAATGTAGCCAGAATGGCACTTCGCATTTCAGTAAGGGCTCCCTTTATGTTTGTTTTGGCGACATTTATGGCAATAAGAATAAACATAAGATTGTCGATGGTATTTTTGATTGCTTTGCCGGTGATGATGCTGGGAATTATGCTGACAATGAAATTCGGTATACCTAAATTCAGAAAATTTCAAAGCATGATTGATCGCATAAATGCCAGAACTCAAGAGAATCTTACCGGAATCAGAGTAGTTAAAGCTTTTTGCAGAGAAAAATTTGAAAAGGAAAAATTTGCTGAACAGAATAAAAATTTGGTTACAACTGCTTTGGCTGCTTTGAATTTGATGGTCATAATCATGCCGTTCATGATGTTGATCATGTATGCGGTTATTGTTGCCGTTCTTTGGTTCGGTGGTAATCTGATGCTGCAGGGAGGTATGGAGGCTGGTGATTTATTCAGTTTCATCATGTATGTCGGTCAGATATTAACGTCGGTAATGAATTTGGCGTTGATTCTGATGAATTTTTCACGGGCCAGAGCATCGCTTGAAAGAATATTTGAAGTTTTGGAAGCTGAATCGGAATTTGCCGAGTCCATCGAGCAAGGCGTTTCGGAAGTTGTCAGCGGTGAAATTATCTTTGACAATGTTTCATTCAAATATCCGGGCAATCAACATTTCAGTCTGCATAATATTAATTTGAATATTCCGTCGGGCTCGACTGTTGCATTGATCGGTTCAACCGGTTCCGCAAAATCTACTCTGGTTCATCTTATTCCGCGTTTATATGATGTTTTTGAAGGTGAAATTCGTGTCGGCGGTATTCCGATTAAAGAATACCGGGTTGCGTCTTTAAGAGATCAAGTTGCGATCGTTTTACAGGAAAATACGCTATTCTCAGGTACGATCAGATCGAATATGAAATGGGGAAATCCGCAAGCTTCGGATCAGGAAATAATCAGAGCTCTCGAAATAAGTCAGGCGGCAGAATTTGTTTTGAATAGGCCGGAAGGTTTAGCGGCAAAAGTTGAAAGAGGCGGTGTTAATTTTTCGGGTGGTCAAAAACAAAGACTATGTATAGCCAGAACTTTACTTAAAAATCCGAAAATATTGATATTTGACGATTCGACTTCGGCAGTTGATATGACAACTGAGGCTAAAATAAGAATCGAACTCAATAAATTTAATCCTGATTTAACCAAGATAATTATTGCCCAGCGCATTTCATCAATTCAAAATGCCGATAAGATTATTGTCCTGGACAACGGGAAAATATCCGGTATCGGAACACATGCTGATTTGTTGCAAGATAATTGTATTTATCAGGAAATCTATGAATCACAACAGAAAGGGATGGCAGCAGGATGAATAAGCGTATGAAGCCTCGCAGCACCTATGGTACGATCAAAAGACTGTTCCGATACATGAATCAATATCGCATGTATTTAATTATTGCAATTATTATCGTTGGTCTGGCATCCCTTGGAGCAATTTTCGGTAACTACATGATTAAACCGATCATTAACTCTTTGGTTGCAGGTGAGGGAGTTAAAACATTAGCTGAACAAATTTTGCTTACTGCAATGATATATTTGTTATCGGTAATCGGTCAATATATCTCAGGCCGTTTATTTGTCTATTGTTCGGAAAATACGACCGCCAATATCAGATATGATCTTTTCAGCCATATCCAGACTTTGCCGGTAAATTATTTTGATCAGCGGGAACATGGTGACTTAATGTCCGCTATGACCAATGATGTGGATAATGTTGCGATTGCGTTAGGTCAATCTTTATCAAATATAGTGCGGGGTGTTTTAATGTTTCTCGGAACGATTACCATGATGTTCATTTTGAGTCCGATGTTATCTGCCATTAATATAGTTTTACTGGGTCTTTTATATTTTGCCGTAAAAATTGTGGCAAGCAGAAGTTCAAAAGCTTTCAGATCAAGGCAAGCCACCTTGGCAAATCTCAACGGCTTTATCGAAGAATATATGAGCGGTCAAAAAGTGATCAAAGTCTATAATCATGAAAAAGCAACAATTGAAGATTTTTCAGAGCATAATGAAAAACTATTTGAAGACGCAACAAAAGCAGATACATATGCGACGCTGATGTTTCCTTTAACCGGAAATCTCACGTATGTCGTATTCAGCATCATTGCAATGATCGGGTCTTATATGACAATAAACGGTGTCTTTGCCATGGATGTCGGTACACTTGCTTCATATTTGAATTTCACGCGTAATGTATCGCGACCGGTTACAAATATTGCCAATCAGTTTAATATGATTGTTGCCGCTCTGGCGGGAGCCGAAAGAATTTTCGATATTTTGGATGAAAAACCGGAAATTGACGAAGGTCAAGTACAAATTGTAACCGATCAAAAAGGCAGATGGTATTGGTATGTTCCGACATCACTTTATGATTGCCAAGCAATCATGAAAAGAACAGAAGAAATGCGTAAAGAGGATCTGCCTGACCCGGAATTTGCTGAACGTTATCCCGGATGCCTGGTTCCCTTGCGAGGTGATTTGCGTTTTGTTGATGTTTCATTCGGCTACGATAAAACACAAGATCCGGTATTAAAAAATGTTTCATTCTATGCAAAACCGGGTCAACGTTTAGCCTTTGTCGGAACGACCGGAGCAGGTAAAACTACCATCACCAATCTGATTAATCGTTTTTATGATATAGATAAGGGGCATATATACTTTGACGGAATTGATATTCGCGATATTAAAAAACAAGATTTACGTCACCAATTAGGTATGGTTTTACAGGACGTTCATCTTTTTGAAGATACGATCAAAGAGAATATTCGTTACGGACGTTTAGATGCAACAGATGAAGAAATTGTCACAGCCGCTAAAGCGGCAAATGCTCATGAGTTAATAATGCAACTAAATGAAGGCTACGATACAATGTTGACAACAGATGGCTTAAATCTGTCACAAGGTCAAAGACAATTGATTTCAATAGCTCGTGCTGCAGTCAACGATCCGCCGATTCTGATTTTGGATGAAGCGACCAGTTCAGTTGACACCAGAACTGAAAGTTTAATCGGTCAGGGCATGGATGAAATTATGCAGGACAGAACAGTCTTTGCAATTGCTCACAGGCTTTCAACCGTTCGTCATTCCAATGCAATTTTAGTCTTGGAAAACGGTTTTATTATTGAAAGAGGCGAACATCAGGAATTAATGAATCTCAAAGGTCGTTATTACGAATTCAATACAGGTGTGATTGAATTGGAATAGTCGTAATAGAAGAACGATATGGTTTTTGTACAGGTATTAGCACAACATCTAGCTAAATTCTTGAGGAGCGTGCCCTTCAGAGTATGCCTTACCACCTCCGCCTAAATGTTTAACGATATCGCAAATGAAATCTGCTGCGATACCGGCAGTTTTTTTGCCTGTGTCAATTACATCCTGACCGGATAGCAGGTCTGAGGTAACGCCGGCAGCCATGTTCGTAATCATTGATAAGCCCAGTACGTCGATACCGCAATGGGCAGCTGTTAGAGTTTCAGTTACGGTAGACATGCCGACAGCATCGCCGCCCAGAATGCGAATAGCCCGGATTTCAGCCGGAGTTTCAAAATTCGGTCCCGGACAGAAGTAGTAAACTCCCTGTTGAAGGATATCATTTAAGTTCAGAGCATTTGCTCTGCTTCTTGCCAAAGCAAGCAATTCCGGTTTATAAATGTGTGTACAATCAAAAAAACGAGGACCCAGCTCATCAATATTCGGGCCTCGCATCGGGCTATGACCGTTTAACTTGATGTGATCTTCAATTAACATAATATCGCCGACTTTATAATCAAGATTAACGGCACCGGCGGCATTGGTTACAATTAAAGTTTCAATTCCCAATAATTTCATAATTCTGATCGGACCGGCAAGTTGCTCATAACTGTAACCTTCATAGTGATGGAAACGACCGGAGGCAATCATTACCGGTTGTTGTCCGATTTTTCCGAAGACATATTCACCCTTATGTGCAGGCGCAGTAGATTGCAGCATATTCGGAATATCTTTATAAGATATTGTTATTTTATATTCCACTCGATCGGCAACTCCGCCTAAAGCAGAGCCTAAAATAATCGCGATCTTAGGACGCTCGGTAATCCGTTCTGAGATGTAATCGGCACTTTCCTGATAATATTCGAGAGTATATTTTTCCATTTGTATTTCCTCCGGGAAGTTTTGATTAGCTTAAGTTGTAATGTTGACACCCTCATCAATTTAATTATTAATTCCAAAGGCTGAAAAATTTGCAATGTTAATTTTTACTTAAATATAAATTAATATACGGTATAATAATTTTGTCTGAAACAAAAATATAAATATATTTTGAGGTATGAGTATGAAAAAAGCAAAAAGATATTTAGTGCTGCTAGTCAGTACGATTTTTGTCTTGATGAGTTTGAGCAGCTGTAAAAAAGTAACTACTGAGTTACAAGAAATCAAAAAAGTATTTGAAAGCGTGATTTCTTCTGAAGAAACAGAAACGATAAGCGAACAAACAACAAATGAAATAACACAACAAACAACAAATGAAATAACACAACAAACAACAGAGGAAACGGTTAATGACGTTTCAGAAACAGAAAGTGTTTTTGTTCCCAATATTAAAAAAACAACGCAACCTAATCAATCTGTTTCAGTTGAAACAGTGACAAGAGAAACTGAAGAAGTAACTTCAGAGACAACTGTACAAACAACTGAAGCGACAACTACGGTAACTACGTCTGTCTCAACTGCACAAAGCGATGATTTGTTGAAAGCTGAGAGTTTTACCAGAGAAGACATTATTGCGAATGGACCGTTATATGCCCGACGTGATCAATTTGATCCGCAATTTATTGAAGATGCTTTGGAATATTTTCCGGAAATAGCAGGAGGAAATGAATTTGATCCTTCTGTACCGGCAGTCTTGAATCGTTGGGATACATCAATACCGATTAGAATAGGTACTTTCGGTGAGCCTACTGCAGCTGACTTTGCCAGATTGGATCTGATTATTCCTGCCGTTGAAACCTTGACCGGTCTTGATATTCAATATGCTGAAGCCGGCTCTACCGATTATAATTTTGAATTCCATATTGCACCGTTAGGTGACTTTGAGGATATCTTTGAAGGTCAGTATATCAAAGATAATTGGGGATTTGTACTACATTGGCATGATGCTTATGGATATAATTATTATGCGCGAATGGCGGTATCAAATGATTATCCGAATCGTGAAGAAATGAATCATCTGATTATGGAAGAGTTTATTCAAGCACTGGGATTACCGAATGATTCTTATCGTTATCAAGATAGTTTATTTCAACAAAATTGGACATCGACTCAAGAATTGATGCCGATAGACTGGTTGCTTTTAGAATTCGTTTATCGTCCGGAATTAACACCGAATATGGATGTTGACGAATGTGTTGAAATCCTGCGTGACTTATATCTTGATTAAATTATGTATACTACAATAAGAATAATTGCTTTATAATTAAATTTTTAAAAATAAAAGACTATGCAAATTATTCCGAATGGATTATTTTTTGCTTAGAGCGAAGAAGACATACTTTATGGCGGAACATATTTTAGAAATTTTTGATTTGACCGATCAAGGTGAAGGTCTGACAAAAACGCAACAAGGACAAGTTGTTTTTGTTCCGTATTCGGTTCCCGGTGATCTGGTCAAAGCTGAAATATTTCCGCTGAAAAAGAATATCTGGCAGGCAGAAAATATAGAAATTATCGAAAAATCGGAAAATCGACAGAGCATACCTTGTCCGTATTTTTATAATAGCCTAATCGAATTAATGCATGCAGATTCTCAAAAAAATTTTCCGGAAAAATCAGGTTGCGGCGGTTGCCAGGTGCAAGCCTTAAATTATGCTGATCTGATTTTGTTCAAAGAAAATATCTTGCGCAGTCAATTGGAACGTATTGCTCTGCTCAATTTAACTGAAATTGATTTCAAGCCGATCATCGGCATGCGAAATCCTTGGCATTACCGTAATAATGTTCAGTTGAAAGTCCAATATAATACAATAACGAAACAGTTTGAATTCGGCTTTTTTGCACAAAAATCCAACGACGTTGTTGCACATCAAAAATGTTTGATTTCACAAACTGAGAATAGTATTATTTGCCAAGCGATTAAGCAAAAACTGTCAAATGCTCAACCTGAATTACAAAAATTTTTAATGGAATTTTGGGATGAATTAAATATTCGTACAGGTGAGAACAGCAAAGAATTTCTGGTCGCTTTCAGCTTTACCAAACCCAACAATTCTATCTTAAAAACCAAGTTTAAATCTGTTTGGCAGGAGATTTTTGATGCTGTAAACTCGAAATTATCTGAATTTTCTGAAAACCATACTCTGCGAAGTTTATGGTTGTTAGATCAGAAAAACAGCAGTAATGATATACATGTTTTAGGCGAAGAATATTTCACCGAAATTGTTTTAGGAAAACATTTTCAAATCCATCCGCGATCATTTTTTCAAGTCAACACTAAACAAACTGAAGTAATGTTTCGCACTATCCGCAAATTTGTGATCAATGCTTTGCGGTGCACGAACAATTCTCCGAGTGTTTCCTTAAACAAATTGCAAAATCATTCTCTTAATCAGCAAGAAGATAGTAAATTACCGGAGAACACGGCAACTTTATACGATCTTTTTTGCGGAACAGGAACCATCGGTATAATCTTATCTGATCTTTTCAAGACAATAAAAGGTGTCGAAAGTTTTTCAAGTTCAGTTCGAAATGCTAATCAAAACGCCAGATTGAATTCAATCAACAATGCCGAATATTTCCTTGATAAAGCAGAAAATTGGCTGAATAAACAACAAATTTCAGAGCAGGATTTTATTATTGTTGATCCGCCGCGCAAAGGGCTGGACAAAACCTTAATTAAGACTTTGAACCAAAGCAAAGCATCTAATATGATCTATATATCTTGTCATCCGGGAACACTCTCGCGTGATCTCAAACTGCTTAAAGATATATGGCAAATCAAGACCATTCAACCGATCGATATGTTTCCCTGGACGATGCATATAGAGACGGTAGTATTGATGTCAAGAAAAGGCTGAAAGACGCTGATATCAAAGGTTTTGCTGGTTTTTTTAAAGCTATTAAAACAAGTACTTGGAAAGAAATCAAAGAAGGAAAAACCATAGTTGAGTGTGCTCGTTAGAT